>NZ_CP108474.1:7830719-8433082 GCF_036226445.1 Streptomyces sp. NBC_01255
CGGCCGGCTGGAGCTCGGACTGGCCCCCGGCTACCGGGAGAAGGAGTTCGAGGCCCTCGGCTTCGACCGGGCCAAGCGGGGCGCCCGTACCGAGGAGACCGTGGAGATCCTCCGCCGCGCCTGGACCGGCGAGCCGTTCTCGTACGCAGGGAAGCACTTCGCCCTCGACGACGTTGTCGTCACCCCGGTCCCGCAGAGCCCGCCGCCCGTGTGGATCGGCGGCGGGAGCGAGGCCGCGGCGCGGCGCGCGGGCCGCCACGGGCTCCGCTTCCTCCCCGACCTCGGCACCCCGCCGGAGATCCTCGACCTGTACCGCCGCACCCTCGCCGAGCACGGGCACGACCCGGCCGAGTTCGGCCTGACGGCCATCGTCACCCCGGGCGTCTACGTGTGCGAGGACGCCGAGGAGGGCTGGCAGGAGATCAGGGAGCACTACTGGTACCTGCTGAACAAGTTCCAGGAGTGGTTCGGCAACCCGGGGCTGCCGTCCGTGGACGACCTGCCGCGCGAACTGTTCCTGGTGGGCCCGCCGGACGTCGTCGCCGAGGGGCTGCGCGACCGGATCAAGCCGCTGGGCGACGTCGAACGGATCATCTTCTTCGGCCGGGCGCCGGGGCTGCCCGCCGACCGGGCCCGCCGCTCCCTCGAACTGTTCGCCGAGCACGTCCTCCCGCAGTTCGCCTGAGCGCGCCGGCCGACGGCCTCGCCCGCTCGCCCGACCCATGAAGGAGCAAGGAGCACCATGTCAGACATCGCCATCGTCGGCGCAGGCATCTCGGGCCTGCACCTCGCCCTGCGGCTCCAGCAGGCCGGGGTGACCACGACGGTCTACGCCGAGCGCAGCACCGAGGAGCTCGCGGCGGGGCGCCCGCTGAGCCTCCCCGTCCGGTTCGGGAAGACCCGGGACCGGGAGCGCGAGCTGGGCGTCTCGCACTGGGAGGGAGGGGACGACGACACCCTCGGCGTCCGTCTCGTGGCCCGCGGGGAGCCGGGGATCGAGTTCCTCGGCCGCCTCGACGCCCCCGCGAGCGGCGTCGACCTCCGCCTCTACCTGCCCACGCTCACCGCCGACTACCTGGAGCGCGGCGGCCGCGTGGTCGTCCTCCGGCCGGACGCGGCCGAGATCGACCGGATCTCCCGCGACCACGACCTGGTCGTGGTCGCCACCGGACGGGCCGCCACCACCGGTCTGTTCCCGCGCGATCCGGAGCGCTCGCCGTACACGGCCCCCCAGCGCGCCCTGACCGCCGGCCTCTTCCACGGCATCGCACCGGTCGACCCGGGCCACATCCACTTCCAGGTCTCCGAGGCGGGCGAGATCTTCTCCACCCGGATCCTCACCGCCGACGGACCCGTGCACGGCATGGTCATCGAAGGCCTGCCGGGCGGCGCGCTGGAGCAACTCGCCTCCTACGACCACCTGGAGGACCCGGCGGGCTTCGAGAAGACGCTGCTGTCGCTCGTCGCCGAGTACGCGCCGGACCTGCGCGAACGCATCTCCGACCGGGAGTTCGGGATCCGCCGCCCCGGCGACGTGATCCAGGGCGGCCTCACCCCGGTGGTGCGCCGCAGCTGGGCCGCGCTCGACTCCGGCCGGATCGCCCTGGCCCTCGGGGACGCCTGGATCGTCAACGACCCGCTGGCCGGGCAGGGCGCCAACCTCGGGTCGCGCAGCGCCTTCGAGATCGCCGAACTCATCGTCGCCGGCGGTCCGTTCGACGAGGCGTTCGCCGAGCGGGTGGCCGAGCGGCTGTGGCGGATCGCCGAACCGGTCGTCGCCTGGTCGAACCTCAACGTCGCGCCGCCCGTCGAACACGTGGGCGGGATCTTCGTGACCGCCACGGCCGATCAGCGCGTCGCCGACGCGTTCGTCGCCAACTTCAACCACCCGGCCGACATGTGGGAGGCCGTCAAGTCACCGGACGCCACGCGGGCCTGGCTGGACAAGATCACGGAGGCCGGGTGACGGAGGGGCGCCGACGGTAGGGAAGCGCGCACGGCCGGGCCGTGCGCGCTTCCGCGTCACGCGGCGATCAGCGGACCGGTCCGGGGGCTCCAGACGGACATCGCCATGTCCACAAGCTCGTGGAGCTGGGCGCGCTCGGCTCCGTCGCGCGCCTGCAACGAGAGGCCGTTGAGGAACGTGGTGTAGAAGGCGGCGATCCGGTCCGTCTCCGTGTCCCCGGCGAGCTCCCCGCTCGCCACGGCGGCGTCCAGCCGGGCCTTGAGGGTGGACTTCGTCCGGGCCCGGCAGCGCAGCGCGAAGTCCCGGACGGACTCGTGGTCGGTGGTGCAGCTGCTGGCCGCGTGCACGATCATGCAGCCGCGCGGCTTGTCGGCGGCCGTGAACCGGTCGACGCTCTCGTGCAGGAGCACGGCGACGGCCTCACGCACCGTCGGGGCCTCGTCCATAGCCCGGCGCGAGGCCTCCGACTCGGTGCGCTCGTAGAGCTCGATGGCCTCCCGGAACAGCTGCTCCTTGTTCGTGAAGGCCGCGTACAGGCTGGGTGGGTTGATACCCATCGCGGCGCTGAGGTCGGTCGTCGACGTGGTGGCGTACCCGCGTTCCCAGAAGACGAGCATCGCCGTGTGCAGTGCGGCGTCCCGGTCGAAGCTGCGGGGGCGTCCGGTGCGGGCCACATGTCCTCCTTGACGGCCGATCAGCCGGTCGTTAGCCTCTTCTGTAGAGGTTAGTACAGAAGTGGTGTTGTCCGCTGCCCCCCGTACGGGGAAAACGGCGGTCACTCCGTCCTGCCCTCGACTCTACGGTCGGTCCGATAAGGAGATCCAGTTCATGACTATCGCGGACGACGCCACGACGGACGGCGCATTACCCGGCCCGAGCGGTCCCGAGGCCCGTGTGCGGTGGGGCCTGCGGGAATGGCTGATGCTCGTGGTGGTGTGCGGAGCGTTCTCCCTCGACGCGCTCGACAACATCATGGTGGGCATCGCCACCCCCCAGATCAAGGACGAGTTCGGCATGAGCACGTCCGCCGCCCAGTGGGTGGTGAGCGCGTACGTCCTCGGCTTCGGCGGCTTCCTGCTCCTCGGCGGCCGGATGTCCGACCTGCTCGGCCGGCGCCGGGTGTTCCTGGTGGGCCTCACCGTCCTCGCGGCCGGCTCACTCCTCGGAGGACTGGCGAACAGCGGCCTCCTGGTCATCGTCGGCCGGCTCGTGATGGGCATCGGCGCCGCACTGACCGCTCCCTCCGCCCTCTCGATCGTCGTCGGCAACTTCCCCGAGGGACCGCAGCGGAACAGGGCCCTCGGCATCTACACGGCCTGCGGCGCCATCGGGTACTCGATCGGCGTGGTGGTCGGCGGCGCCCTCACCCAGGCCAGCTGGCGCTGGACCTTCGTCCTCGGCGTGCCGGTGGCCCTCGCGGCCCTCGTCGGCGCCCTGATCCTGGTCCCCAAGGACCCGGCGCACGACGGCACCAAGCGGCACTTCGACGCCGCCGGTGCGGTCACGGTCACCGCCGCCATGCTGCTCCTCGTGTACGGGATCGTGCAGGCCCCGTCCACGGGCTGGTTCTCCGGCGTCACGCTCGGCGTCCTCGCCGCCGCTGCCCTGCTGCTCGCCGCCTTCGTGGCGATCGAGTCCCGCAGCCCGCAGCCGCTGCTCCGGCTCGGCCTGCTGCGCAACAAGTCCCTGGTGGGCGCCAGCCTCATCGCCGCGGCGATCCTCGGCACCTACATGAGCTACCAGTTCATCGGCAGCCTCTACCTCCAGTCCTACCGGGGCTGGTCCCCGCTGGAGATGGCCTTCGCGTTCCTGCCGATCGGCCTCATGATCCTCACCTTCGCGCCCCGCGCGGGGAAGTGGCTGGGCCGCACCGGACTGCGCTGGCCGGTCTTCGGCGGCATGTTCGCCTACACCGTCGCCTTCCTGCTCTTCCTGCGGGTGGGCGAGGGCTCCTCGTACTGGCTGGTCATCCTGCCCAGCATGGTGCTGATCGGCGTCGGCTTCCCGTTCGCGTTCACCGCGGCCAACGTCGCGGCCACGAAGGGCGTCGACGAGTCCGAACAGGGCCTCGCCGCGGGCATCCTGCAGACCGGCTACCAGGTGGGCGCCGCGGTCGTCCTCGCCGTCGTGACCGTGCTCATGGGCGGCGAGGAGAGCCCCTCGCACGCCGAGGCGCTCACCGGATACCACCAGGGCACCTGGGTGATCGTCCTGATCGCCGCCGTCTCGGCCTTCTCGGTGCCGATCGCCGCGGCCGCCGCCAGGCGACGGGCCGGCCGGGCCGCCCCGGCCGCGCGCGTCACGGACGGCGGCTCCCTGGAGAGCGCCTCCCCCGAGGGGAGCGGTATGGAGAAGGCGGACGGGCGTACGGCCGAGTCCGCCGGCCGGTCGGCGCGCTGACCTGGTCCGGTCCGGATCCGTGATCCGGTCCGGAGCGCGCTCCGGCGGTCAGGTGCCTGCTCGCGAGAGGCCGCTCCCCGGTCGGGGGAGCGGCCTCTCGTGTCGTTCGTGGGCCGGGCCGGCCGGGGTCACGGCCCGGCCGGCCCGCCTCCGGTCACTCGTCCAGGAGGTCCGGCTGCTCGTGCACGATCTCGTCCCAGAGCAACTGGAAGCTGAACCAGCCGAGATGGCGGTCCCCGAAGCCGTCGCGGGCCGCCAGGGCCTGCTCGTGGCTCATCGGCTTCACCTGTCCGGCGGCTGCCGCGAGCAACTGCACCTGGGCGGCGGCCTCGTACGTGAAGAACCAGTGCACGGCCTCGTCGACCGAGCCGCCGACGGTGATCAGACCGTGGTGGCGCAGCAGGATCGCCCGCTTGTCGCCGAGCCGGGCGGCGATGTCCTCGCCCTGCGCGAGGCTGATGGACGGCCCCTCGTAGTCGCCGTAGAGGACCTGGTCGCCGTAGAAGGCGGCGGACTCCTGGTCGAGCGGTTCGAGCAGCCTGCCGAGCGCGCCGAGCGCCCGCGAGTGCGGGGTGTGCCCGTGCGCGGCGGCGACGGCGCCCGGCTGGGCGCGGTGGATGGCGGAGTGGATCACGAAGGCGCTCGGGTTGAGCCGGTGCCGGCCCTCGACCACGCGGCCCTCGGAGTTCACCAGGATCAGGTCGCGGACCTTCACCCGGCTGAAGGGGACGCCGAACGGATTGACCCAGAACAGGTCGTCGCCCTCGGGATCCCGCACCGATATGTGCCCCGACACCCCCTCCCCGTACCCGTACTTGCCGAACAGTCGCAGGGCGGCGGTCAGGCGCTGCTTGCGGTGCCTGCGGTCGTCCTGCACGGAGTCGAAGACGGGTTCCGTCGGCAGGGGCAGACCGGTGTGGGTGTCGGCCAGGTAGTCGGCCCGTTCCTGCGTCGCGATCTCGGTCATGCGAGGGCTCCTCGGTCGTGTGGGGGCAGCCGGTGTCCGGCCGGGGGAGAGGGATGAGGCGTGTGGCTGTGCGAGTGGGTCCGGGGCGTGCGGGCCGGGCAGGGTCACAGGGCGCGGACCGGGTCCGCGGACCCGACGGGGGTGCGGGCGGCCTCCGCGTGGACGGCGTCGGCGATGTCGACGGCCCGGTCCACCAGGGAGGGCACGCCGAAGGTGAAGAAGAGCGACCCGGAGGCGAGGTCGCCGAGGACGTGGATCCGCCGGTCGGTCTCGCCGGCGGCGAGCAGCCCGCTGGTCGACCGGGCGACGTGGACGCCGCCGCGCGGATGCCGGACGGCGAGGCCCCTGCGGGAGAGCGCGTCGACGAGCGCCGACGCCCCGTGCGGGACGCGGTGGGCGGCGGGACTCACGGCGTTGACGACGACGTCGGCGTCCTGCACGCCGGCGTCGCCGACCAGGCGGAAGCCGCCGGTGGGCCGGGCGGTGATCCGCTCGACGCCGCGGACGATCCGCAGCCGGCCCCGGTCGGCCCGGTCGAGCAGCGTCGCCGCGCTGGCCGGCGGCATGGGGCAGCACAGGCTCATCACGGTCCGGTAGTGGTCCCGCAGCAGCCGGGTCCGCTCGTGCTCGGGCAGCAGCGGCCAGACGTCGGGGCCCGTGTCCGGGACCGCGCGCTGGAGGAGCCGCAGGCCCGGGTCGGCGCCGTCCACGAGCTCGTACTGGCGCCGCAGCCGGCCGACGGGGTCCTCGGTGCCGCATGTGGCGATCTCCGCCGCGACGGAGTCGAGCCCCGACCCGGCGTCCGCGAGCTCGGCTCCCATCAGGGCGACCACGTCGTCGACGGAGAGCCGCTCGCCCCGCGCGGCGACGGCGCGGAAGTGCGCGGCGGTGAAGTACCGGGGTTCGCGATCCACCGGGCGCTGGCGGACGCTCGGCAGCACCCCGCGCCGGGAGGCCATGAGGATCTCGCCGGTGTGCCCGGCCGCGGTCAGGTGCAGCACCACGTCCACGGCGGTCAGCCCGCTGCCGACCACGACGACCCGGTCCCGTTCGCCGATGCCGGCGAGCCGCCGCACGACCGGGTAGGGATCCGCGACGAACCCCGGGGTGCCGGTCAGCCCGTGCGGGTCGGCCGGCTCCCCGGTGCCCACGCAGAGCACGGCGTGGTCGAGGGCGTACGGGGTGCGGTCGGCGGTGTACGCGACGAGGGCGCCGTCCTCGCGCGCCAGGTCGACCACGGCCGCCCGGACCAGCCGGATGACGCAGCCGCGGGCCGCGAGCCGGTTCAGCGCGCTGCGGGCGCACTGCTCCAAGTAGTCGCCGTACAGGGCCCGGGGAGGGAAGGTGATGCCCGACCGGGCGTCGACGTGGTCGGTGCGCGTGCCCAGGACCACGGCCCGCGCTTCCAGCCACCGGGTGAAGTGTTCCGGGTCGCCGGCCCGCACGGTCATGTCCTCGGGTGGGGCGTTCACCCGCAGGGTCGCCGCGTCGGGTTGGTAGGCACGGCCCCGCCACAGGTGCGGGGAGGGGTCGAACACCGTGACCGACTCGGGAATTTCGTCGCGCTGGCTCAGAGTATCGAGGAGGCAAACGGCGGAGGCGCCGCCTCCGATGATGCCGATTCTCGCAGGAAACAACATTCGAGCGAACCCCGTTCGATGGCGCGGATGATGTCCGTTCTTTTACAGAGGGAAATCCGATCGGAACAGGCGCGAAAAGAAATGCGGAAGGCATGGACCGGAACATCGGGAGAACCGAACCGCAAACCTGTGAAATCGGGCTCCAGTCTCCTGGCTTCCCGTCGTCGCCGCTGGCGCGAACACGCATGCGGCATAACGGGTTTGCGCACGCCGGTTCGGCATGCGCACCGGAACGGGAAGCGAGGAGGAGAAAGGGAAGGGTGGGGGAGAGGGTGCGGAGGGGCGGTCGGGCTAGGGGAGCCCGCGCGCCGACTGGCGGCGCCACTCGCGGGGCGCCATCCCGTAGCGCTCGCGGAACAGCTTGCTGAAGTGCGAGGCGCTGTCCAGGCCCCAGCGTTCCGCGATGTTGGCCACCGTCAGATGGGCCGTGCGCGGGTCGGAGAGGTCGTCCCGGCAGCGGCGGAGCCGCTCGTTGCGGATCCACAGGGCGGGACTGCTGTCCTCGTCCTGGAACAGCAGCTGGAGGTAGCGCAGCGAGATCTTGTGCGTCCTGGCGAGCAGCCGGGGGCTCAGCTCGGCGCAGCCGAGGCGGGCGCGGGCGAAGGTCTTGATCCGGTGCAGCAGGGCGCGGCGGGCCAGGACGGGGTCGCTCACCGCCTCGCCGAGCTTCTCCGAGCAGACGGCGCCGACCAGGCTGGCGACGCTGCTGCCCAGGTGGTCCGCGATCGCCGCGTCGAGCCGGGACATGTTCCGCGCGGCGCTGCGGAGCAGGTCGGCGAGGAGCACGCTGGCCCCTTCGGAGCCGGACCAGGTGGCCGCCCGCAGCGGGTGCTCGACCCCGGCCCTGAGGTCGACCAGGTGGTGGTCGAACTTCACGGTGACCATGTGGATGGGCTGTCGCATCCAGAGGGTGAAGGGGAGGGAGCTGTCGTAGCAGAAGAGGTTGCCCGCCCGGGCGACGGCCGTGATGTCCCCCTGCCGGACCCGGACCTCCCCGTCCAGGACGCAGGCGAGGTAGAGCGGAGCCGCCGCCGCCCTGGTGGCGAGCAGCGCGGTGCGCTCGACGGCGTGCGGGCCGGCCTGGACCTCGGCGAGCTGCACGGTGCCGAACGTGCCCGTGGCGATGGCCCCTTCGAAATGGCCGGGCTCGGTGCGGTAGACGCGCAGAGGGCCGCAGGTGTCCGTGACGAGATCGCCCCAGGCGTGGAATCCCCGGTGCAGATCGGATTCCCCGGTGCGCAGGGTGCGCACAGGACCGGGCGGGTCGAGCAGGACAGCGCTCATGTGAATCGTCCCGGTGCCGCCGAAAGAGATATGCAGTTGCCCTGAGGCTCGCGGGGCATGAAGTTCTCCTTTCCTGAGGACCGTTGCCGGTTCCGTGCACAGATGATCCTCATCCTGCTCCATGAGCTCGGACGCCCGGCAGTTGGATTTGCGCCAGTGCCGATCGAACAAGGATTCCTGCATCGTGTATATCCACGAGATGGGGGTGCGACCTCTGTCGCACTGCGTAGTTCATGGAACATTCACGAATGCCGGGTCGCTCCGGACACGGCTGAAGCCCCGTCGGTGCGTGACCGAAGGGGCTCTTGCTTTCCTGTGCGGGCATGTCCGGGCATGCACGGGACGCGTTCAGAGCGTGTTCCCGGGCGGTCCCGAGGCGCGGAGGCCGGAAAGGCCGTCTTGACGGCGGGGGCCGGGCGGCGCGTACGGCCGTCCGGACAGGCCCTATCGCGCCACCGGTACGCCGCCGTGCACGACCTCGCGCTCCCAGCCGTCCCGGGGCTGGCCGTGCAGGCGCCAGTAGTGCTCGGCGATGTCGTCCGGGTCGTACGCCGTCCCGGGCGCCACGGCCCCGGGGACGGTCACCGAGGCCACGTGGACCCCGGCCGGACCGTACTGCGCGTCGAGCAGGTCGACCAGGGTCCGGACGCCGAATTTTCCGAGGCCCAGGCTTACCCAGCCCGGGTTGATCCGGGGCATTCCGCCCGTGACCAGGATTGTTCCGCGCCCCCGCTCGGCCATGCCGGGGGCCACGTGGCTCGCCGTGGTGAGCGCGCCCACCACGTTCACGGCCCAGGCGTCCAGCTGCCCCCGCGCGTCGAGCTCCCCCGGGCCGTCGCGCCGGATGAGAGCGGCGTTGTAGACGGCCACCTCGACCGGCCCGAGTTCCTCCCCGACCGTGTCGAGGGCGGCCCGCAGCCCTTCCTCGTCCGTGCTGTCGGCGGTCAGGGCCAGTACCCTGCCGCCGTCCCGCCCGATCTCCCCGGCGATCCGCGCCACGGTCTCCTTCGTCCGCGCGATCACGGCGACGGCATACCCCTCCCGGGCGAACCGTGCGGCCACGGCCTTCCCGATCCCCGGCCCGGCACCGACCACTACTGCTGTGGACACCACAACTCCCTTGTTCCAGCGAACGGTTACGGGCGGAGCGTACGACGATCTTCGACCCGGTCGCCGCCCTCCACGGGCAGGATCCACTCGCGCGAGCGAACGGCGGACACGGAGCGTGACGGCGGCCCGTGGAGGTGTTCGCTACCGCTCCTTTCGCAGCTCCACGACGTACGCCGCGGTCAGCGCGACGGACCGGTCCTCGTCGTGCGACAGCTCCGCGAGGGCGCGTGACGCCGTCTCACCGGGGATGTCCGCGAGGGCCTGCGCCAGCCGCCGGCGCGCGGACGCCCGGTCGGTGCCGTGGGCGAGGTGGCCGACCAGCCGATCCACGAGCCCGGCGGCGATCTCGTCCGCCGACTCGGGGCGGCTCGCCAGCGCGCTCAGCGCGTCGGCCGCGTCGACGTCGTTCGCCGCGTCGACGATCATGTCGATGAGCGTCGGGACCGCGTCGGCCAGACCACGCGCCCCGAGCGCCAGCGCCGCGTACCTGCGGACCACGACATCGGGGTGCGCGAGCGCGTCCCGCAGCAGGGCGGTCGCCTCGTCGTCCGGGATCTCGGCGAGGGACCGGACGGCACGCTCCCGCACCGCGGCCACCGGTGAGCCGAGGCCCTCCGCCAGGAGCGCGGATCCGCCCTCCACCCCCTGCGCCAGCGCCCATCGCAGGGCGCCCGCGACGTTCGGGTCCGTCTCGCTCAGGGCCGCCTCGACCAACGCCTCCACGGGGACAGGCGCCCCCTCGACCGAGGACAGGGCCGCGCGCTGCCGCGTCCCGGCGCTCTTCGACCCGAGCGCCTGGAGGAGGGTGACGCTCCGGAGGACGTCCTCCCAGCCGGCGGGTTCGGCGGCGCCGATCCGGCGGAGCCGCGTGAGCAGCTCCGTCTCCGCCGCGATTCGCTCCCGCGTCTGACGGATGAGGTCGTCGACGAGCTCCGAGGGCGCGAAGCCGGGATCGTCGAGCGCACGCCCCACCTCACGCAGCGAAAGCCCCAGCGACCGCAGGCTCTCGATGTGGAAGATCCGCCGGATGTCCTCGCCCGAGTACTCGCGATAGCCGCCGTCGGTACGCCCCGTCGGCCGCACGAGGCCGAGCGAGTCGTAATGCCTGAGCATGCGAGCGCTGACCCCGGACCGCCGTGCCACCTCACCGATCAGCATGGCCTGTCACTCCCCTTGTCACTCCTCCTGGCCGGTCGTGCCGAGGGCAACGATGCGCTTCGCCTCCTCGATCGCGAAATCGAATCCGGCATCCGGGTCGCGCGCCAGCCGCTCCGTGGCGATCGCGTGCCGGCGCCGGTGGGGGTCCGGGTCCTCCATCGTGTCGCGCAGGGCCGGCAGGGCCGCGTCGCCGAGCGCGATCAGCGCCCGGCTGAGGCTCAACCGCGTCTCGCGTCCGCCGCGCCCGAACTGCGTCGCCAGCGCTCCGGCCAGCTCGGCCTCCCGGCCCTCGGGCACGAGCGCGACCGCCGCCCGCCAGGCGCACTTCGCCACCTCGTCGTCGGCGTCGGTCAGCAGCGCCCGCGTGATCGCCGGCCACGCCCCCCGGTCCCCGATCTTCGACAGGGTGTGCAGCGCCTGGCTCCGTGCCTGACCGTGCTCCGAGCGGAGTTCGCCGACGAGTGCGGGGACCGTCACCGCCGCCGGGTGACGGGTGAGCGCCCAGGTGAGCATCTCGCGGACGGAGAAGTCGGGCTCGGTCGCGCAGTGTCCGACGAGGGTGTCGACGCACCGCGGATCCGGGCTCGTACCCACCGCCAGCGCCGCCCGCAGCCGTACCGACGAGCTGCTGTGCTCCAGCCCTCGGACGGCTCGTGTCGTGATCGCGTTCGTGTTCGTGTTCGTCTGCGCGGTGTCTTTCCGCTCGGTCATCGGGACCACCTCCTCGGCCCCACTGAAGGCCTTGTCACGGTGTCAAGGTCAAGCGGGGCCGCGCGGCGAGCTCGTGCCGGGTCAGACGCGGTCCTGGAGGGCGGCCTGCCAGGCGGGGGCGGGGATGCTGGGCCGGGGCTCGGGGCTGCGGCCGCCCCGGGCGAAGAAGTCGGCCAGCGGCAGGAGCGCCGCGCCGACGGTGACGGCCTGGGGGCCGAGGGTGCCCAGGCCGATGCTCGTACGGCTCGCCGGGTAGCGGAGCGCGTACTCGCCGGCGTACCGGTGCACGGTGTGGAGGAAGCGGGTGCCGAGCTGGAGGCCCGCCCAGCCGCCGACGAGGATCCGCTCGGGCTGGAAGAGGTTGATGAGGTCGGCGAAGCCCGCGCCGAGGTACTCGGCGGTCTCCTCCAGGACGGCGAGTGCCGTGGTGTCGGGTTCCGTTCCCGGGTCGGCGGGGTAGGCGGCGGCGAGCATCGCGGTGAGCGCGGTCTCCTCGTCCGCTCCGGCCGGGGGCAGCCCGCCGGCTTCGCGCCACCGTGCCAGGAGTGCCTCGGCGCCGGCGTACGCCTCCAGGCAGCCGTGCGAGCCGCAGCGGCAGCGCCGCCCCCGGACCCGTACGGTCAGGTGTCCCCATTCGAGCGCGCGGCCGGGTTCCATCGGGTCGGCGACGGAGCAGGCGCCGACGCCGGAGCCGAAGAGGACGACGACGGCGCTGCGGGCGCCGCGTCCGGCGCCGAACCACATCTCGGCCTGGCCGAGGGTCTTGGCGCCGTTGTCGATCCAGTACGGGACGGTCTCGGGCAGGTCGACGGCCCGGCGCAGGAGGCGTTCCAGGGGGACGGTGTCCCAGCCGATGGTCTGGCCGTGGACGACGGCGCCGACGTCGTCGTTGCAGCGGTCGACGATGCCGGGGACCCCGACGCCGACGCCGAGGAGGCGCTCGACGGGGACGTCCGCCGCCCGCAGCACCTCGGTGATGCCGTCGCGCAGGTGGCCGACGACGAGGTCGACGTCGTAGCGCTCGGTGCGGGGCCCGGAGCTGGCCAGGGCCCGCTCCGTGCGGGCGAGTTCGGTGAGGGTGAGGTCGAAGAGCTCGATCCTGATCCGGGTCTCGCCGATGTCGACGCCGATCATGAATCCGCTGTCCGGGGTGATGCGCAGGAGGGTACGGGGGCGTCCGCCGGCCGAGTCGACGCTGCCGGCCTCCTCGACCAGGCCCTCCGCGAGGAGCTCGGCGACGACGTTGCTGACGGAGCCGGAGCTCAGGCCGGTCGCGGGGCCGAGCATGAGGCGGCTCTTCGGCCCGTCGAAGTACAGCCTGCGCAGAACGGCGGTGCGGTTCTCACGCCGCAGGTCACGCACCGTGCGGCCACTTCTCGCGTGCACTTGGGTCCCCGTCTCTGAAGTCGTTCGTTGCAACATACCCGCAGTACAGGCCTTGACGCGACCTTCCCGTGGGGTTTAACTCACATCCTAAATTAAGCCGATGTCACGGAGAGCGGTCCAGGCGCTCTCCTCGTTCGGCATCCCCGTCATCCCCCCGAAAGGGCCCAGGAGCCATGCGCAGAATCAGAGCCGCAGTCACCGGTGCCGTCACCCTCTCCCTCGCCTTCACCGCCACCGCCTGCGGCGGCGGGGAGAGCGGCGAGGCGACGCCGAAGACCCTCACCTACTGGGCCACCAACCAGGGCTCCAGCCTGGAGGTCGACAAGAAGGTCCTCCAGCCCGAGCTCGACCAGTTCGAGCGGGAGACCGGCATCAAGGTCAAGCTGGAGGTGATCCCCTGGTCCGACCTGCTCAACCGGATCCTCACCGCGACCACCTCGGGCCAGGGCCCCGACGTCCTCAACATCGGCAACACCTGGAGCGCCTCCCTCCAGTCCACCGGCGCGCTGCTGCCCTTCGACGCCAAGAACTTCGAGGCCGTCGGCGGCAAGGACCGCTTCGTCGACTCCGCGCTCGGCTCCACCGGCGTCGCGGGCAAGGACCCGGCCGCCGTCCCGCTCTACTCCATGGCCTACGCCCTCTACTACAACAAGCAGATGTTCAAGGACGCCGGCATAGCCAAGCCGCCGACCACCTGGGACGAGGTGACCGCCGCCGGCAAGAAGCTGAGCAAGGACGGGAAGTGGGGCATCGGCGTCGAGGGCTCCAACCTGTCCAACAACATCCACCAGGTCTTCGTCCTCGCCAAGCAGCACGGAGCCGACTTCTTCACCGCCGACGGCAAGGCCGACTTCACCTCCGACGGGGCCGTCGCGGCGGTCAAGCAGTACGTCGACCTGATGGCCACCCAGAAGATCGTCGCCCCCGGCAACGCCGAGTACGCGCAGAACCAGTCCCTGAGCGACTTCGCCAAGGACAAGACCGGCATGGTCCTGTGGCAGACCCCCTCGCAGACCTTCGCCTCCCAGGGCATGGCCCCCGAGGAGTGGGGCGTCGTCCCCGCCCCGGTCCCCGCGGGCAAGCCCGGCCAGGACAAGCAGACCAACTCGATGGTCGCCGGCATCAACATGGCCGTCTTCAAGAACACCAAGAACCTCGACGGCGCCCTCAAGTTCGTGAAGTTCATGACGAGCGACGAGGAGCAGATCCTCCTCAACAAGGCCTACGGATCGGTCCCGCCGGTCAAGGGCGCCCAGAAGGACCCGGCGTTCTCCGACCCGTCCCTCACCGTCATCCGCGACACCCTCGCCGGCAGCGCCGCCGCGCTCCCGCAGGTCCCCGAGGAGTCCCAGTTCGAGACCGTGGTCGGCACGGCCGTCAAGGAACTGTTCGCGGACGCCGCCGCGGGCCGGCCCGTCACCACCGAGTCCGTGCGGGCCAAGCTCGAAAAGGCCCAGCAGCAGATGCCCAAGAAGTAGGCCGCCCCTCCATGACCAGAACCGCCGTCGCTCCCACGAGTGACCCGGCGGTGCGCAAGGCCGCACCCGGAGGGGCACCCGCACCACGCCGCTCCGGGCGCCGCCGCATCGCACTGCCGTACCTGCTGCTCCTGCCCGCCCTGCTCCTCGAACTCCTCGTCCACCTCATCCCGATGCTCATGGGCATCGGCATGAGCTTCAAGGAGCTCACCCAGTTCTACATCCGCGACTGGTCCTCGGCTCCGTGGGCCGGCCTCGACAACTTCGCCGTCTCGATCGACTTCGACGCCCCGGTCGGCCAGGCGCTCCTGAAGTCCTTCCTGACGACCTGTCTGTTCACCGTCCTGTCCGTGGCGCTGTGCTGGTTCCTCGGGACGGCCGCCGCGATCTTCCTCCAGGAGGAGTTCCGGGGCCGCGGCATCCTGCGGACCCTCTTCCTCGTCCCGTACGCGCTGCCGGTCTACACCGCCGTCATCACGTGGGCGTTCATGTTCCAGCGGGACAACGGCCTGATCAACCACGTCCTCCACGACCAGCTGGGCATCGGCGACAGCCCCGCCTTCTGGCTCATCGGCGACAACAGCTTCTGGGCCCTGCTCGTCGTCTCCGTGTGGAAGGGCTGGCCGTTCGCCTTCCTCACCGTCATGGCGGGACTGCAGAACATCCCCCGGGACATGTACGAGGCGGCCGCCCTCGACGGCGCCGGCGTCCTCAAGCAGATCCGGCACATCACCCTGCCGTCGCTGCGGCCGGTGAACCAGATCCTCGTCCTGGTCCTGTTCCTGTGGACGTTCAACGACTTCAACACACCGTTCGTCCTGTTCGGCGAGGCGGCCCCCGAAGCGGCGGACCTGATCTCGCTGCACATCTACCAGTCGTCCTTCCAGACGTGGAACTTCGGCACCGGCTCGGCCATGTCCGTCCTGCTGCTGCTCTTCCTCCTCGTCGTCACGGGCGTCTACCTCCTGCTCACCACCCGCGGAAGGAAGACCTCCGATGTCTGAGAACCCACTCCGGCGCACGGGACGCGCTCCCGGCCGCACGGCGGGCGCCCGCGGGCGCACGGCCCCGCGCTCCCCGATGGCCGCGCCCCGCTCCTTCCTGTGGACCCGGCGGATCTTCCTCACCCTGCTCACCGCCTTCGTGGTGCTGCCGGTCTTCGTGATGGTCTCCAGCTCGCTGAAGCCGCTGGAGGACGTCTCGGGGAAGTTCCAGTGGATCCCCTCGGGGCTCACGATCCGCCCGTACATCGACATCTGGGAGACCGTCCCGCTCGCCGACTACTTCGTGAACTCGATCGTCGTGGCGGGCGCGGCCACCGTCTTCTCGGTGGTCGTCGCGATCTTCGCCGCGTACGGGGTGAGCCGCTACGACTTCCGCGGCAAGCGGGTCTTCACCGTGACGGTCCTGTCGACGCAGATGTTCCCCGGCATCCTCTTCCTGCTGCCGCTCTTCCTCATCTACGTCAACATCGGCAACGCCACCGGCATCGCGCTCTTCGGCTCGCGCGAGGGCCTGGTCCTCACCTATCTGACGTTCTCGCTGCCGTTCTCGATCTGGATGCTGACCGGCTACTTCGACTCGATCCCGCGCGAACTCGACGAAGCGGCCAAGGTCGACGGCTGCGGGCCGATCAAGGCCCTGTTCCGGGTGATCGTCCCGGCCGCGTCCCCCGGCATCATCGCCGTCGCCGTCTACGCCTTCATGACCGCCTGGGGCGAGGTCCTCTTCGCCTCCGTCATGACCAACGACACCACCCGCACCCTCGCCGTCGGACTCCAGGGCTACGCCACCCAGAACGACGTGTACTGGAACCAGGTGATGGCCGCCTCCCTCGTCGTGAGCGTCCCCGTCGTCGTCGGCTTCCTCCTCCTCCAGCGCTACCTCGTCGCCGGCCTCACCGCGGGTGCGGTCAAGTGACGTCGCTCCCCGACTCCTCCGCACTCTCCGACTCCTCCGCCCTCTCGGCCTTGTCTCCTCCCATCACGAAGAGGTTCTCCGTGTCCGCATCCCCCGACGCCCGCCTCCCGCTCGACCTGGAGGCCTTCCCTCCGTCCTTCGCCTGGGGCACGGCGACATCCGCCTACCAGATCGAGGGCGCCGTCGCCGAGGACGGCCGCGCCCCCTCCATCTGGGACACGTTCTCCCGTACCCCCGGCGCGATCGACAACGGCGACACCGGCGACACCGCCTGCGACCACTACCACCGCTGGCCCGAGGACCTCGCCCTGATGAAGGGCCTCGGCACCGACGCGTACCGCCTCTCGATCGCCTGGCCGCGCGTCGTCCCCGGCGGCGACGGACCGGTCAACGCCGCCGGACTCGACTTCTACGACCGGCTCGTCGACGCCCTCCTCGACGCGGGCATCGCCCCGTCCGTCACCCTCTACCACTGGGACCTGCCGCAGGCCCTCCAGGACCGGGTCCAGGACAGCCGCGGCGGCTGGACCGAGCGGGCCACCGCCGAACACCTCGCCGCGTACGCCTCCGTCGTCGCCGAGCGCCTCGGCGACCGCGTCACCCAGTGGACCACCCTCAACGAACCCCTCTGCTCGGGCTGGATCGGCCACCTGGAGGGCCGGATGGCCCCCGGATACACCGACCTGACGGCCGCCGTCCGCGCCTCGTACCACCTGCTCCTCGGCCACGGACTCGCCACCCAGGCCATCCGCGCCACCGCCCCCGGCGCGCGGGTCGGCCTGGTCACCAACCACTCCACCGTCGCCCCCGCCTCCACCCGGCCCGAGGACATCGCGGCCGCCGCCCGCATGGACGGCCACACCAACCGCTGGTGGCTCGACCCGGTGTACGGCCGCGGCTTCCCCGCCGACATGCGCGAGCTGTACGGCGTCGAACTGCCCGAGCAGGCAGGTGACATGGAGACCATCGCGACCCCGCTCGACTGGCACGGCCTCAACTACTACTTCCCGGTGACCGTCGCCGACGACCCGGCAGGACCCGTCCCGCACGCCCGCGAGGTCCGCCTCCCCGACGTCCCCCGCACGGGCATGGACTGGCAGATCGACGCCGGCGGTCTGGAGGCCTTCCTGCTGCGCCTCACCGAGGACTACGGGGTGCGCGAGCTGTACGTCACCGAGAACGGCTCGGCCTTCCCCGACACCGTCGGCCCCGACGGCCAGGTCCACGACCCCGAGCGCACCCGCTACCTGGAACAGCACCTGGCCGCCTGCGCCGGAGCCCTGCGCAAGGGCGCCCCGCTCGCCGGGTACTACGCCTGGTCCCTCCTCGACAACTTCGAATGGGCCTACGGCTTCGACAAGCGCTTCGGCCTCGTCCACGTCGACTACGCGACCCAGAAGCGGACCGTGAAGACGAGCGGCCGGCGGTACGCGGACATCATCCGCGCCCACCGGGCGACGACCACCGGCTGACCGGGCAGCCGTCGTACCCGTCCGGAAGGCCGCCCGGCATCGCAGGGCGGCCTTCCTAGGTACGGCACCGCCGCCCTACCATCCCCGAGTCATCCCCGTACAGGAGCGCCCATGGCCGCCACCGCCGCCGATCCGTCCCCTCCGCCGGGTCCCGACGACGACGCCGACGCGGCGGCGGCCGAGCTCGCCGCCGAGCGGCTGCGGCACACCCTCGGCCCGGTGGCGGTCGTCCGGAGCACCGCTCTCAGCGGCGGCCTCTACAACGCTGCCCGCCTGCTCGAACTCGCCGACGGACGGCGGCTGGTGCTCAAGACGGCACCCCGGGCAGGCACCCCCGCCCTCACCCACGAACAGGGCCTCCTCGGCACCGAGGCGCTCTTCCACGGCCTCGCCGCCCGGGCCGGAGCTCCTGTACCCACGGTCCTCCACCACGAGCCGGTCGGCCCCGGCACCCCCGCCGAGTGGCTCCTCCTCACCCACGTCGACGGCACGACCTGGGACGCCGCCCGCGACCGGATCGCACCGGCCGATCGTGCGGCGCTGCGCCACGGGCTGGGGGAGTGCCTGGCCCGGGTCGCCACCGTCACCGGAGCCGCCTACGGCTACCCGCGACCGTCCGCCGGTCTCTCCGGTCCCGACTGGCCCTCCGCGTTCACCGCCATGCTGCACGCCGTCCTCGCCGACGCGATCCGGTTCGAGGTCGCCCTGCCCGCCCCGCCCGGACTCCTCGCCGACCTGCCCGTACGCTTCGGCCACCGGCTCGCCGAGGTCCGCCGCCCCGCGCTCGTCCACTTCGACGCCTGGGAGGGCAACATCGTCCTCGCCCGGACCGGGAACGGCGGCCCATGGCACCTGAGCGGCCTCATCGACGGCGAACGCGCCTTCTTCGGCGACCCCTTGGCCGACCTCGTCGGGCTCGACCCGCTCGGTTCCGCCGAGGACGATGCCGACCTCATGGCCGGCTACCACTCGGTCGCTCCCGACCGGACCATCGACACCGGAGCCCGGGTACGCCTTGCCCTCTACCGCGTCTACCTCGCCCTCGTCATGCGCGTGGAAGCCGTCCCCCGCGCCTACGGCGGGGAGTTCGCGACCTGGCTCGACACCTGGTCGGCCGACCGCATCACGGGACAGCTCGCCGCACTGGACGCCCTGGAGGCGTGACGCGCCGGTGCGGCCGGGTCAGGTGGACTCGCGGACGACGAGCACCGGCTCGAACACCTTCGAGGCGGGCTCGGACGGCTGCCGGGCCGGCTCCGGCCGGGCGCCGGTGAGCTCCTCGACCAGAAGGCCGGCCATCGCGGCCGCCATGCGCTCCACCGGCTGACGCACGGTGGTCAGCTGCGGCCGTGCCCTCCGTGCGGCCACCGAGTCGTCGAAGCCCACCACGGCCACCGACCCGGGGATCGCGATCCCCTCCTCGCGCAGGTACTGGCAGGCGCCCTGCGCCATCAGGTCGTTCGCGGCGAACACCCCGTCGATCCCCGGGTGTTCCTTCAGCAGCCGCGCCATCGCACGCCGGCCGCTGTCCACCGAGAACCGTCCCCGTACGACGGGCACCGACGTCACCCCGCGGGCCGCGAACGCCTCCCGGAAGCCGTCGAGGCGCTCGCGCGCGGTGGGGGCGCTGACCGGTGCGGCGATGGTGGCCGGGCGCCGCCGCCCGGTGGCCCACAGGTGCTCGGCGGCCAGCCGGGCGCCCGCGGTGTTGTCGAGGTCGACGAAGCCGCACCGCGTGGAGTCGTGGGGGCGGCCGAACAGCACCGTGGGAACACCGGCCGCCACCAGCATCGACGGCAACGGATCGTCCGCGTCGAGCGGGACCACCAGCGCTCCGTCGGCGCCACCCCGCCGCAGGTACTCCACCAGCTGGGCCCTGGCCTGCTCCGACTCCGCGACCAGCATGACCGGCTGGATCGCGCGCTCGCGCAGGACCGGGAGCACGCCGTCCACCACCCGCCCGAAGAACGGGTCGGAGAACACCCGGGCCGCGAAGGCCTTTCCCGTCGCGGAGAGCACCAGGGCGACGGTTCCGGTGCGGCGCGTCACCAGGGACCGGGCGGCCTGATTGGGCGTGTAGCCGGTGCGGGCGACCGCGTCGCGTACGGCCTGCTGGATACCGGGGGCCACGTTGCGCACGCCGTTGACGACACGGGACACCGTCGCCCGGGACACCCCCGCCTCACGTGCGACGTCCTCCAGAGTCGGTCCTCGATGTCCCACCTGCGCGCTCTGTCGATTCCCCACTTGTGCACCATATCGGGGCTCCGTGTCCGGTGGCGGTACAGGCTCCGGCCGTCTCGGACCAGATGGCGCTGCCACTTAATGAAAGCCAAAAGAAAAGCTATGTCGCATGGCTTGACCGTCATCGTGACCGCCGGGCAAGGTTTCGGAGAGCGCTCTCCCATGTTTCCGCCATGTACACCGAGGAGCCCCATGTCTTCCGTCGGGTCCCCGCCGGCCTTCCGGCGCCCCGCTTCATCCGTCCGACGGGCCACCGTCGGCGCACTCGTCGCCTCGCTCGCCGGCGGCCTGCTCGCCGTCCTGCCCGCCGCGACGGCGCAGGCCGCCCCCACCCTGCTCTCGCAGGGCAGGACGGCCACCGCCTCCTCCACGGAAGGGGCCGCCTACGCCGCGTCCGCCGCCGTCGACGGCAATCTGACCGGCACCCGCTGGGCCAGCCAGTGGACCGACGCCCAGTGGGTCCAGGTCGACCTCGGCCAGAGCGCCACCCTCAGCCGCGCCCTCCTGACCTGGGAGGGGGCCTACGGCAAGAGCTACGAGATCCAGGCCTCCGACAACGGCACCGACTGGCGGACCGTCACGACCGTCACCGGCGGCGACGGCGGCACCGACGACGTCACCCTCTCCGGCACCGGCCGCTACGTCCGGATGAACGGCCTCACCCGAGGCACCGGATACGGCTACTCCCTCTGGGAGTTCCAGGTGTACGGCTCCACCGACGGCGGCGGCCCGACCCTGCCGGGCGGCGGTGACCTCGGCCCCAACGTGCACGTCCTCGACCCGTCCACGCCGAACATCCAGGCCAAGCTGGACCAGGTCTTCCAGGAGCAGGAGTCGGCCCAGTTCGGCGCCGGCCGCCACGCCTTCCTCCTCAAGCCCGGCACGTACAACAACCTGAACGCGCAGATCGGCTTCTACACCCAGATAGCCGGTCTCGGCCTGCGCCCGGGCGACACCACCATCAACGGCGACGTGACCGTCGACGCCGGCTGGTTCAACGGCAACGCCACCCAGAACTTCTGGCGCGGCGCCGAGGGCCTGACCCTCAACCCGGTCAACGGCACCAACCGCTGGGCGGTCTCCCAGGCCTCCTCCTTCCGCCGCATGCACGTCAAGGGCGGCCTCAACCTCGCGCCGAACGGCTACGGCTGGGCCAGCGGCGGCTACATCGCCGACTCCAAGGTCGACGGCCAGGTCGGCAACTACTCGCAGCAGCAGTGGTACACCCGGGACAGCTCCATCGGCGGCTGGTCCAACAGCGTGTGGAACCAGACCTTCTCCGGCGTCGAGGGCGCACCCGCCACCTCGTTCCCCGAGCCCCGCTACACCACGCTCGACACGACGCCGATCTCCCGCGAGAAGCCCTACCTCTATCTGGACGGCAACGAGTACAAGGTCTTCGCGCCCGCCAAGCGCGTGAACGCCCGTGGCACCAGCTGGGCGAACGGCACTCCGCAGGGCGAGTCCGTCCCGCTGAGCCAGTTCTACGTGGTCAAGCCCGGCGCCACCGCCGCCACCATCAACCAGGCGCTCGCGCAGGGGCTGCACCTGCTCTTCACCCCGGGCGTCTACCACGTCGACCAGACGCTCCACGTGAACCGGGCGAACACCATCGTGCTCGGCCTCGGCCTCGCCACGATCATCCCGGACAACGGCGTCACCGCCATGAAGGTCGCCGACGTCGACGGCGTCCGGCTCGCCGGCTTCCTGATCGACGCGGGCCCGGTCAACTCCCCGACCCTCCTGGAGATCGGCCCGGGCAACGCCTCCGCCGACCACGCCGCCAACCCCACCACCGTGCAGGACGTATACATCCGCATCGGCGGCGCCGGCGCGGGCAAGGCCACCACCAGCATGGTCGTGAACAGTGACGACGCCATCGTCGACCACACCTGGGTCTGGCGCGCGGACCACGGCGAGGGCTGGGGCTGGGAGACCAACCGCGCCGACTACGGCGTCCGCGTCAACGGCGACGACGTGCTCGCCACCGGCCTGTTCGTCGAGCACTTCAACAAGTACGACGTCGAGTGGTACGGCGAGCGCGGCCGCACGATCTTCTACCAGAACGAGAAGGCGTACGACGCCCCCAACCAGGCCGCCATCCAGAACGGCACGACGAAGGGGTACGCCGCCTACCGGGTCGACGACTCGGTCAACACCCACGAGGCGTGGGGCCTGGGCAGCTACTGCAACTACAACGTGGACCCGACCATCGTCCAGGACCACGGCTTCAAGGCACCCGTCAAGCCGGGCGTGAAGTTCCACAGCCTCCTGGTGGTGTCCCTCGGCGGTATGGGCCACTACAACCACGTCATCAACGACACCGGGGCGTCCACCATCCCCGCCGGCACCTCGACCGTGCCGTCCACCGTCGTCTCCTTCCCCTGAGACGACCTTGCCTCACCGCCGTACGGCGGTGAGGACTTCGACCCCCTTCCGGGCCGGGTGCTCACGTCCCCGCGACCCGGCCCGGAAGGGCTCGCACGACAAGACCGTGCATCCCCCTCCACAAGCGGCGCCGCCCGCGAGCCGGTCCGACGGTCCGGCCCCACGCGCCCGGCGTCATGAATCAGCCAGGAGCACACACGTGTCCAGTCCCCCCTCCACGCCCACTCGTCCTCGCGGGCGCAACGCAATGTCCCTTGTGTCGCTCGGCGCCCTGCTGGCGTCCTCGCTCACCCTGAGTCTGTCCCCGCAGGCACAGGCCGCGGAGACGCTTCTCTCCCAGGGCAAGGCGGCCACCGCCTCCTCCCAGGAGGGTGAGGCGTTCACCGCCGGCGCCGCTGTCGACGGCAACCTGACCGGTACCCGGTGGGCCAGCCAGTGGCGAGACGGCGAATGGATCCAGGTCGATCTCGGCGCGAGCAGGAACCTGAGCCGCGTCGTGCTCAACTGGGAGGGCGCCTACGGCAAGGCGTACGAGATCCAGGCGTCCGACAACGGCACCGACTGGCGGACCCTGAAGACCGTGTCGGGCGGCGACGGCGGCACGGACGATCTCACCGTCTCCGGCTCGGGCCGGTACGTCCGCATGCAGGGCCTCGCCCGCTCCGGCGGCTACGGCTACTCCCTGTGGGAGTTCCAGGTCTACGGCACCGACGCCGGGACCAACCCTCCGCCGGCGGGCGCGGTCAAGGTGACCGGTTCGCAGGGGAACTGGCAGCTGACCGTCGGCGGGCAGCCGTACACGGTCAAGGGCCTCACCTGGGGCCCGGCGATGGCCGACGCTCCCCGCTACATGCCGGACCTGAAGTCCATGGGCGTCAACACCGTCCGGACCTGGGGGACGGACGCCTCCAGCAAGCCCCTGCTCGACGCCGCGGCCGCCCAGGGGCTGAAGGTCGTCAACGGCTTCTGGCTCCAGCCCGGCGGCGGCCCCGGTTCCGGCGGGTGTGTCAACTACGTCACCGACACGACGTACAAGAACACCATGCTCACCGAGTTCGCCAAGTGGGTCGACACCTACAAGTCCCACCCGGCGACACTGATGTGGAACGTCGGCAACGAGTCCGTCCTCGGCCTGCAGAACTGTTACGGCGGCACCGAGCTGGAGGCCCAGCGCAACGCGTACACGACCTTCGTGAACGACGTCGCCAAGAAGATCCACTCCATCGACCCCGACCACCCCGTGACCTCCACGGACGCGTGGACCGGCGCCTGGCCCTACTACAAGCGCAACGCCCCGGACCTCGACCTGTACTCGATGAACTCCTACGGCAACCTCTGCAAGGTGCGCCAGGACTGGATCGACGGCGGCTACGACAAGCCGTACATCATCACCGAGGGCGGCCCGGCCGGCGAGTGGGAGGTCCCCGACGACGTCAACGGCATCCCCGACGAGCCCACCGACGTCCAGAAGGCCGACGGCTACACCACGGGCTGGGGCTGCGTCACCGGCCACCAGGGCGTCGCCCTCGGCGCCACCCTCTTCCACTACGGCCTGGAGCACGACTTCGGCGGCGTCTGGTTCAACCTGCTGCCCGACGGGCTGAAGCGACTGTCGTACTACGCCGTGAAGAAGGCGTACACCGGCTCCACCGCGGGCGACAACACCCCGCCCGTCATCACGAACATGACCGTCAGCCCGGCCTCCGCGGCCCCGGCGGGACGTGAGTTCACGGTCCGCGCCGACATCCGCGACCCCGACGGCGACCCGATCACACCCAAGATCTACCTCAGCGGAAACTACGCCAACGGCGACAAGCGGCTCGTCGACGCGCAGTACCGCTCCCTGGGCAACGGCACCTTCGCCGTCACCGCGCCCGAGAAGCTCGGTGTCTGGAAGGTCTACATCCAGGCCGAGGACGGCCGCGGGAACGCCGGCATCGAGACGAAGTCCGTCAAGGTCGTCGCCCCGCCCGTCACCGGCACCAACATCGCCCAGGGCCGGCCCACCACCGCCTCCTCCGCCCAGGCCTCGTACGGCGACTGCCCCTGCCCCGCCTCCAACGCCACCGACGGCAACACCTCCACCCGCTGGGCCAGCGACTGGAGCGACCCGCAGTGGATCCAGGTCGACCTCGGCTCGGCCAAGCCCATCCGCACCCTGCAGCTCGTCTGGGACCCCGCCTACGCCAAGTCCTACGACGTGCAGGTCTCCGACGACGGGAACACCTGGCGGACCGTCCACACCACCACCACGGGCAACGGGGACATCGACACCGTCGAGACCGCCACCACCGCCCGGTACGTCAAGCTCCAGCTCACCGCGCGCGGCACCGGGTGGGGCTACTCCCTCCACGAGTTCGGCGTCTACAGCTGACGACGCCGGACTCCCTGAACGGGGGTGGCGGGGCCCGCAGCAGGACTCCGCCACCCCTGCACCACCGCACGGGAACCCATCACACCAGTCGCGTGGCGTCTTCGCGTTCACGCGAAACCACCCCCATGGGCAGGAGATCCCCATGAGATCGAGTCCGAAGCGGCTCCCCGCACTCCTCCTCGGCACGGCCCTCGTCGCCGGCGTCCTCGGCATCGGCACCATCGCCTCCGCCGCGGACACGGACAACAGCACCCCGCCCGCCGCCGTCGCGGCCAACGCCCACAGCGGACACATCATGGCCGCCTCCACCCAGGCCTCGGGCGACGACGCCGACGGAGACGGCTACATCCCGGCCGTACCCCAGGTCACCGATGTGACACCGTCCACAGCCACCCCGCCCCCGGCCTACCACCACGAGTTCCAGGCCGGCTGCGCCGTCACCCACACCGCGCCGGACGACCCGATCGTCTACCCGGGCCAGTTCGGCAAGTCCCACGACCACACGTTCATGGGCAACACCTCCACCAACGCCGCCAGCACCACCGGCTCGCTCTACGGAGGCACCACCACCTGCAAGGCGCCCGCGGACGCCTCCGCGTACTGGATGCCCTCGCTGTACAAGGGTGACCAGAAGATCCTGCCCGTCGGCCCGCAGGTCATCTACTACAAGGCGGGCGTCACCGACTACCGGAGCGTGCGGCCCTTCCCCAAGGGGCTGCGGTTCGTCGTCGGCAACCCGATGCAGAGCGCCGAGGAGTTCCGGGCTCACAAGGGCTTCGTCGAGGGCTGGGAATGCGGTGACAGCTTCTTCAACACCGACATCCCGGCGAGCTGTCCGAGCCGGCCCGACGTCCAGCTCAACCTGCGCATGCAGGCCCCCAGTTGCTGGAACGGCCTGTACCTCGACACCCCCGACCACAAGAGCCACATGGCCTACCCGGTGGTCAAGCCCGGAACCAACGACAACATGTGCCCGGCCTCCCACCCGGTCGCCCTGCCGATGATCGAGTTCAAGATGGCATGGCCGGTCAACGGCGACATGTCCCAGGTCCGCCTGGCCAGCGGCCGCGGCTACTCCTTCCACTACGACTTCTTCAACGCGTGGGAGGAGCGCACCCTCAAGGCCATGGTCGACCACTGCATCGTCGGCGGCCTGCAGTGCGACACCCGAGGCTTCGACCTGTACCGCCCCGAACGCGGGACCGTGCTGAACGCGGACCACCGTCTGCCCTGACCCTTCGTCCCCGCACGGCCCGGACGCCCGCGACGGCGTCCGGGCCGTCCTCACGCCCGCGCGACCTCCCTCCCCTCGCCCCAGGAGCATCCCGTGACCTCCACCGCCCCGTCCGTCACCGCCCAGCACGACGAGCTCATCGATCTCCTGCCCCCGCACTTCCGCTTCGGCGCCGCCACCTCCGCCTTCCAGATCGAGGGCGCCGCCGCCGAGGACGGCCGGACGCCGTCCATCTGGGACACCTTCTGCCGAGTCCCCGGCGCCGTGGACAACGGCGACACCGGGGACACGGCGTGCGACCACTACCACCGCATGCCCGAGGACGTCGCCCTGCTCGCCTCGCTCGGCCTCGACACGTACCGCTTCTCCGTCTCCTGGCCCCGGGTCCAGCCCGGCGGCCGAGGCCCGGCCAACCCCGCCGGCATCGGCTTCTACGACCGCCTGGTCGACGAACTCCTCGGGCACGGGATCACCCCGTGGCTGACCCTCTACCACTGGGACCTGCCCCAGGAGCTCCAGGACGCCGGCGGCTGGCCCGCCCGGGACACCGCGTACCGCTTCGCCGACTACGCGGAACTCGTCCACGAGCGCCTCGGTGACCGCGTCACCCACTGGACCACGCTCAACGAGCCCTTCTGCTCGGCCGTCCTCGGCCACGTCGAAGGGATCCACGCACCGGGCGGCCGCTCCCTCGCCGACGGGGTACGGGCCGTCCACCACCTGCACCTGGCCCACGGCCTCGCGGTCCAGCGCCTGCGGGCCGCCGCCTGCCGCCCCCTCGACCTGGCCGTCACGCACCTCCTGGGCACCAGCCGGCCCGCCACCGACAGCCCCGCCGACCGCGAGGCCGCCCGCCGGGCCGACGCGCTCGGCTTCCGCTTCTATCTGGACCCGATCCTGCGCGGCCGGTACCCGCAGGACCTGATCGACGACCTCGCCGCGCACGGCATCGAGATCCCCGTCCAGGACGGGGACCTGCCGATCATCGCCGCCCCCATCGACACGCTCGGCGTCAACTACTACCGCTCCATGCGCACCTCCGGAACCGACGAGAACGGCGCCACCACCGACGCCCGGGGCCTGCCCGTCACCCGCAACCTTCCGCACGGCGGCCTCCCGGTCACCGGCCTCGGCTGGGAGGTCATGCCCCACGACCTCACCGAGCTGCTCCTGCGCGTCTCCCGCGACTACCCCGGCACCCCGATGGTCGTCACCGAGAACGGTGCCGCGTACGAGGACCACCCCGACGCCCATGGCTTCGTCGACGACACCGACCGCACGGCCTACCTCTCCGCCCACCTGGCCGCGGTCGCCCGGGCCCGCACCGGGGGAGCGGACGTCCGCGGCTACTTCGCCTGGTCGCTCCTGGACAACTTCGAATGGGCCTACGGCTACGACAAGCGCTTCGGCCTCGTCCGCGTCGACTACCCCACCCAGACCCGCACGCCCAAGCGCAGCGCCCTGTGGCTCCGTGACACCGCGCGGCGGATCCGCCGCGCGGAATGACACGGCCACGGCACACGCGCGGCTGCCCCGGGCGAGGAGAACTCGCCCGGGGCCTTCACCGCGTCCGGTACACAAGGTCGGCCCAGGTCAGCCCACCAAGTGGTTCTCCCGTGCGGAGCGGTCCGAGGGGTTCGCGGCCTGCCGGTTCAGCTTCTCGCCCTCCACGTCGATGTTCGGGAGGAGCCGGTCGAGCCACTTCGGGAGCCACCAGGCGGACTCGCCCAGCAGGGCGAACAGCGCGGGCACGAGGGCCATGCGGACGACGAAGGCGTCGAAGAGCACGGCGGCCGCGAGGCCGAAGCCGATCATCTTGACGAAGTCGTTGTCCTCCACGATGAAGCCGGAGAAGACGCTGGTCATGATGATCGCCGCCGCGCTGACGACCCGGCCCCCGTACCGGAACCCGGTGACGACCGCCTCGGCGGGACGGGCGCCGTGGACGTACGCCTCACGCATCCGGGACACCAGGAAGACCTCGTAGTCCATGGCGAGACCGAAGACCACGCCGATCATGAAGATCGGCAGGGTGCTCATGACCGGGCCCGGCTGGTCCACGCCGAAGAGGTCGGCGAGCCAGCCCCACTGGAAGACGGCCACGACGGCCCCGAGCGCGGCGGACACCGACAGGAGGAAGCCGAGCGCCGCCTTGAGGGGGACGAGCACGGAGCGGAAGACGAGCATGAGCAGGAGGAAGGCGAGACCGACCACCAGCGCGAGATACGGGAGCAGGGCGTCGTCCAGCGTCTGCGAGAAGTCGATGAACATCGCGGTCTGCCCGGCGACCAGGATCTCCGAGGCGCCCGACCGGGACTCCAGACCGTCCGTCATCCCGCGGAGGGCGTGCACCAGGTCCTCGGTCCGGCTGTCGGTGGGGCCGGTGGCGGGGACGACGGTGACGAGGGCGGTGTCGCCCGACGTGTTGACGGTGGCGGGGGTCACGGCGTCGACACCCCGGACTCCTTCCAGGGCCGTGCGGACCTTCTCCGCCGCGGTCTTCGCGTCCGTGGCCTCGACGGTGACCGTCAGCGGCCCGTTGAACCCGGGTCCGAACGCATCGGACAGCAGGTCGTACGCCTTGCGCTGGGTGGTGTGCGGGGCCATCGAGCCCTCGCCCGGCAGGCCCAGTTCGAGGCTCGCGGCGGGTACGGCGACGGCGCCGAGGCTCATGACGCCGAGGAGCAGTACGGCGACGGGGTGCCGCAGCACGAACGCGGCCCAGCGGGCGCCGAGGTTGGGCTTGCGGCGGGCCGCGCGCTCGGCGGCCTTGCGCTGCTGACGCTTCGACAGCGGCTTGCCGGTGTACTGCTTGCGGTCCCTGCGGGCCAGCACCCTTACGGGGGCGAAGGCGAGGAGCGCGGGCACGAGGGTGATCGCGACGAGTACGGCGATGGCGACCGTGCCGGCCGCGGTGAGGCCCATCTTGGTGAGCATCGGGACGTTCACCACGGCGAGCCCCGCCAGGGCGATGATCACGGTGAGGCCCGCGAAGACGACCGCCGAACCGGCGGTTCCCACGGCACGGGAGGCGGCCTCCGCGCGTTCACGCCCCTCGGCGATCTCGGAGCGGTAGCGGGAGACGATGAACAGGGCGTAGTCGATGCCGACGGCGAGTCCGATCATCATCGCGAGCATCGAGGTCGTGGACGACAGGCCGAGCGTGCTGCCCAGTGCGGCGATGCCGCTGACGCCGATGCCGACACCGATCACGGCCGTCAGCAGGGGCATTCCGGCGGCGACGAGGGAGCCGAAGGTGAGGAGCAGGACGACGGCGGAGACGAGGATGCCGATCTTCTCGCCCGTACCGCTCATGGCCTGCTCGATCTTGACGGCGTCGCCGCCCGCCTCGACGGCGAGGCCCGCGTCCCGGGCCTCTTCCAGAGCGTCGGCGAGACCGTCGTGCGCCGCGTCGGTCAGCTCGGTCGCACGTGCCGTGTACGTGACGTACGCGTACGCGGTCGTACCGTCACCGCTCACGGCGTTCGCCTCGAACGGACCCGCCACGCGCGCTACTTGGGGCGCGCCGGACAGATCCTTGACGAGCCGCTCGACCTGCGTCTTGCGGGCGGGGGAGGTGATCTTCTCGGCGCCGGGGGCGCGGATGACGACGCGGGCGGCGGCGCCGTCCGCGCGGGCGTCCGGGAACTTCTCCTGGAGGAGGTCGAACGCCTTCTGGGACTCCGTGCCGGGCATCGAGAAGGTGTCCGCGGGCGGGGCGGCGGCGGTGGAGGCCGCGACGCCGGCGCCGACGAGGGCGAGGAGCCACAGGAGGACGACCAGGCCCCGCCGTCGGAAGGCGAAGCGGCCGAGTCTGGAGAGGAAGGTGGCCACGGGAGGAATCCTGTCGGTGAGGTGGTCCGAGGGTCTGGTGGTGGGGAGGTCCGCCGCCGAGGGCATGCCGAGGGCATGCCGAAGGCGCCGTCGGCGGCGGACGGGGGTCGTGCGGTGGGTGTGGTTACGCGGCGGGGGTGGAGCCGTGCCGCGTGAGGGTGATGGCGGAGGCCGGGCAGACGCCGGCGGCGACGCGGACCGCGGCGTGCAGGTCCTGCGGCGGCCGGGCGTCCAGCAGGACGACCAGGCCCTCGTCATCGTCCTGGTCGAAGACCTGAGGAGCGGTCAGGGCGCACATGCCGGCGCCGAGGCAGCGGTCGCGGTCGACACGGATGTCCACGGGATCAGTTCTCGTCCCAGGTGACCGGCAGCCGGTGCACGCCGTAGATGTTCATGTCCGTCCGCAGGGGCACGTCCTCGGCCGGCACGTCGAGCCGCAGCGTGGGGAACCGCCTCAGCAGCGCCGGCAGGGCCACCGTCAGCTCGACGCGGGCCAGTTGCTGGCCCAGGCACTGGTGGATGCCGTGTCCGAAGCCCAGGTGTCCCGTGGCCTTGCGGTGCAGGTCGAGGACGTCGGGGTCGGGGAACCGGGCCGGGTCCCGGTTGGCGGCCTCCATCGAGAGGGTGACGCTCTCGCCCGCCCTGACGATCCGGCCTTCCAGCTCGACGTCCTCCAGCGCGGACTTCACGCCGGTGTGGGCGATGGTCAGGTAGCGCATGAGTTCTTCGACGGCCTGGGGGGCGAGCTCCGGGTCCGTCCGCAGGGCGTCGGCCTGCGCGGGATCGAGGAGGAGCGCGAACGTTCCGTGGGCGATCATGTTGGCGGTGGTGTCGAGCCCGGCGGCGAGCAGGAAGCCCCCGATGCCCACGAGTTCCTCGTCGGTGAGGTCGGAGTCCCGGGCCAGGTCACCGAGCAGGTCGTCGGCGGGTGCGGCGCGCTTGGCGGCGACCAGCTCGGCCATGTACTCCTGGAGTCCGGTGTAGGCGGCGTACCGGTCCTCGGGTGTCACGTCGATGGACATGATCGTGTGGGCGTGGCCCTGGAAGCGGTCGCGGTCGGCGTAGGGCACGCCGAGCAGCTCGCAGATCATCAGTGCGGGGAGGGGGCGGGCGAACGCCTCGACCAGGTCGGTGCCGGGGCCGCCTCGTTCCATCGCGTCCAGGTGCTCGGTGGTGATCTCCGCGACCCGGTCGGACAGCTGCCGCATCCGGCGGACGGTGAACTTGCCCGTCAGGATGCGCCGTAAGCGGGTGTGCTCGGGGGCGTCCATCCCGGTCATGTCGCCGACCGGGGCCGGCGGCAGCGGGCCCTCCGGACCCCCGGGGAAGGGGTAGTGCAGCAGCTCGTACCGTGAGCTGAAGCGGCTGTCCGCCATGATCGCGCGGACCGTGGAGTAGCCGGTGGCCAGCCAGCCGACGTGCCCGTCGGGGTACGTCATCCGGGCGAGCGGGCTCTGCTCGCGCAGCCCCGCCAGCGCGGCGGGCGGGTCGAAGGGGCAGCCGGGGGTGCGCCGCGTGGCGAGGGTGACGGGCTCGGTGGTCCCCGGGTTCTCCGTGGAGTCGGGACCGGTCGACGGTTCGTGCTGCATCGTGTCCTCCGTGGTGAGTGTCGTGCGGTGGCGGGGGGTCAGAGCGTGGCCGTGCGGCCGAAGGCGGATCGCGCCCAGAGGTAGCCGGCGCACGTGAGACCGACGCACCAGGCGAGGGCGAGGTATCCGCTGTTGCCGATGCCGGTTCCCATGAGCAGGCCGCGCAGGGTCTCGATGACCGGGGTGAAGGGCTGGTACTCGGCGAACCAGCGCAGCCCGGCAGGCATGGAGTCGGTCGGCACGATCGCGCTGCCGAGGAAGGGCAGGAAGGCCAGCGGCAGGGGCGCGTTGCTCGCCGATTCGGGGGTCTTGGCCACCAGGCCCATGCCGGCCGACAGCCAGGTCAGCGCCAGTGTGAGGAAGCCGAGGAGGCCGAGGGCGGCGACCCACTCGACGGCGGAGGCGTCGGGGCGGAAGCCGATGGCGAGCGCGATGCCGATCACCAGGGCGATGGCGATCATGGTCTGGATGACGCGGCCGACGACGTGCCCGGTGAGGAACGCGGCACGCGAGATCGACATCGTTCGGAACCGGTTGACGATGCCCTCGGTCATGTCGACACAGACGCCGACCGCCGTCGCCACCGCGCCGGCCGTCGCGGCCATCAGGATGATGCCGGGAGCGACGTAGTCGATGTAGGCGCCGCCGCCGGTGGGCGCGCCGGCGATGCCGCTGCCGAGCGCGCCGCCGAAGGCGTAGTTGAACAGCAGCAGCATCATCACGGGCATGATGACGGTGGACAGGGTCATCGACGGGTAGCGCAGGGCGTGCTTGAGACTGCGCCGCAGCATGGTCATCGAGTCGCGGGCGGCGTACGAGAGGGAGCTCATCGGGCCATCTCCGTAGGGTTGTCGGGGGTGCCGTGACCGGTGAGGGTGAGGAAGACGTCGTCGAGGTCCGGTGTGTGCACGGTCAGCGACTCGGCCCGGACGCCCGTGCTGCCGAGAACGTCGAGTACGGCCTGCAGGGCGGGGATGCCGCCGTCGCCGGGGATGCGCAGCGTGAGCTCTTCGAGGTCGCGTGCCGCCGTACCGAAGTGGAGTGCCCCGGCGTCGAGTTCGCCGCGTGTGGCGAAGCGGAGGCGGATGTGGCCGCCGGGGATGAGGCGCTTGAGCTCGTCGGAGGTGCCCTCGGCGACGAGCCGGCCCTGGTCGAGGACGGCGATGCGGTCGGCGAGCTGGTCGGCCTCCTCCAGGTACTGCGTGGTGAGGAAGATCGTCACGCCCTGGTCGGCGACCAGCTCGCGGATGATCTCCCACATGGTGCGGCGGCTGCGGGGGTCGAGCCCGGTGGTCGGTTCGTCGAGGAAGATGATCTCGGGGTCGCCGACCAGGGTCATCGCGAGGTCGAGTTTGCGGCGCATGCCGCCGGAGAGGGTGCTCACGGGCTTGCGGGCGGCCTCGGTCAGGTCGAACCGCCGCAGGAGCTCGGCGGCGCGCCGCCTGCCCTCGGCGCGGGGCAGGTGCCGGAGGTCGGCCATGAGGAGCAGGTTCTCCTCGGCGGTGAGGAGGTTGTCGACGGCGGCGAACTGGCCGGTCACCCCGATGGCGTCCCGGACGCCCTCGGGCCGCTCGGCGAGGTCGTGACCGGCGACCTGCGCCCGGCCGCCGTCGGGGGCGATGAGCGTGGAGAGGATCTGGACGGTCGTGGTCTTGCCGGCTCCGTTGGGGCCGAGGAGGGCGAAGATCGTGCCCTCGGGGATGGTCAGGTCGATGCCGTCGAGGACGACCTTGTCGCCGTAGGACTTGCGCAGCCCGAGGGCGGAGATCGCCGGGGCGGCGGTGGTGAGGGACGTCGCGGGCATGGGATCCGCCTCCAAGCCATGTGATGTGACATGACACGTGTGAAATTGCACGTGTGAAATGGTGTACCTGTCTGCGGGTCGCCGCCGCGAGGGTGGCGACAGCGGCCCGGGGAGGTCAGGCGCGACGGATCACGATGTCGCCGACTCCGGTGCGGGCGTGGATCTCGACGGTCTCCTCGGACGTTTCGGGACCCTGGGCGGCGCCGAGCGCGTTGCGCACGGTCCCGACCCGGGTGTTGACGTCCAGCCACGCCGCGGTGGACTCCCGTACGCCGATCTCCACGTCGTGCGCGGCGGCCTGGAGGCGGATCACGCCCCGGACCACCTCGTCGATGCGGATGGCGCCGTTGGCGGACCTGGCGTCCACGGAGTCGTGGGCGAGGCCGACCGAGATGCGGCCGTTGGAGGAGTTGGCCTTGAGGTCGCCGGTGATCTCGCCGACCGTGATCTCGCCGTTGCCGTTCTTGATGACGGCCGTGCCGGTGACCTCGCCGAGCTCGATCCGGCCCTGCCCGTGGATCTCGGCGTTGCCGGTCGCGCGGTGGACGCGGATGTCGCCGTGGCCGGTCCGCAGGTGGGTGACGCCCGCCTCGTCGAGCCGGATGTCGCCGAGCGAGACCTTCACCCGGCACTCGCCGAGCGTCCCCTCGCTGGTGAAGTCGCCCATGGCGGTGGTGCCGTTGAGGCGCGAGCCCGCCGGGAGTCCGACGGTGATGTCGATCGACCCGTGCTTGCCGAACGGCGAGCGCTTTCGCGGCCCCTTCACGGTCAGGGTGCCGTTGGCGTACGTGACCTTGGTCTGCTGGGCGACGCGTACGTCGACGTCCTCGGCTCCGTTGCTCGGCAGCACCTCGACGACCGTGTCCGTACGCTCGCTCGCCGTGAGGCGCACGTTGCCGACCTCGAAGTCCAGGATCGCGGTGATGGGCTCGGGCGTTTCGAAAGAAGGCATGGCTGTCCCGTCCTCTTGGCTCTCGTGTGTGTTTGCGCAGGTGGTGCGGGTGATGAGGGGGTGGATCGGTTAGCGGACCCAGCCCCGGTAGCTCTGGCCCACCGGGCTCGGCGGCGGGGCGGGCTGGGCCGAGCCGCCCGGTTCCAGGGCGATGGCGACCGCCCGTACGAGCCAGGCGTTGACCGACAGGCTCTCCTGGCCGGCGGCGTCCTCCACGCGGGACTTGAGGTGGGCCGGGAGCCGGAAGTTGATGCGCGCGGTGCCCCCTTCGTCGCCGTCCCCGACCGGTGGTGCCACCGGCGCTGTGCGTGGCGCCATCGGTGCCGCCATGGTGGCGGGGCCGTCGTTCGGCGCCTCGGTGGAGAGCGGTGACGTCACCACGAACTCGGGGTCCGTCCCCCGCAGTCGCACGTCCACCGAGCCCGGTGCCAGCTCGCGGGTGATCTCCTCGGAGGCGGCGGACAGGGCGTTGAGGAGGGTCAGGCGAGCGGCCGATTCCAGGGGGGCGGTCAGCCGCTCGGCCAGGGCCCGTGCTTCGTCACCGCCGGCGTTGGCGGCGACCGCGAGCTCGCTGCGGAGGTGGTCGACGTAGGGGGTCAGGTCCATGAGGAGATAGTGGCACCACTTTGGCGCCATTGCAAGTCTCTGTGGCGCCAAGTGGCACCGCCGGGCGCCATACGGTGCCATGCAGCGCCATGAGGCGCCTCTGTGGCGCCATGCCACGTGCTACTCGGCGTCCTGCCGCCGCACCATCTCCGTGATCCAGGCCGGTGCGAACGGCGACGTGCAGCCCGGGGGAGTCGGGTAGTCCTTCAGTACCTGCAACCGCTCGCCGATGCCGATCGCGCGGGTGCGGAGCTCGGGGTGCTCGATCCCGATCTGGGCCAGGCAGTGGTTCATCGCCCACTGCAGCCGGTCCGGGGCGTCCTTCATCTCCGCCTCGATGACGTCGAGCAGGCCCGCGAGGTCGAGACCCTCGGGCCTCTTCGCCACGCGTTCGGTGGTCAGCGCCCAGCCGGCGCTCGCGACCACGGGATCCGGATCGGCGGTCCAGGCCAGGCGCAGCTCTTCTGCGTGCGGGTTCTTCTTCACGGCATAGTTCACGAGCCAGTCGTGCACCTTGGGCGTGCGCGCCCCGCGCAGCATGGCGTCCAGCTCGTCCCGCCGGAACGCCTTCGGGCGGCAGATCAGGAGCGCGAGCAGTTTCGCCGCCGTGTCGTCCGTCTCCCACAGCCGGTACGCGAGGTCCTGCTGGGTCTTCAGCCGCTTCGCGACCGCGCGCAGCTTGCCGAGGTTCACACCGTGATCGTCACCGTGCCTCTCGTTCACCGCGCGTGCCTTCGGGTCCTCGAGTCCGGCCAGCTCGGCCATCACCTCGGCCACCGTCTGCTCGGTCACCGCCGCCTGGGCCGCCTTCGTCTCGCTCACCTCGGACCTCCCGTCCCGCTCGACCGGATGCCGGCCTATGGCGCGGACCGGCCTCCTCGTCCGTCACGACGTCTGCTTGGCGCGGGCGTAGTGGCGGCGGGCGCGGTCGCGGTTGCCGCAGTCGCCCGAGCTGCACCACCGTCGGGTGCCGCTGCGGCTGCGGTCGAGGAAGAACCATCCGCAGCCGGGCCCTCCGCAGCGCCGGATCCGGTCGAGGCCGGGGCCGGCAAGGAGTGCTTCGGCGTGCAGCGCGAGGGTGTGGCCCAGATCGGCGAGCCGGTCCGTGCCGGGCTGCCAGCGCAGCGGGAAAGCCGGCGGCAGCTCCGCGCTCTCGTGGGCCAGCAGGATCGCCCGCCGGAGCCCGTTCCACTGGTCCGGCGGCGGGGGATCGCCGTCCGTGAGCGCGTCCAGGACGGGCCAGAGCAGGGCGCGGAGGTGGTGCAGCGCGGCCAGCTGGCGCTGTGTCTCCTCGGCCTCGGCCGCAGCCAGGGTCTCCTGGAGATCGGCGGACTGCCGTGACGTGAGCAGTCCGGCGGTGACCGCCCACCTCGCCCACGCCGTGGCGCCCTTGACCCGCTCGGCGCGGCGCGCGGGGTCCGTCCGCCAGGCGACGGTGTTGACGAAGTCGAGCACCGGGTGTCCGCCCACGAGCGACACACCCGTGGACGCGCCCGTGGCCATGCCTGCCGCCGGGACGTCGGATCCGTTCTTTTCCACTACCACCCCGCCAGTCTATCCATCTAACAGGCATAAGGCATTAAGCCTGTTAGGTTGTGGCCATGGAAAGTTCCCTGCCGGCGACGCGAGGCGTCGCCACACCCCGTGAGCGCTTCCGCTCCGGTCTCCACGTCGGATCAGGACTGGCAGCGGCCTCGTTCCTGCTCGCCACCAGCTTCGGCGCGCTGACACAGGCGCAGGGCTGGGGCACCCTCGCGCCGATCCTGTGCTCCGTGGTCGTCTTCTCCGGCTCGGCCCAGTTCGCCCTGGCGGCTGCCCTGGGCTCTGGTGGTGGCATAGCCTCCGCCGTCACCGCCGCGGCGCTGATCAACAGCCGGTTCCTTCCGATGGGCATGGCCGTCGCGGGTGACCTGCGCGGCGGCAGACTGCGCCGCGCCCTGGAAGGCCAGGCGGTGGTCGACGGCTCGTGGGCGGCGGCCCACCTCGGCGGCGGACGGTTCGACCGGTACGTGCTCTTCGGAGCGACCGTGGTCCAGTGGCCGGCCTGGGTCGCCGGAACCGCGCTGGGCGTCGTCATCGCCCCCGACCCGCGACTCCTGCACACGCTCGGGCTCGACGTCCTCACCCCCGCCCTGTTCGTGACGTTCCTCATCGACGAGCTCCGCAAAGAGCGGGCCAACCGGCTGCCCGCCCTGCTCGGCGCGGCCATCGCGGCGGGACTGGTCCTCTTCCTCCCCACCGGACCGGCCCTGGTCGGTGCGGCAGCCGCCGCCCTGATCGCCCTCGTCAGACCTGTCGCGCAGCCGGTCACCCGACCCGCTCCCGCCGGTACGCCCGCCAACTCCGCGACCGAGGTGGCCGGATGACTCTCTGGATCGCCATCGGTGCCGTCGCCCTGGTCAGCTTCGCCTTCAAAGCCATCGGGCCGGCCGTCCTGGGCGGCGGCCGTGAACTGCCCGTACGCGCACGGTCCGTGATCGCCCTCGTGGCCCCGGCGCTGCTCGCCGGCTTCATCGTGACGGCCGTCGCCGGCCCGGCCTGGAGCGGCCTCGACCCCACCCTGCTCGCCGGCCTCGCGACCGTGGTCGTCCTGCGCCACTACCGGGCGCCGATGCCGGTGGCGCTCCTGGGCGCGGTGGCCGTCACCGCACTCCTCCGGCTCTGGACCGCGTGACACGGCCGCGCACCGGCCGTACGCGGGACGCCGGCCCGGCGGGGATGTCCCGTCGGGCCGGCGTCGAGCGGGGTGACGTCAGCAGGCGTCGACCCAGTCGTGCGACGAGACGTTGTCGTTGACGAGCTGGCCCTGGCCCGCACCGGCACTGAAGAACCTCAGACCGGAGGCGCCGAGGTCGGGGAGGGAGTGGGACTGGTGGAGGCAGACCCAGGAGCCGGTCCAGTTCAGGCCGTAGAAGAGCCGCACGTCCTCGGCGCGTCCCGGGAATCCGTTGTTCCAGACGTCCGAGACCTTGTTGCGGCAACCGGCCCAGTTGGCGTTGTCCGCGTTCCACTTGCAGTGGGATCCGCCCGCGTGGGGGTGCTCCCAGGCGTAGAGGTAGTCGTCCGAGGCCGGAAGCGAGGCCGGAAGCCCTGCCGGGGCGACGGCCGCGGGGGCCGTCACGGACGGGGGTGCGGCGGCCTCGGGGACGGCGACCCCGGCGTCGGCCACCGGGGTGGTCAGCAGAGTGAGGGCTCCGACGGTGAGCGCGGTCGCGAGGGCACGCTTGATGCGCATGGTGTGTCTCCTTCTGAGGGGTGGTGGCCGTACCGCCGTTCGCGGCGCGGCCGTCGGGGCCGCCGTGCGCCAGGTGGCACGCGGCGGAGTCATGGGGGTGGGGTGGTCAGTCCCGGGGGCCGTCGCCGAGGATCCGTCGGGCCCGGGGCAGCGCGGCCGACCTGAGCCGCTCCCGCGCCTCGACGTCCGCGCGGTACTCGCGGTCCAGGACCCGGCCGTGGTGCGCGTCGAGGTCCCGGGCCGTGCGGGCAAGCCCCGATTCCCCGGCGCACCGGACCTCCGCCAGGGCCAGCGCCACCTCGGGGTCCTTGCCCAGGGGCTGTACGGGGGAGAGGGCGGCGGCCCGGGCGTCGGCCGGCGTCGCGAACGCGTGCCCGGCGCGCCGCATGCAGTCCCGCCACACGGCGAGCCGCTCCCGGTAGCCCGTGTCGGCCGTGACACGGCTCCGGCGGATCCGGACCAGCGCGTCGACGCGGGTCGAGGCACGGAACCAGGCGCCGAGGTCTCCGAACAGCCCGCGCTGGGCCTCCGCGACGCAGCCGTGATCGCTGCGCTGTACGGTTCCGCCGCCGGGGAGGGCGACGGTCAGCCCGTCGGGCGAGGTGCCGTTGGCCGCGGCCAGCGCCTCGGCCTTCCGATCCGCCGGGAGTGCGGCGAAGTAGGCGCGGTTCGGGTCGCTCGCGGTGCGGGCCGTCCGCTGCCGGCGCAGCTCGGAGCCGTAGCCGTGCCGCCGGGCCCGGTCCGCGTCGTCGAGGACGTACACGAAGGCAGTGGCCTCGGTGTCCTCGTCGAGCGGGAAGACGCGGTACGTGAATCCGTGCCGGCCCATGCAGTCGCGCAGCAGCCGTTGCTCGGCGTCGTGGAGGAGCCGGTCGTCCTCGGTGACGGCCCCCGGGGAGCCGGCTCGCACGGGAGGTGGCCGTTCGCCGGAGGCCGGTTCACCGAGGCCGGCGAGCAGGGTCGAGGCGAGGGCGATCGTGACGCCCGTGACCGCCGCGGTCATGGCGAGGGGGGAGTGGTGGGCATGGCTGCGCCGGGGCATGGGGGATCTCCTGCGGTGGTCGTGGACGAGCGGGGCGACGAGACCTGGGACCTGGGACCGACCCGGGGAGGTCTCCGGTGAGGGCCAGGAGGTGGCGTCGGAAGGCGTCGGTGTGGGTGCGGCCGAGTGAGGCGGCCACGGGGCTCCGCCGCACGGCGCGGGGTGCGCACCGGAGCGGGCCGTCCGGTCGGGGCGCCGCCGGTGAGCGGCGCCGCGGTCGGACAACCGAAGTCTGCGCCGGGCGGGAAGCGGCCCGCAAGCGTGTCCCGCCCGGTTCGGCGAAGTCGGGATCCCCACCCCGCTGACCTGCGGGGACTCTTCTGTCCCGGGACAGGGAGGACCCCGGGACACGGGTCGGGACCGGCGCAACGCGACGGCGGCAGTGTCGTTCTCGTGGTGTGCCCCGCGCACCGAGGCGCGGGAGGAACCGAGGGAGCGGATCAGTGGACCACCCGAACGATCGAAGGGGCGGACCTCCCCGCCACGCGGACGCGAGACGCCACCAGGCGCACGGGCAGACCGGCCGGGCACGGGGCCTGACCCACCGGACACGGGCCGCGTTCCGCCGGGGGTTCGTCGCGGCCATGGTGCTGGGCGCGGCCGCCTGGCTCGCCGCGCCGGCTCCCGCCCCCGGAGCCGCACCCTTCGCACTCGCCCCGGCCGTGGTCCAGGCCCCCGCGCCGGTGGCGCCCGTCCTCGACCAGGACTTCGCCGACCCGGACGTCGTGCGGGTGGGCCGGGTCTTCCACGCCTACGCCACCAACGCCCACGGCAGGAACATCCAGCACGCCACCTCCACCGACCTGGTCCACTGGACGGTCGACGGGACGGACGTGCTGCCCGAGGTCGGCGCGTGGGTCACGCTCGATCCCCCGGGCCATGTCTGGGCGCCGGAGGTCTTCGACAACGGCGACGGATTCACGCTCCACTACACGGCCCGCGACCGGGCCGGCGGCCGTCAGTGCATCGGCGTCGCGCTCGCGTCCTCGCCCGACGGCCCGTTCCGGCCGGTCGGCGACCGCCCGCTGGTCTGCCCGACCGAGCAGGGCGGGGCGATCGACGCGTCGAGCTACACCGAGAACGGCACCCGCCACCTCCTCTGGAAGAGCGACGGGAACTGCTGCCAGTTGGACACCTGGCTCCATCTCCAGCCCGTCTCGTGGGACGGCACCCGCGTCACCGGGGACCCGGTCCGGCTCATCAAGCAGGACGATCCCCACAGCTGGGAACAGGGCCTCGTCGAAGCGCCGACCCTGGTGAAGCGGGACGGCCGCTACGTCCTCCTGTACTCGGCCGGCGACTACCGCACCAACGCGTACGCGGCGGGCTGGGCGACGGCCGACACCCTCACCGGGCCGTACGTGAAGGGGAGCGGGCCGTTCATGACCACGGGGACCTTCGCGGGCGCGATCGGCGGACCGGGCGGTCAGGACGTCGTGACCGGCCCCGGCGGCCAGGACCGCATCCTCTTCCACGGCCGTGGCGCCGACGGCGTACGACGGGTGCTGTACGCCGCCGACCTCGGCTTCGCCGACGGCCGTCCGGTCGTACGCGGCAGCACGACGGGGTACGAGGCGGAGCTAGCCCGGGTGCACAAGGCGGCCGTCCGTGACGCGCGGAAGGCCTGGGGTGACCGGGCCGTCGGGCACATCGACGAACCCGACAGCTTCGTGGAGTTCCGGGTCTTCGCCGCCTCCCCGGGCCGCCACACCCTGGCCGTGCGCTACGGCAACGGCTCACTGGACGCCTCGGGCGCCCCGGCCGCCGCGTCGCACACCCTGACGGTCAACGGCACGGCCGCGGGCGACGTCGTCTACCCGTACACCCTGTGGGACGAGTGGGCGTCGACAGAGGTCCCGGTGGACCTGCGCGAGGGGTGGAACACCCTCCGCCTCACGAAGGGGGACCGCTACACCGAGCTGGACGCCGTGGAAGTGGCGTAGCCGCCGGTTTCCCGACTCGCCGCGTCAGGCCCACTTCTGACGTGCCGTCCCGTCGCACGGCGACATCCGCAGACCGCCCGCGCTGTCGGCCAGGCAGCGCCGGGCCGTCGTGCTCCTGATCTCGACGGCCGCGTCGTCCCCCGCGCCGACGGTCCACCGCTGGGAGGCGGACGGGCCGCAGGGCGTGGTGGACAGACCGCCGGGGAGATGGTCCAGGCACTCTCCCGTCGCGTGGTTCCTGAGCTGGGTGCCGCCGTCCTGCGTCGTGCGGACCGTCCAGCGCTGGTACGACATGCCGTTGCACGCGAAGGACCGGGTGCCCCTGTCGAGGCTGTCGTCGAGGCAGGCGCCCGTCGCACGGCTCACGAAGATCCTGGGGTCGTCCGGCCTCGCGGCGGACGCGCCCTGCGCACCGTGTGTGCTGTGCGGGGCCGTCGGGGTATCGACGCCGGATGCCGGGGAGCGCGGCTGGACGAGTGCGGTGCACACGGCTCCGATCACCAGGCCGATCACGGCTCCGGCGAGGGCCCAGACCGTGGGCCCGTTCCGCACCGACAGCCGCCGCCGCACGGGCCCGGGCAGGGCCGCCGCCGCCGCTCCGCCGCTCTCCTCGGGCGCGGACGCCGCTTCGGGCCCGGTGTCCTGGACCGGATCGCCCTGGACCAGCTCGCCCTGGGGCGGTTCGCTCGGCGGCGGGTCGTCCGGGACCGGCTTTCCGTCCCCCTGGACCGGTTCACCGCCCTGGACCTGCTGTCGCCTGACGGGCTTGCGCTGGCTCCGGTCGGCGGCCTCCCACAGATGCCGGTACTCGGAGGGGTCGCCGTCGAGCGCCTCGCACACGTCGCGCACCGTCCCCCACGGGGGAACGGTGATGCCGAGGAAGTACCGCGACAGCGACGAGTCGCTGATGCGCACGCTCGTCTCGAGGTCCCGCAGCGTGCGTCCGGAGCGCCGTTGGAGGTCGCGCAGCGCCCTGCCCAGCGCGCGGGCCGGTTCCTGGTCGTCAGGCCGGTCGGCAGCCATGATGGCGCCCTTCGCCGCAGGGACAAATGGTGTTCCAGCAGGTCAGAACCCTAGGGGGCGACAGATCTTGGGGGCAAACAGGACCACTCTCCCGAAGGACGCCGAGGCCGCCGGTTGACGTGGTGCCGGCCGCTGGCCGGCGGAGTACCGGCACACCCACCTTTTTGTGGGTACTTGTCGGGGGAGCGGCGCGGGGAGAACCTGGTGGTGGCCGAGGGAACGGAGACGGAAAGGAGACGGTCGAACGGTCAGGACGCGGCGCGCTCCTCGGCGAGCCGGTCCAGCCTGCGGTGGCCCCAGTCGGAGAGGGGCGCCAGCGCATCGGAGAGCTCGCGGCCGATGCCGGTCAGGGAGTAGACGGTCTTCGGCGGCACCACGTCATGCACCTCGCGGTGCACGAGCCCGTCCGACTCCATCTCCCGCAGGGCCTGGGTCAGCACCTTCTCGCTGATCGCCGGGATCCGCCGGCGCAGCTCACCGGGCCGGTGCGGGCCGGATTCGAGCATCCAGAGCAGCAGGGTCTTCCACTTGCCGTCGATCACGGCGACCGCGGCGGTCACGCCGCAGACCTCCGTGTCGTGGGCCCGGCCACGCGTCATCGTGCTCGTCCCTGTCCTCGTACCCCGGTCATGCCTTTCTTCTTACCTCATATACAAGGGAGTTCCTCCATGTCTTCTTCCCCGACCTCATCCGAGGTGCCGTCCGTCACGGTCATCGGACTCGGCCCCATGGGCCGTGCGCTGGCGGGTGCGTTCGTGGCCGCCGGGGTCCGCACCACCGTGTGGAACCGCACCCCGGGCCGGGACCGTGAGCTGGTCGCGCGGGGCGCGATCGGGGCGGCGACCGTCGAGGAAGCGGTCGGCGCGAGTCCGCTCAGCGTCGTCTGCCTGGTCAATTACGACGCGACGGACGCCGTACTCCGTCAGGTGGCCGTCACGGCCGCGCTGAAGGGCCGCACCCTGGTGAACCTCACCGCCGACACCCCGGACCGGGCCCGGGACACCGGCCGCTGGGCCGGCGACCACGGCATCCGGTATCTCGACGGCGCCATCATGACGCCCACCCCGACCATCGGGACGCCGCAGGCCGTGTTCCTGCACAGCGGCCCGGAGGAGGTCTACGCCGAACACCGGCCGGTGCTCGACGTCCTGGGCGGCACCCACACCCACCTCGGCGAGGACATCGCCCGGGCGGCGGCGTACGACATCGCGCTGCTCGACATCTTCTGGACGTCGATGGCGGGGTACGTCCACGCCGTCGCCCTGGCGGGGGCGGAGGGCGTCTCGCCGAGCGAACTGGCCCCGTTCGCCCAGGGCATCGGCACGATCCTGCCGCCGCTGTTCCAGGCGCTGGCCGAGGACCTGGAGAGCGGCTCCTACTCGGGCGAGGGCAATCCGCTGACGTCCGTGGTGTCGTCGATGGCGCACATCGTCCAGGCCTCCGAGGCCCATGGCATCGACGCGGGCGTGATGCGGGCGGCCGAGGGGCTCGCGCGCCGCACGGTGGGCCTGGGGCACGGCGCCGAGGGTTTCACCCGGATCGCCGAAGTCCTCACCCGTCGCTGAGAGTTCGGTGCTCGTCGGCAGGCTCCGGGTCCGCCGCCCCGAAGTATTCCTCGGGGGCGATCTCCCGGCCGTCCTCGGTACGGAGGCGGGTCAGGGCGAGGGCGTGGTTGCGGCCCGTGTGGGCGGCGGCTCCGGTGACGATGACGACGCCCTCGTCCTCGGTGTGGAGGACCAGGCCGGGCGTCCCCGCGTAGGTGTGGCGGGTGACCTCGGCCGCGAGGATCTCCAGTCGTCGGCCGTGGTGGTGGGTGTACGCGGCGGGGTAGGCACCCCGCCGGGCGTCGACGAACCGCGCGAGGGACTTCGCCGGCAGCGACCAGTCGATCCGGCCGTCCTCGGCGGAGTGGGTCCGGACGGAGGGGCCGGTGCCCTGCCCCCGGTGGTGGGTGCCGCTCGGGGCTTCGTGCACCACGCCGGCCGGTGCCGGTTCGAGATGGCGGTGCACGCGCCGTAACAGGGAGCCCAGTTGGTCGCGTTCCGCCGGGCTGAGCGGGGCGAGGATGTCGTCGTCCGCCGACGCGATGTCCGCGCTGAGCTCGGCCAGCGCGGTCCTGCCCTCGGCGGTCAGGGCGACCACGACGCGGCGCCGGTCGGCGGTGTCCCGGACGCAGTCGACGTGTCCGGCCCTCTCCAGATCGTTGACGATCTTCACGAGGTCGCTGGCGTTCATGTCGAGGCGCGCTGCCAGGGCCGTCTTCATCTGCGGGCCGAGGTCGCCGAGGAGCGCCATAACGGTGAGGTGCCACAGGCGGAGCCCCCGTGCGGCCAGCCTGTCGGTCAGGCGGCGGCGCGCGGCCTTGCCGATCGCGGTCAGGAGGTACGCGTGGAGGTCGAGGACGCTCGGTGGCGTCATGCGCGTCGGCGCCGCCGGGGCGGGTGGGGTGAGCGCAGGGGCGGTGGCCGGTGTCGCCGGTGCCTCGCCAGGGAGTGCGACGAGTGTCAGGCCTGCGCCGGAGAGCGCCGCGAGCACCCGCCCCCAGTCGGTCGGCGCGTTCGAGATGCCGACGAAGGCGAACCGCACGCCCTCCGGGCCGTGTTCCGTTCCCGGGACGACCGGCTGCTCCATCAACTCTTCCTTAGGTGAGGCGAACCTAATATGTATCCACTGATGTGCCCCGGGACCGTCCGGGGCACATCAGGGCTATGCGGTGGCCGTGCGCAGCTCCAGGGTGCAGCACTTGACGCTGCCGCCGGCCTTGAGGAGCTCCGAGAGGTCCACGCCGATGGGGTTGAAGCCCCGGGCGCGCAACTGCTCGGTCAGACCGGTGGCGTTGTGCGGCAGCACCACGTTGAGGCCGTCCGACGTCGCGTTGAGTCCGAAGACCGCCGCGTCCTCGGCCGTGGCGATGAGGGCATCGGGGAACAGACGCCGCAGCACGGCGAGGCTGCCCGGCGAGAAGGCCGCCGGGTAGTACGCGATCGTCTGCTCGTCGAGCACCGTCAGCGCGGTGTCGAGGTGGTAGTACTGCGGGTCCACGAGCGTCAGCCCGATGACGGGGCGGCCGAAGAACTCCTGGGCCTCGTCGTGCGAGCGCGGGTCGCTGCGGAAGCCCGTACCGGCGAGCAGCCACTCACCGGTCAACAGGTAGTCCCCCTCGCCCTCGTTGACGACGTGGGCGGTGCGGAGGTCGGGGAATCCGTTGTCGCGCAGCCAGTCGTGATAGGCGGGGCCCTCCGCTATGCGCTCGGCGTCGCGGAACCTCGCCACGAGCGCCCGGCCGTCGATCACCGTCGCGCCGTTGGCGGCGAAGACCATGTCGGGGAGGCCGGGGACGGGGTCGATCGTGTCGACGGTGTGCCCGAGGCTCAGGTAGACCTCGCGCAGCTTCTCCCACTGGGTGATGGCCAGTTGGGTGTCGACGGGCTTCGCCGGGTCCATCCAGGGGTTGATGGAGTAGACCACGTCGAAATGGGTGGGCCGGCACATGAGGTAGTGCCGAGGCCGTGCGGTACGCATGGTGAGGGTCCTCGTGGTCAGGGGCGGCTGGTGAGATAGCCGCCCATGGAAGTGAAGTACTCGGACGCGGGGAGCTCGAGGCCGTCATCGGTCCGTACGCGGGTGACGGCGAGGCCGTGGTTGCGTCCGGTGCGCGCGTCGGCTCCGGCGACGATGACGACGCCGTCGCCCTCGCGGTAGAAGATCCGGCCAGGAGTGCCACCGTACCGGCCAGTGGAGACCACGGCGGAGACGATTTCCAGCCGCCTGCCCCGGTGGAACGCGAAGGAGGCCGGATACGGGTCGGACTGGGCGCGGACCAGGCGCTCAAGGGCCTCGGCGGGCCAGCTCCAGTCGATCCGGATGTCCTCTTCGGCCCGCTTGTGGAAGAAACTGGCCTGTGACCGATTCTGCTTGGTGAACTCGGTCTGCCCGGAGGCGATCAGGCCGAGGGCGCCGATCGTGACCGGGGCGATGAGGTCCACCGTTTTGTGGAAGAGGTCCGTCGCCGTGTCGGCCGGCTCGACGGCGACCGCGTCCTGCCGGACGATGTCGCCGGCGTCGAGCACCTCGTCCATCATGTGGGCGGTGACGCCCACTTCCGGTTCGCCGTTGATCAGCGCCCAGATCAGGGGCGAGAAGCCGGCGTACTTCGGCAGCAGCGAATCGTGGATGTTCAGCGTGCCGTGGCGCGGCAGGGTGTAGATGCGCGGCGGGATCCACGTACGCCAGTTGTTGGCCACGATGATGTCCGGATCGGCTTCCTTGAGCCGCTCGAACAGCTCCTCGTCGTCGGGCCGGTTGCGGATGACGACGGGGACGCCGTGCTCCGCCGCCAGATCGGCGACCGAGTCGCTCCAGATCTTCTCGTAGGCGTGCTCGCTCTTGGGGTGTGTCACGACCAACACCACGTCGTGCTCGGAGTCCAGGAGCGCTTGCAGGGTGCGATGGCCCCAGGTCTGATAACCGAACATGACGACCCGCATGGGCTTCCTCCCAGGAAGAGCGATTGATCGACGCTCAGTAAAGCAAGGCTTACCTAACATGACAACTAGGCCATGTTTCAAGGTTGTTCACGGCCCATGTTTCGTCATCGATCGCCGCAGCCCGTCGACAGGCAGCGCCAGATCAGGTTAGCTTTACCTAAGTTCTGCTCGGGTCGCCCTCTCCGGTGTGCCCCGAAGCCCTGTTCCAAGCCACGCCCCCCACAGGCGGCACGCACGATGGGAGTGACATGTCTCAGGTTCTTCCTGGTGACACACCTCTGGTCCACGACCTCATTGGAATCGGCTTCGGGCCGTCCAACGTGGCCATGGCGCTGGCGCTCAGCGAGCACAACGCCCGCGTCGGCAGGGAGGAGGCGGTGACCGCGCACTTCTTCGAGCGGCAGCCGTGCTTCGGCTGGCACCGCGGCATGCTGATCGACGACGCGACCATGCAGGTGTCCTTCCTCAAGGACCTCGTGACGCTGCGGAACCCGTCCAGCGAGTACAGCTTCCTCTGCTACCTGCAGAGCAAGGGCCGGCTGATCGACTTCGTCAACCACAAGAACCTCTTCCCGCTGCGCGTGGAGTTCCACGACTACTTCGAGTGGGCGGCGGCGAAGGTCGACGACATGGTCTCGTACGGCCACGAGATCATCGCCGTCGAACCCGTCGTCCAGGACGGCGTCGTGGAGTACCTGGAGGTCACCGCCCGCGCCGGCACGGAGCTCGTCGTCCACCGCGCCCGCAACCTCGTCCTCGGCACCGGACTGCGCCCCCGCATGCCGGAGGGCATCGAGCGGAGCGAACGGGTCTGGCACAACTCCGACCTGCTGGCCAAGGTGGACAGCCTGGAGGGCGCCGCCCCCGAGCGGTTCGTCGTCGTGGGCGCCGGGCAGAGCGCCGCCGAGAACGTGGCCTACCTGCACCGCCGGTTCCCCGACGCCGAGATCTGCGCCGTCTTCTCCCGCTACGGCTACAGTCCCGCCGACGACAGCGCCTTCGCCAACCGCATCTTCGACCCCGAAGCGGTCGACGAGTACTTCACCGCGCCCGACGACATCAAGCGCAAGCTGATGGAGTACCACGGCAACACCAACTACTCCGTGGTGGACATCGACCTCATCGACGATCTCTACCGGCAGTCGTACCAGGAGAAGGTCCTCGGCACCGAGCGGCTGCGCTTCCTGAACATCTCCCGGCTCGTCGGCGTCGAGGACGGTCCGGACGGGGCCCGCGCCCACGTCAGGTCCCTGGTCAGCGGCGAGGAGACCACGCTCGACGCCGACGTGGTCGTGCTCGCCACCGGCTACAGCCCCGCCGACCCGCTCGGCCTCCTGGGCGACGTCGCCCAGCGCTGCCACCGCGACGAGCAGGGCCGCATCCGCGTCGAACGCGACTACCGCGTCGCCACCGACCCCGAACTGCGGTGCGGCATCTACCTCCAGGGCGGTACGGAACACACTCACGGCATCACGTCGTCGCTGCTCTCCAACACCGCGATCAGGGTCGGGGAGATCCTCGACTCGGTCGTCGGCCACCGCCCGGCCTCCGCCCCGTCCCCGGCCACCGCCACGCCCCTGGCCACCGTCGCCGTCCCCGCCCCTGCCTCCGCCTCCGGTGAGGGCCGGCCGGTCGTCGACGGTGTGGGTACGGCCCGCTGACGCGGGTCCGCACACCCTCCCGCCCGTACCACTCCGCGACCCCCCCCCACGTACGACCCGCCACACTCCCCGCCGGGCAGCGTTCCCGTGTCCGGCGGACGTGGCACGCATGGAAGATCCCCCTGAAAGGAACGTCTGTGTCCACTGGTGCACGTCCCGCCCTCGCGCGGTTCGCCAGATCCGCTCCCCGTGTAGCCGTCCTCGCGGTGGCGGCGCTCGCACTCGCCGCCTGTGGGGGCGGGACGGAGAAGTCCGGCTCGACCTCCTCGCCTTCCGGCTCGACCTCCTCGCCTTCCGGCTCGGCTTCGGCGGACGGAGCGGCCAAGCCCGCCGCGTTCCCCGTCACCGTCGCTCACAAGTACGGCAGCACGACGATCGACAAGGAGCCGAAGACGATCGTCACGCTCGGCCTCTCCGACCAGGACGCGGTGCTCGCGCTCGGCATCAAGCCGGCCGGCTCGGTCGACTGGTTCAAGGAGCAGCCGTACGGCAAGTGGCCGTGGACGAAGGACAAGTGGGGCTCCACGAAGCCGGCGATCGTCGGCGAGCGCGACGAGTACAACATCGAGAAGATCGCCGCGCTGAAGCCGGACCTGGTCATCGCCCAGTACTCGGGGATGAAGAAGGAGCAGTACGACACGCTCTCCAAGTTCACCAAGGTCGTCGCCCAGCCCAAGGAGCACCCCGACTACGGCGCTCCGTGGCAGGTCATGACCCGCCAGATCGGCAAGGCGCTCGGCAAGGACGCCGAGACCGAGAAGCTGATCACGGACATCGACACCCGCTTCAAGGCCGTCCGTGAGAAGAACCCCGAGTTCGCGACGAAGACGCTGGCCGTCGCCGACTCCTTCGAGGCCGGCAAGTACTCGGCGTTCACCAAGACCGACCCCAAGGCGATCTTCTTCTCCGAGCTCGGCTTCAAGCTGAAGCCGGAGATCGACGGCCTGGCCAAGCCGGGCTGGAACGTCGCCGAACTCAGCGCCGAGAAGCTGAACATCCTCGACGTCGACCGGCTGGTCTGGGTCACCTCCAGCACCGAGGCCAACGACCGCATCAAGGCCGAGCCGCTCTACAAGAAGCTGAAGGTCAACCAGGAGAAGCGCGACCTGTTCGTGCCCTACCAGGACCCGGACATCGGCGCCGCGTTCTCCTTCAACACCGTTCTGTCGATCCCGTACGCCATCGACGAGATCACGCCGCTGCTCGCGGCCGTCAAGTGACGACGCACCGCTGCCCCACCCGCCGCTGACGCGGCGACAGGGGGCGTCGATCGAACCGACGGCGTGGCGGTCCCGCCACGCCGTCGGCGTTCGAGGCGCACCCCGCGCACGGAGGGGTGCCGAGCCACGCCCGGGACCACCCCACACCGACGCACCTCCAGGGAAAGGCCACTTCGTACGATGTTTGACGTCGAGTCGGACCGGACGTCCGCTTCCGGGATCCCCCTCACCGGCGGGCAATCCGGTATCTGGCTGGCCCAGCAACTGGAGCCGGACAGCTCTGCCTACAACATCGTGTTCGCGCTCGACCTCCGCGGCGACCCCGACCTCGACCGGCTCACCGCGGCCGTCCGCCGGGCCGTCGAGGAGGCCGAGTGCCTGCGGGTGAACATCGTCACCGGGAGCGACGGACCACGCCAGACGCTCCGGGACCTTCCCGCCGACACCGCCGACGTTATCGACGTCGCCGACATCGCTGATGTCAAGGTCGTGGACCTGCGCGCCGCCGCCGACCCCGAGGAGGCCGCCGCCGCGTGGACCGCCGCGGACCGGGACCGGCCCGTCGACCTCGCCCACGGACCGCTCACCGGCCACGCGCTGCTGCGGCTCGCCGACGACCACGTCCTGTGGGTCCAGCGCTACCACCACATCGTCATCGACGGCATGGGCGTCGCCCTCGTCACCCGGCGCGCCGGCGAGCTCTACACGGCGGCGTCGGCGGGGGAGCAGGCACCGGCGCCCGGCGACCGCTCCCTCGCCCGCCTGGTCGCCGCCGACCGCGCGTACCGCACGTCGGAACAGCACGCGAAGGACCGCGCCTGGTGGGCCGACCGGATGGCCGGTCGGACCGAGCCCGTACGCCTCGTCGAGCGCGGCGCGTCCCCGATGACCCGCCGCCTGCGGCGTACGACGGAACTCGACCCGCGCGACGTCGACCGGCTGCACGCCGCCGCCCGGAGCGCGGGCGTCCGCCCGTCCCGTGTCCTTCTCGCTGCCGTCGCCGCCTACCTCCACCGTGTCAGCGGCGAGCAGGACCTCGTCCTCGGCCTGCCGATCGCCGCCCGCCAGGACGAGATCTCCGCGACCGTCCCCGGCATGGTGTCCAACATCGTCCCGCTGCGCCTCGCCGTCGGACCCGCCGTCACCGGCGCCGCGCTCGTGGCGCACGTGCGTGACGCGGTCGCCGACGCGGTCGCCCACGGCCGCTACCGCGCCGAGGACCTGGCCAGGGACCTCGGCCTCGTCGACGGCGTACCGGAGCTCGTCGGCCCCACCGTCAACATCCTGCCGCGCCCCGAGGGCCTGCTCTTCGCGGCCGAAGGAACCGAGCACGCGGCCGAGCTGCGCCCGGAATGGCTCGGGCCCGTCAGCGACCTCGCCGTCAACTTCGCCGAGACCCGGCACGGCCAGGGCCTCGCCGTCCACCTCGACGCCGACGCGGACGTCTGCGACGAGGCCGCGCTCGCCGGCCACGAGCGCCGCTTCCTCGCCCTGCTGCACGCCTTCACAGGGGACCTCGGCCGCCCCATCGGCCACCTCGACCTCACGTCGGCCGCCGAACGCACCCTGGTGCTCGACGAGTTCGGTGTGGCACCGTGCGAGTCGCCGGAACTCTCCTGGCCCGCCGCCTTCGAGCGGCAGGTCCGCCGGGGGCCCGACGCCGTCGCCCTCGTCTGCGAGGACCGCGAGCTGACGTACGCCGAGCTCAACGCCTCCGCCAACCGCCTCGCCCGCCTCCTCGCCGCCCGTGGAGTGGGCGCCGAGGACGTCGTCGGCGTGGCCCTGCCCCGCTCGCCGGAGCTCGTCGTCGCCCTGCTCGCCGTGATGAAGGCGGGCGCCGCCTACCTGCCGCTGGACGCGGACCACCCCCGCGACCGCATCGCCTACATGCTGTCCGACGCCGGGGCGCGGACCGTCCTCACCGTGCGCGACCTCGCCGGTGAACTCCCCGCGTCGGAAGGCGTCACGCACCTCCTGCTCGACGATCCGGCGACCGCGGACGCCCTCGCCGCCCAGGCCGCCGGCGACCCGGGCGTCCCGGTCGTCCTCGACCAGGCCGCGTACGTCATCTACACCTCCGGCTCGACCGGCCGCCCCAAGGGCGTCGTCGTCCCGCACGACGGCGTCGGCAGCCTCATCGCCACGGCGACCGAGCGGATCGGCATCACCGCCGACAGCCGGGTCGTGCAGTTCGCCTCCGTCGGCTTCGACGTCACGGTCTGGGACCTGATCATGTCGCTGTGCGTCGGCGGCCGGATCATCGTCGTCCCCGCCGAGCGCCGCGTCGCCGGCCCCGCGCTCACCGACTACATCGCCCACCACCGCGCCACCCACATGATCCTGCCGCCGTCGCTCGTCTCCGCGCTGCCGCAGGAGTGCGAACTCCCCGCAGGCGCCGTGCTCGTCGTCGGCACCGAGGCGGTCCCGAGCGAACTCATCGCCCGCTGGGACGGCAGGCTCCGGGTCGTCGTCGCCTACGGCCTCACCGAGGCGAGCGTCAACTCCACGCTCTGGATCGCCGAACCCGACCGGCCCGGCCCCGCTCCCATCGGCCGGCCCGACCCCAACACCCGCGCCTACGTGCTCGACACGGCACTCCGCCCGACACCCGCCGGCGCGGAGGGCGAGCTGTACGTGGCCGGGCGCGGCCTCGCCCGCGGCTACCTGGGCCGCCACGGACTGACCTCGGAGCGGTTCGTCGCCGATCCGTACGGAGAGCCCGGCACCCGGATGTACCGCACGGGCGACCGCGTCCGCTGGGGCGCCGACGGCAACCTGGAGTTCCTCGGCCGCGCGGACGGCCAGATCAAGATCCGCGGCCACCGGATCGAACCCGGCGAGATCGAGAGCGCCCTGATGGCCTGCCCGGGCATCGCCCAGGCCGCCGTCCTCGCCCGCGAGGACCACCGCGGCGTGAAGCGCCTCGTCGCCTACCTGGTCGCGGAGGCGGACGGCGCCGAGGCCGAGGCCGCCGTGACGGCCGCCCGCGCCCAGGTGACCGACGAGCTGCCCGACCACATGGTCCCGTCGGCCGTCGTGCTCCTGGACGGCCCGCTCCCGCTCACCCCCAACGGCAAGCTCGACAGCAAGGCCCTCCCCGAGCCCCGGTGGACGGCCATGACCGGCGCCGACACCCCCGGCACCCCGGCCGAGACCGCGCTCGCCGCGCTGTTCGCCGAGGTCCTCGGCCTGCCGTCGGTGGGCGTCCACGACAGCTTCTTCGAACTGGGCGGCGACAGCATCGTCGCCATCCAGCTCGTCAACCGCGCCCGCGAGGCCGGCCTCACCATCACCCCGCGCGAGGTGTTCCGGAACAGGACCGTGGCCGCGCTCGCCCGGATCGCCGGCGAGACGGCCACTGCCACGGCTCCCCGGGTGGAGCTCGACGCGGCCGCGCTGCCCGTCTCCCCGCTCCAGGAAGGTTTCTTCTTCCACGCGGAGTTCGACGACCGCGCCGCCGACCTCTACGTTGTCCAGGAACTCCTCGACCTCTCCGGCCCCGTCGACCCCGAACGGCTGCGCCGCTCCCTCCAACTCCTCCTCGACCGGCACCCGTTGCTGCGCGCGTCGTTCCGCCAGCTGCCCGGCGGCGAGATCGTCCAGCGGCTCGACGACCACGTGACCCTGCCGTGGCGGGAGGCCGACACCGCGACCACCGGACTCGACGCGCTCCTGCGCGCCGACCGCGCCGAGCGGTTCGCCCTCGACCGGCCGCCGCTGCTGCGCGCCACCCTCATCAGGGACGGCCGGCGCCACCGGCTCCTCCTCACCCTGCACCACATCGTCGCCGACGGCTGGTCCGTCTCCGTCCTGCTCCGCGAGCTGACCGCCGCGTACGAGGGCGTCGCGCTCCCGGAGCCGGTCGCCCCGGAGCCGTACCTCTCCTGGCTGGCGGGCCGGGACCGGGACGCCGCGCGTGCGGCGTGGGCCGAGGCCCTCGCCGGGCTCGCGGGACCCACGCGTCTGCCGGAACTCTCCACCATGGGAACCGCCGAGGCACCCGCCCGGCCCGAGCACGTCGACACCCGCCTTCCCCAGGACCTCGCCGACGAGCTGACCGCCTACGCCCGCACCCACGGCCTCACCCTGAGCACCGTCCTCAACGGCGCCTGGGGTCTCCTCCTCGGCGCGCTGACCGGCACCGACGACGTCGTCTTCGGCACCACCGTGTCCGGGCGCACCACCGAGGTCGCGGGCCTCGACTCCGCCGTCGGCCTCTTCATCAACACGATCCCGGCCCGGGTGACCCTGCGCGCCGACGAGACGCTCACCGACCTCCTGCGGCGCGTCCAGGACGAGCACACGGCCCTCCTCGACCACCAGCACCTCGGCCTCACCGACATCCAGCGGGTCGCGGGCGGCGGCGAACTCTTCGACACCCTTGTGGTCATGGAGAACTACCCGACCGGCGACCGGCCGGCCGGCCAGGGGCCCGACGACCTGCGCATCACCGGCGCCGAGGTCCTCGACGCCGTGCACTACCCGCTCGCGCTCGTCGTCGAGCCGGCCGACGGCGGACTGCTGCTGCGGTTCAAGCACGACGCGGTACGCCTCGACCAGGTGGCCGTCGCGGTCCTCGCCGGCCGGTACACGGCCCTGCTGCGGACCCTCGTCGCCGAACCCTCCCGCCTCGTCGGCCGGACCGGCCTGCTCTCCCTCCGCGAGCGGGAACACCTCACGGAACTCAACGCCACCGGGCACCTGGTTCCCGAGACGACCCTCGACGCGCTCATCGCCGCGCGGGTGGCGGACACCCCGGACGCCCCGGCCGTCGTCTTCGAGGACACCACCCTCACCTACGCGGAACTCGACCGGCGCGCCGAGGCCCTGGCCGCCCGGCTCCGCACCCGCGGCGCGGGCCCCGAGCAGTACGTCGCCGTCGCGGTGCCGCGCTCGGCCGAGCTGATGGTCGCGCTCCTCGGCGTCCTCAGGACGGGCGCCGCCTACCTGCCCGTCGACCTCGACTACCCGGCCGACCGCGTCGCGTTCATGCTCACCGACTCGGGCGCCCGCACCGTCGTGACGACCGGGGAGGCCGCCGGCCGGCTGCCCGCGGTCCCCGGCCTCGAACACGTCGTCATCGGCGCGGACGACCCGGCCGCGACCGTCCCGGCAGCAGCGGCCGGGACCGCCGGACCCGACCACCCCGCCTACCTGATCTACACCTCGGGCTCCACCGGCCGCCCCAAGGGCGTCGCCGTCACCCACCGGGCCATCGTCAACCGGCTCGCCTGGATGCAGCACGCGTACGGTCTCACCGCCGACGACCGGGTCCTCCAGAAAACCCCGTCCAGCTTCGACGTGTCGGTGTGGGAGTTCTTCTGGGCCCTGACCGAGGGCGCGACCGTCGTCCTCGCCCGCCCCGACGGCCACCGCGACCCGGCCTACCTGGCCGGCCTGATCCACGAACAGGCCGTCACCACCGCCCACTTCGTGCCGTCGATGCTCGCCGCGTTCGTCCAGGTCCTGGAGACCGCCAGAGACCTTCCCGACTGGGCGGCGAGCCTGCGCCGGGTGTTCTGCAGCGGCGAGGCGCTCACCGGCGCCGCCGCCCGCCGCTGGCGGGACCTCACGTCCGGGACCTCCCGCGACGGGCGGGGACCCGTACCCCTCCACAACCTCTACGGCCCCACCGAAGCCGCCGTGGACGTCACGTACTTCCCGTACGAGGGCGGCGACGAGCCGGCCGTGCCGATCGGCCGGCCCGTGTGGAACACCCGGCTCCACGTCCTGGACCCGTTCCTGCGCCAGGTGCCCGACGGGGTGCCCGGCGAGCTGTACCTCGCGGGCGTCCAGCTGGCGCGGGCCTACCACGACCGGCCGGGGCTGACCGCCGAGCGGTTCGTCGCCGACCCGTTCGGCGAACCCGGCACCCGGATGTACCGCACCGGCGACCTGGTGCGGCGGCGTGCCGACGGGGCGGTCGAGTACCTCGGACGCACCGACCGCCAGGTCAAGATCCGCGGCAACCGCATCGAGCTGGGCGAGATCGAGACCGCCCTGGCCGCGCTCCCCGGCGTCGCCCGGGCGGCCGTGGTCGTCCGCGACGGCGCCCTTGTCGGCTACGCCGTCCCGGCCCCCGGCGCCGCCCCGGACTCCGCGGCCCTGCACACCGGTCTCGCCGACGCGCTCCCCGCCCCGATGGTGCCCGGCGCCGTCGTCCTCCTCGCCGAACTGCCGCTGACGCCCAGCGGGAAGCTCGACCAGAACGCCCTGCCGGCCCCCGAGGCCGCACCCCGGGCGGACGGACGCGCGCCCCGCGACGACCGCGAGCGCGCCCTGTGCGCGATCTTCGCCGACGTCCTCGGCGTCCCGGGAATCGGCGTCGACGACGACTTCTTCGTCCTGGGCGGCGACAGCCTGACCTCGATCACCGTCGCCACCCGCGCCCGCGAGCAGGGGCTGACGCTCAGCCCGCGTGACGTGTTCGCCTGCCGCACCCCCGCCGCCCTCGCCGAGACGGCCGCGCACGCGGCCCCGGCCGAGGCTCCGGCCGATCCCACCGCACCCCAGACACCCGAGGTACCCGTGCACTCAGACGGCGTGACCGTCTCCGCCACCGACGCCGGACAGGCCGCCGCCGCCCTCCAGGCCGTCCTGGCCCTCCAGCAGCAGTCCGGCGCTGCCGTCGACCCGGCCCTGAAGGCCCTGCTCGACCAGCTGACCGCCGCCGCGCCCCCGTCGCCCCCGGCCCCGGCCCCCGCCCCGGCCCCGCTGGGCGGGCTCGTACTCACCCCCGAGGAGACCGAGCGCGTCCACGCCGCCGCCGGGCTCCCCGTCGCGGACATCTGGCCGCTCTCCCCGCTCCAGGAGGGCATGTACTTCCACGCCACCTACGACGCGGGAGACGCCCTCGACGTCTACCAGTCCCAGGAGGCCCTGGACTTCGACCGCCGGGTCGACGCCGACCGGCTGCGGGCCGCCTGCCGCGCCCTCCTCGACCGCAACGCGAGCCTCCGCGCCGGATTCACCAGCGACGGCCTGCCGCGGCCCGTGCAGTTCATCGCGGACGGCGCCGAGATCCCGCTCGTCGAGGAGGACCTGACCCACCTCTCCGAGGAGGAGCAGCGGACCCGCGTGGAGGAGCTGCTCGCCGCCGACCGACGGCAGCGCTTCGACCTGTCCGCCGCGCCGCTCTGCCGCCTGCTGCTCATCCGCCTCGGCGACGGCCGCGACCGGCTCGTCGTCACCCACCACCTCATCCTCTGGGACGGCTGGTCCGCCTGGCTGTTCCTGGAGGAGCTGTTCACGCTGTACGAGCGGGCCGGCGACGCCACCGGCCTGCCGCTGCCCGGCTCGTACCGCGACTACCTGGCCTGGCTCGACGCCCAGGACACCACCGCCGCCCTGGACGCCTGGCGCGGGACGCTCGCCGGATTCGACGAACCGACGCTCGTCGCCCCGTCCGGACGCGACGCAGGACCGGTCATCCCGGCCGACTTCGACGCCCACCTCACCCAGGAGAGCAGCGACCGGCTCCGCACCCTCGCCCGGCGCCACGGACTCACCCTGAACACCGTCCTGAACGCCGCCTGGGGCCTGGTGCTCTCGGCGATGACGGGCCGCGGGGACGTCGCCTTCGGCACGGCGGTCGCCGGCCGCCCGGCGGACGTACCGAACGTGGCCGGCATCATCGGCATGTTCCTCAACACCGTCCCCGCCCGCGTCGCCTTCGCCCCGGACGAGCCGCTGCTCGACCTGCTGCGGCGGATGCAGACCGAGCGCGCCTCCGTCATGCCGTACGAGTACGTCGGCCTGGGCACGCTCCAGCAGGAGACCGGCCACCGCCGCCTCTTCGACACCCTCTTCGTACTCCGCTCGACCGACGGCGAGGACCGGGCGGCGGAGCTCCGGGCGCGGCACGGCATCACCGGCGTCGCCAACGTCGACGGCACCCACTTCCCGCTGACCCTGATCGTCACGCCCGGCGCGCGGCTGCGGGTGACCCTGGCGGCCAGGCCCGACCTCTTCGACGCCGAGGCGGCCGCCACGATCCTCGCCCGCTTCACGACGGTCCTCGACCGCCTCGGCGAAGCCCTCGAAGCCGGGACGTCCAGCGGTACCGCCGGTGTCGACCTGCTGCTGCCGGAGGAGCGCCTCGCGCTGGAATCCGGCCGGGCGGCCACCCGCGAGGACGTGCCGGACGAGACCGTCGCCGACATGCTGACGGCCCAGGTCGCCCGTACCCCGGACGCCGTGGCGCTCGTCTTCGGCGACGTCGCCCTGACCTACGCCGAACTCGACGGGCGGATCAACCGGCTCGCCCGCCTCCTCCTCGCCCGCGGGGCCGGACCCGAGACCGTCGTGGCGCTCGCGCTGCCCCGGTCCATCGAGATGGTCGCCGCGCTCTTCGCCGTCCTGCGGACGGGCGCCGCCTACCTGCCGCTCGACCTCGACCACCCCGCCGACCGGCTGCGCCTGATGGCCGAGGACACGGGACCGCTGTGCCTGCTGTCCACGACCGCCGTCGCCCCGACGCTGCGCGGCGAGGACGGGCCCGTCGCCCCCGAACTCCTCCTCGACGACCCGGCGGTGACGGCCGGGCTGGCCGCGCTGTCCGGCGACGACATCACCGACACAGAGCGGCCCGCGTTCGCCCGCGGCGTGCCGGACCGCCTGGAACACCCCGCGTACGTCATCTACACCTCCGGCTCCACCGGCCGCCCCAAGGGCGTCGTCACCCCCTACCGGGGTCTGACGAACATGCAGCTCAACCACCAGAAGGAGATCTTCGACCCGGCCATCGCCTCGGCCGGCGGACGACGCCTGCGCATCGCGCACACCGTCTCCTTCGCCTTCGACATGTCCTGGGAGGAGCTGCTCTGGCTCGTCGAGGGCCATGAGGTCCACGTCTGCGACGAGGAGCTCCGCCGCGACGCCGAGGCCCTGGTCGCGTACTGCGACGAGCACCGCGTCGACGTCGTCAACGTGACGCCCACCTACGCCCAGCTCCTCATCGAGGAGGGCCTCCTCGACCGCGACGAGACCACGGGCTGCGCGACGGGCAGTGCCACGGGCAGGGCGACGGGCAGGCACCGGCCGGCCCTGGTCCTGCTCGGTGGCGAGGCCGTCTCCGACACCGTCTGGACGCGCCTGCGCGACACCGACGACACGTACGGCTACAACCTGTACGGCCCGACCGAGTACACGATCAACACCCTCGGCGGCTCCACCACCGACAGCGCGACGCCGACCGTCGGCATGCCCATCCGCAACACCCGGGCCCACGTCCTCGACACGATGCTGCGGCCCGTACCGCCGGGCTGCCCCGGCGAGCTGTACATCGCCGGAACGGGCCTCGCCCGCGGCTACCACGACCGCGCCGGCCTCACGGCCGAGCGGTTCGTCGCCGACCCGTTCGGCGAGCCCGGCGAACGCATGTACCGCACGGGCGACCTCGTACGGCAGCGCCCCGACGGCCTGCTCGACTTCCTCGGCCGCACCGACGACCAGGTGAAGATCCGCGGCTACCGCATCGAACTCGGCGAGATCTCCACGGCCCTGTCCGCGCACCCGGAGGTCGCCCACGCCGCCGTGGTCGTCCACGAGGCCGCCGGCACCAAGCGCCTGGTGGGTTATGTCGTACGGGAGGAGGGCGCCGATCCCGTCGACGAGACCCTCGTCCAGCGGCTGCGCGAGCACCTGAAGGCCGGCCTGCCCGACTACATGGTCCCGTCCGCGCTGGTCACCGTGGCCACCCTGCCGCTGACCGTCAACGGCAAGCTGGACGTCAAGGCCCTGCCCGCACCCGACTTTGCCGGCACGGGCGAGACCCGGGCGCCGCGCACCCCGCAGGAGGAGACGCTCTGCGCGCTGTTCGCGGAGGTCCTCGGCCTCGCCGAGGGCAGCGTCGGCATCGACAGCGACTTCTTCGAGCTGGGCGGGCACTCGCTCCTCGCCACCCGGCTCGTCAGCCGCGCCCGCACCGCGCTCGACGCAGAGCTCGCGATCCGCGACCTCTTCGAGGCGCCCACCGTCGCCGAGCTCGTGGAGCGCGCGGCCGCCTCGCGCGGCGCCGCCCGCCCGGCCCTGACGGCGCTCACCGGGGCCGAGCGGCCGGACGAACTGCCGCTGTCCCACGCCCAGCAGCGCCTGTGGGTCATCCAGCAGATCGAGTGCACCTCGGCCGCGTACAACTTCCCGCTCGTCATGCGCCTGCGCGGCGCCTTCGACCGCGAGGCGTGGTGCGCCGCCCTCGCCGATGTGACCGCCCGCCACGAGGCGCTCCGCACGGTCTTCGCCGAGCGCGAGGGCCAGGCGTTCCAGCGGGTCCTGCCCGCCGGCGTCCTGCCGGCCGTGGAGCACCTGCGCGCCACCGAGGACGAGGTACCCGGCATCGTCGACGCCGCCGTCCGGCGGCCCTTCGACCTCTCCGGCGAACTGCCGATCCGCGCCACGATCGTGGAGGTCGCGCCCGACGACCACGTCGTCGCCCTGGTCCTGCACCACATCACCACCGACGAGTGGTCCGACCGGCCCTTCCTGCGGGACCTGACCACCGCCTACACGGCCCGCCTCGGCGGCGCCGCCCCCGACTGGGAGCCGCTGCCCGTCCAGTACGCCGACTACGCCCTCTGGCAGCGGCGCCTCCTCGGCGACCCGGCCGACCCGGCCGGCCTCGCGGCCCGGCAGCTGGAGCACTGGAGCACGACCCTCGCCGGCGCCCCCGAGGAGCTGGAGCTGCCCACCGACCGGCCGCGGCCCGCCCGCCCGGCGTTCACCGGGGGCGAGCTGGACATCACCTTCGACGGGACGGTCCACGAGGGACTCAAGCGGCTCGCCCGCGAGACCGGCGCCAGCATGTTCATGGTGGCCCACGCGGCCGTCGCCGCCCTGCTGCACCGGCTCGGCGCGGGCACCGACATCCCCCTCGGCGCACCCATCGCCGGACGGGGCGACGAGGCCCTGGACGAGCTCGTCGGCTTCTTCGTCAACACGCTGGTGCTGCGGACCGACCTCGCGGGAGACCCCACCTTCACCGAGCTGCTCGCCCGGGTCCGGGAGACCGACCTGGCCGCGTTCTCCCACGCCGACGTCCCCTTCGAGTCGGTCGTGGAGAAGCTCAACCCCACCCGCTCCCTCTCCCGGAACCCGCTGTTCCAGGTGATGGTCGGCTACCACGCCCGCACCGACGACGAGCTGCGGCTGCCCGGCCTCCGCGCCGACTACGTCCCGTACGGGATCGGCACCGCCAAGTTCGACCTGGTGTTCAGCTTCACGGAGCGGACGTCCGTCGAGGGCGCCGGCGGTTCCGACTCCCTCGGCTGCCGCCTGGAGTTCGCCACCGAACTCTTCGACCGGGAGACCGCCGAGCTCGTCGCCGACCGCCTCCGCAGGCTGGTCGCTGCCCTCGTCGCGGCACCCGACCAGCCCGTGTCACGGGCCGAGATCCTCTCCGCCGAGGAACGCCGACTGGTCCTCGAAGGCTTCAACGGCGCTCCCCGCGACGTCGACGAGGAGACCCTGCCGGCGCTCTTCGCCCGATGGGTCGCCGAGCGCCCGGACGCCGTTGCCGTCGTCGAGCGCTCCCGGTCGGTGACGTACGCCCAGCTCGACGCCCGCGCCGACCGCGTCGCCCGGCTGCTCGCCGCCCGCGGCGTCGGCGCCGAGAGCGTCGTCGGCGTCGCCGTGCCGCGCTCGGTCGACATGATCGCGACGGTCCTCGCCGCGCTGAAGCTGGGCGCCGCGTTCCTGCCGCTCGACCTCGTCCACCCGGGCGACCGCCTCACGTACATGATCGAGAACTCGCGTGCGGCCGTCGTCGTCGGCACCGAGCCCGTCGCCGGGAAGATCCCCGACGTCCCGGGCGTCCCGGTGCTCCTGCTCGACGCCCCGGACATCGCGGCCGAACTGGACGCGCTGCCCGCGACGCCGCCGCCCGGCGGACCGGTGGGGCTGCACCAGGCCGCGTACGTCATCTACACCTCCGGCTCCACCGGCCGGCCCAAGGGCGTCGTCGTCCCGCACGAGGGCATCGCCAGCCTCGTCGCCACCGCCGTCGACCGGATGGGCCTCGCCCACGACAGCCGCGTCCTCCAGTTCGCGTCCATCGGCTTCGACGTCTTCGCCTTCGAGCTCGCCATGGCGCTCTGCCACGGCGGACGGCTCGTCCTCATCACCGACGAGGCCAGGGTCGCGGGCCCCGCGCTCACCGACTTCCTCACCGACCAGCGGATCACCCACATGATCCTGCCGCCGTCGCTCGTCTCGGCGCTGCCCCCGGGCTGCGCCCTGCCGGAGGGCTCGACCGTCCTCGTCGGCACCGAGACCGTGCCGCCGGACCTCTTCGAGCGGTTCGGCGCCACCGCGCACCTGATCTGCGCGTACGGACTCACCGAGGCGACGGTCAACTCGACGCTGTGGCCCGCCCGCGAGCACGGCGGCCGGGCCTCCGGCCGGGTGCCGATCGGCCGCCCCGACCCCAACACCCGCTGCTACGTCCTCGACGAGCACCTGCGGCCGGTGCCGCCCGGTGTCGTCGGCGAGCTGTACGTCGCCGGGCGCGGCCTCGCCCGGGGCTACCTCGGGCAGGCGGGGCTCACCTCGGAGCGGTTCGTCGCCGACCCGTTCGGCGCGCCCGGCAGCCGCATGTACCGCACGGGCGACCGCGCCCGCTGGCGCGCCGACGGCAACCTCGACTTCCTCGGCCGGGTCGACACCCAGGTGAAGATCCGCGGCTTCCGCATCGAACTGGGCGAGATCGAGGCCGCCCTCGCCGGCCACCCGTCCGTCGCCCAGGCCGCCGTCCTGCCCGACCGCGACGGCGACATCGTCCGGCTCGTCGGCTACGCCGTACCCGAGACCGGGGACGGCACGCCCGGCGAACTCGACCCGCAGGAACTGCGCGCCCATGTCGCCGGGCAGCTCCCCGAGTACATGGTCCCCGCCCTGGTCATCGCGCTGGACGGCCCGCTGCCGCTCACGCCCAACGGCAAGCTCGACCACAAAGCGCTGCCTGCGCCGCAATGGTCCGCGATGACCGGCGACGCCCACCCGGCGACCCCGACCCAGGCCCGGCTCGCCGAGCTGTTCTGCGAGATCCTCAAGCTGGACGCCGTCGGCGTCCACGACAGCTTCTTCGCGCTCGGCGGCCACTCCATGGCGTCGATGCGGCTCCTGGGCCGGATCCGCGCCGAGTTCGGCGTCGAGCTGAGCATCCGGGACGTCTTCGACGCCCTGACCGTCGCCGGCATCGCCGGCAAGCTGGACGGCGCGACCGCCGCCCGCCCGGCCCTGCGCCCCGCGCCGGACGCCGATCGCGACGGCGGCCTTCAGGTGGCCCCCGTCCAGCAGTGGCAGTGGGACGCGTACCGGCGGAGCCCCGGCTTCGACCACGCGCTCGTGCTGCGCTCGCCCGGCGGACTCGACGCCGACGCCCTCGCCGCCGCGCTCGCCGACGTGACGGCCCGCCACGAGCCGCTGCGCACGGCCTTCGCCGCGCAGCCCGACGGGACGGTGCTCCGGCGGGCCGCCGAGGTACCGCTCCTCACCTCGGAGCGCTGCGCCGACCTGGACGCCCGACTGGCCGAACTGGCCGGTCAGGCACCGGACCTGGAGCGGGAACCCGCCCTGCGCGTCCGGCTGCTCACCGGCCCCGACGGGGCCCAGGCGGTCCTGCTGACCATGCACTACCTGGCCGTGGACGAATGGTCCGTGGTCCCGCTCCTCCGCGACCTCACCACGGCCTACGGAGCGCGGACCGCCGGCCGGGCGCCCGACTGGGAGCCGCTCCCCGTCACGTACGCCGACTACACCCGCTGGGCGCGCGAAGTCCTCGGCGACCTCGACGACCCGGACAGCCGGGGCGGCCGCCAACTGGCGTACTGGCGTCGGACGCTCAGGGAGGCACCGCGCGAACTGGCCCTGCCGGCCGACGTACCCGCGCCCCGGACCGAGGGGCACACCGGCCGCGGGCCGGCGGCCGGGATCGTCGAGTTCGTCCTCGACGAGCAGCTCCACGCCGACGTGGACCGGCTCGCGCAGGCCACCGGCACCAGCATGTTCATGGTCCTGCACTCGGCGCTCGCCGCCGTGCTCACCGCCCACGGCGCGGGCACCGACCTGCCCATCGGCACCATGGTCGCCGGGCGCACCGACGACCGGCTCGCCGACCTGGTCGGCTGCTTCTTCAACACGGTGCTGCTGCGCACCGACACGGCGGGCGACCCGACCTTCGCCGAACTGCTCGGCCGCGTACGGGAGACCACGCTCAGCGCCCTCGACCGGCAGGACGTCCCCTTCGACGCGGTCGTCCGGACGGCCGGCCTGAGGCCGGAGGGCCCGCAGGTGATGGTGATCCACCACGAGCAGGCCGATCTCGACCGACTGGAGGGCGGCGTGGGCACCCTCCAGGCCGTCCCGACCGGCTCGGCACGGGCGGAGCTGACGCTCTCCTTCTACGAGCCGCGCGGCGACGGGCCCGTGCACTGCGGGATCATCCACGCCCACCAGCGGATCGGCGCCGCCAAGGCCCGCCGGCTCGCCGAAGAACTCCGGACCCTGCTGCGCACGGTGACAGCCGACTCCGAGCAGCCGCTGTCCGAACTGTTCCACGTCACATCCACGAGGAGTGAGAACGCATGACGACCAACCCCTTCGAGGACCCGCAGGGCCGCTTCTGGGTCCTGGCCAACGAGGAGAACCAGCACTCGCTGTGGCCCTCCTTCGCCGCCGTACCCGCCGGCTGGCGGACCGTCTTCGGCGAGGACACCCGGGAGGCGTGCCTGGCGTACGTGGAGGCCCACTGGACCGACCTCCGCCCGGCGAGCCTCGTGGCGCGGCAGGGCTGAGCAACGAAAGGAGGGGCGTCACGACGATCCGTCGTGACGCCCCTCCTGCGTTCTCCCTGTCAGAGGGACGGCGAGACCGGCACCGCGGATTCGGCGTCGGAGGCCGGCCTCGGGACCTTGTCCGCGGGCTGCCGGCGGCTGTCGGACCACGCGGCCCACAGGTCGGCGTACCGCCCGCCCGCGGCGATCAGCTCCTCGTGGGTGCCGTTCTCCACGACCCGCCCCTTGTCCAGGACGACGACGCGGTCGGCGGTCGCGGCCTGCGGAAGACGGTGGGCCACCACCATCCCCGTACGCCCCTCAAGGGCTTGCGCCGCGGCGTCCTCCAGGACGCGCGCGCCCGCGCTGCCCGCGTCGGCCGTCGCCTCGTCGAGGATGGCGATCGGCGGATCGGCGAGCACCAGCCGGGCCAGCGCGAGATGCTGCGCCTGCGTCACCGTCAGCCGGTGCCCGCCCTCGCCGACGACCGTGGCCAGGCCCTCCGGCAGCGCCTCCGCCCACTCCAGGGCATCCACCCGGTCCAGGGCCGCGCGCAGCTCCTCGTCACCGGCGCCGGGCCGGGCGAGCCGCAGGTCCTCGGCGAGCGGCCCGGCGAAGACGTGCACCTCCTGGCTGATGAGCGTCACCGCGCGCCGGACCCCGGCCGGGCCCAGCTTCCCCACGGGCACCCCGCCGAGGGTGATCGAGCCCGACGTCGGCTGGTGGACCCCGGCGATGACCTTGGCGAGGGTCGTCTTGCCCGCCCCGCTCGCGCCGACCAGGGCGACCCGCTCCCCGCTGCGCACGGTGAGGTCGACGTCGTGCAGCACCGGAGCCCCGGTGCCGTACGCGTGACCGAGCGCCGACACCGTGACGGAACCGTCCACGGGGGCGTCGGCCTCCTCCGGCTCGGACTCCGCGGGAAGGGCCGAGACCCCCACCAGGCGGGCGAAGCTCGCGCCCGCGGACTGCGCGTCGTCCAGGAGGTACAGCGTGGCGTTGATCGGGTTGAAGAGGCTGTGGAAGTACAGCGCGGCCGCGGTGGCCGTACCGATGCTGACCGAGCCGCCGTCGACCAGCACGAAGCCGGTGGCGAGCATCGCGGCGAGGCCGATGAACTCGGCGAGGTTCAGCCGGGAGAAGAAGCCCGTGACGAGGTGGATGCCCCGCAGGCCGAGGTCGCGCGCGGCCCCCGACCGGTCCTCCAGGAGCCTGGTGTGCGTGGAGCCGAGCCGGAAGGCGCGCACGGTCCGCGCGCCGCCGACGCTGTCGAGCAGCTGGTGCTGCAATGCCCCGGTGGCGATGCGGTGCTCGCCGTACACGGGGGAGGAGCGGCGCATGTACCAGCGGACGGAGAACACCTGCACCGGCGCGGCGATGAGCGCGGCGAGCAGGAACCGCCAGTCGAGCACGGCGAGTCCCGCGAAGGTCAGCACGATGGTGAGCGCGGACCGGCTGAACTCGGGAAGGGCCTGCCGCACCGACTTCGCGATCATGCCGACATCGCTCGTCACCCGGGACACGAGGTCGCCGGAGCCGGCCGCCTCGACCCGCTCCAGCGGCAGCCGCAGCGCCCGCTCGATGAACTGCTCGCGCAGCGCGGCGAGCACGGTCTCGCCGAGCCGGGCGACGAGCGTGCTGCCGACGGCGGCGGCGGCGCCGCGCGCCACGGCGACGGCGATGAGCAGGACGAGCGGCAGCGTCAGGGCCTGGGACCCCCGCTGATCGACCACCAGGTCGACGATGTGGCCGAGCAGGGGTGCCGTCAGCAGCCCGATGGCCGTCCCGGCGACCAGGACGGTGATCGCGGCCACGGCCAGGAGCCGGTGGCCGTGGAGCATGGTGCGGAGCGCCGCCATGGACTCGGCGCCGGTGGCGGTCGGCAGGAGCGCGCGGTCCGGGCTGCTTCCGGTCATGGTCTGTTCCGTCTCCTCGGGCGGTGTCGTACCCGGTGTCGTTCCCGGTGTGGTGCGCGGTGCCTCGTCGGCCGTCATGCGAGCACCGCCGCGCGGTACGTCTCGTCGGCGGCGAGGAGGTCGTTGTGCCGGCCGTCGGCCCGTACGGCGCCGTCCTCCAGGACCACCACCCGGTCGGTCACCGCGAGGAGCGCGGGACTGGTGGTGACGAGGACGGTCGTACGGCCCCGGCGGACCTCCCGCAGCTCGCGCGCGATCCGCGACTCGGTGACGGTGTCGACGGCGGTGGTCGGATCGTGCAGGACGAGGACGGGCCGGTCGGCGGCGAGGGCCCGGGCGAGCGCCACGCGCTGGCGCTGGCCGCCGGAGAGGGACCGGCCGCGCTCGGCGAGGAGGGTGTCCACGCCGTCCGGGAGCAGCTGGGCGACGTCGTCGGCGGCCGAGGCCGCGAGGGCGCTCTCGACCGCCGCCGTGTCGCCGTCGGCCCCGGACCGTACGTTCTCGATCAGGGTGCTCTCGAACAGGTCCGCGTCGTGGTGGGCGACCAGGACGGCCCGGCGCAGCGCGTCGGGGTCGAGCCCGGTCAGCGGTACGCCGTCGAGCTCGACCGTGCCCTCGGCGGGGTCCTTCTCCCGGGCCAGGCACAGCAGCAGGTCGGCGGCGGCCGCCGGGTCCCTGGTGACGATGCCGGTCAAACCCCCGGCAGGAAGGTCGAGGTCCACCCCGCGCAGGGCGCCGAGCGACACGCCGCGCAGGGCGATGTGCCCGGCGGCAGGGTGGGCCGGGACCGCCTCGCCGCCGTCGACGGAGACGGGCGAGGCCAGCACCTCCGCGATGCGCTTGGCGGAGGCCCGCCCCTGGGCGAGTTCGGCGTTGACGTAGGTGAGCAGCTGGAACGGTCCGAGGAGGAACTGCGCCAGGCCCACGGCCGCCACCAGTTCGCCGACGCTGATGCTGCCGTCCATGGCGAGATAGGCGCCCACGAGGCCGATCACGGCGATGAAGACGCCGGTCAGGGCGAGGACCGCGCCCTCGTGCCCGGCCCGGCTGCGGGCCGCGCGCAGGGCGGCGGCCAGCGAGTCCTGGCTCGTGGTGCGGTAGCGGGCGACGGCCGCCGACTCGGCGCCCATGCCCTTGAGGACCCGCAGCCCGGCGACGAGGTCGGCGGCGACGCCCGAGGCGTGGGCGGCGCGCTCCTGCTCGGTCTCGCTGCGCCGTTCCAGCGGCCGGCTGATGCGGTGCCCGAGCCAGAGCAGGGGCGGGATGCCGAGCAGGACGAGCAGGCCCAGCGGCACGGAGATCCTGAGCAGCGCGACGGCGCTGATCACGAGGGCCGCGACCGCCGACACCCCGTAGGCGATGGCGCCCGCCACCGAGCCCACCCGGCGGGCGTCGTTGGTGGCGATGCTGGTCAGGGCGCCGGGAAGCCGGTTCGTCTCGGAGCCGCCCCTCGGGTCGAGGACGCGCCCGGCCAGCTCCATGCGGAGCCGGTGCGCGGCGTGCTCGCCCGCGCCCTCGGTGATCCGCGCGCTCGTGCGGTAGCACGTCGAGAGGACGAGGAAGAGGACCGCGAGCACGACGAGCCAGCGCAGCAGGGACGCGGAGGAGCCGGTCGCCACCGCCGAGTCGATGATGACGCCGATGACCACCGGGATCAGGGCCTCGCAGCCTTGATGGGTCATGCCGAGCAGGGACGCCGCGATGATGCGCGGGCGCTGCCCTCTGATCGCTCGACCGAGGACAACTGCCCCTGTCGGTACGCCCGTTGGCATGTGACTCCTCCACGGAGACGTAGATAATGGTTAGGTAAGCCTACTCTGACCGTACGGCGCGTTGACCGGCCGTTTGCGTTCGGGTTAGCCTCACCTAAGTATCGACTCGCCAGTCCGTGTGTCGAGGGGCTCGCCCCACGCGCCAACTGCCGTCAGGGGAGCTGTCGTTGTCCGTCCAGTCCCGCGAACACGTCGGGAAGGCCGTCGACGCGGCACCCCGGTCGGGCCGCACCGGGGCGACGATCCGGAGCCTCGGCCTGCTGGCCGGCGTCGCCGCACTCGTCCTCGTCTCCCTCCTCAGCATCTGGGTCGGCACCCGGGGCATCCCCTTCACCGCCACCTGGAACGTCCTGTGGAACCCCGACGGGTCGGAGACGTCGGTGATCATCCATGACTACCGCATCCCCCGGACCCTCCTCGGCATGCTCGTCGGCATGGCACTCGGCCTCGCCGGCGCCCTCATGCAGGCCCTGACCCGCAATCCGCTCGCCGACCCCGGCATGCTCGGCGTCAACCTCGGGGCCTCCGCCGGCGTGGTGGTCGCCATCGCGTTCTTCGGCATCGCGGCACCGCTCGGCTACGTGTGGTTCGCCCTGGCGGGCGCCGCCGCCGCGTCCGTCGGGGTCTTCCTGCTCGGCTCGTCCGGCCGCAAGCTCGCCTCACCCGAGCGGCTCGTCGTCGCCGGAGCCGCCGTCACCGCCGTGCTGTACGCCTTCAACTGGGCGATCCTGCTGCTCAACCCCCGGGCCTTCGACCAGTTCCGCTTCTGGACCGTGGGCTCCCTCGCGGGCCGCTACTACGACGTCGTCCTGATGGCCCTGCCGTTCATCGCGGTCGGCCTGGTCGTCGCCCTCGTCCTCGCGCCCTCGCTCAACGCCCTGGCCATGGGCGACCAGATGGGGCGGGCCCTCGGCGTGAACGTCGGCCGGACCCGCGCCCTCGGCGCCGTCGCCGTGATGCTTCTGTGCGGCGCCGCGACCGCCGCCGCCGGACCGATCGGTTTCGTGGGGCTCGCCGTCCCGCACGTCGCCCGCTTCGTCGTCGGACCCGACCAGCGGTGGGTGTTCGCGTACTCGATGCTCATCGCCCCCGTCCTCCTGATCGGCTCCGACGTCCTCGGCCGGATCCTCGGCGCCCCCGGCGAGGTCCAGGTCGGCATCGTCACCGCCTTCATCGGAGCCCCCCTCTTCATCGCCCTGTGCCGCCGCCGAAAGCTGGTCATGCTGTGACTGCCGTACGGGAGGCGAAGGCCTCCGGACCCCCGACCGGCTCCAAGGGCGGGCCCGCCCCGTCCCGCGTCGTCAGCGGCCGGGTCGTCCGTACGCCCTCGGGGGCCGTCTCCGTGCTCGTCCGGGGCCGGACCGTCGCCGTCACCGCCGCGCTCCTCGCCGCGCTCCTCGCCGTCGCGGGCGTCACCCTCACCACCGGCGACTTCGACCTCACCGTCGGGGAGGTCCTCCAGGCGCTCACCGGCAACGGAACGGGCATCGCCGACTTCGTCGTCAACACCCTGCGCATGCCCCGGCTCCTGACCGCCCTGTTCGTCGGCGCCGCCCTCGCCGTCAGCGGGGCCATCCTCCAGAGCATCACGGGCAATCCCCTCGGCAGCCCCGACATCATCGGCTTCACCAACGGCTCCGCCGTGGGCGCGCTCGTCGTCATCGTCGTCCTCCACGGCAGCATGATGCAGATCGCGCTCGGCGCGCTGATCGGCGGACTCGCCACCGCCCTCGCCGTCCACCTCCTCATGCTCGGCCGGGGCATCCAGGGATTCCGGCTGGTCGTCGTCGGCATCGGCGTCAGCGCCCTGCTCCTCGCCGTCAACTCGTACCTGATCACCCGGGCGACCTTCCAGGAGGCCCTGGAGGCCCAGGCCTGGCTCATCGGCAGCCTGGGCAACCGGCTCTGGACGCACGCCAACGCCATCGGCATCGCCGTCGCCGTCCTGCTGCCGCTCGCCTTCCTCCTCTCCCGCCGCCTCTCCATGGTGGAGATGGGCGACACCACCGCCGTGGCCCTCGGCGTCGACGTGGCACGCACCCGCACCCTGCTCCTCGTCATCAGCGTCGCCCTCGCCGCCTTCGCCACCGCCGTCACCGGCCCCATCTGGTTCGTCGCCCTGGCCGCTCCCCAGGTGGCCCGCAAGCTCGCCCGTTCCTCCGGGCCCGCCCTGCTGCCGTCCGCCCTCATGGGCGCGGTCATGCTCGCCCTCAGCGACCTCGCCGTGCAGCGGCTCTTCGCCCCCGCGCTCCTGCCCGTGGGCACGGCGACCGGCTGCGTCGGCGGGCTCTACCTCATCTGGCTACTGGTCACCGAGTCGCGAAAGAGCCGCGCATGACGACAACAGCGAAGCGTCCGACAACAGAGAACCGTCCGACCACCGAGAACCGTCCGACGGACCGTCCGGCCTCCCGCCTGCGCGCCGAGAACCTGACCCTCTCCTACGACCAGCGGACCGTGGCCACCGACCTCGGCGTCGACATCCCCGACCACTCGTTCACCGTGATCATCGGCCCGAACGCCTGCGGCAAGTCCACGCTCCTCACCGCCCTCGCCCGGATGCTCAAGCCCCGCACCGGACAGGTCTACCTCGACGGCCGCGCCATTGGTTCGTACCGCTCCCGCGAGGTCGCCCGCCGTCTCGGACTGCTCCCGCAGTCCTCCACCGCCCCCGGCGGCATCACCGTCGGCGACCTCGTCGCCCGCGGCCGGTACCCGCACCAGGGCATGCTCAAGCAGTGGTCCGCCGACGACGAGGCGGCCGTCGTCGAGGCGATGCGGCAGACCGGCGTCCTCGAACTCGCCGACCGGCCCGTCGACGACCTCTCCGGCGGCCAGCGCCAGCGCGTGTGGCTGTCCATGGTCCTGGCGCAGCAGACCTCGATCCTCCTCCTCGACGAGCCGACGACCTTCCTCGACATCGCCCACCAGGTCGAGGTCCTCGACCTGTGCGCCGAACTCCACGCCCGCGAGGGCCACACGATCGTGGCGGTCCTCCACGACCTCAACCAGGCCTGCCGCTACGCCACGCACCTCATCGTGATGCGGCCCGGGGGCGTCATCGCGGCCGAGGGCGACCCGTCGACCGTCATGACCGCCGAGCTGGTCGAGGACGTGTTCGGCCTGCCCTGCCGGATCATCGACGACCCGGAGACGGGAACGCCGCTGATGGTGCCGGCGGCCCCCAAGCGGTACGCGCCCACGACCACCGGCGCCAACGTCCTGGCCGAGACCTCCTGACTCCGACTGACTCCGACGACGAACCGGACGGACCGCCCATGCTCTGTACGAGGCTGACGAACGCGCACATCCTCACGATGGACCCGGACCACCCCGTCGCCCACGACCTCGGGATCTGGCGCGGCCGGATCGTCGGCCTCGACGAAGCCGTCACCTCGCTGCCCGCCCGCGAGGTCGTCGACCTCCAGGGCGCCACCGTGCTGCCCGGTTTCATCGACAGCCATGTGCACCTGGCATGGACCGGGCTGAAGGCGAACACCCCGAGCATCGCCCCCTGCGAGCGCGTCGAGGACGTGCTCGCCGTCGTCGAGGAAGCCGCCGCTTGGAAGGCGCCCGGGGCCTGGGTGGACATCGCCGGATACGACCAGCGGGCCCTCGGCCGCCACCTCACCGCCGCCGAGCTCGACCGGGTCACCCACGGGCGCAAGCTCTTCGTCATGCACGACTCCGGGCACGCGTGCGTGGTCAACAGCGCCGTCCTGGAGCTCCTCCCGGCCGACGTGCCGCACCAGGACGGCTTCCTCGTCGAGAGTGCCATGTCCGCCGTGCGCCGCCTCCGCCTGCCGTACTCCCAGGAGGAGCTCGCCGACGCCATCGAGCGCGCGGGCCGCGCCTGCCTCGCCGAGGGCATCACCGCCGTCGCCGAGGCGGGCATCGGCGGCGGCCTTCTCGGCCACAGCCCGGTCGAGCTCGGCGCCTACCAACTCCTCCGCGACCAGGGACGGCTGCCCCTGCGGGTCCAGCTCATGGCCGCGGGCGACACCCTGCGACCGCAGGGCGCACACCGCGACGACGGCATCCCGCGCGCCCTCGACCTCGGCCTGCGGACGGGCTTCGGCGACGACTGGCTGTCCCTGGGAGCACTCAAGATCTACACGGACGGCGGGATGATGGCCCGTACGGCCGCCCTCACCGCCCCGTACGAGGGCATGTCCCACACCGGCCAGCTCCAGGACGAGCCCGAGCGGCTCGCCGAGCTGATCGTCGACGGCCACCTCGCGGGCTGGCAGCTCGCCGTCCACGCCATTGGGGACCGTGCCGCCGACCTCGCCCTCGACGCCCTGGAACGCGCCCAGGAGCTGCGGCCCCGCCCCGACGCCCGGCACCGGATCGAGCACGCCGGGCTGATCCGCCCCGACCAGCTGCCCCGCCTCGGCCGCCTCGGCCTCAGCGCCGTGGTCCAGCCCAACTTCCTGCGGTACTTCGGCGACGACTACGCGGAGACCATGGGGGAGTCGCGGGCGCCGTGGATGTACCGCGGCCGGGGATTCCTGGACCACGGCGTCACCCTCGTCGGCAGCTCGGACCGTCCGGTCACGGACGGCTCGCCGCTGCGGGCCGTCCAGTTCATGGTCGAGCGCGCCTCCCTCTCCGGGCGTCGGATCGGCCCGGACGAGGCCGTCACCGTCGACGAGGCCCTGCACGCCTACACCGCCGCCGGCGCGTACGCCTGCCGCTGGGACGACACGGCGGGCAGCCTGAGCCCCGGCAAGCGCGCCGACCTCGTGGTCCTGGGAGACGACCCGCGCCGCGTCGACCCGTCCCGGATCGGGGACATCGAGATCGTGGCGACGTACGTGGACGGCCACCGCGCCCGGGAAGCAAAAGCCTAGGCCGCCTGTGGCGTGCCCGGAAGCCGGACCGTCACCAGGAGACCGCCGGTGGGGCGGGGGGTGAGGTCGAGGGTCCCGTCGTGGGCGCGGACGATGCTGTGCACGATGGCCAGGCCGAGGCCGACCCCCGCGTGCTCGTCGGTGCGTACGCGTTCCGTCCCGCGCCGGAAGGGTTCGGTGAGGGTCGGCATCAGCTCCGGTGGGAGCGGAGGGCCCGTGTTCTCGACCCGCAGCACGCTCGTGTCGCCGTGCGCCTCGGTATGGACCGTCACGGTGCCGCCGGCGGGGAGGTTGTGGACGACGGCGTTCTGGACGAGGTTCGTCATCATTCGCAGGAGGAGCTCCGTGGAGCCGCCGGTCCAGGCCGGCCCGCCGGTGACGTCGAGCGTGATCCGGCGCTGTTCCGCGAGGGGAAGCAGCGTCTCGGCGGCCTCCTCGGCGACGAGGGAGAGGTCGACGCTCTCGCGGGTGACGTTCCCGCGGTCGCCGCGGCTCAGCAGCAGGAGGGCCTCGGTGAGGTCGATCGCCCGCGCGTTGACGGCGTGCAGGCGTTCGACGAGTTCGACACGGTCCCGCGTGGGGTCCTTGCGGGCGACGTCGAGGAGCGTCTTCGAGATCGCCAGCGGGGTGCGCAGTTCGTGGGAGGCGTTCGCGGCGAACCGCTGTTGCTCGGCGACGTGCGAGTCGAGCTGTTCGAGCATCGAGTCGAACGCGTCGGAGAGTTCACGGAACTCGTCCTGCCGGCCCGTCATGCGGATCCGGTGGGAGAGCGATCCGCTTCCCGCTCTCCGTGCCGCAGCAGTGATCTGTGTCAGGGGTGCGAGCATCCGCCCGGCGAGGAGCCAGCCTCCCAGGAGGCCGAACACCAGCAGGAAGACCATCGCCACGGCCGCGGCGGGGGCGAAGGTGCGCACAAGGAGGTAGCGGTTGGGCGAGACCCCGAGCAGGCCCTGAGAGTTGTCGGGGACGTAGCGCAGCAGGTACATCCACACCACGGCCAGCAGGAGAGCGCCGGCGACGGCGAGGAATCCGGCGTAGCTGAGGGTGAGTTTCAGCCGGGCGCTGAGCCCTGGGCGTCTAGGCACGCGTGCCGCCGGGACGGGTGGTGTCGGGGCCGGTGTCGATCCGGTAGCCGACGCCGGGCACCGTGGCGATCAGCCAGGGTTCGCCGAGCCGTTTCCGGAGGGCGGAGACGGTGATGCGCACGGCGTTGGTGAGGGGGTCGGCGTTCTCGTCCCAGGCCCGTTCCAGCAGCTGTTCGGCGCTGACGACCCCGCCTTCGGCGGCCACGAGGACGTCGAGCACGGCGAACTGTTTGCGGGTGAGCGCGACGTACCGTCCGTCGCGGAAGACCTCCCGGCGGAAGGGGTCGAGCCGGAGTCCGCCGATCTCGCGGACCGGCGGCCGGACGTGCGCGCGTCTGCGGTCGAGCGCCCGCAGCCGCATGACGAGCTCCCGCAGCTCGAACGGCTTGGTGAGGTAGTCGTCGGCGCCGAGCCCGAACCCGGAGACCTTGTCGTCGATCCGGTCGGCAGCGGTGAGCATCAGGATCGGGATGCCGCTGCCGGAGGCGACGATGCGCCGGGCGACCTCGTCGCCGGACGGGCCGGGGATGTCGCGGTCGAGGACCGCGAGGTCGTAGGAGTTGACGCCGAGCAGTTCCAGGGCGGAGTCGCCGTCGCCGGCGATGTCGGCGGCGATCGCCTCCAGCCGGAGACCGTCACGGACGGCCTCCGCCAGGTAGGGCTCGTCCTCCACGATCAGTACGCGCATGCCCGAAGCCTAAGCAGCACGACGTATCGCCGACGTATGCAGGGACGCGCCCGCCGGACGCCGCCACCAGCGGCGCGACGCCAGTGCGGCCAGCAGGGCGCCGGTGGCGTTCACGAGGACGTCGTCCACGGAGGACACCCGGTCGAGCCGCAGGACGTACTGGGCGGTCTCGACCAGGACCGAGCAGCCCGCCCCGAGGGCCAGGACCCGCGGCACGGACGCCAGTGCCGCGAAGCGCATCGGGGCGAAGAACCCCAGCGCCGCGAAGACCAGCAGGTTGCCGCCGATCCCGAGGGGCCCCATCGTGACCAGGTCCCGCAGCGGTACCAGGCTCACCCGGGCCGGGACGAAGCCGGCCCCGCCGCCCGGCATCATCGTCATCCAGAGGAACGGCACCGTGCCGTGGACCATGCCCACCTCGGCCAGCGACATCCGCCACGCCCAGGTCACGCCCGCTGTACGCCGACGGTGCGCCAGAGCCCACACCACCAGCGCGGACACCGGCACTGCCACCAAGGTCATGAGTACGACACCGTTGAACGTGTCGAAGCAGCCGTGCCACCGCCCCGCCATGCACCTCGGAGCGGACATCAGGAGCGGGCCGCGGATGACGAAGAGGGCGCTCGCCACGCCGAGGAGCGCCAGACCGAGAAGCACGGTCCTGCGCGTGCGGTGGGGCGGTGCCGACAGGGACGCGTCGTGGTTCATGCCCTCATTGGAGCGGGAGGGCTGTTGCGGCGGCGTAGGCGTTTTTCGATACGTCCGCGATACGTACCTGGCTCGCCGCCGCAGGCCGTCAACCTGACAGTGATCCGGGTGACGGCCGCTGACCTGCCGCTTTCCGCGCCGGTCACATGTGGCGCCAAGAGGCTGGGCTAGATACGACGCGTGTACGGGCGAGACCGGGCGAGACAAGAGGAGCCGTAGCGCGTCATGAAGGACTTCCCCTCGATCCCCGTCGCTCCCCGTGCACTGCCCCTGATCGGGCACGTCGTGCCGCTGCTGCGGGATCCGCTGGCGTTCCTGAACTCGCTGCCCGCCCTCGGCGAGCTGGTCCGCATCCGGCTCGGCCCCCTCACCATGATCGTGATCTGCGATCCGGAACTGACCCGGCAAGCCCTGCTGGACGACCGCGTCTACGACAAGGGCGGCCCGCTGTACGACCGCCTGCGCGAAGTGATCGGCGACGGCGTGATCTCCTGCCGGCATCAAGCGCATCGCCGGCTGCGGCGGCTGTCCCAGCCTGCCTTCCACCAGGCCCGGCTCCCGGACTACGCACGGGCGATGACCACCTGCGTACAGGAGACGACCGACTCCTGGAGTCCCGGCCAGGTCCTTGACGTGCCCGCCGAGATGATGGCGACCAGCTCCAGGATCATCACCGCCACGCTGTTCTCCGACACCCTGCCCGCGGCCGCGCACGGCCGGCTCGTCGACGATGTCGCCACCGTGGTCAAGAGCCTCTATCAGCGGATGTTCCTGATCCCGCCGCTGGATCGACTGCCCACCCCCGGCAATCGCGCCCACCTCGCCGCCCGCGCCCGCCTCCACGACACCGTCGAGCGCGTCATCGCCCAGCGCCGCGCCGATGGCGCCGACTACGGTGACCTGCTCTCGGCCCTGGTGGCCGCCCACGACCCCGAGGACGACCGCCCGGGCATGACCGGCGCCGAGATCAGCGACACGGTCGTCTCGTTCATCCTGGCCGGTATCGAGAGCACCGCCGCCACACTGTCCTCGGCACTGGATCTGGTGGCGCGCCACCCCGAGATCGAGCAGCGGTTGCACGCCGAGGTCGACACCGTCCTGGGCGGCGCGCCGGCCGGCCACGCCGACCTGCCGCGCCTGCCACTGACCGAGCGCGTCGTCACCGAGACCCTCCGGCTGCGCCCGCCGGGCTGGTTCTTCACCCGCGTGGTCACCGCCGACACGCACCTCGGCGGGCACCTGCTCCCGGCCGGGACCAGCGTCGCCTACAGCCCCTACCTCATCCACCACCGGCCCGACCTCTACCCCGATCCCGAAACGTTCGCGCCCGACCGCTGGGCCTCCCCGCACCCCCGACCGCCGCGCCACGCCTTCCTCCCCTTCGCCGCGGGCGCCCGCAAGTGCATCGGCGACTCCTTCAGCATGGTCGAGGCCACCCTCGCCCTCGCGACCATCGCCGCCCGCTGGCGCCTGGAGCACGTGCCGGGCCACCGGGGCCGCCTTGCCGCAGCCGTGACACTCGAACTCCGCGACCTCCACATGCGGGCACGACCACGCACCGCGACGCCCGCCGGCTAGGGGCGGGGCGTCGGCTCGGTGGTCTCCCGGAGCAGGGTCGCGCGGTCGACGGCGTCGCTCCCGGTCGCCGGGACGGTGCAGGCGTACGCGCCGGCCACCGCGCCGAACAGCGCGCACCGGGACGGGGCCTCGCCCGTCAGCAGGCCGAAGAGGAAGCCGGCGGCGAAGGCGTCACCGGCGCCGTTGGAGTCGACCACCGGTGCGCGCGGCGCGACGGCCGGGACGTGCAAGAGACCGTCGCCGGTCAGCAGATACGCGCCCTCGGTCCCGGCGGTGGCGACCACGACCTCGGCCCGGCCCCGCTCCACGATCCGCCGCATGGTCTTCTCCGGGTCCACCAGGGCCGTGGTGGAGACGAAGACGATGTCCGCGCCGTAGGCGAACGGCTCGTGATACGGGTTCTCGCCGTCCCAGTCGTGCAGGTCCGTGGAGATCGTCGGACCCGCCTCGCGCAGCTGGGGAAGGGCGAAGGCGCACGGGTACGTGATCGAGACGTGCGCGTGGCGGCTCTTCGCGGCCAGGGAGCGGACCAGCTCCTCGGGGAGCCGGTCCGACGGGTGGGAGCGGCTGTCGTCGTAGAGCGAGAGCCGCCGCCCGTCGGGGCCGACGAGGTTGACGGCCCGCTTCGTCCCCCCGGGCAGCGGCACTTCGGTGAAGCCGATGCCTCGGTCGCGGTGGAAGGCGCGGACGAGGTCCCCTTGGGCGTCGTCGCCGATCATGTCGAGGTGGTGCGTCCGCAGGCCCAGGGAGCTCAGCCCCAGGGCGACGAAGTCCCCGGTCTGCCCCGCCCGGGTCTCGATGCCCGGACGGATCATGTAGCTGTCGGCGTACGGCAGGGGGAGCTCGGGGACGTACACGATCGTGTCGACGCCCGACCCTCCCAGGACGAGGACGTCGTACTCGCCGGTCATCGCTGCTCCTCTCGACGGGCAATACCTTGCTGACTGTTGCAGCAAGATATTGCATGACGTCAGAGGCCGAGAAGGCGTACGGCGTTCTCCTTGAGGATCAGCGGCCGGACCTCGGGCTTGATGTCGAGGGCGTCGAAGTCGGCCAGCCAGCGGTCCGGCGTCACCACGGGGAAGTCCGAGCCGAACAGCACCTTGTGGCGGAGGAACGAGCCGGCCGCCTTGACGAGCTGCGGCGGGAAGTACTTCGGCGACCAGCCCGACAGGTCGATGTGGACGTTCGCCTTGTGGGTGGCGATGGAGATCGCCTCGTCCTGCCACGGCACCGACGGGTGCGCCAGGACGATCGTCAGGCCGGGGAAGTCGGCGGCGACGTCGTCCAGGAGCATCGGGTCCGAGTAGCGCAGCTTGATGCCGCGCCCCCCGGGCAGACCCGCGCCGATGCCGGTCTGCCCGGTGTGGAACAGCGCAGGGACGCCCAGCTCCTGGAGCACCTCGTAGAGCGGGTAGTGCTCGGGCGCGTTCGGCGCGAACGCCTGGAGGCTCGGGTGGAACTTGAAGCCGCGGACGCCGTGGTCGAGGACGAGCGCGCGGGCCCGGTCGACGGCGTCCGGACGGTGCGGGTCCACCGAGCCGAACGGGATGAGGACGTCGGGGTGTTCGGCCGCGGCCGCGGCGATCTCCTCGCTGGACAGGGCCGGGTGGCCGAGACCCGTCGTGGCGTCCACCGTGAAGATCACGGCGGCCATCCGACGTTCGCGGTAGTGGGCCGCGAGACGCTCGACGGTCGGGGTGCGGTCCTGGCCGGACCTGAAGTACGCGGCCGAGGCGTCCATCAGCTCCGCGTCGAGCGCGAGATGGCCATGGGCGTCCTGCTCGACGTGGACGTGGAAGTCGATCGCGGTCAGAGCGTCGGGATTCAGTGAATTGAGAGGAGAGGTCATCGGGGTGCTCACAGGTGGTCGGTCCGGTTCTTGGCGTCGAGCAGGAGGGTCAGGAGGGCGTCGCGCGCGGCGACGACGTCGGCCTCGGCGGTCCCGTCCAGCTCCTCGGCGACGCCCTGGGTGATCTTGTGGGTCAGCTCGGGCGTGAGGCGCGGCGCTCCGAGGTCGGCCCACCACTCCTCCATGGGCGGGCCGAGATGCTCCAGTACGTGCGCGATGCCGCCCGCGCCGCCCGAGAGGTGCTGGTTGAGGAAGGGCCCGAGCAGCGCCCAGCGCAGACCGGGGCCGTGGGCGATGGCCGTGTCGATGTCGGCGACACTGGCCGCGCCCCGGTCGACCAGGGAGTACGCCTCGCGCCACAGCGCCGCCTGGAGCCGGTTCGCGACGTGCCCGGGCAGCTCCTGGCGCAGCCGGATCGGCCGCCGGCCGAGGCTTCGGTAGAACCGCATGGCCTCCTCCACCGCGGCCTCGCCCGTCCGCTCGCCCGGCACGACCTCGACCAGCGGGATGAGGTGGGGCGGGTTGAACGGGTGCCCGACGAGGACCCGTTCGGGGTGGGCCGTGCAGGCCCGCTGGATCCGCGACGGCAGCAGTCCGGAGGAACTGCTGGCCAGGACGGTCTCCGGCGGGGCGGCGGCGTCGAGTACGGCGAACAGCTCGTCCTTCAGGTCGGGGCGCTCGGGGCCGCTCTCCTGGACGAAGCCGGCGTCCGCGACGGCCTCGGCGAGGTCCGCGGTGAACGTCAGCCGGGTCTGGTCGGCGGTGACGGCCGCCCGGAGCCCGGCCTCCGCGCCGGGCGCGGGATCGGTGGCGACGACCTCGTGCCCGTACCGGAGGAAGAGAGTGGTCCAGGAGGCGCCGATGACGCCGGTTCCGACGACGGCGACCCTCATGACGCGCTCCCGGGCTTCGTCGTGCTCCCGGGCTTCGCCGCGCCGCCGCGCGTGGCGGCGTACGCCACGAAGGTGTCGAGCGAGCGGGGGTCGGCGAGGACGTCGGTGCTCGCGACGGATTCGGGGGCCGCGCCGAGGAGGATCCGCTTGACCGGCACCTCCAGCTTCTTGCCGGTGCGGTTGCGCGGGACGGCGGGCACCCGCTCGATCACGTCGGGGACGTGCCGAGGCGAGAGCGCCGACCGCAGCGTGCGGGCGATCTTCGTACGGAGGGCGTCGTCGAGTTCGACGGGGCCCGCGACGAAGAGCAGCAGCTCGCCGTTGCCGCCCTCGGGGTCCTCGATGTGGACGACGAGGCTGTCGTCGACCTCGGGCAGGTCCTCGACGACGGCGTAGAACTCGGCGGTGCCGAGCCGGACCCCGCCCCGGTTGAGCGTGGCGTCGGAGCGGCCGGCGACGACGCAGTGGCCCTCGGGCGAGAACCGCACCCAGTCGCCGTGCCGCCACACGCCCGGGTACTCCTCGAAGTACGCGGCCCGGTAGCGGGAGCCGTCCGTGTCGCCCCAGAAGCCGACGGGCATCGACGGCATCGGCTCGGTGATCACCAGCTCGCCCAGCTCGCCGACGACCCGCTTCCCCTCCCCGTCGTAGGCGTACGCGGCGACCCCGAGGCACGGGCCGGAGATCTCCCCGGCGCGCACGGACTGGAGCGGGCCGCCCTGGAGGATGCCGGTGCACACGTCGGTGCCGCCGCAGCCGACGTTCAGGAGCACCCGGTCGCCGAACTGCTCGGCCACCCAGCGGAAGCCGTCGGCGGCGAGCGGGCTGCCCGCCGCGCCGAGCTGCCGCAGCCGCGACAGGTCGAACTCCTCGGCGGGCCGGACCCCGGCCTTGCGGCAGGCCATCAGGTAGCCGGGGCTGACGCCCATGAGCGTCGCCCCCGTCTCCTCGGCGATCCGCCACTGTTCCCGCAGCTCCGGGTGGACCGGATTGCCGTCGATCATGACGATCGAGGCGCGCACGAGCAGTGCCGAGACCAGGGTGTTCCACAGCATCCACGCGGTGGTGCTGAACCAGAGCATCCGGTCGCCCGGCTTGAGGTCCCAGCTCAGCGCGTTGTTCTTGAGGTGCTCCAGGAGGATCCCGCCGTGGCGGTGGACGATCGCCTTGGGGATGCCTGTGGTGCCGGAGGAGAACAGCACGAACAGCGGATGGTCGAACGGCACGGGCTCGAAGGGCACCGGCCCGGGGGCCGGCTCCGCGAGCAGCGCCGCCCAGCCCAGCGCGTCGGGCAGCGCGTTCGGGCCGTACGGGACGTGGACGACCCGCTCCACGGTGGGGAGCAGCGCGGCGATCTCCGCCACTTCGGTACGGCGGTCGACGTCCCGCTCGCCGTAGCGGTAGCCGGCGACGGTGAGCAGCACCTTCGGTTCGAGCTGTGCGAACCGGTCGACGACGCTGCGCGGCCCGAACTCCGGCGCGCAGGCCGCCCAGACCGCCCCGATGCTCGCCGTGGCGAGGAACGCCACCAGGGTCTCGGGGATGTTCGGCAGATAGGCGACGACCCGGTCGCCCTTGCGGACGCCGAGGCGGAGGAGCCCGGCGCGGGCCCGGGCGACCTGGTCGCGGAGCTCGCCGAAGGTCAGCTCGACCGGCGCCCGGGTCTGGGAGTGGGCGACGACCGCGACGGCGTCGTCGTCGGACCCCTCCCGTCCGAGGAGGGCGTGCTCGGCGTAGTTGAGGGTCGCGCCCGGGAACCACTCGGTGTCCGGCATCGACCTGCGGCCCAGGGTGGCGGTGGGCGGGGTGTGCGGGCGGACGTCGAAGAACTCCCAGATGGAGGACCAGAAGCCGTCGAGGTCGGTGACGGACCACTGCCAGAGGCTTTCGTAGTCCGGGAACGACAGCTGCCGCTCCGACTCCAGCCAGCGGAGGTAGCGCCCGATCTCCGACTCGTCCCTGACCCGGGGGCCGGGGGTGCTGAGGATCTCGCTCATCGGGTGACCTTTCCGGCGCGGCCGTCGAGGAACGCCCGCATCCGCTCCTGGGCGTCGGAGCTGCCTGCGGCGACGGCCGCCATGAGGGATTCGAGCAGGAGGCCGCCGGCGGGCGAGGCCTCGGCGATCCGGGGGAGTGCCTGGAGGACGGCGAAGTTGGTCAGCGGCGCGTTGGCCGCGATCCGCTCCGCGAGCTCCAGGGCCTTGGCGCGCGCCCCGCCCTCGTCGGTCAGGTAGTGCGAGAGGCCGACGGCCTGGCCCTCGGCGGCGTCGAGGACGCGACCGGTGAGCATCATGTCCGCCATCCGGTGCGCGCCGATCAGCCGGGGGATCCGGACCGAGCCGCCACCGCCGACGAACAGCCCGCGCTGCCCCTCCGGCAGCGCGTAGAACGCGGACGGGTCGGCGACCCGGATGTGCGCGGAGGCCGCGAGCTCCAGGCCGCCGCCGATGACGGCGCCCTTCAGCGCGGCCACCACGGGGACCCGCCCGCCCTCGACGGTGTCGAAGACGCGGTGCCACATGAGCGAGTGCTCCAGAGCCTCCTCGGTGGACCGCTCCGTCAGCTCGCCGAGGTCGAGGCCGGCCGAGAAGTGGTCGCCCTCGGCGTCCAGGACGACGGCCCGGACGTCGGGTCCCGGCTTCCGGAAGAACTCCTCGATGCGCAGCACCGTGGCGTCGTCGAGGGCGTTGCGCTTGGCCGGGCGGCAGAGCGTCAGGACCGCCACTCCGTCGCGGCGGTCGATCGAAAGCGTGCTCAAGAAGGACTCCTCAATCATCAGGAATCCTGAGTATCGGAGGATGCCCCGCCGTCAGGCAAGGGGGGTTGCGCTAGAATTTTCGACAGGATTCCTGATGATGGTGAGAAGGGGAGGGGATGTGACGGACGCCGCTCCGCCGTCTCTGCTGTACTCGGTGAAACAGGTCGAGCTGGCGACCCGGGCCCGGCTCGACGAACTGCTCAGGCCCGCGGGCGTGACCGCCCTCCAGTACACGGCGCTGACCGTGCTCGAACGCCGGGACGGCATGTCCTCGGCGGAGCTCGCCCGCAACTCCTTCGTCACGCCCCAGTCGATGTCCGACCTGGTCGGCGCCCTGGAGCGGCGCGGCCTCATCACCCGGTCCCCGGACCCGGCGAGCCGGCGGCGCCATGTCATCAGCCTGACCGACGAGGGCCGCGCCCTGCTCGCCCTCCACGCGCCGGCCGTCCAGCACCTGGAGGACGAGATGCTCACGGGCTTCACCGCCCGCGAGCGCGCCACCTTCCGCGACCTCCTCAACCGCGCCCGCGCGGCGCTCGGATGATGGCTAGCTGATGGGCTCGACCACGAAGACCGGGATCTCGCGGTCCGTCTTCCGCTGGTAGCCCGCGTAGTCGGCGAAGGCCTCGACCGCCCGCTCCCACCACGCCTGCCGCTCCTCGCCCGTGACCAGACGGGCCTTCATGTCCCAGGTCCGCGGGCCGTCGCGCAGCTCGACCAGGGGAGTGGCGACCAGGTTGTGATACCAGACGGGGTGCTTCACCGCCCCGCCGTTCGACGCCACCAGCGCGTACGCGCCCTCGTGCTCCACGCGCATCAGCGGCGTCTTGCGGAGCTTGCCGCTCCGCGCGCCGACGTTCGTCACCAGGACCACGGGCATGCCCCGCATCGTGGTGCCCTTCGTGCCGCCGGAGGACTCGTACAGCTCGACCTGGTTGCGCACCCATGTCGTCGGGCTGGGTTCGTACTCACCTTCGAGGGGCATGGCTGTCCTTTCGTCCGCATCGTCCGCATCGTCCGCATACCGGCAGGCGCAGCCGGTATGCGAACAGGCTACGGCGCGGGGTCCCCCGGCAGCCGCTCCAAGGCCGCGGCGACATCCGTCCGGCGGGCGACCTCCGTGAGCGCCCGGGCCATGACCGAGCCCGGTTCCCGGGCGACGGTCACCAGGCCGACCGGCACCGTGCGCGCGGGCCCGGCCAGCGGCACCGCCCGCATCCCGTGCGGCACCGAAGACGTGCAGCCAGGTGTGCGGCACGACGCTCGCCCACCGGCCCGTCCGGACATGGGCGAAGAGGGCCGCGACCGAATCGGTCTCGACCCGCGGCGACGGCCGCACCCCGGCCTCCGCGAACACCTCGTCGAGCACCTGACGCCCCTGCATGGCCTCGGTCAGCAGACACAGCGGCAGCCGCGAGGCTTCCGCCCAGGTCGCCGTCGTCACATGGACGAGGCCGTCGGCGGCGTCGGTCAGCAGCACGTACCGCTCCTCGTACAGCGGGACCGACCGGAAGCCCTCGGCGAGCCCCTTGTGGAGGTACGTGATCCCGGCGTCGATCTCGAAGGACCGCAGCTGCCGGAGCACGTCCTCCGACTGGAGGTCCGCTATCACCTCCACCGTGACCAGCGGATGCGCCAGACAGAACGGCGCGGTCAGCTGGGCGACCGCCCCGGACGCGGTCGGCACCGCGCCGATCCGGATCCTGCCGCCGAGCCCGCTGCGCAGGGCACCGACCTCGCTCTTGAGGGCGTCGCGGTCGGCGAGGATCCGCTGCGCCCACACCACGATCCGTTCGCCCTCGGGCGTGAGGCCCTCGTACGTACGGCCGCGCAGGACCAGCGGGACGTCCAGCTCCTCCTCCAGCTTCCGTACGGCCTCGGAGAGCGCGGGCTGGGAGACGTGGCAAGCCTGGGCGGCGCGTGCGAAGTGACGCTCCCTGGAAAGGGCCACCAGATATTCGAGTTGACGGAACAGCACCTCACGGGTCTACCCGAGGTTCCGGCGGAACGCCAATCGGCGTCACCGCCCCGAGCCGCTGGGACCCGGTGTACACGTTCATCGACGCGCCCCGCAGGAACCCGATCAGGGTGAGACCGCTCTCCTCGGCCAGGTCCACGGCGAGCGACGAGGGCGCCGACACGGCCGCGAGCAGCGGGATCCCCGCCATCGCGGCCTTCTGCACGAGCTCGAACGACGCCCGTCCGCTCACCACGCCGCCGAACCGCGGGACGCGGGGTACGCGACGACCCGGAAGCCCTCCGCGCGGCGCTCCCTGCCGTCGTGCCAGACGCTCACCAGATCCACCGTGTCGCGGTCGGCGTGGCCGAGGGCCGCCAGATCGGCCGGGTTGACGAGGACGACCCGGCGCGCGTCGTGGATGCCCCGGTAGCGGTCGTTCGGCGCGTACCAGACGGTGTTCCACTGGTCGTGCGAGCGCAGCGTCTGCAACAGCAGGTGGCCCTCGGGGACGTGCGGCATCGTGAACGCGTTCCGGGTGAAGACCGCCTTGCCGCTCGGGGTGGGGAAGACCCGCGCGTTCACCGGGTTGGGCAGGGTGAAGCCGCCGGGCACGGCCACCCGGGCGTTGAAGTCCTCGAAGCCCGGTACGACCCGTGAGATCCGGTCGCGGATCGTGCCGTAGTCGGCCTCGAACTCCTCCCAGGGTATGGACGGTTCGTCACCGAGGGTCAGCCGGGCCAGCCGGCTGACGATCGCGACCTCGCTGAGGAGATGCGGGGAGGCGGGCGGCAGCTTCCCCCGGGAGGCGTGCACGTCGCTCATGGAGTCCTCGACGGTCACGAACCGCTCGCCGCCCGCCTGGACGTCCCGGTCGCTGCGGCCCAGGGTCGGCAGGATGAGGGCCGTGTCGCCGCAGACGGTGTGCGAGCGGTTGAGCTTGGTGGAGACGTGCGCCGTGAGCCGGCACTTCCGCATCGCCTCCTCGGTGACCGCGCTGTCGGGCGTGGCCCGGACGAAGTTCCCGGCGACACCGAGGAAGAGCCTGGCCCGGCCCTCGTACATGGCGCGGATGCCGTTGACCGCGTCGAGCCCGTGCCGGGTGGGCGGGGTGAAGCCGAACTCGCGCCCCAGGGCGTCGAGGAACGCCTGCGGCATGCGCTCCCACACACCCATCGTGCGGTCGCCCTGGACGTTGCTGTGGCCGCGTACGGGGCACACGCCGGCGCCGGGCCTGCCGATGTTTCCGCGTGCGAGGAGGAAGTTGACGACCTCCCGGATGGTGGGCACTCCGTGCTTGTGCTGGGTGAGCCCCATGGCCCAGCACACGATGATCCGCCCGCTCCGCAGGACCCGCTCGTGCACCTCCTCGATCTCCTCGCGGGTCAGCCCGGTCGCCCGCAGGACGTCGTCCCAGGACGTCTTCCGCGCGTGCTCGGCGAACTCGTCGAAGCCGGTGGTGTGGGCCCGGATGAAGTCGTGGTCGAGGACGGTCCCCGGCGCGGCGTCCTCGGCCTCCAGGAGCAGGAGGTTGAGGGCCTGGAAGAGCGCGAGGTCGCCGCCCGCGCGGATGTGCAGGAACTGATCGGCGATCGGCGTGCCCCGGCCGATGATCCCGCGGGCCTTCTGCGGGTGCTTGAAGCGCAGGAGACCGGCCTCGGGCAGGGTGTTCACCGCGACGACCCGCCCGCCGTTGCGCTTGGTCTCCTCCAGGGCGGAGAGCATGCGCGGGTGGTTGGTGCCCGGGTTCTGGCCCACGACGAAGACCAGGTCGGCGTGGTGGATGTCGTCGAGCGAGACGCTGCCCTTGCCGATGCCGAGGGCCTCCGACATCGCGGACCCGCTCGACTCGTGGCACATGTTGGAGCAGTCCGGCAGGTTGTTGGTGCCGTACGCGCGGGCGAAGAGCTGGAGGAGGAACGCGGCCTCGTTGTTCAGCCGGCCGGAGACGTAGAAGAGGGCCTCGTCGGGGGAGGACAACGCCTTGAGCTCCGCGGCCAGCAGCCCGAGAGCCTCGTCCCAGCCGACCGGCTCGTAGTGCGTCGCGCCGGGGCGCTTCACCATCGGCTCGGTCAGCCGGCCCTGCTGGTTGAGCCAGTAGTCGGACTTCCCGTCCAGCTCGGCTATCGAGTGCTCGCGGAAGAACTCCCGGGTGACGCGGCGCGAGGTCGCCTCGTCGTTGATGTGCTTGGCGCCGTTCTCGCAGTACTCGTTCCGGTGCCGCTCGCCCGCCGGGGGCTCCGGCCAGGCGCAGCCAGGACAGTCGATGCCCTTCGGCTGGTTGATGTTCAGCAGGGTCAGCGCGGTGCGGCGCGGGGACGTCTGGCCGAGGGAGTACTCCAGCGCGTGCGTCACGGCGGGCAGGCCCGTCGCCCAGGTCTTGGGCGCGGTGACCTTCAGGTCGTCGCTCGGGTCCTCGATGACACTCATGTTCCGCTCTGCCTCTTTCCGAATTCCGGCTCGCGCTGCGGGGGGAAGCTTCGTGGGATTTCCCGGGCAATGTCAAAGAGGTGTTTCCGATGAGGTGACAGGCGCGGCCTATCGATGTGTCGCACGGCTGTGTACAGGGGTTCTGTGGTCGGATAGGCGCCGCCGATGAACCCATCGAGAATCCCTCTTTGACTTCCCGGGGGAATGCGCCGAAGGTGATCGGCGGGTGATTGTTCCGGTTTCGCCGGCCGGCAGGAATGACAGTGAATTCCGGCACCGCACGACTGAAGGGGAGCCGGATGTACCAGATGCGTCAGTGGATCGCCGCGGCCGAGGCCGAACTGGACAGGGAGCTCGCCCTCGAAAGGCTGCTCGGCTCGGCCAACGCGCGGCCTCCTGAGCACGCGCCCGTACCTGAGCCCGTACCTGAGCCCGCGCCTGCACCCGTGCCCGCGCCACTGCCTGCACTCGTGCCCGCGCCTACGACGGCGGGTCTCCCCATGGCGTGGGAGCAGGCCCGTGCCCGTGCCCGCGCCGCGCAGCCGCTGCCCGTCGTGACCCGCGCGCTCGACGCGGCTCTCGGCCACGCCCTCGCCGGACCGCTGACGGCCCTCACCGACCTGCCGCCGTTCGACACCTCGGCCATGGACGGCTGGGCCGTCGCCGGACCCGGGCCGTGGCGGCTGCGGGACGGCCGCGTCCTGGCGGGCGGCCGGCCCGAACCGCTGGGCCACGGCACCGCCGTGGCCATCGCCACCGGCGCCCGCCTGCCGACGGGAGCGAGCGGCGTACTGCGCACGGAGCACGGCGAGACACGGACGGACGACGGCATGCTGCTCGACCGCTCGGGACGCCCGGCGGCCGGTGGCGCGGGCCCCGGCCGTGACGTCCGGGCGCGAGGGCAGGAGTGTCGCGCGGGCGACACCCTGCTTCCCGCCGGGACGGCCGTGACCCCGGCCGTCGTCGGCCTGGCGGCCGCGGCCGGCTACGACCGGCTGGCCGTCCACCGGCGCCCCCATGTGGAACTCCTCGTCCTCGACGACGAGTTGCTGGAGTCAGGCCCGCCCCGCGACGGACGCGTCCGTGACGCGCTCGGCCCGCTCCTCCCGCCGTGGCTGGCCCGCCTCGGAGCGGAGGTGACCGGCCGCCGTCTCCTGGCGGACGACTTCGGACGGCTGCGGGACGCCCTGCGCGACTCCGCCGCCGACGTCGTCGTCACCACCGGCAGCACGGCCGCCGGGCCCGTGGACCATCTGCACGCCGCCCTCGGCGACTTGGGCGCCCGCCTCCTGGTCGACTCCGTCGCCGTACGGCCCGGCCACCCCATGCTGCTCGCCGAACTGCCGCCGTCCCCCGACGGCCGGTCCCGCCACCTGGTCGGGCTGCCCGGCAACCCGCTGGCCGCCGTCGCCGGCACGGTCACCCTCGCCGTACCCCTGCTGCGCCGCCTCGGCGGCCACACGGACCCGGACCCCGCGCCGTACCGGACGACCGCCGCCGAGGCGCTGCCCGGGCACGCGCACGACACCCGGCTGCTCCCCGTGCGGCGCGTGGCGCGCGGGGTCGCGCCGCTGCCGTTCGGCGGACCGGCGATGCTGCGCGGTCTCGCGGTGGCCGACGGCCTGGCGGTCGTCCCGCCCGGCGGCGTGCCGGCCGGGGCCGACGTCGAGGTCCTGGACGTACCGGGACCGTGAAGAGCGGACGAGCCATCCCCGTGGAGACCCCGATGACGTACCGCCCCGCATCCGCCGACGCTCCGGTCCACCGCTGCCTCCGCGTCGTACGCGACACCCCGCTCTCTTCCGACGAGGTGTACGCGGCGGTGGCCGCCGACCCCACGGCCGCCTCCTGCCCGCATCGCGCGGACGAGTGGGTCGGCGCGTGCTGAACGGCCTGCGGCGCACGGCGGGCCGGGCGCGGAGCGCGCTCTCCCCGCGCGGCGCGCTCGCGCTGCAGAGTGTGGACGGCGCCCTGTCCTTCGCGCTGCGGGCCGCCCTCGCGATGGCGCTGCCCGCTATGCCGATGGCCCTCGCGGGCCGGGCGGACCTGGCCGTCTACGCCATGCTCGGGTCCTTCACCACGACCTTCGGCCGCAATCTGCCCTACGCGCGACGCGCCCGCGTGCTCGCGCTCGCCGCGGTGGCCATGACCGCGTGCGTGGGCGGCGGTTCGGCGCTCGCGGCGTGGGCCGAACCGGCCGGCGGGGGAGCGGGCGCCGCCGTGGTGGTCGCGGCGACGGCCGTCGTGGCCGGGCTCGCCAAGCTCGCCTGTGACGCGGCCCGCCTGAGCGGCCTCGGCGCGGTGCTGCTGCTCTTCTCGTTCGCCGTGGCGGCCAACAGCTCCTCGACGACGGCCGACGTCCTGCCCCACACCGCCCTGGCCGCGTCGGGCGCCGCCGTGGCCTGGGTCCTCGCGGTGTCCGGCCGGCTCGTGCACCCGGACCGACCGCAGCGCCTCGCCGTCGCCGCGGCGCTCCGCGAGCTCGCGGACCTCCTCGACCTCCAGGCGACCACCGGCACGGCGTACGACAGCGGGCTCCCGCGCCACCGCGCGACCGCCGCCGTCCTCCAGGCGTACCGGACACTGGGCCGCGTGCCCCCGACCGCCGCCGACGCCGTCCGCGGAGACCGGGACGGCACCTGCCTGCGGCTCGCCGACCTCGCCTGGTCCCTGCTCATCGGCATCGCCCGCCGCCCGTCCGACGACCCCACCGGCCTGGCCCGCTCCCTCCGCGCCCAGGTCCGGCTGCTCGTGAGCCGTCGCCGGCGGGACCCGGGACTCCTGCCCGAACTCGCGCTCCTGTCCGCCCTGGCCAGGGACGACACCGGCCCCGACCCGGCGCCGCCGGCCCCCACCACCCGCCGCGCCGCCGAACTCCGCGCGGCGGAACTGCTGACGGGCGGCAGAAGCGCCGAGACGCACGCCTCGGTCCTGCTCGTCCCCGCCCTGCGGATGGTCCTCGGCACCGGTCTCGCGGGCGGCGCGGCCCTCCTGCTCGGCCTCGGCCACGGCTACTGGGCGGCCGTGTCCGCCGCCGCCGTCCTGCACTCGGTCAACGTCCGTACGGCGACCCAGCGCGCCGTCCAGCGCACCTTGGGCACCGTCGTCGGCCTGGCCCTCGCCCTCGGCGTGCTGGCCGCGCACCCCGAACCCGTCGTGCTGGTCCTCGTGATCGTGCTCCTGGAGTTCCTGCTCGAATACGTGGTGGCCCGCAATTACGGTCTCGGCGTCGTCTTCCTGACACCGCTAGCCCTGCTCCTGACCGACCTGGCCGCCGACTCCCCGGCCGAAGCGCTCGTCCAGGACCGGGCGCTGAGCTGCGTCCTCGGCATGGGCATCGCCCTGGTCTGCGCGCTGCTCGTCGTCCACGACCGGGCGGCCGTCCGGGCGCAGCGCGCGCTGGCCGCGTGCACGGACGCCGCCGACCGCGCGGAACACGCCCTGGCCGAGGGGCCACAGGCGTCGTTCCCGCTCGTACAGACGCGTCTCGCGGCGGCCGTCGTGGAGCTCCGTGAGGCCGACGACGCCGCGGCGGGCGAGCTCTGGCCCGCGGAGATGGACCCCACCGAACTGGCCGCCGCGGAGCAGCGCGCGTACCGGCTCCTCGATCGGATCGTCAGGCCGCCGGGCCGATCGTGACCTTCACGTGCTTCATGATCGGCTGGTCGCTCTGGGTGCTGTAGTCGCCGAGCGCGCACAGCACGTTCATCTCCGGCATGTAGCCGGCCGCGCAGCCCCGGGGGATGTCGTACGGGACCGCGAGATAGCCGTGCAGGAAGCGTTGGCTGCCGTCCTTCGCGGTGCTCGTGATGTCGACGGGCCCCAGGTCGGGGATGCCGCGTTCGCGCATGTCCGCCCGGTTCATGAAGACGAGCGTCCGGAGGTTCTTGACGCCCCGGTAGCGGTCGTTGTCGGAGTAGATCGTGGTGTTCCACTGGTCGTGGGACCGCATCGTGCCCAGCGCCAGGGTGCCGGGGGCGGGAACGACGTCGGGCAGCGCGGCAGAGGAGAACTCGGCGCGTCCGGACGGGGTGAGGAAGACCAGTTCCCGCGCGGGCTGCTTGATGCGGAAGCCGAGGGGCAGCCGGACCCGCCGGTTGAAGTCCTCGAAGCCGTCGAGGGCCCGGGCCATGGTGTCGCGGATGCGGTCGTAGTCCTCGACGTACCACTCCCACGGCGTTTCGCTCCCCGGCAGCGCCGCGCGCGCCATGCCCGCGACGATGGCCGGCTCGGACAGCAGATGCGGCGACGCGGGGCGCTTCATGCCGACGGAGAGGTGGACCATGCTCATCGAGTCCTCGACGGACGTGCTCTGGATCCCCTTGCGCTGATGGTCCTTCTCGGTCCGGCCGAGGCACGGCAGGATCAGGGCCCGGCGGCCGTGGACGATATGGCTCCGGTTGAGCTTGGTGCTCACCTGCACGGTGAGGTCGCAGTTGGCGAGTGCGGCGTACGTGTACGGGGTGTCCGGCGCCGCGAGGGCGAAGTTGCCGCCCATGCCGACGAACACCGTGATGTCGCCGTTGTGCATCGCGGGGATCGCCCGGACGGTGTCCAGACCGTGCTCGCGCGGCGGGTCGATCCTGCAGACCTCGGCGAGGCGGTCGAGGAACGCGTCGGTGGGGCGGTGGTCGATGCCGCAGGTGCGGTTGCCCTGGACGTTGCTGTGGCCGCGGACGGGGGAGGGGCCCGCGCCCTCGCGGCCCAGATTGCCGCGCAGCAGAAGGAGGTTGACGATCTCCCGGACGGTGTCGACACCGTGCTCGTGCTGTGTGACGCCCAGACACCAGCTGACGATGGAGCGGTCGGCCTCCCCGTACACGCGCGCGGCCGCGAGGATGTCGGCGCGGCTCAGCCCGGACTGCCTCTCCAGCTGCTCCCACGACGTGGCCTCGCACACCGCGCGGTACTCGTCGAAGCCGGCGGTGTGCCGGTCGATGAACTCCCGGTCCAGCGCCTTGGGGTCGGTCTCCGACTGCTCCAGGATCGCCTTGGCCATGCCGCGCAGCAGCGCCATGTCGCCGCCGATGCGCGGCTGGAGGTTCAGGGTGCTCGTCTTCGTCGTCTTGAAGAGGGCCATGTCGAGGAAGTCGTGGGGGACGATGGTGCGGGTGGCGGCCGCCTCGACCAGCGGATTGACGTGCACGATCTGCGCGCCCCTGTGGTGCGCCTCCGCGAGGGCGGTGAGCATCCGGGGTGCGTTGGAGGCGGCGTTGACCCCCAGGATGAACAGCGCGTCGGCGCTCTCCCAGTCCTTCAGGTCGACGGTCCCCTTGCCCGTACCCAGCGAGGCCTGGAGGGCCCGGCCGCTGGCCTCGTGGCACATGTTCGAGCAGTCCGGCAGGTTGTTCGTGCCCAGCTCGCGGGCCATCAGCTGGTAGAGGAACGTGGCCTCGTTGCCGAGCCGGCCGGAGGTGTAGAAGGCCGCCTGATGGGGGCTGTCCAGCTCGCGCAGGGCGCGGCCGACCACCTCGAAGGCGTCCTTCCAGCTGATCGGCACGTAGTGGTCCGTGTCCGGGTCGTAGACCATCGGCTCGGTCAGCCGGCCCTGGTTCTCCAGGTCGTAGTCGCTCCACCCCGCGAGCTCGGTGACCGAGTGGGCGGCGAAGAACTCGCGCCCGACCCGCTTGCTCGTCATCTCCCAGGTGACGTGCTTGATGCCGTTCTCGCAGATGTCGAGGTGCAGGCCCTTGGTGTCGTCGGGCCACGCGCAGCCGGGACAGTCGAACCCGGTGTTCTCGTGGTTCATCTTCATGATCGCGCGGGGGCCGTCGACCAGCGCGCCCTCGGCGACGAGGAAGCGCGTCACGCTCTTGGCCGCGCCCCAGCCGGCCGCGGGGTGGTGGTACGGGCGGAACTCCGGTTCACCCTCGGGCGTGGGCCCCACACGGGCTTCCGGATGCGCGGGCCGCTCGGCAAGCCCCGAGCGCTCCGGGCGTTCCTGGTCGTCGCGGTCGGCAGCATTCACGACTCTCAACCCTTCCGGCCATCGGGCACGGGGAGGCGAAACGGCTCTCTCCGGCAGGCTAGGCCGGGCCGGTACCCGCTGCCACTCGACCCCGGCCACCGTCCGGATGCCCGTCCACCGCCCGGAGGCCCGTCCGGCCGGGCAGGCGGGCTGCTCCGCGCGCGGCTACGCTGACGCCGCTCCAGAAATCCTTCTTATATGAATCTGTCCTGCTCGACGGGAGTCCCATGGTCGTCGCTCAGCCCGTCATCACGCCCTCCTCCCAGGCGGCCGTCTTCCTGGTGGCCACCGTCGCCCCGGGCGGAGAGGCGGCCGTACGGGAGGCACTCCAGGACCTCGCGGGTCTGACCCGTTCGGTGGCGTTCCGTTCCCCCGAATCCGCGCTCAGCTGCGTCGCCGGCGTGGGATCGGAGGCCTGGGACCGGCTCGTCGGCGAACCGCGCCCGCGCGACCTGCACCCCTTCCCGCCCCTGAGCGGCCCCCGCCACCGCGCCCCGGCGACCCCGGGCGACCTGTTGTTCCATCTGCGCGCCCGGCGCATGGACCTCTGCTTCGAACTGGCCCGGCTGATCCTGGACCGCCTCGCCGGCGCGGTCACGGTCGTCGACGAGGTGCACGGCTTCACCTACTTCGACGAGCGCGACCTGCTCGGCTTCGTCGACGGCAGCGAGAACCCCGCGGGCACGGCCGCCGCCGAGGCGGTGCTCATCGGCGACGAGGACCCCGACTTCCGGGGCGGCAGCTACGTCGTCGTGCAGAAGTACGTGCACGACATGACCGCCTGGGACTCCCTCACCGTCGAGGAGCAGGAGCGGGTCATCGGCCGCACCAAGCAGGCCAACGTCGAACTGCCCGACGGCGTCAAGCCGGCCGACTCGCACGTCGCGCTCAACACGGTCGTCGACGACGACGGCGTCGAGCAGCAGATCCTGCGCCAGAACATGCCGTTCGGACGCGTCGGCAGCGGCGAGCTGGGCACCTACTTCATCGGCTACGCGCGCACCCCCGCCGTCACCGAGCGGATGCTGCGCAACATGTTCCTCGGGGATCCCCCGGGCAACACGGACCGCATCCTCGACTTCTCCCGCGCCGTCACCGGCTGCCTCTTCTTCGTGCCGAGCGCCGACCTGCTCGACGATCTCCCCGCCGCCCCGTCCGCGGGCGCCGCGCGCCCCGGGGACTCCCTGGGCATCGGCAGCCTGAAAGGAGCCCCCGCGTCATGACGACTCCCGACGTGACGAACAACCTGCACCGAGAACTCGCCCCGATCACCCCCGCGGCCTGGGCGGAGATCGAGGAGGAGGCCCGCCGCACCTTCCGGCGCCACGTCGCCGGCCGTCGCGTCGTCGACGTGCCCGACCCGGCGGGCCCCGGGCTCGCCGCCGTCGGTGTCGGCCACCTCGCCGACATCGCGCCGCCCGCGCCCGGTGTCTCGGCGCGGCTGCGCGAGGCGAGGCCGATCGTGGAACTGCGCGTACCGTTCACCGTCTCCCGGGCCGCCGTCGACGACGTCGAGCGCGGCTCCAAGGACTCCGACTGGCAGCCCGTCAAGGACGCGGCGCGCACGATGGCGTACGTCGAGGACCGGACGATCTTCGACGGGTACGGCGCCGCCGGCGTCGACGGACTGCGCTCCCGCTCCTCCAACCCGGTGCTGCGGCTGCCCGCCGAGCCGCGCGAGTACCCCGACGCGGTCAGCCGGGCCCTGACGGCGCTGCGGCTCGTCGGCGTCGACGGGCCGTACGCGCTGCTGCTCGGCGCCGACCAGTACCGGGCGGTCAGCGAGACCTCCGACCACGGCTACCCGATCGCCGCCCACCTGGGCCGGATGCTCGACGGCTCCCCGATCTGGGCGCCGGCCCTCAGCGGCGGCTTCCTCCTCTCCACCCGGGGCGGCGACTTCGAGCTGCTGCTCGGCCAGGACGTGGCGATCGGCTACACGGGTCACGACGCGGACGACATCCACCTGTACTTCCACGAGACGCTGACCTTCCTCGCCCATACCGACGAGGCCGTGGTCGTCCTGGAGGCCTGAGCCGTGAACCGCCGACTGGCCGACGCCGTCCCACGGCTCGTCGGAAGTACGGTCGTCGGGGCGGCGATCGGGGTGGTCGTCGGCGCTCTCTCGAACACGCCGCTGGGCATCCTCGCGGGCATCGCCACGGCGGAGACCCTCTTCGTCGTCACGGGGTGGCTCGTGCTCTGGCCCATGGACGCGGCCACCACCCATCGCAACGTCCGGCGGGAGGAGTTCCGGCCCGTCGTCGAGGAACTCGTCGTCGTCGGGACCGCCGTGTGCGGCCTCGTCGGCATCATCGTGATGCTCCTGGTCGGCCACTCGGACCTGGGCCACGCCGCCGCCGCGACGGCGCTCTGCGGCGTCTTCATGGCCTGGGCGGCGCTCCACCTGATGTACGCGGCCCGCTACGCGTACGTCTACTACGCCGTACAGCCCGGCGGCGGCATCGACTTCAACACCCACGACCCGCCGCGGTACAGCGACTTCCTGTACTTCAGCTTCAACCTCGGCATGACCTACCAGGTCTCCGACACGAACGTCTCGACGTCCTCACTCCGCGCGATCGTCCTCCGCCACTGCCTGCTGTCGTACGTCTTCGGCGCCAGCATCCTGGCCACCACGATCAACCTGGTGACCGGCATCGTCACGGGCTGAGCCGGCGCCCTAGGGCCTGTCCGGCGGATCATGGCCGGGGTCGCGGTGTCTGGCACGGCACCTCGCCGCGTTGCCGAAACGCCCGAATAGCTCCGCTATTAGTGCGCTCCGGCGCCTTGCGATGCACCGCACCAGACACCGCGACCTATCCGACCCTGATCCGCCGGACAGGCCCTAGCCGTCCCCGTTCGCGTCGCCGAGCGCCAGTACGACCGCGCTCGTGCGTCCCTCGGGCGTGTCGTACGTGACGGTGTCGCCTGCGCGGTGGCCGAGCAGTGCGCGGCCGAGCGGACTGTCGGCGGTGACCATCGTGGCGTCCAGGACCTCGGCGACCTCGCCGATCTGGACGGTCGTCTCCACGCCGTCCGCGAACCGTACGGTCACGGAACTGCCGACGCCGACCTCGTCGGTGTTCGGCGGACCGGCGACGGAGCCCTCACGCAGTCGCGCGTCGATGTCGGTGATGCGCGCGTCCAGGCGCTGGAGCTCCGTGACGCGTTGCAGCTCGTCGGCCTGGTCGGCGCGGTCGCCCACCTGATCGCCGCCGCCGTCGCGCAAGGTCACGGCGACCGTTTCGCGTTCGGCGCGCAGGTCGGCGAGTTCGCGCTCGAACGCCGCACGGGTGATGGCGCTGAGGGGCTCGGGTCCACCGGTCATGTCTGATCCCGTCGGGCAGCGGTCGGCACGGATGCGTGCCGCGGATTGGTCACGGCAAGCCGAAGATATCAGGCGAATCAGGGCATTACGCCCAGGGTCGCCGGGCAGTTCGACGCGCGTTCCCGGGGCGGTGCGGTGGGCGTTTTCCGTGGGTTCGACGGGAGTTCGATTGCGGGAGTATGGCAGATGCATGACAAGCGCCCAACTCCCTTGAGCTACGCCCGTAGACCGGAGAGGCTGCTGGTCATCCGGAGCGCCCCACACGGCTCCCGGCCGTGCGTGTGACCCACACGCGCCCCCCACAGTTGCGCCGCCCCACACGAGGCGCGACGCCGAAGAGGAGGACTCCCTCGCATGGCACTCCCTCAGCACACCAAGGCCCGGCTCGCCCTGACCGTGTCCGCCGCGACCGCGGCCGCAGTGCTCGGCACCTTCGCCGCCGTCCCCGCCCAGGCGGCCCCCGCCGAGGGCGTCGTCCTCGCGGCCGGTTCGGCCGACGCGGTGCCCGGCAGCTACATCGTCACCCTGAAGCAGGGTGCGGGCTTCAAGGCCGCCTCCTCCAAGGGTCGGAACCTGATAGCCGGTTACGGCGGCACGGTCGGCAAGACCTTCGGCTCCGCCCTCAACGGCTACACGGCCACCCTCGGTGCGACGGAGGCCCGCCGCCTCGCCGCCGACCCCGCCGTCGCCTCCGTCGAGCAGAACCAGATCTACCGCGCCGACGCGACGCAGACCAACGCCCCCTGGGGCCTGGACCGCATCGACCAGGCGAACCTGCCGCTCAACGGCACGTACACCTACCCCGACTCGGCGGGTGCCGGCGTCACCGCGTACGTCATCGACACCGGCGTCCGCATCTCGCACGCCCAGCTCGCCGGCAGGGCCGTGAACGGGTACGACGCGGTCGACGGCGACACGGTCGCCCAGGACGGCAACGGGCACGGCACGCACGTCGCCACGACCATCGCGGGATCGACGTACGGCGTGGCCAAGGCCGCGAAGATCGTCGCCGTCCGCGTCCTCGACAACGCGGGCTCCGGCACCACCGCCGGCGTCATCGCGGGCATCGACTGGGTCACCTCCCACCACACGGCGGGGGCCCCCGCCGTCGCCAACCTCTCCCTCGGAGGCGGCGCCTCCACCGCCCTCGACAACGCGGTGAAGAACTCCATCGCGGACGGCGTCACCTACGCGGTCGCCGCCGGCAACTCCGGTGTCAACGCCTCCTCCACGTCCCCCGCCCGGGTCGCCGCCGCCATCACGGTCGGCGCCACGAGCAACACGGACGCCAAGGCGAGCTGGTCCAACTACGGTTCGGTGCTCGACCTGTTCGCCCCCGGCGTCTCGATCACCGCGGGCTGGCACACGAGCGACACGGCCACCAACACGATCTCCGGTACCTCGATGGCCACCCCGCACGTCGCGGGCGCCGCCGCCGTGTATCTCGCGGGGCACACCTCCGCCACTCCGGCGCAGGTCGCGACCGCTCTGGTGAACGGCTCGACCCCGAACAAGGTGACCAGCCCGGGCAGCGGCTCGCCCAACCGCCTCCTGCGGCTCGTCCCGTAGCGCGTACGTGACGGGTCGGGGGTCTTGCGCGGATCCCCGACCCTCTCTACCCTCGCGGCTCAATGGTTAGGAAAACTTCCTAACGAATGAGCCGCGAAGGAAAGGGAGTTGTCATGCGTCGACGAAGCGTCTCGCTTCTCGGGCTCGCCGGACTGCTGGCGTTGCCCCTGGTGTCGATCCCGCAGGCACAGGCACAACCCCAGGCGCAGCCGCGCGCGCAGGATCAGGCGGCGGCCGCCGACAGTCTGGTCTCCGTCGGAAAGCCGGTGACGGCCTCGTCCGTCGAGGCCGCGGGCTTCGAGGCCGGCAAGGCCGTGGACGGCAACACCGGCACCCGCTGGGCCAGTCTGGAAGGCGTCGACCCGCAGTGGGTCAGAATCGACCTCGGAGCGAGCCACACCGTCTCCCGGGTGAAGCTCAACTGGGAGGCCGCCTACGGCAAGGCGTACCGGATCCAGACCTCGGCCGACGGCTCGAACTGGACCGACGTCTACGCGACGACGACCGGTGACGGCGGCGTCGACGACCTCACGGTCTCCGGCAGCGGCCGGTACCTCCGCATGCACGGGACCACGCGCGGCACGCCGTACGGCTACTCCCTCTGGGAGTTCGAGGTCTACGGCGCTCCGACCGGCGGCGGTGTCCCCGGCGGTCCGGCCGTCCCCTTCGGCAGCCACCTCAAGCCGTACACCGCCGGAACGCTGAAGCCCTCCGGCGCGCAGGCCACCGTCGACCAGAAGGTCGTCGAGTACTACAACAAGTGGAAGGCCGCCTTCGTCCGGCAGAACTGCGGCAACGGCTGGTACCAGATCATCTCGCCGGACGCCGACCACCCGTACGTCGCTGAGGCGCAGGGCTACGGCATGGTCGTCGCCGCGACGATGGCAGGCGCCGACCCCGACGCGAAGAAGATCTTCGACGGTCTCGTGAAGTGGAAGATCGACCACCCGTCCTCGATCAACCCGAACCTCCTCGCGGCCGAACAGGACGTCGCCTGCAAGAGCGTCAACGGCGGTGACGGCGCCACCGACGGCGACATGGACGTCGCCTACGGCCTGCTCCTCGCCGACAAGCAGTGGGGGAGCGCCGGCACGTACGACTACAAGGACCTCGCGCTCAAGCACATCGCCGCGATCAAGAAGGACGAGCTCAACCCGACGACCAAGCTCCTGAAGCTCGGCGACTGGAGCAGCTCCGGCGACCAGTACTACTACATCTCCCGCACCTCGGACTGGATGGTCGACCACTTCCGCGCCTTCCGTACGGCCTCCGGCGACACGACCTGGGACGCCGTGCGCAGCGCGCACCAGACCCAGATATCGCGGCTCCAGTCGACGTACGCGTCCGGCACCGGCCTGCTGCCCGACTTCGTCGTCGACACGAACACCACGCCCAAGCCCGCCCCCGGCCAGGTCCTGGAGGACCCGAACGACGGCGCGTACTGGTGGAACGCGTGTCGTACCCCGTGGCGCATCGCGGACGACGCGGTGACCAGCGGGGACGCCACGTCGCTCGCCGCCGCGCGGAAGCTCAACAGCTGGATCAAGACGAAGACCGGCGGAGACCCGAACAAGATCGCCATCGGCTACCAGCTCAACGGCACCCAGATCTCGGCGGGCAGCGAGGCCGCCTTCTTCGCGCCGTTCGCCGTGGCGGCCATGACCGACCCGGGCAGCCAGGCCTGGCTGGACGCCCTCTGGAACAAGATGCTGGCCACCCCCGTCGACACGAGCAGCTACTTCTCGGCCAGCATCCAGCTCCAGGTCATGATCACGGCCTCCGGGAACCACTGGGTCCCGTAGGCGCCGCCTCGGCGGTCATCGCGCCGATCAGTGGTGGAAGAGCCTCAGCCCGGTGCGCGCGAGCGTGATCCCGTGCTCGCGGCAGGCGTCCTCGACGTCGGTGGAGCGGATCGACCCGCCGGGTTCGGCGACGGCGGTGACGCCGTGCCGGTGCGCGTGATCGACGTTGTCGCGGAAGGGCAGCGCGCCGTCCGAGGCGAACGCCACCCCGGTCAGCTCCGCGAGCCACGCGGTGCGCCGGACGTCGGTGAGGTCGGGGGCGGGCACGGACAGGGCCCCGGACAGGCGCTCGCGCTCGTCCGGGGTGAGGTCGCCCTCGACGAACCGGATCTGCCAGTTGATCCGGTCCTGCCGGCGGATGTCGGGCCGGAAATCGAGCGCGCGGACGGCGGGGTGGCGGCGCAGCCACCACGTGTCGGTCTTCGCGCCCGCCAGCCGGGTGCAGTCCACCCGGGACTGCTGCCCGGCGCCGATCCCGAGCGTCGCCCCGCCGCGTACGTAACAGACCGAGTTGGACTGGGTGTAGCGCAGCACCGCGAGTCCGAGCAGTAGGTCCTCCCTGGCCGAGGCCGTGAGTTCACCGCACACGACGTCGTCCAGGAGCGCGGGGGAGAGGGGCACGTCGTCGCGCTGCTGGGTCAGCCGCATGCCGAACACCTCCCGGGCCTCCTGGCCCGGCGGGGTGAAGGCCGCGTCGGCCTCCATGACCAGGAAGCGGCCGCTCTTCTTCCGGCTGAGGGTCTCGACGGTGCCGGGAGCGTAGCCGGGGGCGATGACACCGTCGCAGACCACCCGGGTCAGCAGCTCGGCGAGTTCGGCGTCGACCGGATGCGAGACGGCGGCGAAGTCGCCGTAGGAAGACTTCGGATCGGCGTCACGCGCCCGCAGGTAGGCGCTGGTGACCGCGCCGACGCGGTCGCGGTCCACGCCGTACAGCTCGGCGGTCACCTCGTCGACCGGCCCGGCCACCGCCGCGCCGGCCGGCGAGACGTGCTTGAAGGAGGCGGCGGCCGGCCGGCCGCCCAGGGCGCGGCTCGCGTCCCGGACCAGCTGCCAACTGTTCAGCGCGTCCAGCAGATTGACGTAGGACGGGCTGCCGTTCACCACCCGCACCGGCCGGCTTCCGGGCTCCACCGGCACGGCGGTCGCCACCAGCTGCTGGGGATTGATGCCGTAGCGCAGTTCCATCTCAAGACCTCCTGGGTCAGCGGGACATCACTGACGCAGGCGCCCAGGCGGTCGACGCGCACGCGGGAAGACGGGACCGAATGCCGCTCCCCGGTGGTGATCCACCTTCGCCAGTCGCGGCGGGCACGATGCTACCCGCCCGGCGGAAACGCGGAGCGCCGCACCCCCCGTACGGGAAGTGCGGCGCGCCGCCGTGCTGTCGGTGCCGGGGGGATCAGACCGCCGGAGCCGGGAAGGTCGGGTACTCCACGCCGGAGACGTGCTGGACGACCCGGATGACCTGGCACGAGTAGCCGAACTCGTTGTCGTACCACAGGTAGAGAATCGCGTTGTCGCCGTCGACCTTGGTCGCACCGGCGTCGACGATGGACGCGTGGCGCGAGCCGACGAAGTCCATCGAGACGGCGTCGGGGGCCGTGGTGAAGTCGATCTGGCGCTTCAGCGGCGAGTGCAGCGAGACGTCGCGGAGGTACTCGAGGACCTCTTCGCGGGTGGTCTCGCGGCCCAGGCGCAGGCTCAGGATGGCGATCGATACGTCCGGCACCGGCACGCGGATGGAGCTGCCGGTGATCGGGGCCTTGAGGTCGGGCAGCGCCTTGGCGACGGCCGAGGCGGCACCGGTCTCGGTGATCACCATGTTCAGCGGCGCGGAGCGGCCGCGACGGTCGGCCTTGTGGTAGTTGTCGAGGAGGTTCTGATCGTTCGTGAACGAGTGGACCGTCTCGACGTGACCGCGGAGCACACCGTACTCGTCGTCCATCGCCTTCAGCGGCGGGACGATCGCGTTGGTCGTGCAGGAAGCGCAGGACAGGATCTTCTCGTCCGGCTTCACCGTCTCGTGGTTCACACCGTGGACGATGTTCGGCACGTCGCCCTTGCCGGGCGCGGTCAGGACGACCTTGTCGATGCCCGGGCGCAGGTGCTTGGAGAGACCCTCGCGGTCGCGCCACTTGCCGGTGTTGTCGATGAGGATGGCGTTCTCGATGCCGTACGCCGTGTAGTCGACCTCGGACGGGTCGTTGGCGTAGATCACCTTGATCGTGTTGCCGTTGGCGAGGATCGTGCTGTTCGCCTCGTCGACCGTGATCGTGCCCTGGAACTGGCCGTGGATCGAGTCGCGGCGCAGCAGCGACGCGCGCTTCACCAGGTCCTGGTCGCCGCCGCCGCGGACGACGATCGCGCGCAGGCGCAGACCGTTGCCGGAGCCGGCCTTCTCGATGAGGAGGCGGGCGACGAGCCGGCCGATGCGGCCGAAGCCGTAGAGGACGACGTCACGCCCGTCGCGGCGCTCGATCTTGTTCTCACCGATCGCGCCGGCGACGGCCTCGGCGGTGAAGTCCGCGACGGACAGACCGCGGTCGTCGTTCTTGTACTCGGCGGCCAGCATGCCGATGTCGATCTGGGACGGGCCCAGGTCGAGCGTCGTGAGCGTCTGGAGGAACGGGAGCGTCTCGGTGACCGAGAGCTCCTCGCCGTCGATCTGCCGGGCGAAGCGGTGGGTCTTGAGGATGCTGACCACCGACTTGTTCACCAGGGAGCGGCTGTGGACCAGGACGGTGACGTCCTGCTCCCGGTGCAGCTTCCCGATGATCGGGATCATCGACTCCGCGATCTCCTCGCGGTTCTTCCAGCTGGTGAACGAGTCGTCATTGACAGTCACAAGTTTATCTTTCGAGCTAGGCGGCGCTCATATGGTAACCCCAGGTCCGCGCGGTGGTTCAGAGGGGTGGCGCATCCCACGCTCCGCCCCCGCACGCCGCTCGCCGACGCGCGCCAGACGCTCCTCCAGAGCCGCCCGGCGTACGGGCCACTCCTCGGCCACGATCGAGAAGACGGCGGAGTCGCGCAGCCGGCCCTCCTCGCCGGGGACCCACGAGACGGACCAGTTCCGCAGGACGCCCTCGAAGGTCGCACCCACGCTCTCGATCGCCGCCCGCGAGCGGGCGTTGCGCGCGTCCGTCTTGAGGTCCACCCGCGCCACGTCCCAGCTCTCGAAGGCGTGCCGGAAGAGCAGGTACTTGGCCTCGGCGTTCACGCCCGTGCCCTGGGCCGAGGCCGCGAGCCACGTGAAGCCGATCTCGATCGCGCACAGGCGCTCACCGGACGGCCAGAAACGCGGGTCCCAGAAGGAGGTGGCGCCGACCACCCGCCCGGTCGCCACGTCCACCTGCGCGTACGGGGCGAGCCTGCCGTCGGCGGCGCGGCCGAGCTGCGCGGCGACGTACGCCCCGATCTCCTCCCGCCCCGGCACCCAGGTGAACCCGTACGACTCCCGGTTCTCCTCGGCCGCCTCGGCGAGACCCGCGGCGTGCTGATGCCCCAGCGGCTCCAGGCGCACGAACGCGCCCTCCAGAACCGGCCCTTCCAGCGTGAAACCCATGAATCCCCACCCGTGTACGTGTCGAGTCCGTCGACGATCACCGGACGGTGAGGAGAATCGCAGAGCCAGGCCGCGGAAGCACGCGTGTTTCAGGTGCCGGTCAGGCGCCGGTCAGAGGCTGGGCCGGTCCGGGAACGCGAGCGTCCGGAAGACGTCACGGACCCGGGCCAGTGGTCCGGGGTCCCGGGTGAAGTACAGCCGGTTCGTGAGGAGCACCGCCCAGCGGCCGCGCGCGGGCGAGACCCACAGGCCCGTGCCGGTGAACCCGAAGTGCGCCCAGATGTCGTCCGCCGGGTCCGTGCCCGGTGCCGGGTGCCAGAAGAGCCCGCGCGGCGGGGTCAGCGCGCCGGTGCGGACGCGCAGCGAGGCCGCCGCCCACTCGGCGGAGAAAGTCCCGGGCACCGGAGCGAGCAGGTGGCGGAGGAACAGGCCGACGTCGCCCGCGGTGGTGAAGACGCCGGCGATCCCGCAGGCGCCGCCGAGGAGCCGGGCCGAGAAGTCGTGCACGGTCCCCCGGAGCGGGGCGCCGCTCTCCTCGTCGTACTCGGTGGGCGCGCAGCGCTCCCGGGTCTCGGCGGACAGCGGTCCGTAGCGGGTCTCCGTCATGCCGAGCGGTGTCCAGACCCGGTCCTGGGCGAGCCGGGCCAGGGGCCGACGCGTGAGGTGCTCGGCGAGGTAGCCGAGGATCAGCGCCGCCCGGTCGGTGTACGCGACGGCCTCCCCGGGCCGGTGCCGCAGGGGCTCGGAGAGGACCCCGTCGCGGACGTCCTGCGGGTCGGAGCCGTACAGGGGCCGCAGATTGGCGCGGAGCGGCAGCCCGGCGGTGTGGGTGAGGAGGTTCAGGGCCGTGACGCCGGCGAGGGGCCGGCCCGCGGCCTCCGGCCAGTACGCGCCGAGGGGCGCGTCCGGTTCCAGTTTCCCCGCGTCGACGAGGGTGCCGACCACGGCCCAGACCGCGAGGATCTTGGTCAGGCTCGCGACGTCGAAGAGGGTGTCCCGGAGCATCGGCCCGGCGGGCCGCGCGGGATCGAGCGCTCCTACGGCCCCCGCGGAGAGGGTCGTACGGGCGTCGCCCACCGCCCACACGGCACCGGGGTACACGCCCGCGCGCACGCCGTCGTCGAGGAGCGGACCGAAGGGATTGTCGTGCTGGGCCAAGGGATCGCTGAGCTGGACCAAGGCGTGCCTCCGGCGGGTCGGGGCGGACCCGTCCGGGGCCGGCGGGCCGGACCCGTCCGCTCCCTGGCGGGCCCCGCTCCGGAGTCATGCCCGGGCAGTGGGGGAAGACACCCTTCCGTCAGCCCCTGTCCCAGGACTTCACCTGTTCATCTGCCTAGGAAGCCCGGGGCTTCAACCCCGGGAGGAATCGGCTCCCTGGAGCGGAGCCGCGCAGCAGCGGAGTTCCCTTCGGCGCGTCTGAGGGAACGTGAGCATCCAACAGCCACTCGTAGCGAACATCAAGGCCGGAAACCTCGGCCGGGAAGGCGCCAAGCGCCGCCTTCGGGCGGAGGCGAAGCCGATCATCTTCCGTGAGGACGCGGCTCAGCCGTTCGACGACCGCATCCTGACGTGGAACCTCGACGCCCGCACGGTGTCGATCTGGACTCTCGCAGGGCGAATCAAGCACATCCCGTTCGTCTGCTCAGATCAGGCATTCAAGCTCCTGGCCTCCCGCAAGGGGGAGTCGGACCTGGTGATGCGGGACGGCATGTTCTTCCTGATCGCCACCATCGACATCTCTGAGCCCGAGGTGTCCGAGCCGGACGGCTTCCTCGGCGTGGACCTCGGCATCGTGAACATCGCCACCACCTCGGACGGCGAGATCATGGCCGGACGCGGACTCAACCGCTATCGGCAGCGGCACCGTGCTCTGCGGCAGAAGTTGCAGAAGAAGCGCACCAAGAGCGCGAAGCGCGTCCTCAAGCGCGTCCGGTGCCGGGAGGCCCGGCACGCCGCGAACCAGAACCACATCATCGCCAAACAGCTCGTCGCCACAGCTGAACGCACCTCGCGTGGGATCGCCCTGGAAGACCTCTCGGGCATCCGGCAGAGGGTTACGGCCAAGAAAGACCAGCGGGCACGACTGCACTCCTGGGCGTTCGCCCAGCTCGGCGCCTTCGTCGAGTACAAGGCACGCCGGGCGGGGGTGCCCGTGGTCTTCGTGGACCCGCGCAACACCTCCCGCCAGTGCTCGGAGTGCTGGCACACCCATCGCACGAACAGGGTGACTCAAGCACGGTTCGTCTGCCGGTCCTGCGGGACCGTCATGCACGCGGACCGCAACGGCTCCCGCAACATCGCCCACCGAGGCGACGCTGTGTGGAAGCGGGGCGCAGTCAACCGCCCCAGAACCAGCACACGCTGATTCCGGACGCAGGGGACAACGCGGCAGCCAGCCGCGCTCCACTTGCCATCACGACCCTCCCGACCGCGCCGACAAGCTCGGTCCTTCAGGGCCGAGAAGTTGACTTGCACGTGACCTCGTCACGCGGGGTGTAGTGCGTGGTGAAGGTCTCCCGCTTCACCTCGGCGCCGCCGTCCTTGAAGACGCGGTCCACGGAGATGTCGAAGCCTTCGAGGGGCTCCTGCGGCATGCAGGCCTCGCCGGTGCCCTCGCGCTTCGCGGGTTCCGTTTCGTTGGTGCGCGGACCGGCCACCGCCTCCACGGAGTCGTACTTCTTCGTCCCGAGGAAGCTCACGGTGACCGAGGAGTCCGTCGCGTCCGCCTTGATGTAGATCGGCTTGCCCGAGTCGTTGCGGAACTTCAGGTCCAGGCTGCCCCAGGCGACGGTGGCCTCCCGGCCGGCGGGGTAGCGCTCGATGTAGAAGGAGTGGGCGCCGTACTCGACGGGCTTCACCCCGGCGAAGAACATCGCGTTGAAGACGGTGGTGGCCATGGCCGACACGCCGCCGCCCGGTGCGGAGCGGTACTGGCCGTCGAGGATCATCGTGCCGTCCACGAAGCCGTTGTCCGCGGTGCGCTCGCCGACCGTCTCGTTGAAGCTCCAGACCTCACCGGGCTGCACCACGGAGCCGTTGATGAGCTCGGCGGCCCGGCCGATGTTCGTGGTCCGGTAGGGCGCGGTGGGGAAGTCGACGGTGAAGGTCGACATCTGCTCGGTGATGCCGAGGCGGGCCAGCGAGTCGGCGGTCAGCTCGGGCTGCGTGACCGTGGTGGCCACCGGGGCCGTGCGGGCCGTGGCGCCGTCCTTGGTGAGCAGCGGGCGCACGGCCTCGCCGAGGGCCTTCGCGGTGACCTCCTGCCCCGCCTTGCCCTCCGCCTCGACGACGACCTTGCCGTCCCGCACCCCGAGGGTCGCCTCGACCGGGGCGCCCGTCATGGACGCGAGAGGTTGGGCGACGTCGGGGTCGCGGAGGAGGGCCTCGGCGTCGAGCGCGGCGCTGAGCGTGCCGTTCTCGGCCTTCACGGAGAGGTGGTCGCCGAGGGTGGCGGGGGAGATCCGCAGCCGTTCGGCACCGGCCGTGAGCGTCACCGGGGCGGAGACGGCGGGCTTCGCGTACGTGTCGAGGAAGCGGGTGACCTCGGAGTCGCCCAGCTTCGGTTCCGTGAGGGCGACGGGGAGGGTGACGGGCGAGGCGCCCGAAGCGGCGGGGTAGGCCGCGCGGAGGGTCTCGGCGGCCCGCCCGGTGTCGAGCTTCTGGCCGGTGACCGCCCGGGTCGCGACGGCTTCGCCGTCGCGGAAGGCGACGGAGCCCTCGCGGACCTTCCGGTCGTTCTTCTTGGCCAGCTCGGCCACGGCGGCCTGTGTCCTGGCCTCGTCGTAGGCGAACACGGGACGTATCTCGCGCTCGCCGGAGGAGAAGAGCCGCCCGATGACGGTCACGGGGTCGCGGGACGGGTCGGCCGCCAGCTCGGCGGTCTTCTCCACGTCCACGGTCAGGCCCGCGGCGGCGGGGGAGACGGTGGCATTGCGGTCGCCGACCGTGACGGGTATCGGCGCGCTCCAGGCGGCCGGGGCCTCGGCCGCGAGCTTCGCCCGCGCCTCGGCGCGGCTCATGCCGCCCACGTCCACGCCGGCGACGCTGGTGCCGGCGGATATGTCGTCCCCGGTGGTGACAAGCCCCGCGACGTACAGGCCGCCCGCGGCGACGGCGACCACACCCGTCGCGATCGCCGCCGTCCGGAGGCGCGGACTGCGCCCCTCGCGGGGCGTCGGGGCATGGTCGGTCCTGGAGCGGGGCACACGCTCTCCCGGGGCGTCGAGGGTGAGGGGGATCCCCACGACGGTACGCCGAAAGAGTGTCAAATGCACATAAAGCTGGGGTGACCTGCGGGGATACGGAGTGAGAGCGAGGCGGTACGGACCGTTCCGGGGGACTGGGAAGGGTGGGCCCCTGTTATCGTGCGCCGATGTCAACGATCAAGCAGTTCCAAGTGACCTTCGACTGCGCGGAACCCGCGCGCCTCGCCGCCTTCTGGTGCGAGGTGTTGGGGTACGTCGTACCGACAGTCCCGGAGGGCTTTGCCACGTGGGAGGAGTACCACCACTCGCTGCCGCCCGAGGACGAGGTCTACTTCGCGTGCGCTGATCCCTCGGGTGTGGGCCCGCGCGTGCTGTTCCAGCGAGTTCCCGAAGGCAAGGTCGTCAAGAACCGGGTGCATCTTGATGTGCGGGTCGGCACAGGGCTCGTGGGTGACGAGCGCCTGGCCACGCTCGAGGCCGAATGCGCACGGCTGATGGCGCTCGGCGCGAAACACGTGCTGACGCAGCGCGCCGACGGCGTCAACGAGTCGTGCATCACGATGCAGGACATCGAGGGCAACGAGTTCTGCCTCGCCTGATTCTCCTCCGAGACTGCGAGGGGGGAGCCGTCTCCCGGGGACCTCTCAGGCCTCGTATGCGGCAGAAGGTATCCCGATCAAGATCATTGCAGAGCGAGATCACTTACGGGACAACCCTTAAGCTGGAACGATGCCCGCCACCCCGAGCCCCGGACCCGCGAGCCACGGACCCCTGAGCCCCGGACCCCCGAGCCACGGGCCCCAGTCCGTCGACCGGGCCCTCGCCGTGCTCGACGCCGTCGGCGACGCCGACCGGCCCGTCGGGGCGAAGGCGCTGGCGCGACGGCTCGGCTGCGCGCTCTCGACCGTCTACCACGTCACCGGGCCCCTGCTCGCGCGCGGCTACCTCGTCCGCACCGCCGAGGGGTACGCGCCCGGGCCCCGCGTCCCCGCCCTGCACCGCTCCCACCAGCGCCACCACGGCCTCGGCGCCGGGACCGGCGAGCTCCTCGGCCGGCTGCGGCGGGCCACGGGAGCGGAGGCGTACCACACCGCCTACCGCGACGGACTGATCACCGTCGTCGACACCACCGCCCCGGTGACCGACACCGCCCACCCCTTCACCCCCGGCCCCGAGGACCGCGCGCACGCGACAGCCCACGGCAAGGCGCTCCTCGCCGCGCTCCCGCGCCCGCTGCGCCGCCGCTATCTCGCCGACCACGGCATGGCCCGCTTCACCGAGCGGACCATCACCAGCGCCGAACGCTTCGAGGCGGAGGCCGCCCAGGTGCGCGGCCAGGGGTTCGCCGTCTCGGTGGGCGAGGCGGACCTCGCCTACACCTGCCTCGCCGTGGCCCTGCCCGAGCGCGGCGACGGCATCGTCCACGCGCTGTCCGTCTCCCTCCCCACCGCCGACTTCGGACGGCGGCAGGGCGAACTCCGGGCGGCGCTCGCCCGCGCCGTACCCGACTTTCCGGCCCTGCCGGAATCCTGACCGGCCCGGCTGGCCGACCGGGCGGGAGCGCCGCAGGGTGGACGCATGATCTTCATCGCCGTCCGTTTCACCGCCCGTCCCGACCACGCCGACCGCTGGCTCGACCTGGTCGCCGACTTCACCCGCGCCACCCGCGAGGAGCCCGGCAACCTCTTCTTCGACTGGTCCCGGAGCGTCGACGACCCGAACGTCTTCGTCCTCCTGGAGGCGTTCGCCGACGCCGAGGCCGGCGCCGCCCACGTCTCCTCCGCCCATTTCGCCGCCGGCCTCGCCGCCATGGCCGGCGCCATCGCCACGACCCCCGAGATCATCAACGTCGAGGTCCCGCAGCAGGGCTGGGGCGCCATGGCCGAGCTCGCCCCGACCGACGCCTGAGCACCCCGGCCCGCACGCCTCCGGGGGCCCCGGCCCGCCTGATAGGTTCGCGGAAACGCAGGCGGGGCGGCGGCCCGAGGGGAGAAGCGGCACATGGCGGTGAGCGGACGGCAGACCGGCAGGCCCACCCTGGAAGAGGTCGCGGCCCGGGCCGGAGTCGGCCGCGGCACGGTCTCCCGGGTCATCAACGGCTCCCCGAAGGTGAGCGAGCAGGCCAAGGCCGCCGTCGAACAGGCCGTCGCCGAACTCGGCTACGTCCCCAACCGGGCCGCCCGCGCCCTCGCCGGCAGCCGCACCGACGCCGTCGCCCTGGTGATCCCCGAGACCGAGGCGCGGCTCTTCGCCGAGCCGTACTTCCTCGACATCATCCGCGGCGTCAGCACCGAACTCGCCGACGCCGACAAGCAGTTGCTGCTCACCCTGATCCGCAGCGACCAGGAGCGCCAGCGCTTCGAGCAGTACCTCGCCGCCCAGCGCGTCGATGGCGTCCTGCTCGTCTCCGTGCACGGCGACGACCCGCTGCCGGACCAGGTCCGCGCCCTCGGCCTGCCCGCCGTCCTCAACGGCCGTCGCCGAGAGGACGAGCGCGTCGCCTTCGTCGACTCCGACAACACCGGCGCCGGCCGGACCGCCGTCGCCCACCTCGCCGCGCGCGGCCGGCGCGGCATCGCCACCATCACGGGCCCCCTCGACATGTACGTGGCGCGCTGCCGGCTCGACGGCTACCGCGAGGGCCTGGCGGAGGCCGGACTCGCCCCCGACGAGGCCCTCGTCGCCAACGGAGACTTCACCGAGGAGGGCGGCCGGCGCGCCATGCGGGAACTCCTCGACCGCAGGCCCGGCCTCGACGCCGTCTTCGCCGCCTCCGACGTGATGGCCGCCGGCGCGCGCGGGGTGCTGCGCGAGGCGGGCCGCCGGGTCCCCGAGGACGTCGCGCTCGTCGGCGTCGACGACTCGGCCGTCGCCCGGCACATGGACCCGCCCCTCACGAGCGTCCGGCAGCCCATCGAGGAGATGGGCCGCACGATGGCGCGCCTCCTCCTCCAGGAGATCGCCGAGCCCAGCGAGCCGGACGAGCAGCCCCGCCGGATGCTGCCCACCGAGCTGGTCGTCCGCGGCTCTTCCTGACGCGCCCCTCCAGGGCCGGCTCCCGGCCCGGGGCGGTCCGAGACGGTCCGGGGCGGTCCGAGACGGGCCGCGGTCCGAGACGGTCCAGGGCGGTCCGCGAAGGGTCCGAGGCGACCCGGGACGGTCCGAGATGCAGCCCGCTCCGGGCCCCCGGACAATGGACACCGTACGGGGTCCGTATCCGCGACCAGGGCGCTTCCCTCGGCGTCCGACCCGGCAAGGGGGCCACGATGGCGTTGCGTCAGCCGATCCGGTCACACACCGCCTCCGGGTCACTACGCACGTGGACGCTGGTCTATCTCGTGGCCGTCACCCTGCTGACGCTCGCGTACCTCCAGTTCCCGGCCCGGCACACCATCCTCTGGGCACTCATCGGACTCGGCGGCGTCGTCGCCATCCTCGTCGGCGTCCATCTGCACCGGCCCGCCCGCCGCTGGCCCTGGCTGGTGCTCGCCGCCGCCAACTTCGCCTTCGTCGCCGGAGACACCGCCTACAACGTCCTGGAGGGCTTCTTCGGCCAGACCCGGCCCTTCCCCTCCGTCGCCGACGCCCTGTACCTGGCCACGTACCCCCTGTTCGCCATCGGCCTCTTCGGCTTCATCCGCTACCGGGCCGCCGGCCGCGACCTCGCGGTCGTCCTCGACGCGCTGATCCTCACCTCGGGAATCGCGCTGCTCTCCTGGGTCAACCTCATCACCCCGCTCGCCCGGAGCGAGGACATGACCTGGACCGAGAAGGCCATCTCCATCGCCTATCCCCTCGGCGACGTCCTGATGCTCGCGATGCTCGCCCGGCTGCTCGTCCCCGGCGGCCTGCGCTCCCGGTCCGTGCAGCTCCTCACCCTCGGCACCTGCGGCATCCTCGCCTCCGACGTCATCTACGGCACGCTCCAGCTCAAGGGCACCTGGCAGGTCGGCACACCGTGGGACCTCGGCTGGGTCGTGTTCTTCACCGCCTGGGGCCTCGCCGCGCTCCACCCCTCGATGACCGGCCTCACCGAGCGCGCCCCCGAACCGGCACCGCGCGTCGCGGAACGCCGCCTCGCGCTCCTCGCCGGCGCCTCCCTCGTCGCCCCCGCCCTGCTCCTCTTCCAGTCGCTGCGCCTCGACAAGGACCAGGACATCGGCGTCATCGCGATCTTCTCGGCGCTGATGTTCCTGCTGGTCCTCGCCCGACTGTGGAGCATGATGACCGCTCACGGGAAGGCCGAGGCGCGCGAGCGCAGCCTCCGGGTCGCCGCCGCCTCCCTCGTCGCCGCCCTGAGCCCCCGGGAGGTCGCCGGATCGGTGGAGACGGCCTCCGCGACGCTCTTCGGTCCCGGCACCGATCACCGGGTCCTCCTCTTCACCCGTGACCGCAAGGGCGGCCTCACGGCCGTGGCCACCGTGGCCCACCCGTGGAGCTGTAGTACCGACCGGCTGACGCTCCCTCCCACGACGGCCTGGCCCGAGCTCGTCGCCCACGGTGCCCGGCTCCTCCCCGTGACCCGGCTCGACCCCGCCGTCGCCGCCGAGGCGGCGCCCGAGTCCCACGCGCTGCTCTGCCCCCTGGAGCTCCAGACGCCGACCGGACGCGAATCGATGCTCGGCGTGCTGCTCCTCGCGGGACCCGAGAAGAAGCTCTCCGAGATCGCGGGCCCCGCCCAGTCGCTCGCCTCCCAGGCGGCCCTCGCCCTGGAACGCTTCGGGCTCACGGAGGAGGTCAACCGCCGGACGAGCGAGGCCTACTTCCGGACGCTCGTCCACAACACCTCGGACGTCATCCTCATCGTCGACGACGACGACACCGTCCGGTACGCGAGCCCGTCCGCCGAGTCCATGTTCGGTCACTCCCTGCTCCCGGGCACCCCGCTCACCGAGCTGCTCGCCCCCGCCGACCAGGCCAGCGCCCTGCGCATCCTCGCCGACGCCCGTTCGCACGACGCGGTCGACGCCCGGGACGACTGGAAACTGCTCCACGGCGGCGCCGGCGGCGGCTCCACCGACCTCCAGGTCGAGGTCCGGTGCAGCAACCTCCGCAACGAACGCACCGTGCACGGTCTCGTCCTCACCCTGAGGGACGTCACCGAACAGCGGAAGCTGGAACGGGAACTCACCCACCGGGCCTTCCACGACTCCCTCACGGGCCTCCCCAACCGCGTCCTGCTGCTCGAACGGATCGAGCGCGCCCTGCTCCGCGGCCGCCGCGAATCCACCCTGACCTGCATGCTCTTCGTCGACCTCGACGACTTCAAGGTCGTCAACGACACCATGGGGCACTCCGTCGGCGACGAACTCCTCGTCGCCGTGGCCCGCCGCCTCACCTCCGTCCTGCGGCTCACCGACACGGCGGCCCGGCTCGGCGGCGACGAGTTCGCCGTCCTCATCGAGGGGGCCAGGGAACCCCGCGACGCCGAGACCCTCGCCGCCGAGATCGTGCACACGCTCAGCCAGCCCTTCCACCTCACCGACGGAGCCGTCTCCGTCTCCACGAGCGTCGGCATCGCGACCGTCCTCGACAGCGCGCACGCCGAGGAGCTCCTCGGCCACGCCGACCTCGCCCTGTACGCGGCGAAGGCGGCCGGCAAGAAGCGGTGGCGGCTCTTCCACCCGGAACTCCACTCCCGGCTCGTCGCCCGGCACGAGCTCCAGGCGGGCATGGACACGGCCATCGCCGACCACGCCTTCGCCTTGCGCTACCAGCCCATCGTGGAGGTCGACGGCGGCGCCACCGCCGGCCTGGAAGCGCTCATCCGCTGGCCGCACGCCCGGCGCGGGATGGTGCCGCCCGACCAGTTCATCACCCTGGCCGAGGAGAGCGGCCACATCATGCCGCTGGGCGCCTGGGTCCTCGAACACGCGGCACTCGACATCGCGCGCTGGCAGCGCTCCCGACCGCACCGGCCGCCCTTGTACGCCAACGTCAACGTCTCCGCCCGCCAGTTCCGCGACCCGGGGTTCCTCGAAGGGGTCAAGCGCACCCTCCGCTCCTCCGGGCTCGCGCCGGGCTCGCTCGTCCTGGAGCTCACCGAGACCGTCCTCATGCGCCAGGACACCCAGATCCGGACGACCATGGCCGCCCTGAAGGACCTCGGAGTCTCGATCGCCATCGACGACTTCGGCACCGGCTTCTCCTCGCTCAGCTATCTCCGCGAGTTCCCGATCGACATCCTCAAGGTCGACAAGTCGTTCATCGACGACATCACGACCGACCCCCAGCAGGTCGCCCTCGTGGAGGGCATCGTGCGCATCGCCGACGTCCTCGGCCTGCTGGTCGTCGCCGAGGGCATCGAGCACGAGGAGCAGCGGGAGCTCCTCGCCGAGATGGGCTGCCGCTACGGGCAGGGCTACCTCTTCGCCCGGCCGATGACCGTCCACCAGGCCGACTCGTACCTGCACCGCGCCCCGTCCCCGGGCGCCCACCGCGCCGTCCGCCCGGCTCGGCCCGTCTCCCCGGCCGCACCGGGAACCGCCCCCGCCACCGTCCCCACCAGCGCGGGTGTCGGCACCCCCGCCCCCGCAATCGGACCGGCCCGAGCCCCCGGACCCACCGCCGCGACCGCCCGGACCGGCCGGCCGCCGCGCCCCTCCCGCTGGCGCGATCTGGAGCACCTCCAGCGGACCAGCCTCATGTGCGACGCCGTCATCGACGAGATCGACGGCCGCCGCATCCGGGTCGGCGACGACTGGCTCGTCGACTTCGCCTCCTGCAACTACCTCGGCTTCGACCTCGACCCCACGATCATGGCGTCGATCGAACCGGAGGTCAGACGGTGGGGCACCCACCCGAGCTGGTCCCGGCTCATCGGCAGTCCGCGGCTCTACCCGCGCATCGAGGAGCGGCTCACCGAACTCCTGGGCGCCCCCGACACCCTCCTGCTGCCCACGATCACCCTCATCCACCAGTCCGTCATCCCGCTCCTGGCCGGCACGGGCCAGGTCTTCGTCGAGGCACAGGCCCACCGCACCGTGTACGACGGCTGTGTCGTCGCCCGCGGCCAGGGCGCCGAGATCCACCGCTTCAGCGCGGACCGGCCCGAGGAGCTGGCCTCGCTGCTCCGCGGCGCCCCCGGCGACGCCGGCCGGCTCGTCTGCATGGACGGTGTCAACAGCATGACCGGCAACTTCCCGGACCTGCGGACCCTGGCCAGGATCTGCCGGGAGAACGGCGCCCTGCTGTACGTCGACGACGCCCACGGCTTCGGCGTCATCGGAGAGCGAACCGCGGACGAGAGCAGCCCGTACGGCTCGCGCGGCAACAGCATCGTCCGCCACCTCGGCGAGACCTACGACGACCTGGTGCTCGTCGGCGGCTTCTCCAAGGCGTTCTCCTCGCTGCTCGCCTTCCTCGCCGTCCCGAAGTGGCTCAAGGACCACCTGAAGGTGGCGGCGGCCCCGTACCTCTACTCAGGCCCCTCGCCGACGGCCTCCCTCGCCACCGCCCTCGCCGGGCTCGACGTCAACGACGAGCGCGGCGACGAGATCCGGGCCGACCTCTACCGCAAGACGGCCCGGGTCCTCGCCCACGTCCGGGGCCTCGGCCTCGCCACCCCGAACACCGACGGGCTGCCGATCGTCGAGATCCCGCTCGCCGACTCCGCGGACCTCGACGCCGTCGCCGCCTTCCTCTGGGAGCACGGGATCTACGTGACGCTCGCCTCCTACCCGCTCGTCCCGCGCGACCGGGTCGGCTTCCGCATCCAGGTCACCGCCGCCAACACCGACGAGGAGATCGACCAATTGTGCGAGGCCCTCACGGCGCTCGCCGAGCGGTTCACCCTCCAGCACGCCGACGTCCAGCGCCCCGGTGCCATCGCGGCCGGCCGCCGGCCGCCCGAGCGGTGATGGACACGACCGGGCGTTCCGGCCCGCCGTACCCGTCGCACGCGCCGGGCCGGTGGAACCGGTCGGCGGGGCCGCGCCGCAACAGGGACGCCGACTGGAACGCCTGGCCCGTCGCGGACTACCTCGCCGAGAACTACCGCAGGCTCCACCCGTGCGACGTCGGCGTCATCCGCCACCACGCCGCCGTCTACCGGACCTTCGCCCCCGGCGCCCTTCCCCGCACCCTCGAACTGGGCGCGGGCCCGAACCTCTACCCCCTGATGCAGGCGGGCGCCGCCAGCCTCCGTGTCGACGCCCTGGAACCGAGCGCCGCCAACGTCCGCTATCTGCGCCAGCAGCTCGACAACGGCCCCGACGACAGCTGGCGGCCCTTCTACACCCTGTGCCGCAGCCTCGACCCCGCACTCCCGGAGAGCTGTACGGACGCGCTCCGCCGGGTCCGGGTCGTGCCGGGCACCGCGGAGGAACTGACCGACGGCACGTACGCCCTCGCGTCGATGAACTTCGTCGCCGAGAGCGTCACCGAGGACTTCGCCGAGTTCACGGCCCTCTGCGACACCTTCGTCCGGGCGGTCCGCCCCGGCGGCCGCCTCGTCGCCTCCTTCATGGAACGCATGCCGAGCTACCGCATCGGAGAGGGGCCGGTCTGGCCGGCCTGCCCGGTCGACGGCGCCGCCCTGCAGGCCGTCTTCGGACCCCGCACCACCGGCCTGCGGATCGAGCGACTCGCCAAGGACCGCACCCTGCCCGAATACGGCGACACCGGCGTCCTGCTCATGACAGCACTGCGGTCCGACACCTGAACCCGCCGCACCGGACGTACTTCGCCAAGAAGGACCACGTCGCGCAGAGCATCGACGGCCTGCCCGGGCTGCCTCTTCCCCCGCCGCCCGGCAACTTCTGAGGAACGGTCATCTCAGCAGCTCCCGGTAGAGCGCCGCGTACCGGGCGGCGAACCGTTCGGGGCCGAAGTGGTCCTCGGCCAGGGCCCGTCCGCGCTCCGCGAGCACGTCCCAGGAGCGCGGCTGGTCGAGCAGCCACGCCAGTTGCTGTCCGGTGCGTCGCGCGTCGCCCGCGGGCGCCCGCAGCACGGCGTGGCCGAAGTCGGCGAACTGCGGCAGGTCGCTGAGGACGGCAGGCCGTCCCGAGGCCAGCGACTGGAGCACGATGAGCGGGATGTCCGCCTTGCCGCCGAGCACGGCCGGTGCGTACACCAGCACGTGGGCCGAGGCGATCAGGGCCCGCATGTCCTCGACGTGACCCCGGACTTCGACGTCGGGGAGCCCCGTCGCGCCGGCCCGCTCCCGCAGCGCCTGGTCCAGCAGCCCGGAATGCTGCCCCGGCCGCCTGCGCATCGCGAGCACCAGCCGGAACCTGGCGCCCGCCCGCCACGCCTCGGCCGCCGCGTCGATCGCCGTCTCCGCGCCGCCCCGCAGATCGTGGTACCCGGCGAAGAGGACCATCGGATACCCCCGCGGGCGCGGCAGATACGGCCATTGGTCCAAGTCGATCATGGGCGGGATCACCCGTACGTCCCCGAAGTCCGCGGACCGCAGCCGCCGCGCCATCGACTCCGACAGGGCGACCGTCGCTCCCAGGGGCCGGGAGCGGGCCAGGAAGCGGCAGTCCGCGACCCCGGGCACCGTGTGCACGACCGGCCGCCCCCCGAGGAACAGCGGGCGGAGCCACGAGAAGACCGGGAAGGCGCTGCCGACGGAGAGGAAGGCATGGACGAGGTCGACCCGGCGGGCGAACACGGCTCCGGCGAGTACGGCCTGCACCCGCTGCGGGACGTGGGAGACGCCGTCGCGGGAGAGCATGCGGACCGGGCGCCCACGCCGCGGCGGGTCCCGCCCGTGGTCCGGCCACCGGGCGAACCAGACGAAGTCGACGTCGGGCAGCGCTTCGAGGACGTCGGAGGCGAGCCGCACGTCGGAGCCCTCCGTCCCGTCCAGCGGGCCGCCGGTCAGGAGCAGCACCCGGGGCCGCTCATGGCGGACCATCACGCGCCTCCGTCCCCGTCGAGGCCGCGGCGCGGGGAACCGTACAGGGGGATCGTCACGACACACCTCCGGGGGAACGGGCCCGGCGACGGCCCCTCCGGGCGGTTTCAGGCAGCGCGCCACAGGAGAGCACGGCGTCGGCCAGGTGCGGAGAGAGCACCGGCATGGGGGCGTCCGGTCCGAGGCCGGTCCGGACGAAGCCGGTCAGCGGGTCGACTGCCATGACGTCCCCCTCTTCCTCGGCCGCCGTGCGGGGGCGGGTGCGTCCAGGAGCCGGTGGGCCAGGGCCAGATAGCGGCCCGTCATCTCGTCCCACGTGTAGTGCCGGGCGGCGAGCGCGGAGCGCCGGCCCAGGCCGCGGCGGAGCGCCGCGTCGCGGGCCAGCTCGCCCATCCGGTCGCCGAAGGCCGCCACGTCGAACGGCGGGACGGCCACGTCGCCGCCGTCGCGCATCCAGCGCAGGGCGGGCAGGTCGAAGTGGAGGACGGGCTTGCCGTACGCCATGCCTTCGAGAGCCACGAGACCGAACGTCTCGTGGCGGGAGGGCATCACGAGGAAGGCGCTGTCGCGCAGCAGTTGCCGCCTGCGCTCCTCGTCGGCGCAGCCCACCCAGTGGATCCGGGGCTCGGGTCCCCCCGCGCGGGCGGCGACGAGCGCCGCGAGCCGGCGTTCCTCGGCCGGCGTGCCACTGCCCGCGAGCAGCAGCTCCAGGGGTGCCCCGGCCCGGTCGTAGGCGTCGAGGAGCAGGTCGAGGCCCTTGGCCCAGGTGTCGATCCGCCCCAGGAAGAGGATGAACTGCCCCCTGCCGAGCCGGGATTCGTCGAGGAGGCGCGGCTCCACGCCGTTGGCGATGACCTGGACGTCGGCGCGGGGGCTGAGCCGGCGGATCGCCGAGGCGTCCGCCGCGTTCATCGCCACCAGGTGGCGGTAGCGGCTCAGCCCGAGCCGTTCGGCCAGGACGAACGGCACGCGGTAGCGGCGCCACAGCGTCTCGGTGCCGCGGTTCTGGTCGATGCCGACGACGGGCGCGTGGGTCGCCAGGGGCAGCAAGCCGGTCGAGAACGGGGGAGTGAAGCTCTCCAGCCACAGGTCGTGCCGGATGCGACGGGCCGCGAACGGCAGCAGCGCCAGGAACACCAGCCGCCCGGCGCGCGGGCCCGCGCGGCCCACCGGCAGTCGTACGTACCGGATGCCGTCGCGGTACTCGGTCCCGGCGCGGCGGCCCGCCGTCACGACCGTCACGCGGAAGTCCTCCGCGAGCCTGCGGGCCACCTTGCCGACGACCACGGCACCGCCGCCCCGGTAGCCGGGGCCGACGACCACGGCACCGCCGCCCCGGTAGCCGGGGCCGTCGGCGTCGTCGTAGACCGACAGGACCACGTGCTGACGGGCATCGGCGCCGTGCTCGGCGCCCCCGCCGTCCTCCTCGGGCCTCGGCGGGGGCGTCCGCACCACGTCGAGGATCTGCTCCAGCATGCCTGCCGCGACGAGCGACGGGGGCCGCGCTCCGTCGATGTGCACCACGTGCGGCAGCCGCGCGGACCAGGACCGGTAGCGGGCCCGCAAGGCGGCGGGGGAGCCGGCGAGCACCTGTGGGCCGCGCCCGAGCAGCGTGTCGGTCCCGGTCTCCACGAGGAGCGTCAGGGCGTACCGGCCGGCCAGCCGGCGGAAGGCGCCGGCCGCCGCCGACGAGGCGGGCGGGCCGAATCTCACCAGACCGTCGAGGGGCCCCCGGTCGGTCAGGACCACGGCCTGCCTGCCGTGCGCCCGCGCGGTCGCCGTCAGCCTGGCCGCCGTGATCCGCACCGCCAGCTCGGCGGCGTCGAGGAACGCGTGGGCGCGGCGCGGCAGGGATCCCCGGCGCACGGGATCCGATGCCCGCCGTGCCCACCGCTCACCCGGTTCCCCCTCTTCCCTCACCCGCGGCGGAACCGGGAACCTGCGGCACAGGAAACAGCCGTGGCCTTGCGTGGTGACGACGTGCACCCCCCGCTCCCCGAGCAGCGCCGTGAGCCTGCGGAGCAGCGAGGACCGGCCCGCTCCTTCCGGACCGGACACCGCCACCAGCAGAACGCCGCGTGAGGTCGTCATGGCAGGCGCCCCTTGGGCTTCCCGCCCACCGCGTGCCCGCCGAACACCGCGTCTCCGCGCACGTCGCGGTACCCCAGGGCGCGCGAGCCGGGGTACCGCGACGAGTCGAGGGTGTGGTGGGAGAAGGCGCGGCGCGTGGCGCGCGCGGCAGAGCGGGGGATCAGGGCGGGGGCGGGGGCGGGGCGTCGACCAGGGCGACGGCCGCGGTGGGCCTGGGCACGTGGGCCGTCAGGCCCGGAGGGGGCGTCGGATCCGGCTGGGCCACCGGAACCGGCTGGGCCACCGGAACCGGTGCGGCTCCGGGCGTGTGTCCTGACGGTACGAGCGCGACGGCGGCGGGCGGCGCCCCGGGGCCTGCACGCCCTGCTGAGGGGCGGAGGAGCGGCCGCGCGGAGCCGGTCGGAGACCCGGCGGGCCGGGTGAGCGGTCGGGCGGTGCGGGGCGCGGCAGACGGGACTGCGTCGGGCCTCGGCGAGGGGCCAGTCGGTCACCCGCCGCAGGGGATGCGGAACGGGTGCCGCCGGCACGCGGTTGATATGGCGTGAGGTCACAACGAGCCTCTTCCGGACAACCGACCCAACCGAGGGTCTGCTCTGGCCTGAAATCATGCTCTTTCCAGCCTTAGCCCCCCGGGTGCGATTCGTCAACCGGAGGAGTCGGCCGGAGGTCCCGGGCGGAGGTCCCGGGCGGAGGGTCAGCCAGGGGGTCGGCCGGTGGCGTCCAGCGGCGGACTGCCGGGGCCTCCCTGGCCGTGCCGGGAGCGGCCGTGGGCGAACCGCGAGAGGGCGTTGTGCGGCCTTTCGTCGAGGAGCGTGCCGAGGATGCGGGCGCCGTCGCGGACCGTGCGGGGGTGCGAAGGGCCGTGGCGGCGCGGCAGTTCGCGACTGGGGACTTCGGCGACGCGCAGCCCGTAGTGCAGGGCGTGCGTCACGAGCTCGGCGCCGAGCTCGACACCGTCCTCGCGCAGGTCGAGAAGGTCGACGAAGCCCCGCCGGAACGCACAGAATCCGTACCAGAGATCGGTGAGCTGCTGGCCGTACAGCCGGCGCGCGACCCGGAGCAGGGCGCGATGGCCGAGGCGGCGCGCGAGCGGATAGTCGGCGACGTCCCCGCCCGCGATGAAACGGGATCCCTTGACGAAGTCGAATCCGCTCTCCAGGTAATACAGGTAGTGCGGGATCTCGTGCGGCGACATGCTGCCGTCGGCGTCCATCAGCACGATCAGATCCCCGGTGGCCGCGCGCAGCCCCGCGTGCGGAATGTCGCCCCGGGCGAAGTCCCAGGCCCCGAGCGTCCGGATGGTCATGCCGTCCCGCGCGGGACGCGTGCCCGTCGGTCCGCCGATCAGGACCACGTCCCGCACGTCCTCCGGCATCTGGTCGAGCAGCAGGTCGAGCGCGTGTCCCGGGTCCCGTCCGTCGGGGCGGACCGTCAGGACGAGGCTCACGGTGCGCGTGCCGGAGCCCGGCACCCGGTCGGTCGACCGGCGGAGGGGATGCGCGTCACTACCCATGGGTACGGCCTTCCGCGAGGCGAACCCGCGTAATTCAGAATCCTGCGGGGAAGGCGATGCCGTCAAGGAAACCGGAAGAATATGCGGAAGGCCGCGAAAGAATACCCTTCCCCGCCGCCGCTGTTTCTGCGCGAGATTTCTGAACGGCATACAATCCGGTCATGGCAGGGCGAATTGAAGACTACGCCCTCGTCGGGGACCTGGAGACGGCCGCGCTCATCGGGACCGACGGGTCCGTCGACTGGTGGTGCGCGCCCCGCTTCGACTCGCCCGCCTGTTTCGCGGCCCTCCTCGGCGATCCCGGTCACGGCCGGTGGATCCTCGCCCCGGTCGGGAAAACCCGCTGCACGCGCAGGAGTTACCGAGGCGACACGCTTGTCCTCGACACGTTCTGGGAGTCTCTCACCGGCACCGTCCGGGTCACCGACTTCATGCCCCCGCGCTCCCCGGACTCCTCCCACGAGAGCGGGCCGAGGATCGTCCGCGTCGTCGAGGGGATCGCAGGCCGCGTCGCCATGCGCGGCGAGTCGAGACTCCGCTTCCACCACGGCAGCATCGTGCCCTGGACCCGTGCGCTGGACCGGCACACCGTCGCCTGCGTCGCGGGACCCGACGCCGCCTATCTTTCCTGCGGCCCCGGAGCCGACCCCGTCGTCACGTCGGACCGTACGACCGTCGAGTTCACCGTCACCGCCGGGAGCAGCGTCGCGTTCGTCCTCGGCTGGCGCCCCTCGCACGCCTCCGTGCCCCCCACCGCCTCGCCCGCCGAGATCGACGCCACCCTTCTGCGTACCCTCGACTTCTGGAACGACTGGGCGGGCGCGCTCCGTTACGAAGGGCCGGCCAGGGAGGCCGTCCTCCGCTCCCTCCTCACCCTCAAGGCCCTCACCTACGCCCCCACCGGCGGTGTCGTCGCGGCCGCCACCGCCTCCCTCCCCGAGAGCATCGGAGGGCAGCGCAACTGGGACTACCGTTTCTGCTGGCTGCGCGACTCCACCTTCACCCTGTCCTGTCTGCTGCGCGGCGGATTCCGGCGGGAGGCGATGGCCTGGACGGACTGGCTGCTCCGGGCCGTCGCGGGCGATCCCGCCGACCTCCAGCCGCTGTACGGGGTCGAGGGGCAGCGCCGGCTTCCCGAGACGTACGCCGACTGGCTTCCCGGCTACGAGAATTCACGCCCCGTCAGATTCGGTAACGCGGCCGTCGACCAGTTCCAGCTCGACATCTACGGCGAGGTGCTCAACACCGTCTACTCGGCCGTACGGGCCGGGGTCGCCGTCGACCCGCCGGCCTGGGCGCTGGTGGCCGAGCTCCTGGAATACCTCGGGACGCGCTGGCAGGAACCCGACGAGGGCATCTGGGAAGTCCGGGGCCCGCGCCGCCACTTCGTCCACTCCAAGGTCATGGCCTGGGTCGCCGCCGACCGCGCCGTGCGCCTCGCCCGCGTCGCCGGCCTGCGCGGCACCGTGCGCCGCTGGCAGGCCCTGCGCCACGAGATCCACGCGGAGATCTGCGCCCAGGGCTGGAGCGAGGAGCAGCAGTCGTTCACGCAGTACTACGGCAGCCCCCAGGTCGACGCCACCGCCCTGCTGATCCCCCGGCTCGGTTTCCTCCCCGCCGACGACCCCCGGGTCCTCGGCACCGTCAAGGCGATGGGACGGCTCGACGGGCACGGATTCCTCCGCCGGTACGGCGACGTCCGGGACGGCGGGACACACCGCCTCGACGACCTCGGCGGCACCGAAGGGGCCTTCGTCGCGTGCACGTTCTGGTACGCCGACGCCCTCGCCGCCACCGGCCGCCCCGCCGAGGCCCGCACCGTCTTCGAGCGGGTCCTCGCCATCCGCAACGACGTCGGGCTGCTCGCCGAGGAATGGGACCCGGTGGCCGGCCGCCAGCTCGGCAACACGCCGCAGGCGCTCAGCCACGTGGCACTGGTGAACACCGCCTTCACGCTGTACGGCACACGCCGCCACGACCGGGCGGCCGCCCACCGTCTCGCCGTGGCGTGAGCGCCCCGCCGCGTCCGGTCGAGCCGCCGGGAAGCGGCACACAGCCCCGCCAGAACCTTCGGCGTGTCGTTCGGGTGCATCCAGCGGGCGGGTGCGCCGCGCGTGGGTTCGAATCGGGGCATGGCTTCCTACGACAGGCTCCGCGCCGGCGGCACCCCGAGGCCGCTGGAGACCGGTGACACCTGGTGGTACGCCGCCGTGGCCGGCGAGGCCGCCGGCTCCTTCAGCACCCGGGTCCGCACCCGGACCCGGCGTGCCTGCCTCGGGACCGTCCTCCTCCTCACGGTCGTCTACGCGGGCCTCGTGCTCACCGCGACCGGCCGTCGCTGGGGCGACGCCGCCCTCACCGGACGGCGCGCCGACACCGCCGCCGCCACCGTCCTCCGCGAGCACCCCTCGCTCGCCGGGCTCACCACGCTCTCCCTCGTCCTCGGCTGCGTCCTGCTGCTCGCCACCGGCCTCCTACGCAAGCGGTACGCGCTCACCGGAGCCGTCGCCGGCGCCCTCGTCACCTGCCTCGCGCTGACGGGGCTCCTCCAGCGGTACGCGCCACGCCCCCGCCTCCTCGACGCCGGCGGCGCTCTCCTCCAGAGCGGCTTCCCCAGCGCCCAGACCACCCTCGCCCTCGGCACCGCCTTCGGTCTCGCCCTCGTCGTCCCGTACCGGCTCCGCGGCCCCACCGTCCTCGCCGGCACCCTCTGGGCCGGAGCCGTCGGCGCGTACACCATCGCGGCGGGCGACCACCGTCCCGGCGACCTCATAGCCGCCGCCCTCGTCGTCCTCGCCGTCTTCTGCGGCCTGGTCGGCCTCCTCGCCCGCAAGGGCAAGATCCGCCCCGCCCCCCGCGGCCCCCTCCCGCACGTGCTCCTCGCGACCGTCCCGCTCGCGGTCCTCGCCGCCGCGGGGCTCGGCGCCGGCGTCTGGCTCCTCGGCGACACCCTCGGCCTGCCCGCCACCGCCCCCTACGACCCGGCCGAGCTCCGGCTCGCCCACCGCTGCGGACAGGCCCTCGCCGCGGGCGTCACCGCCGCCGCCGGACTGCTCCTGCTCACCCTGCTCCGCCGCGTCGCCGTGGACGGGGCCCCCGCTCCGTACCGCCTCGGCGGCCCCTTCGTGGAGGCCGCGGGGGCACCGCACGACGGCGAGCTCGTGGGGCCCTTTACGGAGGACCGCGATCACGAGATATCTTGATGTCGAGCAATCTCGCATACGCAGACGTGGAGCGGAGCACCCGGTGACTGACTCGACCATCATCTACACCCACACTGACGAGGCGCCTGCCCTGGCGACGTACTCGTTCCTGCCCGTGATCCAGGCGTATGCCTCGCAGGCCGGCGTCACGGTCGAGACGCGGGACATCTCCCTCGCCGGCCGCATCATCGCCGTCTTCCCGGAGTACCTGGAGGAGGGCCAGCGCATCGCCGACGCCCTCGCGGAGCTCGGCGCGCTCGCCAAGACCCCCGGCGCCAACATCATCAAGCTGCCGAACGTCTCGGCGTCCATCCCGCAGCTGAAGGCCGCGGTCGCCGAGCTCCAGGCGCAGGGCTACGCCCTCCCGGACTACCCGGACGACCCGCAGACGGACCAGGACAAGGACGTCCGCGCCCGTTACGACAAGATCAAGGGCTCGGCCGTCAACCCGGTCCTGCGCGAGGGCAACTCCGACCGCCGCGCCCCCGCCTCGGTCAAGAACTACGCCAAGGCCCACCCGCACCGCATGGGCGCCTGGACCCCCGAGTCGAAGACGAACGTCGCCACCATGAGCGACAACGACTTCGCCTCCACGGAGAAGTCCGCCGTCATCGCGCAGGACGACACCCTCCGCTTCGAGTTCACCGCCGCCGACGGCACGGTCTCCGAGCTCCGCGAGCCGCTGAAGGTCATCGCCGGCGAGGTCGTCGACGCCGCCGTCATGCGCGCCGCCGCCCTGCGCACCTTCCTGAGCGAGCAGGTCGCCCGCGCCAAGGCCGAGGGCGTGCTCTTCTCCGTGCACCTCAAGGCCACGATGATGAAGGTCTCCGACCCGATCGTCTTCGGCCACGTCGTCCGCGCCTTCTTCCCGGAGACCTTCGCGAAGTACGGCGAGGTCCTCGCCGCCGCCGGTCTCACCCCGAACGACGGCCTCGGCGGCGTCCTCAAGGGCCTGGAGGCCCTCCCGCAGGGCGCGGAGATCAAGGCCTCCTTCGAGGCCGAGCTCGCCGCGGGCCCCGCCCTGGCGATGGTCGACTCCGACAAGGGCATCACCAACCTGCACGTGCCGTCCGACGTCATCGTCGACGCCTCGATGCCGGCCATGATCCGCACCTCCGGCCACATGTGGGGCCCGGACGGCCAGGAGGCCGACACCCTCGCGGTCCTCCCGGACCACAGCTACTCGGGCGTCTACCAGGTCGTCCTCGACGACTGCCGCGCCCACGGCGCCTTCGACCCGTCGACCATGGGCTCCGTCCCGAACGTCGGCCTCATGGCGCAGAAGGCCGAGGAGTACGGCTCCCACGACAAGACCTTCGAGATCGCCGAGGCCGGCACCGTCCGCCTCGTCGACTCCGCGGGCAACGTCGTCCTGGAGCAGGAGGTCGCCGAGGGCGACCTGTTCCGCGCCTGCCAGACCAAGGACCTGCCCATCCAGGACTGGGTCAAGCTCGCCGTCACCCGCGCCCGCGCCACCGGCTCCCCGGCCGTCTTCTGGCTGGACGCCGCGCGCGCCCACGACGCCCAGCTGATCGCCAAGGTCGAGCAGTACCTGCCGGAGCACGACACCGAGGGCCTGGACATCAAGATCCTGTCCCCGGTCGAGGCCACCAAGTTCTCCCTGGAGCGCATCCGCCGCGGCGAGGACACCATCTCGGTCACCGGCAACGTCCTCCGCGACTACCTGACGGACCTCTTCCCGATCCTGGAGCTGGGCACCAGCGCCAAGATGCTGTCGGTCGTCCCGCTGATGGCGGGCGGCGGCCTCTTCGAGACCGGCGCCGGCGGCTCCGCCCCGAAGCACGTCCAGCAGCTCGTCAAGGAGAACTACCTCCGCTGGGACAGCCTCGGCGAGTTCTTCGCCCTGGCCGCCAGCTTCGAGCACCTCGCGACGACCACGGGCAACGGCCGCGCCCAGGTCCTCGCCGACACCCTGGACCGCGCCACCGGCACCTTCCTCAACGAGGACAAGTCGCCGACCCGCCGCCTCGGCGGCATCGACAACCGCGGCAGCCACTTCTACCTCGGCCTCTACTGGGCCCAGGAGCTCGCCGCCCAGACCGAGGACGCGGAGCTGGCCAAGGCCTTCGCCCCGCTCGCCGAGACGCTGGCCGCCAACGAGCAGAAGATCGTCGACGAGCTCGTCGCCGTCCAGGGCTCCCCGGCCGAGATCGGCGGCTACTACCAGCCCGACCCGGCCAAGGCCGCGGCCGTGATGCGCCCGTCCGCCACGCTGAACGAGGCCCTCGCGTCTCTCGCCTGATCCGGCGCGCGACCCGGTCACCCGCTCCCGGCGGATGACACGTACCGCCCCGGCCGGAAGGATTCCGGTCGGGGCGGTCCCGTCGGTGGCGCATCCGCCGTCCGGGTGTGAACCTGGATGGATGAGCTGGGCATCTTGGACGACCGCCGGTGTCTACACCGGGCGTGGTGGGGTGCTGACCGACGAGGCCGGAGTCGTCACGGGCGATCTGACCGTGCACACGACCTGGGCCGAGCGCGAGGCACGCGTGGCCGTGCAGTACAGCGGCGCATCCGACTGGTTCACCATGTCGGGCAGTCCCGTTCCGTGCGCGACGGAGGAGGAGAGCCGAGATCTCCACGACGCGGTCGTGGAGGCCGTCCGGGAAGGCAAGGGGGCCACGGTCCCGTCGCTGCCCGGAGCAGTACCGTAGTCGCGAGGGCTCGCACGGTCGCGACGCATACCGTCATACCGCAGGAAGTGTTATCCCTCCCGCTCCCACGGGTCTCCGAACGACGGGGGACTCGGATCACGGATGAGGGAGCAGACCCATGCACAGCGACGAGCGCCGCACCACCGCCCTGGTGGAGGCGGCCCGGGCCGGTGACGCGCACGCCAGGGACGAGCTGGTACGCGCGTACCTGCCCCTCGTCCACAACGTCGTCGGCCGCGCCCTCGACGGCCACGCCGACACCGACGACATCGTCCAGGAGACGTTGGTCCGCGCCCTCGACGGCCTCGCCGGGCTCCGTGACCCGGCCCGCTTCCGTTCCTGGCTCGTCGCCATCGCCATGAACGGGATACGCCGTCGCTGGCGCGAGAACCGGCAGGCCCCCGTGCCCGGCCTCGACGGGGCGGCCGAGCTCGCCGACCCGGCCGGCGACTTCACCGAACTCACCATCCTCCGCCTCCGCCTCTCCGGAGAGCGCCGCGAGGTGGCCCGCGCCACCCGCTGGCTCGACGACGAGGACCGCGAACTCCTCTCCCTGTGGTGGCTGGAGGCCGCCGGGGAACTCACCCGCACCGAACTCGCCGAGGGCCTCGGCGTCTCCCCGCAGCACGCCGCCGTCCGGGTCCAGCGGATGAAGGAACGCCTGGAGACCGGCCGGGCCGTGGTCCGCGCCCTCGACGCCGACCCGTCGTGCCCCCGACTCGCCGAGTCCCTCACCGGCTGGGACGGCCGCCCCTCGCCCCTCTGGCGCAAGCGGATCGCCCGCCACCTGCGCGACTGCGCCGCCTGTACGGGGCAGGCGACCGGGAGCCGCGGCCTCGCCCCCGTCGAGGGCCTGCTCGTCGGCATCGGCCTCGTCCCCCCGCTGGCCGCGGCGGCCCTCGCCCGGCCCGGCGCGGAGACCTTCGCGGCCGAGCCCGTGGGCTGGTGGACGCCGATACGGCGGGCCGGCCTCGCCGGAGCCGTGACCGTCGTCGTCCTCGGCACGCTCGCCGTGCTCGTACCGAGGCAGGAGGAGGTACGGGTGACACCCGACCGGCCCCGCGCCGCGACCCCGGCACCCGCGCCCCCGACCACCCCGGCGCCCCCCACCACCACGGCGGCCACCGTCGCGGCCCCGGCCCCCACGACCCGTACCCCGGCACCCCGCCGCACCACGCCCCCCGCACCCGCGCCCACCGTCGAGGAGCGGGTGACGGAGAGGGTCAACAGGCTGCGGGCGGCGGCGGGTTGCGCCCCGCTGCGGACCGACCCGCGCCTGGTCGCGGCGGCCCGGGGATACGCCCGCGACATGGTCGCGCGCGGCTACTACGCGCACAGCAGCCCGGAGGGCGACTTCGCGGACGCGCGGATCACCGCGGCCGGGTACGACTGGAGCGCCTGGGCCGAGAACCTCGCCCAGGGCGCGGCGGACCCGGCGGCCGTCGTCGAGGACTGGACCGACGGGGCGATGCACGAGGAGAACATGCTGGACTGCCGGTACCGGGACACCGGAGTGGCGTCGGTGCCCGGTCCCGGCGGCACGATCTGGGTGCAGAAGCTGGCGGCCCCGGCCTCCTGAACCGGTGGACGGGCCGGGGGCCGGCGGATCAGCCCTTGGCGCCGAAGTTCTGTACCCACCAAGGGCCGTTGGCGGTGAGGGTCACCCCGACGCCGATGTCCTTGAAGGAGCAGTTGAGGATGTTGTCGCGGTGTCCGGGACTGCCCATCCACTCCTCCATCGCCTGCGCCGGGGTCTTCGGCCCGCGATGGATGTTCTCCCCCCACGTCGACCACGTGTACCCGGCGACGGTCATCCGGTCGCCCGCGTCTCGGCCCTCCGGGCTGTCGTGCTCGTAGTAGTCGCGCGAGGCCATGTCGTCGGCGTGCCCCTGAGCGGCGGTCCGCAGATGGCTCTCCGCGCGGAGCGGGCCGCAACCGGCCTTGTCCCGTTCCGTGTTGGCGAGGACGACGACCTGCTGGACGTACTCCGAGACGGTACCGACGGCGTCGGCTCCACCGGCTCCGGCTCCGGCACCGGCTCCGGCTTCGGCGGTGGCGGGTCCTGCCCCGGCATCGGCCGTGGCGGGTGCCGCGACGGCCGAGGTGCCGGCGGCCGGGGCGGGGGTGGCCACGTACACCCCGCCCGCCACCGTGAGGACGACGGCCGCGGACCCGGCGGCGGTGACGGTCGTACGGAAGCCCGGACGCCGAAGAGCGCGCCGCCGTGATCCGTGGCCCTTCCGGTGGCGCCCGCCGTCCCGCACGACCTGCTCTTCGTGTTCGGCGTGATCGACGTGTTCAGGGGCGTCGGGGGGACCGGGATGGTCGTGGTACCGCATGGAGCTCCGCTCTCTCACCGAGGTCGCCGGACGGTCCGGCGCTGGGAGAGCCACCGGGGCGACGGCGTTAACCCTTTCCGGCCCCGGCCGCCCCGACACTCCTCGTCAACCCGACGCGTCAACGCACGTCAGAGCCTTTCAGCCCTGCGGGATCACCGCCACCGGGCACGGCGCGAGATGGAGCGCCGCGTGGGCCACGGAGCCGATGCGCGGGCCGGCGGCGCCGCGCCTGGCCCGCCGGCCGACCACCAGGAGCTGGGCCGCCCCCGAGGCGGAGAGCAGCACCTGCCCCGCGCTGCCCAGTTCGACGTGTTCCGTCACCGGAACCTCGGGGAACCGATCCCGCCAGGGCGCCAAGGCCTCGCGCAGCGCCTTCTCCTCGTACGGGACGAGACCGCCGGCCTCGTCGGCGATCCGCATCGAGGCCGGGCTGTACGCGTAGAGGGGCGGCAGGCTCCAGGCGCGGACGGCCCGCACCGAGGCCCCGCGCGCGGCAGCGGTCTCGAAGGCGAAGCCGAGCGCCGCGGCACTGTCCTCGGGACTGCCGAGCTGGCCGACGAGGACGTCGCCGACCGGCGGCTCGGCGGGCTCGCCGTCCCGGGACCTGACGGCCACCACGGGCCGGCCGGCGGCGGCGATGATCTGCTGCCCGTACGAGCCGAGCAGGAAGCCCGTGACGGCGCCGTGGCCGCGTGAGCCGATGACGAGCATCTCGGCCCGTGGCTCGGTGCCGAGCAGCGCCGCGACCGGTGTGTCGGGGAGCACCTCGGCCGTGAGAGTGACGTCCGGGTGGCGCCGTGCGACCGTCGCCTCGGCCTCGCGCAGGACCTCGTCGGCTGCCCGCTCCTGGCTCGCCCGGTCCTGGACCAGCGGGATGTCGAGGGGTTCCCAGCGCCACGCGTGGGCGAGCCGCAGCGGGAGCCCCCGGTGGAGGGCCTCGCGGGCGGCCCAGTCGGCCGCGGCGAGACTCTCCGGGGAACCGTCCACTCCTGCGACGATCTCACGACTCATCGGACTGCCTCCGTCGGTAGCGCGACGGGCCCCCCGGGCGGCGGGGCCCTCCTCCCTCCAGCTTGGGCCCATCGGCAGCCCGAAGAGAGGGACGGACGTCCCGACATGCCGGACCGTCCGTCCCTTCTGCCGTGCGGTCCGGCGGTCGTGCGGTCGTGCGGTCGTTCTGTCGTGATGTCAGGCCGGCAGGGTGAGCCGTGCGTGGGTGCCGTTGAGGTAGTGGTCGCCGATGTCGCGGAGCCGATGGGCCGGCTGCGTGTGGGCGGTGAGCGCGCGGGCGTTGCGCCAGAAGCGGTCGAAGCCCGGGCCCCCTGACTGGGCATCGGCGCCCTCGGCACCGTCGACGAGTTCGAGGACGCGGGTCGTGATGCGGACGGCGGCCCGGCCGGTGACCGTCTCGGCGGCGGAGACCAGGACGGCGATGTCGGCGCGCTCCTCGGGGCTCAGCGTCCGTCCGGCGAGGAGACCGCGGGCCAGGGCGTCCGTCGCCCGCTCCACCACCGCGGAGGCGGCGTGCGCGGCCGTGGCCAGCTCGCCGTACGCGAGGAGCAGGTAGGGGTCGTCGTCCGTCCCGAGCGGATCCGCGCCGACGGCGGACGGCCTGCCGTCGGCCGAGGGCGCCGGGGCCGGTCCGGCCTGCCCGGCGCGGCTGATGTCCCGGGCCTCGGCGAGCGCCCCCTCGGCGATGCCGAGTCCGACCTGGACGAGGAGCAGCCGCAGGGCGAGCGGGGCGAGGGCGGCGAAGGGGGTGACGGCGTGTTCGTCGTGGGGGAGCAGTCCGAGGACCTGGTCGGCCGGGACCGGGACGTGGTCGAAGGTGACGGTGCCCGCGCCGGAGACCCGTTGCCCGACCCGGTCCGTGCCGGCGTCGGTGAACACGCCGGGGTGCGCCGGGTCCACCAGGACGATCAGCCAGTCGCCGGTCCCGCCGGGACGCGCGCCGACGACGAGCCGGTCGGCGACGGCGACACCGGAGGCGAAGGCGCGGCGCCCGTCGAGGATCCAGCCGCCCGCGTCGGGCGTGAGTCTGAGGCCGGGGTCCTTCCGGGTACGCGGCGGCTCGACGCCCCCGCCGAGCAGCCAGTGCTCCTCGGCCGTCCGTACGTCGAGGTCGGGGGCGGGGGCGCCTGCCGTGTCTTTCGTGTCCGCCGCGTCTTCCATGGATTCCGCCCGTCCGAAGAACCGGCTGCTCCAGGACAGGACGTAATGGTGGGCGAGGAGTTCGCCGACCGAGCTGTCGGCGGCGGAGATCTCCCGTACGACGGCGGACGCGGCCCGCCAGTCCGCGCCCCGCCGGTTCGCGCCGGGCGCCGTGAGGAGGGCGGGCAGGCCGGCCTCCTGGAGCCGGGCGACCTCGTCGAAGGGCGCTTTGCCCGCCCGGTCACGGGCCGGCGCGTCGACGGCGAGGTCGTCCGCGAGCTCGCGGGTGACACGGGGCCAGATCTCGTCGTCCGCGGGCCGGTCGGCCGGTGCCGGGACGGTGCGTATCGCGGTTCTCCTGAGCGATTTCCTCGGCGTACTCACGTCACCTCACCCGATCCCTTGTATCCCCACTGGAATACTAGGGATAGTGACAGAGGCGGTCGCCTGCCCCCAAGAGGCGTCCGAGGGCTGGACATGCGCGTCTTGATCGGTGAGATGTCGTCACGTCGGCGCAGGTCGCGCGGAGTTGGCTGTGTCGGGAATCGGTCGGGTGGGCGTTTTTCGGACACCCCCTCAGGGGTTCGTCCATGCCTCCGGGTCGTCCGCGAGCGCGGTGATGTCCGCCGGCAGCTCGGCCGCCGCCACCTCGGCGAGCGAGACCCCGAGCACCTCGCGCACGCTCGCGCGGAGCGCGATCCACAGCGGGAGCAGCGACTCGGCGGGCCCCGTGTACGCCAGGTCCGGGGGCCGCTCGCCGCGCACGGAGACCAGCGGGCCCTCCACGCAGCGGATGACGTCCGCGACCGAGATCGACTCGGCCGGCCTGGCCAGCCAGTACCCGCCGTTGCCGCCGCGCTGGCTCTGGACAAGACCGCCCTTGCGCATGTCGCCGAGGATGCCCTCCAGGAACTTGTGGGAGATCCCCTGGACTTCGGCGATCGCCTCGGCCTTCAGCGGCCCCGCGTCCTGGGCGGCGGCGAGCTGGAGGGCGGCGCGTACCGCGTAGTCGGCCCTGGCTGAAATGCGCATGCTCGCATTATCCCGCACGCCCCTGACCGGATCCGTGCGCCCCGGAGGCGGCGCGTCCCGCACCCTTGACGTCACGGGTGCCCGGTCGGAGACTCGTGAAAGAGAAAACCGAGTGAACGGGTAGGGAATCATGGGACACGCCGGCCGGCGGGACACCGCGCACGCCGTGCTCCTCCCGTGCTCCGTGCCCCTCACGTCCCGCCGCCACATCGATCTGCTGCGGGTCTGCAGCGCCGCGAGTCGCCGTCCCCGCCGGGGCGTTCACCGCGTCCGCTGAGCCCGTCCGCCCCGCCCAGGCCGCTCCGGCCCGCTTCGGTCCGGGCCGGGCTCCGGGACCGGACGTGCACCTCGCCGCGGTCCGCCCGTCTCCTCCTTCCCGTTCCTCTGCTGCCTCCGGGCCCTGCCCGGCAGCCGACTCCGTCGCGCGCCACCGCGACCGTCGCCGCCGCGCACCGCCCCGGCCCCAGCACCGAGCACCCTCCAGGGAGAAGCATGTCCGTCGTCCCGTCCTCGCTGCTGCCCGCCTCCGCCGTGCCCGCCTTCCGCGGCCGGATCGGCCGCGACGTGCGCAGCGGCCACTACGCCGTACCGCACCGCTACCGCCTCCATCTGGCACCGTCGGGTCCCGGCTGTCTGAGCATCGCCCTCACCCACGGCCTGCTCGGCCTCGACGACACCCTTCCGCTGACCGTGCTCCCCGGGACCCCCGACATGCCCGACGGCGGGTACGCCGCGCTCCGTCCGCTGTACGAGGCGAGCGCCCACCTGTACCGGGGACCGGCCGCCGCGCCCGTCCTGAGCGACGGGTGGACCGGGCGCATCGTCAGCACGCACGTGCCCGACATCCTGCGGGACCTCGCCCTGCGCTTCCGCGGCGACGGCCCCGACCTGCTGCCCGAGGAGCACCGGGGCGAGATCGAGGCCATCGCCGACCTCTGCGAGCGGAGCGTCAACCGGGCCGCCCAGCGCGCCGGCGAACTCGGCCTCGACGGCGACGCCGCCCACCACGACCCGCTCGGCGTCCTCTTCGCGGCGCTCGGCTCCCTGGAGCGGCGCCTGACCGGCCGCCCGTACGTCCTCGGCGACGGCCCGACCGCCGCCGACGTCCAGGTCTGGGTCACCCTCGTACGGCTCGACACCGTCCACCGCTGGCACCTGGACGCCGCGGCGATGGACCGGGTCGCCGGGCATCCCGCCCTCTGGGCGTACGCCCAGCGCCTCGCCGCCCGCCCGGAGTTCGCCCGCCACCTCGACATCGATGCCATGCTGCTCCGGCACCTCGCCGACTGTCGTGGCCATGAGGCCGCGGGCGCCGGGATCCGGCTCGTCGACTGGTCCGGCGCCACGGGCTGACGGCGGAGGCGGCCGCGGGTCGCGCGGCGTCACCTCAGCCGATGCGGTGGCCGGCCAGCGGAGCCGTGTCGTCGCCCGTGCCCGCGCGGACCCCGCGCAGGAACGCCTCCACGGCCTCCAGCGAGCTCGCCGACGGTTCCCACCCCAGCTCCCGCCGGGCCCGCTCGGTGGCGAGCAGGGGCATCTGCAGCAGCGCGTCGAAGAGCCCGGGGGAGGCCGGGGCGAGCCGCAGGCGCCAGGCCGCGGACAGCGCGCCGCGTACCGCTCCGGCCGGGACCCTCACCGGCCGGGCGTGCAGCAGCCGGCCGAGCGTCTCGGCGTCGAGCACCGGTTCGGCAGCGAGGTTGAACGCGCCGCGGACGTCCCGGAGGAGCACCCTCCGGTAGGCGTCCGCGGCGTCCTCGGTGTGCAGGACCTGGAAGCGGAGCCCCTCGAACTCCGGCAGCAGCGGCAGCAGTTCCGGCCGCATCAGCTGACCGGGGAAGAATCGTCCCGCGAAGATCCGCCGCTGCCCGCTCGCCGACTCCTCCTTGAAGAGGAAGGCCGGGCGCATCCGGACCACCCGGGTCAGCGGATGGTCACGCTCGAAGGTGTCGAGGACCCGTTCCAGGTACGCCTTCTCCCGGGTGTACGCGGCGCCGGGCCAGCCGTGCGTCGGCCAGGCCTCGGACACGGGGGCGCCACCGCTCGGGCCGGGGGAGTACGCCCCCACCGAGGAGGCGTGCACGAGGACCGGCACCCGCGCCGCCGCGACCGCGTCGAAGACGCGCACCGCGCCCAGGACGTTGGTCCGCCAGGTCTTCACCGGGTCGTGCGTCGGCCCGAACCGCCAGGCCAGGTGCACGACCGCGTCCGCGTCCGCCACGTACTGCGCGAGCCGCGGCTCGTCGCCCTCCCGGGAGAGGTCGACCTCGGCCCACTCCACGCCGGGCAGCTCCAGGCCGGGCCTGCGCCGGGCCAGCCCGAGGACGGAACCGACCCGCGGTTCGCGGGCCAGCGCCCGTACCAGGCTCGTACCGACGTTGCCGGTGGCGCCGGTGACGACCACCCGCTGTCGCGTGCTCGGGTTCATGTCTCCGACCCTCCGCCATGGGCGGCGGAAGCGCACTCCGGAACCCGCCCCGTAACGCAGCGTGCCCGCGCGGGTCGCGGGCGTGGTCGACGACCGTCAGGATGGAGCGACTCGGGAGCCAGGAGACAGGAGGACGCGATGCTGCTGCCCGACACGAACACGGTCGACCGGCTGCTCCGGCACTACCGCACCCAGGAGCGGTCCGTGCTCGCCAGGCCGTGCGACCTGTCGGTCCGCCGGCGCTTCGAGGACACGGCGTACACCCTCTGCGTCCTGATGGGAGAGCGGACCGCGCACGAGGCGGTCCGCGCCGCCGAGCGGTACGTCTCCGAGGGGCGGCCCGCTCCCCGGCAGGCCCTGGAGGGGCTGCCGGGCTCCTGACCGGCGTCCGGTCAGGAATCGAGAAGCGTGGACATCGGGCCCCGGCTAGCGTGGCCGACGTGGACATCGCCGTTTCCCGGGCGTCGGAGCCGACGCGGTGCGATGATCACGACGTTCGCGATGATCATGATTCGGCCCGTCCGACGGAGGAGAAACGATGAGCCAGACCCCGAGGACGGGTAAGAAGGCGGCCACGCCGCACGCCGCCGACCAGCACGACACGATCCGCGTGCTCGGCGCGCGCGAGAACAACCTGAAGGACATCAGCATCGAGATCCCGAAGCGCCGGCTCACGGTCTTCACGGGCGTCTCCGGCTCGGGCAAGAGCTCCCTCGTCTTCGACACGATCGCCGCGGAGTCCCAGCGGCTGATCAACGAGACGTACAGCGCCTTCGTCCAGGGCTTCATGCCGACCCTCGCCCGGCCGGAGGTCGACGTCCTCGAAGGGCTGACGACCGCGATCATCGTCGATCAGCAGCGGATGGGAGCCGACCCCCGCTCCACCGTCGGCACCGCCACCGACGCCAACGCGATGCTCCGCATCCTCTTCAGCCGCCTCGGGAAGCCCCACATCGGCCCGCCCAGCGCCTACGCCTTCAACGTCCCCTCGGTCCGGGCGAGCGGCGCGATCACCGTCGAGCGAGGGAACAAGAAGGCCGTACGGGCGAGCTTCGAGCGCACCGGCGGCATGTGTCCCCGCTGCGAGGGCCGGGGCTCCGTCTCCGACATCGACCTCACCCAGCTCTACGACGACTCCAAGTCGCTCGACGAGGGCGCGCTCACCATCCCCGGCTACACCCCGGGCGGCTGGAACTACCGCCTCTACAGCGAGTCGGGCCTCGTCGACCCGGCCAAGCCGATCCGCAAGTACACGAAGAAGGAACTGCACGCCTTCCTCCACCACGAGCCGACCCGCATGAAGATCGCGGGCATCAACATGACGTACGAAGGGTTGATCCCGCGGATCCAGAAGTCCTTCCTGGCCAAGGACAAGGAGGGCATGCAGCCGCACATCCGGGCGTTCGTCGACCGGGCGGTCACCTTCACCACGTGCCCCGAGTGCGACGGCACCCGGCTCAGCGAGGGGGCCCGGGCGTCGAAGATCAAGAAGGTCAGCATCGCCGACGCCTGCGCCATGCAGATCAGCGACCTGGCCGAGTGGGTCCGCGGGCTCGACGAGCCCTCGGTGGCGCCGCTGCTCACCGCCCTGCGGGACACCCTCGTCTCGTTCGTGGAGATCGGCCTCGGCTACCTCTCGCTCGACCGGCCCGCGGGCACGCTGTCGGGTGGCGAGGCACAGCGCGTCAAGATGATCCGGCACCTCGGCTCCTCGCTCACCGACGTCACGTACGTCTTCGACGAGCCGACCATCGGCCTGCACCCCCACGACATCCAGCGGATGAACGACCTGCTGCTCCGCCTGCGCGACAAGGGCAACACGGTGCTCGTCGTGGAGCACAAGCCGGAGACGATCGCGATCGCCGACCACGTCGTCGACCTCGGCCCCGGCGCCGGTACGGGCGGCGGCACCGTCTGCTTCGAAGGCACCGTCGAGGGGCTGCGGGCGGGCGACACCATCACCGGACGGCACTTCGACGACCGGTCCTCCGTCAAGGACGTGGTCCGGACACCCACCGGCACGCTGGAGATCCGCGGCGCGTCCACGCACAACCTCCGCGACGTCGACGTCGACATCCCGCTCGGCGTGCTCGCCGTCGTCACCGGCGTCGCCGGCTCCGGCAAGAGCTCGCTCGTACACGGTTCGATCCCGCCCGGCGAGGACGTCGTCTCCGTCGACCAGAGCGCCATCCGCGGCTCGCGCCGGAGCAACCCGGCGACGTACACCGGACTGCTCGAACCGATCCGCAAGGCCTTCGCCAAGGCCAACGGCGTGAAGCCGGCGCTGTTCAGCGCCAACTCCGAGGGCGCGTGCCCGACCTGCAACGGCGCGGGCGTCATCTACACCGACCTGGCGATGATGGCCGGGGTCGCGACCACCTGCGAGGACTGCGAGGGCAAGCGGTTCCAGGCCTCGGTCCTGGAGTACCACCTCGGTGGCAAGGACATCAGCGAGGTGCTCGCGATGTCGGTGACCGAGGCCGAGGACTTCTTCGGCGACGGCGACGGTGAGGCGCGCACGCCGGCCGCGCACAAGATCCTCGAACGCCTCGCCGACGTCGGCCTCGGCTACCTCAGCCTCGGGCAGCCGCTCACCACGCTCTCCGGCGGCGAGCGGCAACGGCTCAAGCTGGCCACGCACATGGGCGACAAGGGCGGGATCTACGTCCTCGACGAGCCGACCACCGGTCTGCACCTCGCCGACGTCGAACAGCTCCTCGGCCTGCTCGACCGGCTCGTCGACTCCGGCAAGTCCGTCATCGTCGTCGAGCACCACCAGGCGGTCATGGCCCACGCCGACTGGATCATCGACCTCGGCCCGGGCGCCGGCCACGACGGCGGTTCGATCGTCTTCGAGGGCACGCCCGCGAAGCTCGTCGCCGACCGCTCCACCCTCACCGGCGAACACCTCGCGGCGTACGTGGGCGCCTGACCGCACGTCCCAGGGGGTGCCCGGCATGAACGGGCACCCCCCCGCAGCCGGACCGTGCGGCGCCCGCCGGACCGTCGCCGACACGACCGTCCGATGTCTCCAGTGGCGCCGCACGACCGGCGGTCCTGACCCCCGTCCCCCGAGTGCCGCCGTCAGACCTGGTGGTGGGCCGCCCGGCGCCGCCAGGCCCAGAGCGCGAGGGCCGCCGCGCAGGCCGAGCCCACCAGTGCCAGCGGAATCCCGGCCGACGGGCCCGACGGGCCCGACGGCGTGTCCTCGCGCGCGAAGCCCTCGTGGGCCGCCGCCACCGCCTCGGCCCCGGCGCGCGGAGCTCCGCCGGCGGCGACGGAGACGGTCTCGTCCGCGCGGCCCGCGGCACGCGCCGCCGCCGTGGCCCGACCGCCCGCCTCGGCCGCGGCCTTCGGCCGGCCCGGCAGCAGCGAGCCCACCGCCTGCACCCGCCCCGCGGCCTCGAAGCCCCAGTCGAGCAGCGAGCGCGCCTCCTCGTAGACGGCGAGCCCGCCGCCGCCCTGCGGGTTCATCACCGAGACGACCAGCGTCCGGTCGCCCCGGCGTGCGGCGGAGATCAGCGTGTTGCCCGCGTTCGTCGTGTAGCCGTTCTTGATGCCGAGGAGCCCCGGGTAGCGGGCCACGCCGTCCGCGCCCGTGAGGAGCCGGTTGGTGTTGGCGATGCCGTACGACCAGGAACCCGCGGGGAAGTCCGCGTACCGCGTGGAGCAGTACCGGGTGAAGACGGGATCCTGGAGCCCGGCCCGTCCGAAGACCGCGAGGTCGTACGCGGAGGACACCTGCCCGGGCGCGTCGTACCCGTCCGGGGAGACCACATGGGTGTCCCGCGCCCCGAGGGAGCGGGCCTTCGCCTGCATCTGCCGGGACATCGACTCCCAGCCGCCGTTCATCGCGGCCAGGACGTGCACGGCGTCGTTCCCCGAGCTGAGGAAGACCCCGTTCCACAGGTCGGACACCTTGTAGGTGTACCCCTCCTTGATCCCGACGAGACTGCTGCCCGCCCCGATTCCGGTCAGCTCGGAATCGGCCACGGTGTGCTGGTCGGAGGGTTCGTTGTGGGGGAGCGCCGTGAGCGCGAAGAGCGCCTTGAGGGTGCTGGCGGGCGGCAGCTTCCGGTGGGCGTTCCGCGCGGCGAGCACCTCGCCCGAGGACGCGTCCGCCACCACCCACGACAGCGCGGAGACGTCCGGTACGGAGGGTGCGCCCGGCAGCCGCTGCACCTGCGTGCCCCGCCGGTCGAGCCGGGCCGGGTCGACGAACCGCGGTGCGGGCGGAGTCGGCTCGTCCACGGAGGAGCCGGCGGCGGGGGAGAGGGGAGGAGCGGGGGAGGCCGTGGCCGCCGGAGCGGGCAGCACGAACAGCAGCGCCGCGGTACCGGCGGCAGCATGACGGACAGCTGACGTGACGATCATTCAGCCACCGTAGGAAGGAGGGGCGGACCGCGCAGGACGGAGTGCGCCGACCGGCGTAGAGGTTCCGGCGTACGGCGGCACGGCGTGCGCCCGCCCGGGGGAGGACGGAGCCGTATGGGCACCCGCAGCTGTTGTCGGTCCGACAGGGCATGCTGGTGACGTGCCCTCACACCCGAACCAGAACAGCGCCGTTCCGGACGGCAGCGCCGGCGACCCGCCCGCCGGCGCCGCCGCCCCGCCTGCCGGCACGCCTCCCGCCGCCCCGCCCGCCGGTACGCCTTCCGTCGCCGCGGCCACCCGGTCGGTGCCCGCTCCCGCGCGGGCCCAGGGGAGCCCGGCCGGCGGTCCCTTCGGCGCGCCCGCGTTCCGGACCGAGCGGCAGCCTCGTACCGCCCCCGCGGGGCACATGATCGTCTGCGGGGACGACGCGCTCGCCCACCGCCTCGCGGGCGAACTGCACGGGGTGTACGGAGAGCGGGTCACCCTCCTCGTGCCGGTACGGCCCGACGCCCCGGTCACCCCCACCGCCCGCACCGGCCGGGCCCTCGCCCTGTTCGGGCGAGTCACCGCCGCCGTCACCCGTACCACCACCGCTGCCGCCGGGGCCGGGGCCGCGGGCGCGATCGGAGGTGACCCGGACGGCAGCGAGCCGACCGGTACCCTGCGGGTCGTCGAAGCCGCGGAGGCCGACGACCGGGCCCTGACGGACGCCGGAGTCGAGCGCGCCGCCGCGCTCGCCCTCGTCCACGAGGACGACGAGACCAACATCCGGGCGGCGCTCACCGCCCGCCGCCTCAACCCCCGGCTGCGTCTGGTCATCCGGCTCTACAACCGCAAGCTCGGCCAGCACCTCGAAACGCTCCTCGACCAGGCCGCGGCCGTCGCGGAACCGGGCCTCGACCCCGAGAAGCTCGACGCCGCCACCACTGTCCTGTCCGACGTCGACACGGCGGCCCCGGGGCTCGCCGCCGCGGCCGTCGCGGGCACCAGCAAGGTCGTCCAGGCCGGCGGACTCCTGCTGCACGCCGTAGAGCGGACCCCGCCCGAGGGCGAGGCCCCCGACCCCGGCCGGTGCACCCTCGCGCTGCTCTCCGCCACGGTCGGCGACCCGGCGGGCTGCGAGGGCTCCGAGCGCAGCGGCGACGAGGGCCCGCGCCTCCTCCCGGACGACCGCACGGTGGCCGCCGCCACGGGCAGGGCCACCGTCACCCTCGAAGCGGTCACCCCGGCCGCCCCGACCGTCCCGTCCGGTCGCTTCGGCGGCACGGGACTGCCCGTCGCCTCGCTCTTCTCCCGCCGCCTGCGCTGGTCCCTCGGCGGCGCGGTCGCCGCCGTCCTCGCCCTGACCCTCGCCTCCACCTTCACCACCGGCGACCACCCGCTGCACGCCGCCTATCTGACGCTCCTCGACATCTTCGCGATCGGCGACCCGGCCGTCGGGGAGGCGACCAGCCGTCAGGTCCTCCAGATCCTGGCCGGGTTCGTCGGACTGCTCCTGCTGCCCGTGATCGTCGCCGCCCTCCTCGAAGGCCTCGGGACCTTCCGCACGGCGACCACCCTGCGACGGCCGCCGCGCGGACTCCACGGCCACGTCGTTCTCCTCGGCCTGGGCAAGGTCGGCACCCGGGTCCTCGCCAGGCTCCGCCGGATGGACATCCCGGTCGTGTGCGTCGAGTCCGACCCGGAGGCGCGCGGCATCGCCGTGGCGCGGCGGCTGCGGGTTCCCACGGTCATCGGCGACGTCACGGAGGAAGGCGTCCTGGAGGCCGCCCGCATCCACCGCGCCCACGCCCTCCTCGCCCTGACCAGCGTCGACATCACCAATCTGGAGGCCGCTCTCTCCGCCCGCTCCGTCACCCCCGACCTGCGGGTCGTGCTCCGCCTGTACGACGACGACTTCGCCACCGCCGTCTACCGCACCCTGCGCACCGCCCACCCCGAGGCGCTCACCCGGAGCCGCAGCGTCTCCCACCTCGCCGCGCCCGCCTTCGCCGGGGCCATGATGGGCCGCCAGGTCCTCGGAGCCGTCCCCGTGGAGCGTCGCGTCCTGCTCTTCGCCGCCGTCGACGTCGCGGACCACCCGCTCCTGGAGGACCGCACGGTCGCCGAGGCCTTCACGCCCGGAGCGTGGCGGGTGATCGCCCTCGACCGGAGCCCCTCCGCGTACGGCGCCTACGGCGTCCCGTCCGGCGCCGGGACACCGGCCCGGGGCCAGGACTGGCGCCTCGCCCCGGAGCGGGTCCTCGGCCGGGGCGACCGGGTGATCGTGGCCGCGACCCGCCGGGGCCTGGCCGAACTCCTCGGCCGCGGGGGAGCGACGGCTCACCGCACCGCCGAAGCCCATGCATCGGACAACTCCCCACAATCCGAGGCGCGTCAGGGTCGGACACATGAATGATCACGAGAGCGCGGAGGGGCCGGAGCGCGTGCGGGAGACATGGGAGTGGATCGTCCGGGCCCTGAGCGATGCCGACGGGCCCTTGGTGGGGCCCGGCAGCGCCCCCGGGCTCGCGGGCGGGGCTCTGGTGTGGCTCGACCCCCGCGATGTGTACGTGGAGGGATGGGGGCCGCTCCGCCCCTGACCGCTGTGCCGCCCCCGAGCGGGGCGGCGGGACGAGTCGGACGGACGAGGCGAACGGGATCAGGTGGGGCGATTCAGCGGAAGGCGGCGGCGTTCTCCGCAGCCCACTGCCGGAACGGCCGGGCCGGTACTCCGGTGACCTGCGACACCGTGTCACGCACCGTCAGAAGCTCGTCGTTGACGTCTCCACCCGTCACGTCGAGCACCGCGTCGGCGGCCTCGGCCCCGAAGACCGCCGCCATGTGCGCGTGGGCCTCCTGCCGGCTGATCTCGGCGAAGGGGACCTCCCGGCCGAGAGCGGCCGCGATGGCCTCGACCTGCTGCCGGGCGGACACCGGCTCCGGACCGGTCAGGGCGTACACGCGCCCCTGGTGGCCGGGCTCGGTCAACGCGACCCGTGCCACCGACGCGATGTCCGCAGGATGGATGGTGGGCAGAGCGGTCTCGGCATAGGGCGCGCGGACCGTCTCGTGGCCACGGATGGAGCCCGCCCACATCCGGGCGTTCGACGCGAACTGCGTCGGCCGCAGGATCGTCCAGGCCATACCGCTGTTCCGGAGCAGCTGCTCGACCGCCGCGTTCTCGGCGGCGGGGCCGAGGTGCGGATGGGTCTGGACGGTGATCGACGACACCAGCACCACGTGCGCCACACCCGCCTGCCGGGCGGCTTCGAGGATGTCGGCGTCCGGACCCACGCGCGACACGAGGAACAGCGAGCGCACCCCCTCCAGCGCACGCTTCAACGACGCCGGCTCCGCGAAATCGCCCTCCACGGCCTCGACCCCCTCGGGGAAGGCGGCCTGCGCGGCATTCCGGCTGAGTGCCCTCAGCGGCCCCGCACCGCACGCTCGCAGCTCCTTCACCAGCGCACTGCCTATGTTTCCGGTGGCTCCGGTCACGAGGATCATGAGCGTGTTCTCCCGTCATCAAATGATCAACTGGAGACGACGATAGAAGGTCAATCACGCTTGAGGTCAAGAAGCTCCGCGGCACCGAGCGGTCCACGAGGTGATTGACCGCCTCAGGCCACCGCTCGGGCAACCGCCAAGGTCAGGGCGAAACCGACCGTCATCGATACGCCGCGCTCGCGCAGCGCTGTTGCCGTCGCCTGCCATGTCGTCCCCCCCCCGAGCACGCTGAACCAACAACGGGGAGCCTCCAGCGCCGGGCTACCCGGTCCTCCCCCACACGCTCGCGGGGGAGGCCCGCAGCGAGGAGACGAGGCGCAACAGCCGGTCCTCGTTCCCCGAGAGGCCCGCCGCACGGAGCGCCTCGTCGGCCTCCGCCATCGGATGGGTGAGCATCACCCCGGCGTACGGGGCGAGCTGCGGGTCGGTCAGCACGGCCTGCGTGGATTCGAGCAGCCGCAGGTACGCCTGGGCCGCCGCGCGCTCGGTGGCGGTCATCGTGGTCATGTCGGGCTCCCTCTCGACAGTTCTGCGGTGCCCACTCTCTCGCACGGGTCTGACATTGATACGCGGAGCGGGTTCCGGTGGCCGCGCCCCAGGCTCTGACCGACGCCCTGCCGGGCTGTCCGTGAGGCCGAGCTCGCCGGTGTCCCCGCACCGGCGCCCCTTGCCCCGCCGCCACGAGGCGATTGATTGACGTACCATCAATTGCCTCTATCGGATGGATAGTTGGGGGACAAGTGGACCACCTCTTGCGTCGGTGTGCCGTCGGTGTCGCCGCCCTGCTCGCCCTGCTCGCCGGCTGCGGTGGCAGTGGCGGCAGTGGCGAGCCGTCCGCGCGCGACGACTCCCGGGCCTCCTCCTCCGCGCCCCCGACGACCCCCACCGCCACCCCCGAGGAGTCCGAGGCGGCGTCGCTCACCGCGTACGATCCGCCCACCCGTTTCGAGGAGCACGGCGGTATCCGCGCGCCGGGGCTGCGGAACGTCGCGCTCGACGGTCGGAAGGCGTACTCCTTCGCCGGGGACAGGCTCGTTGCCTGGGACCTCGCCGGCGGGGAGGAGATCGGGACCGTCGAGGCCGGGACGCCGACCTCCTCGGTTCGTGACCCCGCGCCGTACCCCCCGGGGCTCGGTACCGTCGAGGGCAAGCGGTACGCGGTCGCCGCCTTCCGGACCAGCACGAAGGGTGCGGGAAGTGCCGAGGACGCCGTCGGCGTCGAGGTCGTCGCGATGGACGCCGAGACCGGCCGGGAGGCATGGCGGACGCAATGGGACCTTCCGGCGTACGACGAGTCGTATCTCGTCACCTACGTCGCCGGGGTCGCCGGCCGCACGGCGGTCGTCGTGTCCCACGGTGAGTACCGCTACCCCGTGACCTACGGGATCGATCTCGTCACCCACAAGGTGACCTGGCGCGCTCCCGACTTCAAGGCGCAGCTGGTGCAAGGGACCCGCGTCATCGGCCAGAAGCGCGGAGCGGAGGACGCGCTCGCACTGGCGGCCGTCGACGGCGGGACCGGCCGGTACGTCTGGACGGGCATGGCGGTCGGCAAGGACTGGTCGGCCAGAGCGTTCGCGCCGGACCGGATCTGGGTCGGGGACCCGGAAGGCCGGGCCGTGGTCGACAGCGCTACCGGCGAGGACAAGAAGTACGAGGGCTTCGGCGAGAAGCTGCACAGCATCACGGACTGCATGGACGACCAGCTCAAGAGCACCTTCTGCTTCTCCCGCACGGTCAAGGGCGGCGAGATCTCCGCTTACGCCCGGACCGGCAAGCGCCTGTGGCGCGTGGGCGGCCCCTCGGACGGCTCGGGACGCAAGGAGATGCGCCTGGAGTCCGCGTTCCGCGGGGCGGTCTACGTCTACGTCAGCGACGGCCCCTACAAGCCGATCGTGCTGGACGGTGCGACCGGGGCCGACAAGATCACTGATCTCGCTGTGGCTCCGCAGCTGACCAACGCGTACGTGGGGCTGGTCGTCGTGGGGGGCGAGATCAAGGTCTACCGAGCCACAGGCTGAACCGCATCTCACAGGAGCGGCATCGAGGGGTTCGGGCCGGGGTTCAGGCCGGTGCCCCGAGATGTTCCGTCAGCCGGTCCAGGAAGACAAGCTGGCCGGTGACCAGCAGGGGAGCGGCTGCCTCCGGGGTGAACCAGCCGACCCGGTCGATCTCAGGGAACTCCCGGCGGACACCGGACCGGGGCGGCCACTCCATGGTGAACGTGCCGGGGACCGCCGCCGCCGGGTCGAGGTCCCCCTCGACCGCCCAGACGGTGACGGTCTTCCCGCTGCGCTGGCGGGACTCCCCGAGGTCGATCCACGCGCCCTCGGGGGCCGGCAGCCCCAGCTCCTCCAGGAACTCCCGCCGCGCCGCCGCCTCGGGAGCCTCGTCCGGTTCGTACTCCCCCTTGGGGATCGACCAGGCCTCCTGCTCCCGGGAGGCCCAGAGCGGGCCGCCCATGTGGCCGATGAGGACCTCGACGCCCTTGCCCGCCGTGTGACGGAAGACCAGAAGACCCGCGCTGCGTTTCGCCGACATGCGGCCCAGTCTGACCGACCGTCCTCAGCCGGTCACTCCTCCGCGCCGATCACCACCGGACCGCCCGCGGGATCCATCCCGCGCGTCCACTCCGGACCCAGCCGCACCGAACGCCACGGCGCGAGCGACCCGCGCAGCCGCTCCCGCCGGAGCGGTACACCCCCCTGGGTGACGGTCAGGAGGGGGCGTACGAGATGCCGGTCCGGCCTGACGAGCACGGTGGCGGCCACCGCGTCGAGGAGACCGGGTGTCACCCACCGCAGGGGTCCCTCCGTCACCACCGGCACTCCCTCGGCGGGGCGGTGCCGCCCGGCGAGCAGGTCGAGGACGGCGTCGGCGGCCGCGCGGCCCTCGGCGGCGGCCACCCGCGCCGGTTCCACCCCGCGCAGGAGGTTGCCTGCGGCGAAGACCCCCGGCTCGACCGTGCGGTACGAGCCGTCCGTGACGGGCCCGCGGGTGTCCGGCGCCATGGCGAGACCGCGCGCCCGGGCCAGCTCGTGGTCGGGGATCCAGTCCCCGGTGAACACCACGGTGTCGCAGCGCAGTACGGACGTCCCTCCTCCCCGCCCCCGGACCGCGACCCCGGTCAGCCGCCCCCGTCCCAGCAGTTCGGTCACCGCTGTCCGAGTGAGGACGGGTACGGGCCCGAAGCCGTGGGCCGCTCGCGGGAGTTCGGTGACGACCGCGGCCACCTCCACGCCTGCCCCGCGCAGCGCCCGCACCGCGTGCCGGGCCACCGGCTCACCGCCGACGACCACCGCCCGACGCCCGACGCGCTCGCGCACGCGCTCGTCGCCGGGCCCGAACATCCTTACCGTCTGCTGGAGTTCCCCGGTGGTCAGCACCCCGGCGGGCCTCGATCCGGGTACGAGCCGTGCGCTGCGCGGGCGTTCGCGTGTCCCCGTCGCGAGGACCACGGCGCCCGCCCGGATCCGTTCGAGCCCCGTCGGCGCCGTGACGTCCAGGGTGAGCGGTCCGGCCCAGCCGGTGGCGGAGACCCCGGTGCGGACGACGGCCCCGGCGCGGAGCGCCGCCCGGACCGCGCGGCGCGCGTACGCGGGGCCGTCCAGCGGCCGCCCCCGGCGGTCCGCCCCGAACCCGGGGTGCCCGCAGTGCCGCGGTACGCCCCCGGCCGCGCGCTCCCGCTCCAGCACCTCGACCCGTCCCGCGCCCGCCGCCGCCAGGCGCGCGGCGGCGGCGAGCCCGGCGGGTCCCGCGCCCACGACGAGCACGTCGACCGTCCGGTTCACCACGCCTCCGCTCACCGGGCCCCCTTCCCGTACTCCTCGCTCAACGCCCGCACCTCCGCGCCGCAGAAGTGGCCCTGGCACCGCCCGCCCCGGGCGCGTGTCCGGCGCCGCAGTCCGTCCGGGCCCGCCGGGGGGATCGCCGACGCGTAGGCGGCCCGGATCTCGCCGCGCGTCACCCGCTCGCAGTGGCAGACGACCATCCCGAACTCCGGATCCCGCGCGATGAGTTCGGCGTCGCGGTACGGGCGCGGGAAGGCCTCGCCGAGATTCGGCATGCGGATCGGGGCGAGCGGACGCTCGGGCCCGGGGTCGAGGCCGCAGTCGGCGAGGAGTCCCAGGACGTGCTCGGCGAGCGCCAGGGAGGCGGTGAGCCCGGTGGAGCGGATCCCGCCGACCGTGACGTACCGCAGCCCGGGGTGAGCCGCGCACCGGTAGTCCTCCTGTCCGGTGGCGGCCCGCAGCCCCGCGTAGACCGCCGTGACCTCCTCGTCGAGGAGCGCGGGAACGATGCGGCCGCCCTGCTCGCGGAGCCCGGCGAGCCCCTCCGCCGTCGTGCCGGTCGCGGACTTGTCGTCGAGGTCCTCGGCGGTCGGCCCGAGCATGACGTTCCCGTACACCGTGGGGGAGACGAGCACGCCCTTGCCGAGCGGTCCGGGGACGGGGAGGAGGATGTGCCGGACCAGGTCGCGGGCGAACTTGTCGAAGACGAGCAGCTGGCCCCGGCGCGGGGTCACGGTGAAGTCGCGGCGGTCCAGGAGCGCGTCGAAGGCATCCGCGTGGAGCCCGCAGGCGTTCACCAGGTGGCGGGTCCGCAGCACCCCGCGCCGGGTGACGAGCCGGTGCCAGGGATCGCCGGTACGGACCTTCTCCACCCGGCAGCCGAGGTAGAGGTCGACGCCCGACCGCACGGCCTGCGTCGCGTAGGCGAGGGTGGTCGTCCACGGGCAGATCACCGACTCGCCCGGCACGGCGAGCGCGGCGAGCGCGCCCGGACCCAAGTGGGGCTCACGGGACGGAAGTTCGTCGGCGGAGAGCAGTCGGGTCGTGCGGTGGCCGTTGCGCACGGCCTTCTCCGCGAGGCGGGGGAGCGCCGCCAGCTGCTGCTCGTCCCAGGCGACGAGCAGCGCGCCGAGCGGCTCGACGGGAATGCCCGCCTCCCCGGCGAACGCGCCGAGCAGCCGGTGCCCCTCGCGGACGAGCCGGGCTTCGAGCGTGCCCGGGACGGCGTCGAAACCGGTGTGCAGAATGGCCGTGTTGGCCTTCGAGGTGCCGTCGCCGACGTCGCTCGAGGCTTCCACGAGCGCGATCCGCAGCGGATGGCGGGCGAGGGCGCGCGCGATGGCGCAGCCGACGACCCCCGCGCCGACGACCACGACGTCGTACTCGGCCTCCCGGCCCGTCGGCAGCGGGCCCGTGCGGGTGACGCTCACCCGGCACTCCCCGCGCCACCGGTACCACCCGCACCCGCGCCGCCGCGGTCGAGCAGCACCGACACCTCCGCCCGGAACGCCGCCAGGCGCGCGGCGGCCTCGTCGCCCGGGATCCGGGGCTCGTACACGGCCGAGGGCTTCCACTCCGGCACGGCCTCGCGGAGCGAGAGCCCCGGCTGGAGGCCGAGGCGGGCCACCGCGCCCACCCCGAGGGCCGTGGCATCGGGCGACGACGCCACCTCGACGGGGAGTTGCAGCAGGTCGGCCTGGGTCTGCATGAGCAGTGCCGACCGGGTCAGCCCGCCGTCCGCGCGCAGCGAGGTCAGCGGTGCGCCCCGGTCGGCGGCGACCGCCGCGGCGAGCTCCACCACCTGGGCGGCGATGCCCTCGCACAGCGCGCGCACGAGATGCCCGCCGGAGGTGTCCAGGCCGAGCCCGGTCAGCGAGCCGCGCACGTCCCCCCGCCACCACGGCGCGGCGAGGCCGGCGAGCGCGGGCACGAACGTGACGCCGCCGGTGTCCGGCACACCGCCGCCGACCGCGTCGATCTCCTCCGCGCCGGCGAGGACGCCCAGGTCGGTGAGCCAGCGGACGGCCGAGGCCACCGTGTACACCTGACCGTCCAGGCAGTGCTCGACGCGCCCGCCGAGCCGCCAGGCGACACAGCTCACCAGGCCCGAGGTGACGCGCCGCGGCTCCGGCCCGGTCCGCGCGAGGAGGAAGGCGCCCGTGCCGTACGTGCACTTGGCGGCGGACGGGTCGCCCGCGCTCTGCGCGAGCAGGGCGGCCTGCTGGTCGACGAGGAGGCCGGTCAGCGGCAGCGGCGGCCCGAAGGCGGTCGTGGTGCCGACCGGGGTGTCGCAGTCCACCACCCGGGGCAGCCGCTCGCCGCCCAGGCCGTACAGGTCGAGAGCCGTCTCCGACCAGGCGACCGTGTCCGGATCGAGCAGTCCGGTACGCCCGGCGGTCGCCGCGTCGGTGACGAAGGCGCCCGTCAGCCGGTGCACGAGCCAGGCGTCGCTCGTGGTGACCACCCCGGCGCCGGTGGCGTGACGGCGGATCCAGGCCATCTTGGGCGCCGCGAAGTACGGGTCCAGCGGCAGCCCGGTCAGCCGGTGCAACAGCTCGGCGTGGTCGTCGAGTCCGGCGCAGACGGAGGCGGCCCTGCGGTCCTGCCAGACGAGCGCGTCCGTCAGGGGTTCGCCGGTCGCGGGGTCCCAGGCGAGCACGGTCTCCCCCTGGTTGGCGAGACCCACGGCCGAGACCGGGGTGCCGGCCTCGGCCAGCGCCGCCCGCCCGGCCGCGACGACGGTGTCGTACAGCTCACGGGGGTCGACCTCGACGAGGCCGCCCGGGAGGTAGCGGGGCCGGACCGGGGCCGTGCCGGTGCCGATCACCCCGCGCTCCGGGCACAGGACGAGCGCCTTCGTGCCCGACGTGCCCTGGTCGACGGCGAGTACCGGGCCGCCCGTCATTCCACTGCTCCCGTCGCAGGATCGGAGGGTGATCGTCCGATCACCGAAAAGGGTCAGGGTGCCGCCGCCCGGGGCCCGCGTCAAGTGTCGGCGCCCGAGACCGTCAGGTCGGTCCCGCCAACCTGACAGTAAGTCAAATTCAGTCGCTGTCTTAATAGTTACTGTCGCCGAGAAGAGTGGACTGGTCGAGTCCAGTGCCCTCTATAGTGATCGCCGATCAACGGCAGGAAGGCCTTCGGGGGACTGACCACCCCCCTTCGTCCACCGAGGAACCATGTCATCCACACCAGACACCACCCCCTGATGGCCGCACAGGGCTTCCGGCCCGTCTACCACCCCGCGGGACACGACCACGCCCTGCGGGGTGCCGTCCAGGACCTGCGCACCGGCCGCTGGGTGGCCATGGCCCGGCTGCTCGACGAGACCTCCGGGTGGGACGGCTGGACCCGGCGCACCCAGGTCCTCGCCGCCGTCGCCGCGGGCACCGACGTCGTCCACACCTGGCGCACCGAACAGCCCGGGAGCATCGCCGCCACCGTGATGCACAGCCGCGTCGCCGTCGAGCGGGCCGTGCGCGCCCACCGCGCCGGCCACGCCCGCACCCGCGAACTCTGGCAGGAGGCGTGGACCGCTTGCCGCGAGGCCGCCGAACTGGCACCCGCCGACCCCGTGCCCTGGGTGGGCCTCCTCGCCCTCGCCGCCCTCGACGGACGCCAGCGCATGGCCGAGCACCGGCACTCCCCGCCGGCGCCCATGCTGGCCCCCGGCCCCTGGGGGCTGCTCGCGGAGGCGGAGAAGCGTGACCCGTACAACCGCGAAGCGCACCACCGTATGCTCCAGTTCGTCTACGCACGCAGCCCCGGACCGCTCTCCGAGGCCGTCAACTATGCCCAGTGGGCCGCCACTTCCGCACCCGTCGGCTCCGCCCTGCACGCCCTCCCGCTCTACGTGCGCGTCGAGCGCTACCGGCGCGAGCGCGGCCACGAGCGCGCCCTCGACCTCCACTGGGTCGCCGAGGACGCCGTACGCGACGCCGAGCGCGCTCTGGACACCTGGTTCCTCTTCTGCGCCACCGAAGAGGCCTCCCTGCTCGACCTGAACCACCTGGCGCACGCGCTCTACGGGGCCCTCCGCTTCGACGACGCAGCCCGGGTCTTCAAGGCGCTCGGCCCGTACTACGCGACGCTGCCGTGGGCCTACCGCACCGCCCGGCCGGACGACCGAGCCCTCGCGGAGGACGTCTTCCTCCGCGCCCGCGCCCGCTGTCTCACCGGCTGACCCCGCCGCCCACGGCCCCTTCCCGGCGCCGCGGCCCGGCCACCGGCGCCACCGCGCCCCCCCGTACGCACCACCCCCGCTCCCGCTCCATCCGTCCGTCCCCCGGAGGTCCCCAATGTCCCGCAGCACGGCCCCGATCGACGCGATACGCAAGCCGCCACCCCCCGCCCAGGACGAGGAGGCGCGGCTCAGAGAGCTCGGCTACCAGCCGGTCCTGGCCCGTCGCATGGGCGGCTTCGGCAACTTCGCGATCAGCTTCTCCGTCATCTCGGTGCTCTCCGGCTGCATGACCCTCTACGGCTTCGGCATGGGCACGGGCGGCCCCGCCGTCATGCTCTGGGGCTGGGTCGGCGTCGGCCTCTTCGTCCTGTGCGTGGGCCTCGCCCTCGCCGAGGTGACCAGCGCCTACCCCACCTCCGGCGCGCTCTACTACATGGCGGACCGGCTCGGCGGGCGACGCTGGGGCTGGTACACCGGCTGGCTGAACCTGCTCGGCCTGCTCGGGGCCATCGCCGGCATCGACTACGGGGCCGCCCTCTTCACCGGGGCCTTCCTCAACCTCCAGTGGGGCTTCGAACCCACGGCGGGCTCCACCTTCCTCATCTTCCTCGCGATCCTGCTGCTGCACGCCGTCCTGAACCTCTTCGGCGTCCGCCTGGTCAGCGTCCTCAACTCGATCAGCGTCTGGTGGCACCTCGCGGGCGTCGCGGTCATCGTCGGCGCGCTCGCGTTCATCCCCGACCGCCACCAGTCCGTCGGCTTCGTCTTCACCGAGTTCGTCAACGACACCGGCTGGGCCAACCCCTTCTACGTCGCGGCGGTCGGCCTGCTCCTCGCCCAGTACACGTTCTCCGGCTACGACGCCTCGGCCCACCTCTCCGAGGAGACGTCCAACGCCTCCGTCACCGCCGCCAAGGGCATCGTGCGGGCCATCTGGGTCTCCTGGATCGCCGGCTTCGCCCTCCTCGCGGGACTCAGCTTCGCCATCCAGGACTACGCCGCCACGCAGGGCACCGCCACCGGCGTCCCGCCCGCCCAGATCTTCCTGGACGCGCTCGGCTCCGGCGGTGCCACCGCCCTCCTGCTCGTCGTGATCGTCGCCCAGCTGTTCTGCGGCAATGCCGAGGTCGCCGCCGCGAGCCGTATGGTCTTCGCCTTCAGCCGCGACAACGCCCTTCCCGGCTCCGCGATCTGGCGGAAGGTCAGCGGCCGCACCCAGACCCCGGTCCCGGCCGTCTGGCTCGCCGTCGCCGTGGCGGCGGTGCTCGCCCTGCCCTCGCTGTACTCCGCCACCGCCTACGGTGCGGTCACCGCGATCAACGTCATCGGCATCACCCCGGCCTACGCCATCCCGATCTACCTCCGGCTGCGCGCCGGAGACCGGTTCACCCCCGGTCCGTGGAGCCTGGGGCGCTGGAGCAAGCCGATCGGCTGGACCGCCGTCGTGTGGGTGGCCCTGGTGACCGTCCTCTTCTGCCTGCCGCAGAAGTCCCCGGTGACGGTCGACACCATGAACTACGCCGTGATCGCGCTCGCCGTCGTCCTGGTCCTGGCCAGCGTCTGGTGGTACGTCGCCCGCCGCTCGTACGGCACGCCGACGACGTACGGCACGGCCCGCGAGGAAGCGGACATCGCGGAGGGCATCGTCTGACGGCATTCCCCCCGGCCGTGAACCCCCGCACACACAGCGGGGGTTCACGGTGCATCCGGTGTTCACATCGGCGTCCCCGGTGCTCCACCCTCCGTCCGTAGCGTCACGCCCGTCCGCAAACGCTACCGAGGAGTACCGTGAGCGCTTCCGCTCTGACCGCTCTCGCCGCCGCCGCCCTCGCGGTGGTCACCGCGGCCTCCGCGACCACCCAGCCCGTCCCCGTCACCGTCACCGCGCGCGTCGAGACGCCCGCCGTGTACGACGACGAGGCCGGCGGCAACGCGAACGCCGACGACCCCGCCGTCTGGGTCGACCCGGCACGCCCCGGCCGCAGCATCGTGATCGGCACCCTGAAGGAGGCCGGGCTCGACGTCTACGGCCTCGACGGACGCCGGCTCCAGCACATCGCCGCACCCCCGGCCCCTGGCGAGGACGCGGCACCCGGCCGCTTCAACAACGTCGACATCGTCTACGGCTTCGAGCTGGCCGGCCGGAAGACCGACCTGGCCCTGGTCAGCGACCGCGGCCGGGACCGCGTCCGGGCCTACGCCATCGACCCCGCCGCCGTCGCCGCGGGCCGCCCGCCCCTGCGCGACGTGACCGCCGCCGGCGTGGCGCCGGTCTTCGCCGCGGACGAGTCCGAGGTGGACGAGCAGCACACCACGTACGGTCTCGCCGCGTACAGCGACGACGACGACGCCTACGTCGTGGTCTCCCGTCGCGCGGAGACGAGCCTGCGCCTGCTCGAACTGGTGGACCGGGGCGGCCGGGTCGGCTACCGCACGAAGGACACCCTCGACCTGCCCGCCTCCTTCACCCTCCCCGACGGCACCTCCTGGCGGCCCTGCGCCGACCCCGGCGAGCGCCCGCAGGTCGAGGGCATGGCCGTCGACCAGGAGGAGCACGTCCTCTACGCGGCCCAGGAGGCCATCGGCCTCTGGCGGGTCGAGCTCGACGACGCGGAGTTCGAGAAGCCCGAACTCCTCGACCGCGTACGCGAGTACGGCACCCCGTGGACGTACGACAGCGCCGAGGAGGAGTGCGTCGTCGACACGGCCCACGACCCCGGCTTCGGCGGCGAGCACCTGAGCGCCGACGCCGAGGGCGTCACCGTCTACCACGCCGCTGACGGCGCGGGCTACGTGCTCGCCTCCAGCCAGGGCGACAACACCTTCGCCGCCTACGACCGGCGGGGCGACAACGCCTACCTCGGCTCCTTCGCCATAGGCGACGGCGCCGCCACCGACGGGGTGCAGCACTCCGACGGCAGCACCGTGGTCAACGTGCCGCTCGGCCGGAACTTCCCCCGGGGCCTCCTCATCACCCACGACGGCGAGGCCGCGCCCGCCGACGGCGAACGTGAGAGCACGAACTTCAAGTTCACGCCCTGGGAATCGGTGGCTCGCGCCTTCCCCCGGCCCCTGCTCGTCGACACCGAGTCCTTCGACCCGCGCGACACCGACTGACGGACGGTCCGACCGCCGGGGTCGGGCAACCGATCCCGGGGGAACCCGGACTGCGGGTGGTCGGGCAACGCCGACCACAACGCGGCCCGAAACGTTCTGCACCTGTACTGGACTGGCCTCGCGCTGATCCCGGCTGCCGGGAGGGCAGTCGTCAGGCGCGCCAAGCCCGCTGCCGCAAGGTAAGCAGGAATCTCCCGGCTTCAGCCGGGAGAGCACTTCAATCGACGCCGTTCGAGACAGGGACCCGGATCACGACCCTGCTGCACGACACGATGTACCGCACGGGGCTGGCCTGGCAGAACACCGCCTACAACCAGCCCCCGCACCCGAGCTTCCACATCGGCAACGGCTTGCGCACCCCGCCGAGGCCGCTGATCACGACACCGTAGCGAGCAGATCAGGAGAGAACGGATCAGGCGCTGAACTCGTACGTCCAGGCCGCGGACCGGGCCGAGAAGTCGATGTCCGTGATCTCCAGCGCGTGTCCGTGCTGGTCGCTCACCACCCGGTGGACGATCAGCCGGGCCGCGCCGTCGCCCGTCGTCGTGGTGACCGGGCCGGGCGGGACGCCGACCGACTCCCGGTGGGTGATCCGCAACCCCGCCTGGTGCATCCAGTGGTAGAGGAGCCGCAGGTCGGGCTGGTGTTGGCTCTCCTTGATCCGCCGGTAGCGGGCGAGCTGCGGAATCTCGGAGAGTGCCGGCCGGGAGAACCACGACACCGCCCGCTGGAGCGCCGCTCCTTGGGGCCCCAGCACCAGATGCCGGTGGACGAGCGTCGGCTCGCCGGGGGCGAGCAGCAGGCGCGAGGTGAGCGGGGCCGGTGGTGGCTCCCAGCTGAGCGAGGCCCGCACGAGGGCCTCGCTCACGCGCGGACCGCCGGGGAAGGTCGGCCGGCGCGCCGCGAGCGCCGGCGCGGCGGGATCGCCGCCCGCCGCCGCGGCGAACGTGCCGCGCCGGTCGGTGACCACGAGGCGCTCGTCCCGCAGGAGCTGGAGCGCGCTGCGGACCGTCTGCCGGTTGACGTGGTAGCGCTGGGACAGGCACCGTTCCGAAGGGAGCCGGCTCCCGGGGGAGATGCGCCGGTGAGCGAGATCCTCGCGCAGGGCGGCGGCGACCCGGAGATAGAGCGGGACCTCCGCCGCTTCGACATCGGGCTCGGCCATGATCAAACCCTCTCTAAGCGCAGCGTGACCGCATGGGCCGTATCGGTGATCAATTCCTATCATTGGTCTAAACCATTTTGCTAGAGCGGCCCGGCAGAGTGGCCGAAACGAGCGTCGCACCGTGTAATGGGTTCCAGGCGGCGGGCGTCGGGCCGCGGCGGCGGAAGAGGCGGGTGAGGCTGGATGACGACACCGTCGGAGCGCGCGGCGAGAGGTCGGGCCGCACGCAAGCGCGTCCCCCGCTCCTCGCACGGCCGCTGGATCCCGTCCGCCCAGCGCCCCGACCCGCTGGCCGTCCTGGAGCGCGAGTCCCAGGACCGGCTGCCCGAGTTCGTTCCCCTCCGCTACGGCCGGATGGCGGTCTCGCCCTTCGCGTTCCTCCGCGGCGCCGCCGGCGTCATGGCGGCCGACCTCGCCGCCCCGCGCGACACCGGACTCACCGTCCAGCTCTGCGGCGACGCCCATCTCCTCAACTTCGGGGTGTACGCCTCACCCGAACGGACGCTCCTCTTCGATGTGAACGACTTCGACGAGACCCTCCCCGGCCCCTTCGAGTGGGACGTCAAGCGGCTCGCCGCCAGCGTCACCGTCGCCGCCCTCCAGAACGGCAGCACGAAGGCCAAGGCCCACCGGGCCGCGCTCGTGGCCACGGAGGCGTACCGCACGGCCATGAGCCGCCTCGCGGAGCTCGGTGAACTCGAGGTCTGGTACGAGCGGATAGCCGCCGACGACCTGCTTCCCCTCGTCCGCGGCGGCGACCGCTCCCGCCTGGCCGACCGGCTCGCCCGGGCCCGCCGCCGCACCAGCCTCCAGGCCGTCTCCAAGCTCACCGAGACCGACGAGTCCGGTGCCCGGCGCATCGTCGAGGACCCGCCGCTCCTGGAGCGGGCCACGGACATCGACCGCGTCAGCCTCGGCAAGATCTTCAGCGACTACCGCAGCTCGCTCTCCGAGGAGAGGCGCGTACTGCTCGACCGCTACCGCTTCGTCGACGCGGCCCGGAAGGTCGTCGGCGTCGGGAGCGTCGGCACCCGCTGCTTCGTGCTCCTCCTCGAAGGCCGCGACGGCGGCGACCCGCTCTTCCTCCAGATCAAGGAGGCCGGCCGCTCCGCCCTGGAGCCCTACCTGCCGCCGACGGCCTACGAACACCAGGGCCGCCGCGTCGTCTCCGGGCAGCGCCTCACGCAGGCCGCCAGCGACATCTTCCTCGGCTGGATGACCGGACCCGGGCAACGACACTTCTACTGGCGCCAGTTGCGTGACATGAAGGGCTCGGCCGAAGTGGAGACGATGTCCCCGGCCACCCTCCGGAACTACGCGCGGCTCTGCGGCAGAGCCCTGGCCCGCGCCCACGCACGCTCCGGCGACCGGATCGCCATCGCCGCCTACCTCGGCACCTCGGACGTCTTCGACCGTGCCGTCGCCGACTTCTCGCTCGCCTACGCCGGCCAGAACGCCGACGACTACGCGGCGCTCGGCGCGGCCATCGCGGCCGGCATGGTGACGGCGGCCCCGGGCGTCTGAACCGTCCGGCACCCGGGACCGCCGACCCCTGCTTTCCTACGCGTCGCGGCGCAGCGGCGGAGCGGCCGGCGTCTCCGGCACCGGCCCGAAGAGCACGGCCTTCGCCACGGCCGGGGCGAACAGCGCCGTCAGCGGGGAGGCCAGGGTGAGGGCCGCACGGAAGGGCGCCCCGACGCCCGGGTCGCCCGCGGCCCGCTCCTGCACCCGGCGCAGGTACCAGCCGAGCACCTTGTCCATCGGCGCCGGGCGCGCCGCGTCCCCGGTGGCGCCCGGCATCTTCTTGTCGGCGCCCGCCGAGATGTCCCAGGCCTGCCGCGAGGCGTCGAGGAGCGCGCGCTGCACCTGCCGCGTGGTCGCGGTGCGCTTCGGGTCGGCGAGGGCCCGGCGCAGGGCGACGGCGGAGAGCGCGGCGACCGCCATGCCCTGTCCATAGATCGGGTTGAAGGTGCAGAGGGCGTCGCCGGTGGCGAGGAAGCCGGCCGGTCGGCGCCCCGGACGGTCGTACCGGCGCCGGATGTTGGCGGTCTTCCGGAAGCCGTACACCGGGGACACCGGCTCGGCCTGCGCCAGCCACTCGCTGACCACCGGGTGCGGCAGTCGCTTCGCGTACTCCTCGAACGCCCCCTCCTCCGTGGGAGGTTCGTCGCCGCGCAGCCCCGACAGGGTCACCAGGTGGTGTCCGTCGCCGAGGGGAAGGATCACGCCGCCGTACACCTGGGAGGGGTTGGGCACGATGTAGTAGCCGAGGGCGTCGGTGTCCGCGTCCGTGGCCGGCGAGCGGTAGACCCGTGTGCCGTAGGCGAGTCCGGTGTCGAGGGTCTCCTCGTGCGGGGCCTCGGCGCCGATCGCCGCCAGCCAGTCCGCCGCCTTCGTGGACCGCCCGGAGGCGTCCACGACGAGGTCGGCCTCCAGGACGCGGGTCTCCTTCTCGGCGCCCGCGCCGCGCTCGCGCAGCCGTACGCCGCGGACGCGCGACGAGTCGCCGGTCAGGCCCACCGTCTCGTGGCCCTCGATCAGTTCGATGCGCGGGTCGGCGAGGACCCGCTGCCGCACCAGCCACTCCAGTTGCGGGCGCGGGCCCGTGGAGTAGTGCGTGGTCGCCGCCGTCCGGCGGAACCACTGGCCGTTCTGCCACTGGACCATGTCCTCGGGCGCGCCCACCCTGGGCGCCCCGAGCTCCTTCAGCTCCGCCATGAATCCCGGAAGCAGCTCGTCGAACGCCTGCTGCCCGCCCGCGATGAGCACATGGAGGTGTCGGCCCTGCGGAACGCCCGGCCGGGCGTCCGGACCCTCCGGGAGGCGGTCGCGCTCGACGACCGTCACCTTCTCCGCGTGCTCCGCGAGGACCCGTGCGGCCAGGAGACCCGCGAGACTTCCCCCGATGACCACCGCGTGACGTGTCGCGCGGCGCCCCAAGTCGTCGGCCATGCCCGCCCTTTCGTAGCGTGGATTTACAACTGACCAGTATCCACTGCGGTGCGGGCCGCGTCGCGTGCCCCGAGACGCAAGTGCTCGATGTGGTAGACGGCTTCGTCGAGGAGCTGGGCGACGTGGTTGTCGTAGAGGCTGTACTCGATCCGGCGGCCCTGGCGGACTCCGTTGACGAGGCCGAGGGCGCGCAGCAGACGGAGCTGGTGGGAGACGGCGGACTGCTCCATGTCGACGGCGGCGGCGAGCTCGGTCACTCCGCAGGGGCCCTGGCGGAGCTTGGTGAGGATCATCAGCCGCGACGGGGTGGCGAGGGCCTGGAGGGTGGCGGCGATGGTCGCCGCGGACTCGGCGTCCAGGTGGGTTGCGGGGGTCGTCTCGCCGTTCACTCCGTGTCCCATGCGCTCATCGTAGCCGCGGCTTGTATGTCAATACGTGAAGACCTCTTCATGTGTTCCGGTATGGTGATGGCCCCGCCGCCCCGCCACCTTCGAAAGAGGTGCCCCCATGGCCCTCCCGGAGCTCGACACCGCTCAGGCCCCCGCCGCCGCCCGGCCGGTCCGCCCCGGCCCCACCCGCACCCGCGCCACCGCGCTCCCCGAGGTGCGCTGGGCCGCGCTCGCCGCCCTCGCCTTCCTCGCGGCCTTCCCCCTCGACCTCGCCGGCGCCCCCGGCTGGGCCTGGGGGCCGCTCTACGCCGTCTGCTACGCCGCCGGAGGCTGGGAGCCGGCCCTCGCGGGCCTCCGGGCGCTGCGCGAGCGGTCCCTCGACGTCGACCTGCTGATGGTGGTCGCCGCGCTCGGCGCCGCCGCCATCGGCCAGTACCTCGACGGCGGGCTCCTCATCGTGATCTTCGCCGCCTCCGGCGCCCTGGAGGCCCTCGCCACCCGTCGTACGGCCGACTCCGTACGCGGGCTCCTCGACCTCGCGCCCGCCACCGCCGTACGCCTCACGGGGGCGGGCGAGGAGTCCGTCGAGGCCACCGCGCTCACGCCCGGCGACACCGTCCTCGTGCGGCCGGGGGAACGCCTCCCCGCCGACGGAACCGTCCTGAGCGGCACGAGCGACATCGACCGGGCGAGCATCACCGGCGAACCGCTCCCGGCCCCCGCGGCACCCGGCGACGAGGTCTTCGCGGGCACCCTGAACGGCTCCGGGGCGCTGCGCGTCCGCGTCGGCAAGGACCCCGGCGACTTCGTCGTCGCCCGGATCGTCGCCCTCGTCGAGGAGGCCAGCGCCACCAAGGCCCCCACCCAGCTCTTCGTCGAGAAGATCGAACAGCGCTACTCCGTCGGCGTCGTCGTCGCCACCCTCGCGCTCTTCGGCCTGCCCGTCGCCTTCGGCGCGGACCTCACCGAGGCCCTCCTGCGCGCGATGACCTTCATGATCGTCGCCTCGCCCTGCGCGGTCGTCCTCGCCACCATGCCCCCGCTGCTCTCCGCCATCGCCACCGCCGGGCGCCACGGCGTCCTCGTGAAGTCCGCCGTCGTCATGGAACGGCTCGGCGCGGTCGACCGCGTGGCGCTCGACAAGACGGGCACCCTCACCGAGGGCGCGCCCCGGGTGACCGCCGTCCGCGGCGACGCGACCGCGCTCGCCCTCGCCGCCGCCGCCGAACTCCCCAGCGAGCACCCGCTGGCCCGCGCCGTGGTCGCCGAAGCCCGCGCCCGGGGCCTGCGCGTACCCGAGGCGACCGACTTCGCCGCCGAGCCGGGACAGGGTGTACGGGCGGTGGTCGACGGCCATGACGTACGGGTCCGCCGGGCGTCCGGCACCCACGGCGACACGGCGGTCGAGGTCGTCGTCGACGGCGCCCCGGCGGCCGTCCTGGAACTCTCCGACCGGCTCCGCGAGGGCGCGGCGGAGTCCGTCGCCGCCCTCGGCCGGCTCACCGGCACCGCCCCCACCCTGCTGACCGGCGACAACGCGGGCGCCGCCGCCCGGATCGCCGCCGAGGCGGGCATCGGCGACGTCCGCGCCGGACTCCTCCCGCACGAGAAGGCGGAGGCGGTACGGGCATGGGAGCGGGCGGGCGCGAAGGTGCTGCTCGTCGGCGACGGCGTCAACGACGCTCCGGCCCTGGCCGCCGCCCACACGGGCGTCGCCATGGGCAGGGCCGGTTCCGACCTGGCCCTGGAGACCGCCGACGTGGTCGTGGTCCGCGACGAGCTCGGCGCGATCCCGGCCGTCGTGGCGCTCTCGCGCCGCGCCCGCCGCCTGGTCGTGCAGAACCTGGTGATCGCGGGCGTCTGCATCGGCGCCCTGGTCGTCTGGGACCTCGTCGGCCACCTGCCGCTGCCCCTGGGCGTCGCCGGCCACGAGGGCTCGACGGTCCTCGTGGGCCTCAACGGCCTGCGGCTGCTGAGGGAGGCGGCCTGGCGCCGGGCGGAGGGCGCCGCGGCGTGAGTCGTGGTGTGCGACGGGGGGTTCGCGGAACCGGGGCCGGCGGGGAGCAGGCCGCGCGCGGCTACGCCTCCGGCCGTCCCAGCTCCGCCAGGGCCCCCGTCAGCCACTCCACCCAGAACCGCTCCAGATCCACCCCGCCCCGCAGGACGAGATGGCGCAGCCGGTCCGGTTCGGTGCGGCGCCGCTCCGCCGGGAAGTCCCGCTCCTCGATCGCGAGGTACTCCGCCAACTGCTCCCGGTGCAGGGCGAGATGGCGCTCCAACTCGGACCGGAGCCCCTCGGTCCCGACGATCGCGGCCGCCCGCATCCGCAGCAGCAGGGCGGCCCGCATCGGCTTGGGGTCCTCGGACCTGGCGACCCAGTCGGTCAGCTCCCCCCGGCCCGCGGGCAGCACCTCGTACTCCTTCTTCTGCCCGCGCGCGGGCACCGGAGCGGGCAGGGCGCGGATGTGCCCCGCCTGCTCCAGCCTGCCCAGCTCGCGGTAGATCTGCTGGTGCGTGGCCGACCAGAAGTAGCCGATCGACTTGTCGAAGCGGCGCGTCAGTTCGAGGCCGGAGGACGGCTTTTCGAGCAACGCGGTGAGGATCGCGTGCGGGAGGGACATGCTCGCATCCTAGATTCGGCCGGCCACACGGATCACAGCGCGGCGGCGAGCCGCGTGCCCTGGTCGATCGCCCGCTTGGCGTCCAGCTCGGCGGCGACGTCCGCGCCACCGATCAGGTGCGTCGAACGCCCCGCAGCCACCAGCTCCTCGTACAGGTCCCGCCGAGGCTCCTGGCCGGCGCACAGCACGATCGTGTCGACCGGCAGGAGCTGGGCCTCGCCGTCGATCGTGACGTGCAGGCCCTCGTCGTCGATCCGGTCGTACGACACGCCCGCCACCATGGCGACGCCCCGGTGCTTGAGCTCGGTGCGGTGGATCCAGCCGGTCGTCTTGCCGAGGCCCGCGCCGACCTTGGTGCTCTTGCGCTGGAGCAGGTGCACCTGGCGCGGCGGCGCGGTGCGCTCGGGGGCCCGCAGTCCGCCCCGGTTCTCGTAGGAGGTGTCCACGCCCCACTGGCGGAAGTACGTCTCGGGGTCCTGGCTCGCGCCCTCCCCGCCGTCCGTGAGGAACTCGGCGACGTCGAAGCCGATGCCGCCGGCGCCGATGATCGCCACCCGCTCGCCGACCGGCGCGCCGTCCCGGAGCACGTCCAGGTAGCTGACGACGCTCGGGTGGTCCACGCCCGCGATCCCGGGGGTGCGCGGGGAGACGCCGGTGGCGACGACGACCTCGTCGTAGCCGTCGAGGTCGCCCGCCGCCACCGGGGTGTTCAGGCGGACCTCGACACCGCGCTCGGCGAGCTGGACGCGGAAGTAGCGGAGGGTCTCGTCGAACTCCTCCTTGCCCGGCACGCGCTTGGCGATGTTGAGCTGGCCGCCGATCTCGGCGGCGGCGTCGAAGAGGGTGACGGCGTGGCCGCGCTCGGCCGCCGACACCGCGCAGGCGAGTCCGGCGGGGCCGGCGCCGACGACCGCGACGCGCTTGGCGAGGCGGGTGGGGGAGAGGACGAGCTCGGTCTCGTGGCAGGCGCGCGGATTGACCAGGCAGGAGGTGATCTTCAGGTTGAAGGTGTGGTCGAGGCAGGCCTGGTTGCAGCCGATGCACGTGTTGATCGTGTCGGCGCGGCCTTCCGAGGCCTTCGCGACGAAGGCGGGGTCGGCGAGGAAGGGGCGGGCCAGCGAGACCAGGTCGGCCCGTCCGTCGGCGAGGATCTCCTCCGCGACCTCGGGGGTGTTGATGCGGTTGCTGGTGACGAGCGGGACGGAGACCGCGCCCATCAGCTTCTTCGTGACCCAGGTGTACGCGCCGCGCGGCACGGAGGTGGCGATGGTGGGGATGCGCGCCTCGTGCCAGCCGATGCCGGTGTTGATGATGGTGGCGCCGGCCGCCTCGATCTCCTTGGCGAGCCGGACGACCTCCTCCAGGGTGGAGCCGCCGGGCACGAGGTCCAGCATGGAGAGGCGGTAGACGAGGATGAAGTCCGCGCCGACCCGCTCGCGGATCCGGCGGACGATCTCCAGCGGGAAGCGGACCCGGTTCTCGTACGAACCGCCCCACCGGTCGGTGCGCTGGTTCGTCGCCGCGGCGATGAACTCGTTGATGAGGTAGCCCTCGGAGCCCATGACCTCGACGCCGTCGTATCCCGCCTGCTTGGCGAGCTCGGCGCAGCGGGCGTAGTCCTCGACGGTCTGCTCGACCTCGGCGTCGGTCAGCTCGTTCGGTACGAAGGGGCTGATCGGGGCCTGGATGGCGCTGGGCGCCACGAGGCCGGGGTGGTACGCGTACCGGCCGAAGTGCAGGATCTGCATCGCGATCCGGCCGCCCTCGCCGTGCACGGCGTCGGTGATCAGCCGGTGCTCGGCGACCTCCTCGGCGGTGGTGAGCTTGGCCCCGCCGTCCCAGGGGCGGCCGGCCTCGTTGGGCGCGATGCCGCCGGTGACGATGAGGCCGACGCCGCCGCGGGCGCGCTCGGCGTAGAAGGCGGCCATGCGCTCGAAGCCGTGCTCCGTCTCCTCCAGGCCGACGTGCATCGAACCCATGATCACCCGGTTGGGCAGGGTCGTGAACCCGAGGTCGAGCGGGCTCAGCAGATGCGGGTACGGGGTGGGTGTGGGGGTCGCGGTCATGGGGGCGCCTCCTCGCGCAGGATCAGTCGACCTCAGTTCTAGGGGACCCCTCTCTGTTATGCAACTAGTTGCAGAAGATTCGGAACGTGATGTCTACTACTCAGTAGCAAGAGGTGCTGCCTGCAGCCAGGCGTCCAGCTCCTCCGGTGTACGGGGCTCGGGCGCGTCCGGGGCGAGCAGCCCGTGGGCGCGCAGCAGCCGGGCGACGGACGTGCCCCAGGGCCGCCGCAGCCGCGCCGCGTCGAGCAGGGCGTCGTCGCCGAGGAGCTCGGCGACCGGACCGGTCCGCAGACCGGCGGGGGAGAGCACCGCCGCCTCGTCCGCCCAGCGCAGCGCGAGATCCACGTCGTGCGTCGCCATCACCACCGTCGTGCCGGACGCGCGGAGCCGCGCGAGGGCGTCGAGGAGCCGCTCCTGACCGTGCGGATCGAGCCCGGCCGTCGGCTCGTCCATGATCAGCACCCGGGGTCGCATGGCCACCGCGCCCGCGATCGCGGCCCGCTTGCGCTGCCCGTACGACAGCAGATGCGTCGGCCGGTCCTCCAGGGCCACGATGTCCAGCGCCTCCAGGGCCTCCCGCACCCGGAGCCGTACCTCCTCCTCCGGCAGCCCCAGGTTCATCGGCCCGAAGGACACGTCCTGACCGACCGAGGCCGCGAACAGCTGGTCGTCCGGGTCCTGCACCACCAGCTGCACGGTCGTCCGCAGCCGGGTCAGCCCCTTCCGGTCGTACGTCACCTCCGCCCCGTCCAGGAGCAGCGACCCGCTCCCGCGCCGCAGCCCCCCGCTGAGCAGCCGCAGCAGCGTCGTCTTGCCGCTGCCGTTCCGCCCGAGCAGCGCGATCGCCCGCCCCTCCGGCACCGCGAAGTCCACGTCCGACAGGACCGCCGGCCCGTCCTCGTAGGCGAAACCCGCCTTCACCAGCTCCACGACGGGCGTCGCGGAGGTCGTCGGAGACGTCACGGCAGGAACCTTTCGAGTACGAGGGTGAGGGCGACGAGCCCGCAGAGGAGCCCGACGGCCGCCGCCAGGAACCGGCGGGAGACCGCGGCCGTGGGGACCAGGACCCGCAGGGTCCCGTCGTAGCCGCGCCCGGCGAGCCCCGACTGCAGGCGCTGCGCCCGGTCGAAGGCGCGCACGAACGCCGTGGCGCCGAGCCCGGCGAGCGAACGCCAGGTCGCCGCCCGGGTGGTGTGCCCGAGGCGGGCGGCCTGCGCCTGGCGGATCTTGGACAGGGAGTCGAGGAGCAGGAAGATGATCCGGTACATCACGAGCGCCACGTCCACCACGGGAGCGGGCACCCCCGCACGGACGAGCCGGGGGAGCACGTCGGAGACGGGCGTCGTGAACGCGAAGAGCAGCACCCCCAGCGAGGCGGCGGCGGTCCGCAGCAGCAGCTCGCCCGCGTGGACGGGCCCGCCGGGCGCGAGGGCCACGAACCCCCGCGCCCCGCCCACCTCGAAGAGCAGCGGCACCGCGCCCGTGACGCAGAACCCGAGCGGCACGCGGAACGCCCGCCACAACTGACGGCCCGCCACCCCGGCCGGGCCCAGCAGGACCGCGAGCGTGGCCGCCGCGACGAGCACCGCACCCGGCCACGGCGGCAGACACACCGCGCAGAGCGTGAGACCGAAGCCGAGCAGGGCCTTCTCGACGGGATGGCGGCGGCGCCAGCGACTGCTGTGCGCCGCCGCGTCGATCGGCAACATGGGCGGCTACGCGTCCTTGCCCTCGGCTTCGATGCGGGAGCCCGCGGTCGCGGCACCCGCTGTGTCCGCGCTCTCCGCACCCTCGCCGGCCTGCGACGCCAGCGCGCGGGCCTCACCCTGCCGACGTCCGCGCCGCACACCGAAGTAGTAGGCGAGGACACCGGCGCCCAGCGCCGCCTGGAGGGCGAACAGTGCCGACTCGATCTCGCCGGACGGCGGCTCGTACAGGGGGCTGAACCACGGCTCGTAGTCCGGCTGGAGCTCCGCGATCGCGGTCTCCGCCTCCGCGTCCGCCCCGGTGAACGGCTCTTCCTTGTGGTCGCCGAGCCCCAGCGCGAGCGGCAGCACGGCGAGCGCGGCGACGACGAGCAGGAGCAGGGCGTTGATCTTCGTGTTCCGGCTGACGGTGAAGCTCATCGCGCGGCCGCCTCCTCGTGTCGCTTCGTGGCGGACCGGGTCAGGACGCCCAGCCGGGTCAGCTCGCCCTTGCTGGACTGCATGAGCAGCCGCATCACGAGCACGGTGAGCAGGCCCTCGCTCACCGCCAGCGGGATCTGTGTCACGGCGAAGATGGAACCGAACTTGGCCAGGGCGCCCATGATGCCGCTGCCCTGGTCGGGGAAGGCCAGCGCGAGCTGGACGCTCGTGACGCAGTACGTGGACAGATCGGCGACGAACGCGCCGAAGAAGACGGCGACCATCAGCGGCGCACCGAACCGGCGCACCAGCAGATAGGTCCCGTACCCCGCCCAGGGCCCGACGATCGCCATCGAGAAGGCGTTCGCGCCGAGCGTGGTGAGCCCGCCGTGGGCGAGCAGCAGGGCCTGGAAGAGCAGGGTGATCGTCCCGAGGACCGCCATGATCGGCGGCCGGAAGAGGATCGCGCCCAGACCCGTACCCGTCGGATGCGAGCAACTGCCCGTCACCGAAGGGAGTTTGAGCGCGGACAGGACGAACGTGAAGGCGCCGGAGGCGCCGAGCAGCAGAGTGGACTCGGGGTTGGAACGCACCTCACGGGTGAGCGCGCGAACCCCGTGGACGACGAACGGAGCGGCCGCGACGCCCCAGGCGGCGGCGTGAACGGGGGGCAGATACCCCTCGGCTATATGCATGGTTGGGAGACCCTCTCCAGCACCTCGTGGATGGACAACGCACCCTGGCCGGTCTCCTGGCTGACGGTCATACGTCCCGACTCCGCCTTCCCACACCGCGGTGGTCTCCCACAACGGTCCAGTGGCTTGCCCGCGGGGGTCTCCCATGGGTGTGGAGCCGGAACTCCCGATCACAGTGGCGAGGGCCGCACCGGTACCGCACCGGTTTCCCGTACACCAAGGCCCTGCGACACTAGTGCGTTGACCAGGTGCATTACAACGCGGAGGAGCACGGAGCGGTGAGTGATGTTCGACAGAGGGTCAGTTCCGGGTCCCCACTCGAACCGGAGATCGGCTTTTCCCGGGCCGTTCGAAAGGGTGCGTACGTGGCGGTCGCCGGGACCGCTCCCATCGGCGACGACGGGGCCGCCGTCGCGCCGGGTGACGTGTACGCCCAGACCGTCAGGTGTCTCGACATCGCCGAGGAGGCACTGAAGGCGGCGGGTGCGTCACTGGAGGACGTCGTGCGCACCCGCGTCATGCTGACCGACGTGACCTCGTGGAAGGAGGCCGCGCGGGCACACGGGGAGCGGTTCTCGGAGGTTCGGCCGGTGACGACCTTCGTCGAGGTCTCGCGGTTCATCGATCCCGCATGGCTCGTCGAGGTGGAGCTCGACGCCGTCGTCGGCTGACGGCGGGGAGAGCGGGCCGACCGGTGGCCGGCCCGCCACCGCTTCGTACTACTTAGGCTCCGTCGCGATCTGGATCAGGTTGCCGCAGGTGTCGTCGAAGACGGCGGTGGTGACGGGGCCCATCTCCAGGGGCTCCTGGGTGAAGTGGACGCCGAGGCCGCGCAGACGGGCGTACTCCGCCTGCACGTCGTCGACCGCGAACTGGGCCAGCGGGATGCCGTCCTGGACCAGCGCGTCGCGGTACGGCTTGACCGCCGGATGGCCGGCGGGCTCCAGGAGGAGTTCGGTGCCGGCGGGCTCGTGGGGCGAGACGACGGTCAGCCACCGGTCCGTCTCGCCCAGCGGGACGTCGTGCTTCTTCACGAAGCCGAGGATCTCGGTGTAGAAACGCTCGGCCTTGGCCTGGTCGTCGACGAAGACGCTGGTCAGATGGATCTTCATGAGGTGCTCTTCTCCGGTCCTGGGGTGTCGGGCACGGGCCATCGCTCGGTGATGTGCCGCAAGGGGGTGGTGTTCAGGTCGTGGAACTTGTAGCGGCCCTCTCGCCTGGTCTCGACGAGCCCGGCGGCCTCCAGCACGGCGAGGTGCTGGGAGACCCCCTGGCGCGAGATGCCGAGCTGATGCTTCATGCTCAGGCGCGAACAGATCTCGAACAGTGTCTGTCCGGATTTCTCCGTGAGCTCGTCGAGGATCGTGCGGCGGGTGGGGTCGGCCAGGGCTTTGAAAAGGTCGTCGGCCACCACCCCAGGATAGGCAACTCCTCACTTGCTTATCAAGTCGACACCCTCGCCCCTTCCCTCCGTCCCTCCTGCCTCACTCCTTGCGATAGGCGTACGCCTCCGACGCCGCCGCGGCGACCGCGTCGAGATCCCCGCCCGCGCTCGCCGTCACCAGCGCCGCGACCGCGCCCTCGACGAACGGCGCGTCGACCAGCCGGGCGCCCTCCGGCAGCTCGTCGCCCTCGGCGAGCAGCGCCTTCACCGTCAGGACCGCACTGCCCAGGTCGACGAGGAGCGCCACCCCGGCGCCGCCGTCGACGGCCTCCGCCGCCGCGCAGATCAGCTCGGCGCTCGTCCCGAGACCGCCGTCGGGGAGCCCGCCTGCCGGCCGGATCGGCGCCGTCCCGCCGCTGCCCGCGAGGCCCTGGGCCAGCGCCGCCACCGAGGCCGCGACATCCGCGCTGTGCGAGACCAGCACGATGCCGACCGGCGCGGTCTCGCTCACGCGGCACCCTCCGTACGGGCTGTGGCGGCGAGCTCGGCGAACAACAGCGCCGACGACGTCGCCCCCGGGTCCTGGTGCCCGATCGACCGCTCGCCGAGATAGCTGGCCCTGCCCTTGCGCGCCTGGAGCGGTACGGTCGCGAGCGCGCCCTCCTCGGCCGCCGCGCGCGCCGCCCCGAAGGAGCTCCACAGCCCCTCCACGGCCGGGACGAGCGCGTCCAGCATCGTCTTGTCGCCCACCTGGGCGCCGCCCAACTGGGCCACGGCGGCCACACCTGCACCGAACGCCTCCGCGAGCCGCTCCCGGTCGACCCGCTCGCCCTTGCCCAGCGCCTTGCCCGTACGGCGCAGCAGCGTCCCGTACAGCGGCCCCGAAGCACCGCCCACCGTGGAGATCAGCTGCCGCCCCGCGGCGACGAGCACCGCACCGGGCGTCGCGGGCGGTTCCTTCGCCAGCAGCTCCGCCACGGCCGCGAACCCTCGCTTCAGATTGACGCCGTGGTCGGCGTCACCGATCGCCGAGTCCAGCTCGGTGAGCCGATCGGCCTCACGGTCGACGGCCCCGGCCATCGCCTCCAGCCACCGCACGAGAAACTCCGCGCCGAATGTCTCACCCATGTCTGCGTCCTTTCCCTCTCCCACACCGTCTCCCCTACGTTGCCTCACCGACCCCAGCGCAGCGCGGGCGTCTGCACCGGCGCGTCCCACAAGCGCAGCAGCTCCTCGTCCACCTCGCACAGGGTCACCGAGCAGCCGGCCATGTCGAGCGACGTCACGTAGTTCCCGACGAGTGTCCGGGCCACCGGGATCCGGCGCTCGGCCAGCACCCGCTGCACCTCGGCGTTGAAGCCGTACAGTTCGAGCAGCGGGGTCCCGCCCATGCCGTTGACCAGCGCGAGCACCGGACCGGACGGACGCAGGTCCTCGACCACGATGTCGACGGCGTAGTCCGCGATCTCCCGCGAGGTCATCATGGCGCGCCGCTCGCGGCCCGGCTCGCCGTGGATGCCGATGCCCAACTCCAGCTCGCCGTCGGGGAGATCGAAGGTGGGGCTGCCCTTGGCGGGGGTGGTGCACGCGCTCAGCGCGACCCCGAAGGACCGGCAGCGCGCGTCCACTTGGCGGGCGATCGCCTCCACCCGCGCCAGTGGGGCGCCTTCCTCGGCGGCGGCCCCCGCGATCTTCTCCACGAACAGGGTGCCCCCGGTCCCACGCCGCCCCGCCGTGTACAGGCTGTCGGTCACCGCCACGTCGTCGTCGACCAGGACCTTCGCGACCTGGATGCCCTCGTCCTCGGCGAGCTCCGCCGCCATCTCGAAGTTGAGCACGTCGCCGGTGTAGTTCTTGACGACGAACAGCACCCCGGCGCCGCTGTCGACGGCGGCCGCGGCCCGCACCATCTGCTCGGGCACGGGCGACGTGAAAACTTCCCCGGGGCACGCCGCCGACAGCATCCCGGGCCCCACGAACCCGCCGTGCAACGGCTCGTGCCCGGACCCGCCCCCGGACACCAGCGCGACCTTCCCGGCCACGGGAGCATCCCGCCGCACGACGATCCGCCGCCCCACGTCCACGGTCAGCTCGGGGTGGGCGGCGGCCATCCCGCGCAGAGCGTCGGCCACGACGGTCTCCGGGACGTTGATCAGCATCCTCACGGATACCTCCTGGTGAGACTAGCAGGCATGTGGCTGAGCAGGCTTTTCGCAGGTCAGAATGGGTGAGGCCGGTCATTGATCTTGGCGGTTCATGGCGCCCGGGGGCGGTTTCGAGCGGTACTGGTGCTGACCTGTTGCTGACTTTTCTGACTGCCCGTCAGGGATGGGTTGAGCTGGGTGCTCTTTGCACTTGTGCATGATGGCGCAATTATCGGCATGGGGGTCCGGTTGCGCACTGGTGCGTCGCGGCCGGAGGTGGCCGATCCCGTGTCGGCAGGCTTTGTGTGGCGCCTCGGGGCTCAACTGTGGCCGGCTGGATGGCGAGTGTCCGTGCGCGGGGATGCATGCTCGAAACGCAGGCCACAGATGAGCTGGCAGGTAATACAGTTCTTGGCCGTGGACTCCCCGTTGAGGAGTCCGTTGCGGTCCTGGGGAAGTGATGCGCGATGGGGCTGTCGGGCGGGGCAGCGGATAAAGCGGGCAACCGGTACGAGAACTGGTGGACCGCGCTGAAGGTTGCGGACCTCCTGCGAGGAGAGGCCCCGCGGATCCGTCTTGAGCCTCCGGGGCAGGCCGGTGAGGGCATCGAGTTCCAGCTCGTGGCCAAGGGGCAGACCTGGTGCGATCAGGTGAAGGACGTGGCTTCGAAGGGGCCATGGACGCTGAAATCCGCGGCAGCCCTTCTCACGGCCGTGTCCGGCCACCTTGCCGGCGGCAGGAAAGTGCGACTCGTTCTCTCGACCGGGGCGCCCAGACTGCAGGACCTCGCCGGCCGTGCGAGGGCCGCTGTCACCCTCGCCGAGTTCGAAGAGATTCTCACCGACACCCAAGGGAGCGACTTCACGGTCCTGTGTGGCACTTGGGCCGATGACGGCAGACTCGTAGCCCGGGAGACCGCCTGGCGGTACCTCCGGTCCGTGTACGTGGAGCACTACCCGCCGGAGAACCTGCGCCAACTGGTCCACCTCACTTACGAGCAACTGTTCGTAGGGAATCCTGAGGGAATCGTCAGGCAGCTGAGCGGATACCTGGACGACAACCTCCACAAGTGGCTCACCGGGTCCGAGATCCGTAACCACTTGCTCTCTCTCGACGGAGTTCGACTCCGGCTGTTGGCCGGGGACAGCAATACGCTCAATTCCCTGGCGGACACCAAGGACGGGTTCCTGCGGCGCGTGCGTGGTACAGCGCCCATCCTCGGACTGGCCGCGCGTCCTCACCTCGACCAGCTGTACCGTCGGTTGGTGGCGGAGAACGGTCCGCAGATCGTGTTGTGCGAGGGACGGGCGGGCTCGGGTAAGTCGACGGTTGTTGCGGATGTACTGGAACGCCTCGCAGACCAGGGGTGGCCGATCGCCGCTGTTCGTATGGACCAGGCTGATCTGTCGGTGCGAACGGCGAGAGATCTCGGCACCATGATGAATCTGCAGGATTCGCCCGGGATCCTGCTGCCCGGAGTCGCCGATGGAAGGTCAGGGCTCTTCGTCATCGACCAGCTGGACGCTGTCAGTCTGTACAGCGGTCGCATGGCGGATGCTTTCGAGGCCGTTGAGGGAGTACTCGCTCAACTCTCGGTCGCGCCGAACATCAAGGTGCTCTTGGTGGCCCGTACCGTCGACATCGAACAGGACGGCAGGCTCAGCAGACTGATCACGGCGGACGCACGAGCGGCGAGATTCCCAGTGGGGGAGCTGGCCGAAGAGTCAGTGCGTGCCGTACTCGCCGCGAGTGGGAACGATCCCGACAGCCTGAGCCCGGTGACGCTGGAGCTGCTGCGCACCCCTCTGCACCTGGCGGTCTTCAGTACCCTCCCCCTGCCGCCCGCGCAGTGTCCTACCGAACTTTGCAGCAGCTCTACGGCGGTTACACCAAGGAGGTGCGCAGACGTGTCGGAATCCGGAGGGAACGCTTCGACTGGCAGGGCATCACCGGCGCTCTGTGTGCCTTCATGAGCGAACGGGAGAGTCTGCAGGCACCACTCTCCCTCCTCGACAGCTACGCGCTGGAGGACGTCGAGGCCTTGAAGTCGCAGGGGGTACTGGTGGGCGACGAGGAACACGTCGGGTTCTTCCACGAGACCTACTTCGACTACCTCTTCGCCCGGTCCTTCCTCACGACCGGAAGAGACGTCCACGACTTCCTGGCCGACTCCGGGCAGCACCTCTTCAGACGGGCACAGACCCGCCAGATCCTCGAGCACCTCGCCGGCACGGACCGCGACCGGTTCCGTGAGACCACGGCACGGCTGCTCGGCTCCACCCGGATCCGCTCCCACCTGCACGACGTGATCACCATCGTCCTCGCACAGCTCGATGCGACCCTGCCGGACTGGCTGGCCATCGAAGCGTTCGCCTGGGGAACAAGCCCCGTGGCACGTAACAGGGCTGGCGGTCCTCGTCACCGGCTGCACGACCAGCCCGTCGGAGCCGGTGCCCGCACCGCCCGCTCCCGCGTCTTCATCCACGGCTGGCACGTCCTCGCCCAACTCCGATCCCCTCGCTGAACGCGCGAAGAGCGCCGTATCAGGCGTTTCGGTGGACGAGGACGCATTTGTCGAATCCGGCGTCACGACGGTGGGGGAAGGCACCCGCAATCTCTCTTCTCTCACAAAGGGGAAGAGGTACGAGGCTGTCGTCGCGTGCGTGGGCACGGGAGCCGTCAACGTAACCATCGGCTCCACACCCGCGCGGACGCAGAACTGCGACGGAAACGCCGTCACCTACCGGATCCAGTCGGCGCCCGCGGACCTGACCCTCATCATTAAGGGAAGTCCTGGAGCGTCCGGAGCCGTCGCCTGGCAGATCAACGAGGAGCAAGGCCACTGACGCCCTGGAGCTTCTGGGATGTGCGTTCGCCTCTTGATGAAGGCTTCGGCGCACAGCGAGCTTCTTCGAGTTGGCCACCGATCGGGTGATGGGCCGTGAAGCGCAACGAACGAGGCCCCCGAGCTGTTGATCGAGATGTCTGACGTCTCAATCACGTTGCTCGGGGGCCTTGTTGGTCATCCATCCTGCCGCACTTGACCTGCCGCATGTGCTCGTGGAGTGGGTCACCATGCTGGTTGTCACCCGTGAGGGCGACCGGCGCTGCAAGCTCCGTCCGTCTCAGCGGGCGATGGTGGCACTGGTGTTCCTACGAGAGCGCACCACTCTGGCGAAGATCGCGGCCGGGTTCGGGATCAGCGAGTCCACCGCCCACGCCTACACCCGCGCGGTCGTCGACCTGCTCGCCGAACGAGCACCGGGTCTGCTCAAGACGCTGCGCGAGCACGATCCCGACTTCATCCTGCTCGACGGCACCCTCGCCGAGTGCGACCGGGTCGGCGACGGCCGGGCCGACTACTCCCACAAACACCGGCGCCACGGCGTGAACGTGCAGGCCGTCACCTACCCCTGCGGCCGGCTGCTGTGACTCTCGCCGCCCTGCCGGGCCGCACCCACGACCTGACCGCCGCCCGCACCCACCGGATCATCCGGATCTGCGAGCGCCAGGGCGTTCCCATCCTGGCCGATCTCGCCTACCAAGGCGCAGGACCGTGGCTGACGACCGGCATGCCGTGGTCGTCTGGATCGCCGAGGGCACCTGGCCCGCCTGTGTGGACGCCGCCCGCGCGCACACCCCGGCGGACGCCGAGACCGTCCTGCTGCACGTCACCTCGGTCGACGTCCCGGGTGCGGCCCATGGCGCCTTCGCCGGGCTCATGGGCCGCGGCCACCCCTCGGGGAACCGCCCGGCCGAAGGCTGGGGGAGGGACCCCGGAACGCACATGGAACACCTCGCGGCCGACTCCGCGCGGCAGTTGCTCCAGGATGCCGCCGACCGTCTGGGGCGCCCCTGCACGCGTACCGAGCGCACCGGACGAGTCGAGTGCGAGGTCGTCGCCGCGGCCGAGGGGTGCGACCTGCTGATCCTGGCCCGGGACGGCGACCGTGCCCACCTCGGACCGCACAGCCTCGGTCCCGCCCCACGCTTCGTCGTCGACCACGCCCCCTGCCCGGTGCTGCTCGTTTGGCTCGAACCGCCGCCGGGACCGCCCACTTCGCCGCCTCCTCTTCCGCGTCGTACCGGCTGACGGGCGACGAACCGCCGCCCGTCAGTCGGCGGGGCCGGTCACGCGCCCTGCTTCCGCGCGAGGCCGGCCGCGAGCGGGAGGCCTGCTGTGGCCAACGTGGCCGACGTGGCCGACGTGGACGGGGGCTGAGCGGGACTCAGCGGTTGAAGGTCAGCCGCGGTGCCGCGTTGCGGGCCAGCGTGTGGGTCTGGTCGGGCCACCAGGTGCCGGCCGGCGGGTCGACGATGCCGTACTCGGGGTCGATCGTGCCGCCGGTGTTGCGCGTGCAGCTGCCGTCGGACTCGCCGGGGATCTTGACCCACAGATAGGCGTCGACGAGCGGGACACCGGTGTCGGCGGTCGGGCGCGCGCCGAGGCCGCGGCCGGGCGCGTTGCACCAGATCTCCGGGTCGCCGGTGTACTTGCCGGGCTCCGGGGTCCAGGCGCCCAGACCGTTGCGGCTGGTGTCGATGACGAAGTGGTGCAGGGCGTAGTTCGGCGGGGTGCCCACGTTCTGGTCGAACCAGGCGTCGGTCCAGCGCCAGGTGGCCGGGTCGGCGGAGTCGACCGCGTTGCCCGGGGCGCCGTCGTTGGGCGCGGCGGGCGAGTAGTACTGGGTGGCGCACCAGTCGGTGTGGCCGCGGGCGTACTCGGGTCCTTCGGTGGCGAACCACATGCACTTGGCTATCCAGCTGCCGTAGCGCGCGTTGTGATCGGTGGGGTGGGTGTTGGACACGTTGAGGGCGAAGCCGTCGCTGTCCTGGACACCGGCGTCGAGCAGTCGTCGCGCCATGTCGCCGACGGGCCGCCACAGGACGTTGCCCGCGTCGAGGTAGACCGCGGTGCGGGCCTTGGCCTTGATGGTCCTGACGGCGTACGCGAGGTCGGCGACGCGGGTCGCCGTGAGTTCGCCGGTCGGGTCCACGCCCGGCCCGCAGTCGCTCGGGAGGAGGGCCAGGCCGTCGGGCTCGACCACGACGACGGCCTTGCTGTCGCCGATGCCGGCGGCGAAGGCGTCGATCCACTGCCGGTAGGCGGCGGAGGACGCGGCGCCGCCGCTGGAGTACTGGGTGCAGTCCCGGCCCGGCACGTTGTAGGCGACCAGGACCGGCGTCCGGTTCACCAGCCGGGCCTCGCGGACGAGGTTTCTCACCTTGGTCCGGACCTCGTCGGGTGTGCCTTCGGTGAACCACTCGGCCTGCGGCCAGCTCGCGAGCCTGGCCATGTTCAGGGCGTTCGCGAAGTCGCCGTTCCCGAGGTCGGTGAGCGCCTGCTTGGCGGCCTTGCTGTGCGGGTCCACGTAGAACCTCGTGGCCGGGGTGAGCGCGTCCGCGACGGGTGCGGCCTGCGCCTGCGCCTGCGTCGCGATGAGGGCGGCACAGGCCGCGAGCGCCGCGAGGGCGGCGGTCGTACGGCGCCGGAGGCTGCGTGGATTCATGGGGGCTCCTGGTCGGAGGGATGGGGGCGAGGAGGGCCGGTGGTGCCTGTGGCCCGGTCGCGGGGCGGCGGATACCGGGCCACAGGAGCCGGATGTCAGTAGCCGTAGATCATCTTGTAGGCGGCCTCCGGGAGGAACTGGCCGGCCGTGGAACCGGTTCCGACGCCGCAGTTGCCGTCGGACTCGCCCGGGGCCTTGATCCACAGCAGCATCTCGGCGCCGCCGCCCAGCCGGGTGGGCGTGCCGATGCGGCGGCCGGCCGCGTTGCACCACTCGCCGTTGGAGCCGTTGCCGTTGCGGCTGGTGTCGACGACGAACGGCTTGGTGTAGCCGTAGCGGGCGGCCAGTTCGCTGTTGACGGCGTTGCCGTAGGCGGTGTTCTGGGCGGTGGTGTAGTAGTTCGAGATGTTGAGGGAGAAGCCGTGCGCCTGTCGGAGCCCGGCTTCGTGGAGGCGCTGGGCCATCGTCGCCGCGCTCACCCAGCCGGGGTTGCCGGCGTCGAGGTAGACCCAGGTGTTGGGGGCCTGGCGGTTGAACTCGGCGAGGGCGCCGCTGATCATGCCCTGGCGTTCGCGGATCTGGGTCTGGTTCAGGCAGCCGTAGTCCGCGAGGGAGTCGGGTTCGAGGACGACGACGGCCGGGCGGTTGGCGATTCCGCCGGCGAACTGCGCGATCCAGGTCGCGTAGGCGGAGGCCGACGAGGCTCCGCCTCCGGAGTGCCCGCCGCACGAGTCGCGGAGGTAGATGTTGTACGCGACCAGGACGGGCAGCTTGTCGTGGGAGTCCGCTGCGCCGACGTACGCGCCCGCCGCGGTGCCGATCGTGCCGCTCCAGGCGCCGAACCAGCGGGCCATGGGCGTGTTGGCGAGGGAAGTGTTGATCGCGGGGGCCCGGCCGTCGCCGGGGTTGGCGGCGACCCACTTCCTCGCGCTGGAGTCAGGGTCCGTGTAGAACCCGCTGGTCATGGTGGTGGGATCCGCAGCGTGGGCGGACGGGGCGACGACGAGCGCCAACGGCAGTGCGGAGAGGGCTGCGACGAGGGCGCGGATTCTGCGGCGCATGGCTGTACCTCGATTTCCTGACGGCGGACGCGTCGACCGCTCTCGTCCCGAGCGGTGCGACGCGGTGAGGAATTGCGGCGGTACGAAGTTCTCCGTGCGGCGGCTCACGGAGGCGGCGCCCCGGCGGGGACACCAGCGCACTCCGGACGCACAAGAGCCCGTGGAAGCGCTCCCACTGGAAGCGTTCCCAGACCATGATCTGTGGGGCCGAGGTGTGGCCGTATCGTGTGATGCGCCCAGCGGGACTGTCAAGTGCGCCCACTTGAACAGCACTTCACAGGACGAGGGGAAGGGTTTACAGTCCTGAAACTGGAAGCGCTTCCAGCCTTCCAGGTGTTCAGATGGAGGGAGGAGGGCAGCTCATGGCGCAAGGTGTGCCGAACCGGCAGTCGACACTCGACGAGGTGGCCGAACTGGCCGGCGTCTCGCGATCGGTGGCCTCGCGTGTGCTCAACAACGCCCCGCACGTCAGCCGCGCGAAACGCGAGGCCGTCGAGCGGGCGGTCCTTCAACTCGGATACGTGCCGAATCCGACCGCCCGGGCGCTGGCGACCCGTCAGACCGGTGCGGCCGCCCTGGTCGTCTCGGGAGAGGATCCGTCGATCTTCGCGGACCCGTTCTTCGCTCAGGTGATCGTGGGTGCCTCGGCCGCGCTGGAGGAGGCCGAACTGCACCTGATGCTGTGTCTGGCGGCCTCCGACCGGGGGCGCCGGCGCGTGGAGCAGCTTCTCCGGTCCAAGGGGGCCGACGGAGTGATGCTGATGGCGCTGCGCGAGGACGATCCGCTGGCCCGCATGGCGGAAGAGGCGGAGATTCCCGTGGTGTTCGGCGGGCGCCCGGTCGGTTTAGACCCGCGGTGGTATGTGGACGTGGACAACCTCGGAGGAGCGCGCGCGGCGACCGAGTACCTGATCTCGCTCGGCCGGACCAGGATCGTGACGATCTGCGGGCGGCTGGACACCGAGGTGGGGCGCGCCCGTTACCGCGGCTACCAGGACGCCATGCTGGCGGCCGGCCTCGAACCGTATCCGCCGGAAGCCGGTGACTTCACCGAGTCGAGCGGCGCGGCCGCCATGGCGGCGCTGTCGGCGCGGCACCCGGAGCTGGACGGAGTGTTCACCGCCAGCGACAACATGGGGGCCGGGGCGTTGCGCACACTGCGTGATGCCGGCCGCCGCGTCCCCGCCGACGTCGCCGTGATCGGCTTCGACGACCTGGCCGTGGCCAGGATCTCCGATCCGCCGCTGACCACGGTGCACCAGCCCGTAGAGGGTCTCGGTCGTGAGATGGCGCGCATGCTCGTCGCGCTCATCAACGGGCAGGCCCCCACCCCATTGATCCTCCCCACGCGTTTGGTCACCCGCGCCAGCGCCTGACGAACCGCCTCCCGACCGGGCCTGGCGTACGGCCCCGTGCTCCGGCCCGCGCTCTGCGTGCGCCCCCCTTCCCCGCTCACCCGTGCGCCCTTCCGCGCTCACCCGCGCGCCGCGTACGGCCTGCCCCCTGCCAGCCGGCTTGACAGACCGTCAAGGTGGCGGCAGGGTTTCGACGCCACCTTTTGGGAGCGCTCCCACTCTGGGAAGGAGCTCCAGAAGCATGGCTTCACCCCGGCCTTCGAAGGCCGCCTCCCACGCCGACCGCCATCGAAGCGACCTGTCGGCGTACCTCCAGCCCCCCTGACGCATCGAGGAGATGCCATGTCCCGCTCGTCCGTGCCGCGCGCCCGTATCCGCTCCGTCGTACTCGCCTCCGCCGCGGCGACGCTGGCCCTCGCCCTCACCGGCTGCTCGACCTCCGGCGACGCTTCCGCCTCCGCCGACGGGAAGATCACCCTCACCGTCGGCACCTTCGGGACCTTCGGATACAAGGAGGCCGGCCTGTACGACGCGTACATGAAGCAGCACCCGGAGATCACCATCAAGGAGAACCCGACGACCGCCGAGGGCAACTACTGGACGGCCCTGCAGACCCGCCTGTCCGGCGGCGGACTCGACGACGTCCAGGCCCTGGAGGTCGGCCGCATAGCCCGCGCCACCTCCGAGGACCTCGCCGACGCCTTCGCCGACCTGTCCGACGCCCCCGGTGTCGAGAAGAAGAACTACCTGCCCTGGAAGTGGGACCAGGCCACCACTGCCGACGGCAGGACGATCGGCCTGGGCACCGACGTCGGCCCGATGGCCATCTGCTACCGCCAGGACCTGTTCAAGGCCGCGGGTCTGCCCTCCGACCCCGAGTCCGTCGGCAAGCTGTGGGCGGGCGACTGGGCGAAGTTCGTCGAGACGGGCAAGCGGTACCAGGCCAAGGCGCCCAAGGGCACCTCCTTCATGGACAGCGCCACCGGTCTGTTCAACGCCGTCGTCTCCAGCAGCACCGTCCAGTACTACAAGGACGGCAAGCTCGCCTACAAGGACTCGCCCAGCGTCAAGACCGGCTGGGACCTGGCCGTCAAGGCCGTCCAGGGCAGGACCAGCCAGGGTCTGAAGATGTTCGACACCCCCTGGCAGACCGCGTTCTCCAAGTCCACCTTCGCCACCACGGTCTGCCCCTCCTGGCAGCAGGCGAACATCCAGCAGTTCTCCGGCCCGTCCAACAAGGGCAAGTGGAACATCGCCCAGCCCCCGGCCGCCGGCAACTGGGGCGGTTCCTTCCTGGCCGCACCGGCCTCCGGCAAGCACGTCGACGAGGCCAAGAAGCTCGTCGCCTGGCTCACCGCGCCCGAGCAGCAGGCGAAGGTCTTCCAGAAGGTCGGCAACATCCCCGCCAACCAGGCTGCCCATGACCTGCCGGGCGTCGTCGACTACAAGAACGCCTACATCGGCCCCGACGCCGCCACCGGACAGATCTTCTCCACCGCCGCCAAGGCCATCCAGCCCGCCGAGACCGGCCCGCACGCGCAGGACCTGACCGGGGCGTTCAGCACCGGCGTCCAGCTGATGGAGCAGAACGGCAAGAGCCCGGAGGAGGCGTGGAACGCCACGGTGCGCCAGATCGACAGCACCATCCAGTAGCGCTCCCCGCCCTCACCTCTTCCGGGCCGCCGTCGCGGGGGAGAGGGTGGCCGGCCACCGGGGAGCCGGCCGCCCCCACCCCGTAGCGACGCGACCGGCCGTGACCACCGAAGGAACCGCCCGTGGCCTCCACGACCGCACCCAGCCGCAACGGCCCAGCAGGCCGGCAGGACACTCCACCGCCCCATGCCCACCCCTCCGGCCCCTCGGTCTGGCGCAGCCGCCTGCACCGCTGGGACACCAAGGGCACGCCGTACGCCCTCGTCGCACCCTTCTTCCTCGTCTTCGCCGCCTTCGGCCTCTTCCCGCTGCTCTACACGGGGTGGCTCTCCTTCCACCGGGTGAGCCTGTACAACGTCGACCGCGCCGAATGGGTCGGCCTGCGGAACTACACCGACCTGTTCACCGGTCAGGTCAGCCACTACTTCTGGAACGCGCTCCTCAACACCTTCACCCTCGGTGTCCTGTCCACCGTCCCGCAGCTGCTGATGGCACTGGGTCTCGCCCACCTGCTCAACTACCGGCTGCGCGCCCGCGGGTTCCTGCGCACGGCGCTCCTCGCCCCGTACGCGACCTCCGTCGCCGCCGCCACCCTCGTCTTCGCCCTGATCTTCAGCCCCGAGGGGGGCATGGCCAACTGGTTCCTCGGCCTGTTCGGCGCCGGGCCCGTGCACTGGGAGGCCGGTCGCTGGAGCTCGCAGTTCGCGATCTCCGTGATCGTCACCTGGCGCTGGACCGGCTACAACGCCCTGATCTACCTCGCCGCCATGCAGGCCGTGCCGCGCGAGCTGTACGAGGCCGCCGCCCTGGACGGCGCCAGCCGCTGGCAGCAGTTCCTGCACGTCACGGTCCCCGCCCTGAAGCCCACGATCCTCTTCACGGTGATCGTGTCGACCATCGGAGCGACCCAGCTCTTCGGCGAGCCCTATCTGTTCGGTGGTCAGAGCGGCCACCAGGGCGGCACCGACCACCAGTACGAGACCCTCGGAATCCTCATGTACGACCAGGGCTTCCACTCCAGCATGCTCGGGCGCGCCAGCGCGGTCGCCTGGATCATGTTCGGCGTGCTGCTGCTCATCGGGCTCGTCAACGCGCTGATCACCCGCCGCCTGCGCGCCTCCCAGTGACGTGGAGTACGACATGACCACCACCGCCCCCGTGTCCGACCGTCCTCACCGGACGGCGACGCGATCGTCCGTCCGCGCCGGCAGGGCCGGCGGACAGCACCGGGCCGGGCCACTCGCCCACATCGTCCTCGGACTCGCTGCCCTGGCCTCGCTGTTCCCGCTGTACTGGACGCTGGTCGCCGCGTCCACCGACAGCCACGCGGTCGTCTCCAGCCCGCCCCCGATGCTGCCCGGCGGCAACCTCTTCGAGAACCTCACCTACGTCTGGCACAACGCCGGCGGGCGTGGCATGGGCGTCGCCCTGCTCAACTCCACGCTCGTCGCGGGCGCCGTCACCGTCACCACGGTGACCTTCTCCGTGCTCGCCGGCTTCGCCTTCGCCAAACTCCGGTTCCGGGGGAAGAAGGTGATGCTCGGCCTGGTCCTGTCCACCCTCGCCGTGCCCGCGCAGCTCAGCGTCGTACCCCTGTTCATCCTGACCAAGAACCTGGGACTGGGAAATCACCTCGGGGCGCTGATCCTGCCCGTCCTGGTCACCGCCTTCGGCGTCTTCTTCATGCGGCAGTTCCTCTCCCAGGCACTGCCCACCGAACTGCTGGAGGCCGCGCGCGTCGACGGCGCCAACTCGCTGCGCGTCATCTGGCACGTCGTCTTCCCCGTCGCCCGCCCGGCGATGGCGGTCCTGGGCATGCTGACCTTCGTCCAGTCCTGGAACGACTTCCTCTGGCCGATCATCGTCATGAACGGCTCCACCAACCCGACCGTGCAGGTCGCCCTCGCCGGACTGGGAACCGGCTGGTCGACCGACTGGTCCGTCATCACCGCCGGAGCGCTCATGGGCACCCTGCCGCTCCTCCTGGTCTTCGCCCTCTTCGGCCGGCACATCGTCGGCGGCATCACCCAGGGCGCCATCAAGGGCTGACCTCTGCCTCCTCTCCTCGTCCCACACCTCCGCCAAAGGGAGACTCCGCCATGCCCGCAACCCCCGCCACCGCCCCCGCCTCCGCGGCCGTCGACCGCCTCCACTTCCCGCCCGGCTTCCTGTGGGGCGCGGCCACCGCCGCCTACCAGATCGAGGGCGCCGTCGCCGAGGACGGCCGCACGCCGTCCATCTGGGACACCTTCTCCCGCACCCCCGGGAAGGTCGCCAACGGCGACACCGGCGACATCGCCTGCGACCACTACCACCGCTACCGCACGGACGTCACCCTGATGTCCCACCTCGGTCTTCAGGCGTACCGCTTCTCCCTGTCCTGGCCCCGCATCCAGCCCCGCGGGCGGGGCCCCGCCAACGCCGCCGGCCTCGACTTCTACAGCCGGCTCGTCGACGAACTCCTCGACGCCGGCGTCCAGCCCGTCGCCACCCTGTACCACTGGGACCTTCCCCAGGCGCTGGAGGACGAAGGGGGCTGGACGGTACGCGAGACCGCCGAGCGCTTCGGCGAGTACGCGGCGCTGGCCGCCGACGCACTGGGCGACCGGGTCGCCCTGTGGACCACGCTCAACGAGCCCTGGTGCTCGGCCTTCCTCGGCTACGGCTCCGGCGTCCACGCCCCGGGCCGCACCGACCCCGCCCTAGCCCTGCGCGCGGCCCACCACCTCAACCTCGGACACGGCCGCGCCACCGCGGCCCTGCGCGCGTCCCTGCCCGCCCACGCCCGGATCGCGGTCTCCCTCAACCTGCACCACGTCCGGCCGCTTACCCAGGAACCGGCCGACCTCGACGCGGCCCGCCGCATCGACGCCGTCGCCAACCGAGTCTTCACCGGCCCGATGCTCTCCGGCGGATATCCGGCCGACCTCCTCGCCGACACCGCCCACGTCGTCGACTGGGGCACCCTCGTCAAGCCCGGCGACGAGTCCGCCATAGGCGCCCCCATTGACCTCCTGGGCATCAACTACTACACGCCCGCCGTCGTCTCCGCCCCGATGCCCGGAGCGGCTGCGGTCAACCACGCCCACGGCGAGAGCGACCATTCCCCGTGGCCCGGCTCCGAGGACGTCAACTTCCACCTCCCGCCCGGCGACACCACCGACATGGGCTGGACCATCGATCCCACCGGGCTCTACGACCTCCTCATGGCCACGTCCCGCGCCCACCCCGGCCTCCCCCTCGCGATCACCGAGAACGGCGCCGCCTTCCCCGACATCCCTTCGGCGGACGGCCAGATCCAGGACCACGACCGGATCGACTACCTCCACCGGCACCTCAAGGCCGTTCACCAGGCCATCGCCGACGGTGCCGACGTACGCGGCTACTTCCTCTGGTCGCTGCTCGACAACTTCGAGTGGGCGTACGGGTACGAGAAGCGCTTCGGCGCCGTCCACGTCGACTACACCACCCAGCTGCGCACCCCGAAGCGCAGCGCCCGCTGGTACGCCAGGGCCATCGCCGCGAACGCGATCCCGGGTCTTTGAGCCTCAAGGACGGAGCAGGATTCTCCCGACGCGGGGATCGCCGCTGCCCGTGAGTTCCATGGCCCGCTCGAACTCGTCGATGCCCAGCTGGTGCGTGACGAGTTCGAGCGGCGTCAGCCGTTCCGCGGAGAAGGCGCCTACGGCGTAGGACCAGGCGCCGGAGGAGGCTCCGAAGGCGGTGCCGATCGACAGCTGCCGTGCGACCACCTCGGTGGGATCGAGTCCTTCCGCTCCCTGGACCGGGATGCCCGTGAGAACCAGACGTCCTCCCGGCCGCAACAAGGACGTCGCGGCGCGCGCGCTCGACGTCGCGCCCGCGGCGTCGATCACCACGTCGAAGTCCGCGAGACCGGAGGCGCGGTCCCACGTCCGGTAGGCGGTGGCTCCGAAGCGACGGGAGAGATCGGCTCGGTCGGGGCTCGTACCGACGACCGTCAGCTCGCTCGGGGAGAAGGCGCAGAGGAGCTGTGCGGCGAGCAGGCCGAGGGCGCCGGAGCCGATGACGGCCACCCGTGAACCGGGCAGCGGGCGCGCCTTCAGGACAGCGGCGGCCGCGCGGGCGGCCGGCTCGAGGAACGCGGCGGCGGTGAGATCGGCGTCCGGCGCGAGCGTGTGCAGCAGACGAGCTGGGAGGACGAGGGTGGGGGCCATGGCGCCGGGAAGGGTGAACCCCGTCTCCTCGTAGCCGACGGTGCACAGGTTGGTGTCGCCGTCGCGGCAGGGCGCGCAGGTCTCGCAGTTCCGCAGCCCTTCGCCCACGACCTTGCGGCCGAGCAGGGAAGCCGGCGCGCCCTCTCCCACGGCGGTGACGGTGCCGGACCACTCGTGGCCAGGGGTGACCGGATAGCGCACGTACGGAACGGGGCGGCGACCCAGGTAGACGTCGCGGTCGCTGCGGCTGATCCCGACGGCATGCACGCGCACCTGGGCTTCGCCGGGCCCCGCCTGACGAGGCACGTGCTGCACGAGGCGAATCGTCTTGGGAGCGTCGAGGACGACAGCCTGCCCCCGGCGGCTCACAGGAAGCCGCCCTGGCCGGTGGGCGGAGTGGGACACATGGGGCGACTCCTGTCGTTCGATATTTCGGGCATCGTTCGAAATTGTGTCGCGACGATACGAAGCATGGGGGGGTGTGTCAACGGGCCTCATTCTGCGAGGCCTTCTGTGCCGCAAGGCGCCTCAGTAGCCTGTTAACGCTCACATCTTCGAGGCGCGACTGGCCGCGCAGCGACTGGTCTCTCCGCATCAAAAACCGGTAACGGCCGTACGAACCCTTGAGTTGCGCGTCTGTTAGCGCTCACAATGTGTCGCGTTCGGCAGCCCGCCGGTCGTCGGGGGCCTACGCCCACTCCGCCTCCGCCCAGCGCAACCACCGCTGCGCAGCCGCACCTTCGCCGGGCCCGGCCCCTTCAGGGCACCGCCCTGTACGACGCACGTCCCCGAAAGGAACCACGACATGGCCCACAGAGCCCTCCGTGTCATCACCGCCGCCGTTCTGGCCGCTGGTGTGCTGACCGCCTGCACCACCGAGCCCGCGCCCACCGGTACCACCGGCGGCACCGGCAAGGGCTCCTCCGACGGCAAGCTGGTGCTCGGGTTCGCCCAGGTGGGAGCCGAGAGCGGCTGGCGCACCGCCAACACCAAGTCCGTACGCGAGGCGGCCGAGAAGGTCGGCATCACGCTGAAGTTCTCCGACGCGCAGCAGAAGCAGGAGAACCAGATCAAGGCGATCCGCACGTTCATCCAGCAGAAGGTGGACGTCATCGCCTTCTCCCCGGTGGTGGAGTCCGGCTGGGACACCGTCCTCAAGGAGGCCAAGAGCGCCGGCATCCCGGTGATCCTCACCGACCGTGCGGTCGACTCGCAGGACACCTCCCTCTACCGGACCTTCCTCGGCTCCGACTTCGTCAAGGAGGGGCAGGAGGCCGGCAAGTGGCTCGTGAAGGAGTACGAGGGGACCTCCGAACCGGTCAACGTCGTCGAGCTCCAGGGCACCACCGGCTCCGCACCCGCCAACGACCGCAAGGCCGGCTTCGCCGAAGTCATCAAGGGAGAGCCCAAGTTCAAGGTCGTCGCGTCCCAGACCGGGGACTTCACCCGCGCCAAGGGCAAGGAGGTCATGCAGGCCTTCCTCAAGTCCCACAAGGACATCGACGTCCTGTACGCCCACAACGACGACATGGCCCTGGGCGCCATCCAGGCCATCGAGGAGGCGGGCAGGAAGCCGGGCACCGACATCAAGGTGATCTCCGTCGACGGAATCAAGGACGCCTTCGTCGCCATGCAGGAGAAGAAGATCAACGTGGTGGTCGAGTGCAACCCGCTCCTCGGCGACCAGCTGATGGAACTCGCCGAGAAGGTCGCGGCGGGGGAGAGCGTCCCGATACGGGTCGAGGTCAAGGAGGGCGTCTTCACCCAGGACCAGGCCGCGGCCGCCCTGCCCGGCCGCCAGTACTGACCCGACGCCCGCACCAGACCGGGGGCGGTCCTCGCGCCGCCCCCGACCCCTCAGGAGAGGAGGGCGGATGGCAGTCCCACCCACCCCCACACCCACCCGCACCGACCGGCCGGTCCTGGAGGCCCAGGGCATCCGCAAGGTGTTCCCCGGCGTCCTCGCCCTCGACAGCGTGGATTTGCGCCTCTTCCCCGGCGAGGTCCACGCCCTGATGGGCGAGAACGGCGCCGGGAAGTCGACCCTCATCAAGGTGCTCACCGGCGTCCACCCGCCCGACGCGGGAACGGTCTCCGTCGACGGCAGCTTCCAGCGATTCGCCGAACCGCTGGAAGCGCAGCACGCCGGAATCAGCACGGTGTACCAGGAGGTGAACCTGTGCCCCAACCTCTCGGTCGCGGAGAACATCCTCATCGGCCGCGAACCCCGGCGCCTGGGGCTGGTCCACTGGTCGGCCCTCCACGAACGCGCGGCACGGCTCATCACCGAACTGGAACTCGACCTCGACGTCCGCATGCCGCTGGGCACGTACTCCCTCGCCGTCCAGCAACTGGTCGCGATCGTACGGGCCGTGGACGTCAAGGCGAAGGTCCTCATCCTCGACGAGCCCACCTCCAGCCTCGACCGGGACGAAGTCGCCCAGCTGTTCACCCTGGTCCGCAGACTGCGCGACCGGGGTGTCGCGATCCTCTTCGTCACCCACTTCCTCGACCAGGTCTTCGACCTGTGCGACCGGGTGACCGTCCTGCGCAACGGGCGCCTCGAAGGCGAGTACCGGATCGACGAGCTGACACCCGTCACCCTCGTACACCGCATGGTCGGCAGCGAACTGGGCATTCTCGACGAACTGGCCGAGACATCCCACACCGGCACTACTGACGGCCCCGGTTCCGGGGACACGCCCTTCCTCAGCGCCCGCGGCCTCGGGCGGGCCGGTGGCGTCCAGCCCTATGACCTGGACATCCACCGCGGCGAGGTCATCGGCCTGGCCGGGCTCCTCGGCTCCGGACGCACCGAGGCGGCCCGGCTGCTCTTCGGCGCCGACCACGCCGACGGAGGCGAGCTGCGGATCCACGGCAAGCGCGCCGTCCTGCGCTCGCCGCGCGCCGCGATCGCCCACAAGATCGCCTTCTGCTCGGAGAACCGCAAGGCGGAGGGTCTGATCGGCGAACTCACCGTCCGCGAGAACATCGTGCTCGCCCTCCAGGCCGCACGCGGCTGGACCAAACCCCTTTCCCGCACCCGGCAGGACGAGATCGCCGCCCGGTGGACCGAGGTTCTCGACATCCGCCCGGCCGACCCCGAGGCAGAGGTCCGCAACCTCAGCGGGGGCAACCAGCAGAAGGTGCTGCTCGCCCGATGGCTGCTCACCGACCCCGAGCTGCTGATCCTGGACGAACCCACCAGGGGCATCGACATCGGTGCCAAGACGGAGATCCAGAAACTGGTCACCAGCCTGGCCGCGGAAGGCACAGCGGTCCTCTTCATCTCCGCCGAACTCGAGGAGGTGCTGCGGCTGAGCCACCGCGTGGGCGTCCTGCGCGACCACCGGCTCGTCGCCACCCTCCCCAACGACACGACCCTGACGCCCGACCGGATCCTGGGCGCCATCGCCACCGGAGCCACCTCATGACACCACCTGACGACACCGGCGCCGGGGGGCGCCCTGTCCGGGCGCCCGGCACCCGGCGGCTCATGGAGCACCGCCTGTTCTGGCCCGCCGCCGTGCTGGCCGCCCTGCTGGTGGGGAACGTCGTGTTCACCCATGACTTCCTCGCCGTCCGCGTCCAGAACGGACACCTGTACGGCAGCCTGATCGACATCCTGCAGTTCGGTGCCCCCCTGATCCTCGTCTCGCTCGGCATGACGCTCGTGATCGCCACCCGGGGCATCGATCTCTCGGTCGGCTCGACGGTCGCCATCGCCGGCGCCCTCGCGTGCGAGCACATCGCCACCGCGAAGGACCCGGGGAGCCTGTCCACCGTCCTGTCCGCGATCGCGCTGGCGGTCGGCGTGGCCGCCGCGATCGGACTGCTGAACGGCTTCCTCGTCGCCCGGCTCGGCGTCCAGCCCATCATCGCCACGCTGGTCCTCATGGTCGCAGGGCGCGGCGTGGCCCAGCTGATCACCGACGGCCAGATCATCAGCGTGTCCAGCAGCGCCTACAAGATGATCGGCGGCGGCTACTGGCTCACCCTCCCCTTCGCCGTCCTCCTCGCCGCGGCCCTCGTCGCCGTCACCTCCCTCGTCACCCGGCGGACCGCGCTCGGGCTGCTCATCGAATCGGTGGGCGGCAACCCGGTCGCCAGCCGACTCGTCGGCATCCGGGCAGTCGGCCTCCTGGTCATGGTCTACGTCGTCAGCGCCGTGTGCGCCGCGGTGGCGGGCCTGATGATCAGCTCCAACGTGTCCAGTGCGGACGGCAACAACGCCGGCCTGTGGATCGAACTGGACGCGATCCTCGCCGTCGTCATCGGCGGCACCGCCCTGACGGGCGGTCGCTTCTCCCTCGGTGGGACGGTCCTGGGCGCGCTGATCATCCAGACCCTCTCGACCACGATCTACACCCTCGGCGTACCGCCCGAGACCACCCTCGTCTTCAAGGCCCTGGTCGTCATCGTCGTGTGTCTCGTCCAGTCGCCCGCGTTCCGCGCGCGACTCTCACGCCGTCGCCGAACGGCCGCCCCGGACCCGGCATCCGCGGCCGGCGACCTGACGGCCCGTCGGCAGGAGGTCCACCCGTGAGCACCACCCTCACCAAGCCGCTCCACCGCTTCTCGGCACGGCACGCCGCCCGCCTGCCGCTCATGGTGACGGCCACGCTGCTGGTCGCGATGTTCTCGATCGGGTCCGTGCAGTACGAAGGCTTCTTCTCCGCGCAGGTCCTGCTCAACGTCCTGATCGACAACGGCTTCTTGCTCGTCGTGGCGATCGGCATGACGTTCGTCGTCCTCACAGGCGGGATCGACCTCTCGGTCGGCTCGATGGTGGCCCTGTCGACCATGCTGACGGCCTGGCTCGTCGAACAGAACGGCCTGCCGCTCGCGCTGGCGGTGCCGGTGGTCCTGCTGGTGGGAGCAGGGGGCGGTGCCCTCATGGGCTGGGTGATCCACGCCTTCGAGATCCAGCCCTTCATCGTCACTCTCGCGGGCATGTTCCTCGGCCGCGGCCTCTGTTACATGATCAGCACCGAGTCCATCTCCCTCACCGACCCGACGACCACGCGGATCGCCCAGACGCGGGTGCTCCTGCCCGGGGGCCTGTTCGTCTCACCCGCCGTGATCATCGCCCTGGTCGTGCTGGCACTCGCCTTCGTCGTCCTCCACCACACCCGCTTCGGCCGCACCGTCTACGCCTTGGGCGGCAACGAGTCCTCAGCCCGTCTCATGGGCCTGCCCGTAGGGCGCACCAAGGTCGCGGTGTACGCCGTGAGCGGCCTGTGTTCCGCCCTCGGCGGTCTGCTGCTGACCTTCTACATGCTGTCCGGCTACGCCCTGCACGCCGTCGGCATGGAACTCGACGCCATCGCCGCCGCCGTGATCGGCGGGACGCTGCTGACCGGTGGTTCCGGCTTCGTCCTGGGAACCGCCCTGGGCGTGACGGTCCTCGGTCTGATCCAGACCATCATCAGCTTCCAGGGCACGCTCAGTTCGTGGTGGACCCGCATCGTCATCGGCGGTCTGCTGTTCGTCTTCATCCTCCTCCAACGCCTCTTCGGAGGATCGCGCCAGGCGGAATAGACCCCTCGCCGAGTGCGAACCCCGAGCCGTCCTCCGCGTACGAACGCGCCCGGGGCGGGGGCAGGGCCATCCCTGCCCCCGCCCCGGGCGCGCCCTCTCGCCGACAAGGAACCTCCATGAACCCAGCACCGTCCCCCTTCACCGGGGTCCCTCCGGTCTGCCGTCCCGAACCGTACGCCGGACAACGATGGACCTTCGGCTTCCCCGGCGGACTCACGGCGGAGGTGCACACTCGCGGCGCCCGCCTCCACGGGCTGTGGGCGCCGGACCGGAACGGCACCCCGGCCGACATCGTCCTCGCTCCCCACGACCCCGCCCGGGCGGCCGACACCGCCCGGTACTTCGGCTCCACCGTCGGCCGCTACGCCAACCGCATCGCACACGGCCGGTTCTCCCTGGACGGGAAGCCGTACCAGCTGACCACGCAGGAGAACGGCCACTGCCTGCACGGCGGCACCGACGGCTTCGACACCCGCCTCTGGGAAGCCGAGAGCGTGCACACCCCGGAGTGGACCGGTGTGCTCCTGCGCCTCCGGAGCCCGGACGGTGACCAGGGGTTCCCGGGAAACCTGGACGTCACCGTCAGCTGTCTCATCGGCCGTGCCGGCGAACTCGCCTTCACCTACTCGGCGGTCACCGATGCGGCCACCCTGGTCAACCTGACCAACCACGCGTATTTCAACCTCGACGGCGAAGGCGCCGGCGACATCCTCGGTCACGAACTCGCCGTGCAAGCCTCCCACTACACTCCGGTCGACGACGACCTCCTTCCCCACGGGGACCACCGCCCCGTGTCCGGCACCGCGTTCGACCTCCGCCGGCCGCTGAGGATCGCCGACGCCCTGGCCCGCCCCGGCGCGGACGGCGGATACGACCACAACTTCGTCTTGAGCCCGCACGGCGACGAGGCACTGCGCCCCGCCGCCGTCCTGTACGCGCCGGCCACCGGCCGCCGCATGGAGGTGCTGACCACGGAGCCCGGGCTCCAGGTCTACACCGCGGGTCAGTTCGACGGCACGGTCCTCGGCAAGAGCGGTATGCCCTACGGGGCGGGCGCCGGCATCGCGCTGGAGACCCAGCACTTCCCCGACTCGCCGAACCGCACCGGTGACCCGTCTCCGGTGCTTCGGCCTGGCGAGGAGTACAGGTCGAGTACGGTCCTAAGGTTCGGCACCTGTGACTGACCGTGTGGACATGGCTGTGCCCGCCGGCGGAGGAGCCGGCGGGCACAGCCATGTCCGGAGCGGTGTCAGGCACCCGCCCTGCGCTTGTTCCACACGTCGAAGCCGACCGCCGCGAGGAGCACCAGGCCCTTGATGACCTGCTGCCAGTCGGTGCCCACCCCGACGAGGTTCATGCCGTTGTTGAGCACGCCGAGGACCAGGCCGCCGATGATCGCTCCCAGGACGGTCCCGACTCCACCGCTCATCGACGCCCCGCCGATGAACGCGGCGGCGATGGCCTCCAGTTCGAAGTTCACGCCGGCCTTCGGCGAGGCCGCGTTGAAGCGCGCGGCGAAGACGAGCCCGGCGAGCGCCGCGAGCATTCCCATGTTGAGGAACACGGCGAAGGTCACCTTCTTGTCCTTGACCCCGGACAGCTTGGCGGCCGGCAGGTTCCCCCCGATCGCGTACACGTGACGGCCGATCACCGCGTTGCGCATCACGTAGCCGAAGCCGACCAGCAGCGCGGCCAGGATCAGGAGGACCACGGGGGCGCCCTTGTAGCTTGCGAGCAGCAGGGTGGTGACCAGGACAGCGGCGACCAGTGCCGTCAACTTCAGCGCGAACAGGCCCGTGGGGAGCGGCTCCAGAGCGAATTCGCGCTGGCGACCACGGTCCCGCACCTCCTGGAACACCACGTAGGCGACCAGTCCCAGGCCGAGGAGCAGGGTCCCGTTGTGGTAGTTGGTCTGCGGTCCCACCTCCGGCAGGAAGCCGTTGGCGATCTTCTGCAGTCCGTCCGGGAACGGACCGAGCGTCTGCCCCTTGAGGAAGATCTCCGTGAGCCCGCGGAACAGCAGCATGCCGGCGAGGGTCACGATGAACGACGGTATGCCGACGTACGCGATGAAGAAGCCCTGCAGGGCGCCGGCGATGGCTCCCAGCAGCAGGGTGAGGAGCACCGCGACGGGCCAGGCCACATGGTGCTCGACCATGAGCACCGCCCCGATGCCACCGACCAGGGCCATCAGGGAGCCCACGGACAGGTCGATGTGCCCGGAGATGATGACGATCATCATGCCGATGGCCAGGATGAGGATGTAGCTGTTCTGCAGCACCAGATTGGAGACGTTCCGCGGCAGCAGGAGGTCGCCGCCCGTCCAGATCTGGAACAGGAGCACGATCAGGCCGAGTGCGAAGAGCATCCCGTACTGGCGCATGTTCCGCCGGACGCCTTCCAGAAGTACCCGGGTCAGCGGTGCCCCGGTGGACGGAGCCCCGCGGCCCGGGGGCGCCGGTGTGGTCGTTTTCGTGCTGACGTCGGTGCTCATGCCTGGTGTCCTTCGCTGGGGGCGGCGCCTGCGGTGACCGCCTGTGGCGCGGGGGTGTCCTGCGTCATGTGCCGCATCAGGACTTCCTGGGTGGCGTCCTCGCGGGCGACTTCGCCGGTCAGCCGGCCTGCGGCCATGGTGTAGACGCGGTCGCACATGCCGAGCAGTTCGGGCAGCTCGGAGGAGATGAGGAGAATCGCCTTGCCCTCGGCGGCGAGCCGGTCGATCACGGTGTAGATCTCGAACTTGGCTCCCACGTCGACTCCGCGGGTGGGCTCGTCGAGGATCAGGACGTCCGGCCCGGCGAGGATCCACTTGCTGAGAACGACCTTCTGCTGGTTGCCGCCGGAAAGGCGGCCGACCGGCTCGAGGACGTTCGGAGCCTTGATGTTCATGATCTGCCGGTACCTTTCGGCCACCTTGCGCTCTTCATGCCCGTCGACGACGCCGCGGCGGGCGATGGCGCCGAGGGACGCGAGCGAGATGTTCCGGCTCACGGAGTCCCCGAGGTTGAGACCGTAGTGCTTGCGGTCCTCCGTGACGTACGCGATGCCGTGGGCGACCGCCTCGGGGACCGTGCGTGTCCGTACCTCGCGGCCGTCCTTGAGTACGGTGCCCTGCTCGTAGTGGCCGTAGGAACGGCCGAAGACGCTCATCGCGAGTTCGGTCCGGCCGGCACCCATGAGTCCCGCGACGCCGACGATCTCCCCGCGGCGGACCTGGAGCGAGACCCCGTCGACGGCCTTGCGGCCGCGGTCGAGGGGGTGACGTACGGTCCAGTCACGGATCTCCAGGACAGGGTCGGCGGCGGACGGGCCCTCGTACGGCGTGCGGTCGGGGAACCGGCTGTCGAGGTCCCGCCCCACCATGCCGCGGATGATGCGTTCCTCGGTGGTGGCGGGGTCCCGGACCTCGAGGGTCTCGATGGAGCGCCCGTCGCGCAGGATGGTGACGGAGTCGGCGATCTGGGCGATCTCGTTCAGCTTGTGCGAGATGATGATCGACGTGATGCCCTGGCTTTTCAACTCCCGCATCAGCCGCAGCAGTTGCGCGCTGTCCTCGTCGTTGAGCGCCGCGGTGGGCTCGTCGAGGATCAGCAGGCGGACGTTCTTCGCCAGCGCCTTCGCGATCTCCACGAGCTGCTGCTTGCCGACACCGATGTCGGCGACCCGTGTCTCGGGATGTTCGTCGAGCCCGACCCGCCTGAGCAGTTCGGAAGCACGGCGCAGCGCCTCGTGCCAGTCGATGATCCCGCGCCGGGACGGCTCGTTGCCGAGGAAGACGTTCTCGGCGATCGACAGATAGGGAACGAGTGCGAGCTCCTGGTGGATGATGACGATGCCGCGCCGCTCGCTGGCCCTGATGTCCTTGAACCGGCACGGCTCGCCTTCGAAGAGGATCTCGCCCTCGTAGGTGCCGTGCGGGTGGACGCCGGACAGGACCTTCATGAGCGTCGACTTGCCGGCACCGTTCTCTCCGCACAGGGCGTGCACCTCGCCGCGCTCCACGGACAGGGTCACGTCGGACAGTGCTCTGACCCCGGGGAAGGACTTCACGATGGACCGCATCTCGAGGACGGGGCCGGACGGGGACGAGACGGAGACGGGAACCTTGGGGGAGTCGGCAGGGGCGGGCGTCACCGCAGTTCCTCGGCGTTGATGTAGCCCGAATCGACCAGGACCTTCCGGTAGTTCGTCTTGTCGACGCTGACCGGATCGAGCAGGAAGGCCGGGACCACCTTCTTGCCGTTGTCGTAGGTGGCGTTGTCGTTGATCTCGGGCTTCTTGCCGGCGAGGACGGCGGTCACCATGTCTGCGGCGACCTGCGCGAGTGCGCGTGTGTCCTTGTAGACGGTCTGCGTCTGCTGGCCCGCGATGATCGACTTCACGGAGGCGACCTCCGCGTCCTGGCCGGTGACGACCGGCAGCGGCTTGGCGGCGCTCCCGTAGTCGTCGGACTTCAGGGCGGACAGGATGCCGATGGAGATGCCGTCGTAGGGGGAGAGCACGGCGTCGACCCGGGCGGTGGAGTACGAGGAGGTCAGCAGGTCGTCCATGCGCTTCTGCGCCGTCCCTCCGTCCCACCGCAACGTGGTGACCTGGTTGAGCTGGGTCTGCTGGGAGCGTACGACCAGCTGCTTCTTGTCGAGGTAGGGCTTCAGCACCTTCATGGCGCCGTTGAAGAAGTACTTGGTGTTGTTGTCGTCGTTGGACCCGGCGAACAACTCGATGTTGAAGGGGCCCTTCTTCGAGCCGGCCTTCAGCCCCAGCTTCTCGACGATGTACGTGGCCTGGAGCTCGCCGACCTTCTCGTTGTCGAAGGAGGCGTAGTAGTCGACGTGCGGGGAGCCCAGGATGAGCCGGTCGTAGGAGATGACCGGGATGTGGGCGTCGGCCGCCTGCTGCAGGACGTTGGACAGTGCCTCGCCGTTGATGGCGGCCACGACCAGGGCGTCGACGCCCTGAGTGATCATGTTCTCGATCTGGGCGACCTGCTGGTCGGGGTCGTCCTCGCCGTACTGCAGGGTCGTGGCGAAGCCGGCCTTCTTCAGGCTTTCGGTCATGTTGCGGCCGTCGGCGATCCACCGCTCGGAGGATTTGGTGGGCATCGCGATGCCGATGGTGAGGTCCTTCGTGTCCTTCGACTCCTGGCTGCCGCCCTCGCTGTTCTGCCCGCAGGCTGTCAGGAGCAGGGCACAGCCGGTGGTCACGGCCAGGAGGGCGGATGCGGATCGGAACTTCTTCATGGGTTACCTGGCAATCCCGTCGTCGAGGGCGGCTCCGGCCGAGGGACGGGTCCGGCGGCGGCGCGTGAGCTCGCACCACCGGGACGGCGCCGTTCCGGCTGGGTGGCCGGGGCGTCGGCGCCCCGGTCGAGGTTGATTGTTAGCGCTCACAACAGCGTGATACAAGAGGCGCTAAGGTTTTTCTCGCATCGATGTACAGCCGTGAACACGGAGAAGGGAGGCGAACGTGGCGCATCCCGCGGAAGACGTCCGCCCGCCGACGATGGCCGACGTCGCACGAGAGGCGGGGGTCTCCCACCAGACCGTCTCCCGGGTGCTGAGCGATCACCCCAACGTGCGCGCGGCCACCCGGGAGCAGGTCACCCTGGCCATCGAGCGGCTGGGCTACCGTCGCAACTCCGCCGCACGCGCCCTGGTGACGCGCCGTACGAGGACGCTGGGTGTCATCGCCGTCAACACCGCCCTGTACGGCCCTGCCAGCACCCTGACCGGCCTGGAGGAGGCGGCCCGGGAGCAGGGCTACCTCGTCTCGACCGTCAGTCTGCGCACCGGAGAGGGGCAGGGGCTCAAGGACGCCATCGACCACCTCGCGTCCTGGGGCGTGGAGGGCGTCGTCGCCATCACCCCGCAACGCTCGCACGTGCAGGCGCTCGCCGAGCTGGACGCACCCTTCCCCGTGGTCACCGTGGAGGGTGGACACCAGCTCGACCTGCCCGGCGTCTCCCTCGACCAGGAGCTCGGCGCCCGCATGGTCACGGAGCACCTGCTCGCCGCCGGGCACGGCAACGTCTGGCACGTGGCGGGTCCCGACGACTGGCTGGAGAGCGAGGCCCGCACCGCGGGATGGCGCACCGTCCTGGAGGAGAGCGGCATCCGCCCTCCGCGCGTACTGACGGGGGACTGGAGCCCGCTGTCCGGGTACCGGGCGGGACAGGAACTCGCGGGACTCGCCCTGGCCCGTCGCGGGGCGACACCGGTCACGGCCGTCTTCGTCGCCAACGACCAGATGGCGCTCGGCGTCCTGCGGGCGCTGCGCGAGGGCGGGATCCGCACCCCCGGACAGGTCGCCGTCGCCGGCTTCGACGACATCCCGGAGGCCGAGTTCTTCCCTCCGCCGCTGACGACGGTCCGCCAGGACTTCGCCGCCATCGGGCGCCGGAGCATCGGGCTGCTGGTGGACCACATCGAGGGTCGCGCCCGGAAGGCCGAGCACCTCCTGGTGGAACCGCAGCTCATCATGCGTGCGAGCACGCGCCCCTCGAACGAATCCTGACGCGGGGGGCCGGGCTCTCCCACCACCTCCTGGCGGCCGTCCTGGAGGCCGGTGACAGGTCTCCAGTCTGCTGTGTCTGCTGTCTGGGGCCTGCCGTCTGATGTCCGGCGTCCGGCGGCGCACGCGCGTCGGTCCGCCCGCGCAAGCGCTCCGTCGACCGTTCCGTCCGCTCGGCCCTACCGCCGCCCGGCAGGCCGGGCGCGACGCGGGGGTTGCCCCCGGGACGGTAGGTGAGCGCTCACTTCAGAGGCCCTTCTTCTTGCCGAATGTTCGACAGAACTGCACGCAACTCTTGCCCAGCCAATTGTGAGCGTTAACAATCAGGGTGCTCCTCTGGCCCTGTTCATGACGAGAGAGACCGCATCGTGACCACACACGCCCTATCCGGCCCCGCAGCCCCTCACCAGTCCGAGGCATGCACCATCGGAGTCGACTTCGGCACCCTCTCCGGGCGCGCCGTCGTGGTCAGGGTCCGGGACGGCGCAGAACTCGGTTCGTCGGTCCACGAGTACCGCCACGCAGTCATCGAGGACCACCTTCCCTCCACCAGCGCCCCCCTGCCCCCCGACTGGGCCCTGCAACACCCCGAGGACTGGCGCGACGTCCTGCGTACCGCTGTTCCGGCGGCGCTCGCCGACGCCGGGGTCGACCCGGCCCGCGTCATCGGCATCGCCACCGACTTCACCGCCTGCACGGTCCTGCCGACCGCCCCGGACGGCACCCCGCTCGCCCTGACGCCCGAGTGGGCCGACCGCCCGCACGCCTGGCCCAAACTGTGGAAGCACCACGCGGCCCAGGCCCAGGCCGACCGCATCAACGCCCTCGCTCACGCACGCGGCGAGAAGTGGATCGCACGGTACGGCGGCAAGATCTCCTCCGAGTGGCAGTACGCCAAGGCCCTGCAGGTCCTGGAAGAGGACCCGGCCGTCTACGCCGCCTGCGCCCGCTGGATCGAGGCGGCCGACTGGATCGTCTGGCAGCTGACCGGCGCCGAGTCCCGCAACACCTGCACCGCCGGCTACAAGGGCATCCACCAGGACGGGACCTACCCCTCGCCCGACTTCCTCGCCGGACTCCACCCGGACTTCGCCGACTTCCCCGCCACCCGCCTGGAGCACCCCCTCTCCTCGCTGGGCTCCCGCGTCGGCACCCTGAGCAGCCGGGCCGCACACTGGACCGGTCTCCCCGAGGGCATCGCCGTCGCGGCGGGCAACGTCGACGCACACGTCGCCGCACCCGCGGCGGGCGCCGTGGAGAACGGCCGGATGCTCGCCATCATGGGAACCTCCACCTGCCACGTCCTCAACGGCGCCACCCTCGCCGAGGTACCCGGCATCTGCGGGGTCGTCGACGGCGGCATCGTCGAGGGCGCCTACGGCTACGAGGCCGGCCAGAGCGCGGTCGGCGACATCTTCGCCTGGTGGCTCCGCCAGGGCGTCCCGGACCACTACCGCGCCGAGGCCGAGGCATCGGGCGAGGACCTCCACCGACTCCTGACCCGCAAGGCCGCCGACCAGCCGGTCGGCGCGCACGGCCTGGTCGCCCTGGACTGGATGAACGGCAACCGCTCCACCCTGGTCGACCACCACCTCTCCGGAGTCATCGCCGGCCTCACCCTCGACACCCGGCCCGAGGACGTCTACCGGGCCCTGCTCGAATCCACCGCCTACGGCACCCGGATGATCGTCGAGACCTTCGAGGGCGGCGGGATCCCCGTCGAGGAGTTCATCGTCACCGGAGGGCTGAGGAAGAACGCGCTGCTCATGCAGATCTACGCCGACGTGCTCCGCCGCCCAGTGTCCGTCGGCACCTCCGAGCAGGGTCCGGCGCTCGGCTCGGCCATCCACGCCGCCGTCGCCGCGGGCGCCTACCCCGACGTCCGTTCCGCCGCTTCCGTGATGGGCAGCGTCCAGCGCCACGCGTACGTGCCAGACCCCGCACGGGCGGACGCCTACGACGCGCTGTTCGACGAGTACCGCGCCCTGCACGACCACTTCGGTACCGGAGCGGACCTCCTCCTGCACCGCCTGCGACGGATCCGCAACACCGCACGCCTCGTCACCACCGGCTGACCGGGGCGCCTCTTCGCCCCGGCCTCCATCGGCCCGACCTCTCCGCCCCAGCACCTCCGAGGAGCACACCCGACATGACGCTCGCCCAGCCCGACCGCGAGATCTGGTTTCTCACCGGAAGCCAGGCCCTCTACGGCGACGACACCCTGGCTCAGGTCGCCGACCAGTCCCGCGCCATCTGCGACACCCTCGCCGGGCAGCCCCGGATGACCGTCCGCCTGGTGTGGAAGCCGGTCCTCACCGACGCGGCCGCCATCCGCGCGATCTGCCTGGAGGCCAACGCCGACGACCGCTGCATCGGCCTTATCGCCTGGATGCACACCTTCTCCCCGGCCAAGATGTGGATCGCCGGCCTCGACGCCCTGAGCAAGCCCCTGCTCCACCTGCACACCCAGGCCAACCGCCAACTGCCCTGGTCCACCATCGACATGGACTTCATGAACCTGAACCAGGCCGCCCACGGTGACCGCGAGTTCGGCTTCGTCCAGACCCGCCTCGGTGTCCCGCGCAAGACCGTGGCGGGCCACGTCTCCACCCCCGAGGTCGTCGACCGCATCGCCGGTTGGGCGCGCGCCGCCGTCGGCCGCTCCGAACTCACCACCCTCAAACTCGCCAGGTTCGGCGACAACATGCGCGACGTCGCCGTCACCGAGGGCGACAAGGTCGAGGCGCAGCTGCGGTTCGGGGTCTCGGTCAACACGTACGGCGTCAACGACCTCGTCGCCGTGATCGACGCCACAGACGAGGACACCGTCACCGCCCTCGTCAAGGAGTACCAGGACCTCTACGCCCTCACGCCCGAGCTGCGCCCCGGCGGCGAGCGCCACGAATCCCTGCGCTACGCCGCCCGCATCGAAGCCGGTCTGCGCACCTTCCTCACGGAAGGCGGGTTCCGCGCCTTCACCACCAACTTCGAGGACCTCGGCGGCCTGCGCCAGCTGCCCGGCCTCGCCGTGCAGCGCCTGATGGCGGACGGCTACGGTTTCGGCGGCGAAGGGGACTGGAAGACCTCCACACTGCTGCGCGCGCTGAAGGCGATGGCCCACGGCCTGCCCGGCGGCACCTCCTTCATGGAGGACTACACCTACGACCTCACACCAGGCCAGGAACTCATCCTCGGCGCCCATATGCTGGAGGTCTGCCCCTCCCTTACGACGGCCACGCCCAGCTGCGAGATCCACGCGCTCGGGATCGGCGGACGCGAGGAACCGGTCCGACTCGTCTTCGACGCGGATCCCGGTCCGGCCGTCGTCGTCGGTCTCGCCGACATGGGCGACCGGTTCCGCCTCGTCGCCAACCACGTCGACGTCGTCGCCCCGCCCGAGCCGCTGCCCAAGCTCCCCGTCGCCCGGGCCGTCTGGCGCCCCCGTCCCGACCTGCGCACTTCCACCGAGGCCTGGCTGACGGCCGGAGCACCGCACCACACAGTCCTGACGACCGCTCTCGGCGCCGAGGAGCTCGACGACCTCGCCGAGATGCTGCGGACCGAACTCGCCGTCATCGACGAGGGCACCACGGTCCGGACCTTCACGCGCGAGCTGCGCTGGAACCAGGCGTACCACCGTCTGGCCCAGAGCCTGTGAGCACCCCCGCCACCCCATCCACCCCCACGAGGACGGAGCCCTCCGTGAGCACCGCCGTCTCCAAGGAACTGCGCCGGGAGGTGCTGGAGGCCAACCTCCGCATCCCCCGGGCCGGTCTGGCCACCCTCACCTGGGGCAACGTGAGCGGAGTGGACCGACAAGCCGGCGTCTTCGTCATCAAGCCCTCGGGCGTGGCCTACGACGTGCTGAGCGAGGAGGACCTGGTCGTCGTCTCCCTGTCCGACGGAAGCGTCATGGAGGGCCACCTGCGACCGTCCACCGACACGGAGACGCACCGGAGCCTCTACCTGGCCTTCCCCTCCATCGGAGGCGTGACCCACACGCACTCCACCCATGCCGTCGCCTTCGCCCAGGCCCGTCGTCCGATACCGGTGCTCGGCACGACCCACGCGGACACCTTCAACGGTCCCGTCCCCGTCACCGCGGCTCTCACCCCCCAGCAGTGCGCCATGGGCTACGAGTACAACACCGGCCAGGTCATCGTGGACCTGCTGGGCCGTGACGACTCCCGGGCCCGCGAGGTCCCCGGTGCCCTGGTCGCCCACCACGGCCCCTTCACCTGGGGCGCCGACGCCACCGCATCCCTGGAGCACGCCATCATCTGCGAGGCGGTGGCCGAGATGGCCCTCCACACCATCGCCCTGGGCACGGTCGAGCCTCCGCAGCACCTCCTGGACCGCCACTTCACACGCAAGCACGGCCCGGACGCCTACTACGGCAACCCTTCCTCCGCCTGATAGCACCGAGGGGAGCCAGGATCATCCTGGCTCCCCTCCATGGTGTGCCGCAGCGTGTCAGGTGCGGGTCCAGCGCTGGTTGCCGCTGTTCCAGCAGGAGTAGAGCTGGATCAGCGTGCCGTTGGCGGTGCCGTTGGCAGCGGCGTCGAGGCAGAGGCCGGACTGGACGCCGACGATGGATCCGTCGGAGTCGAGGCGCCACTTCTGGTTGTCGCCGCCCCAGCAGCTGTAGATCTGGACCTTGGCGCCGTTGCCTGTGCCGGCGGCGTCCAGGCACTTGTCGCCGTAGACCCTGATCTCACCCGCGGCGGTGTGGGTCCACTGCTGGTTGGTGCGGTTGTTGCAGTCCCACAGCTGGACCTGGGTGCCGTCGGTGGTGACGGCACCGGGTACGTCCAGGCAGCGGCCCGAGGCGACTCCCTTGATCGGTCCGGAGCCGGGGGAGGGGGTCGGAGTGGGGTTGGGGTTGGGGGAGACGGAGTTGAGCGCGTTGAGGACGGAGGAGTAGGCGGGCTTCTTGCTGCCGTCGCCGTTGAAGAGCAGCGGCGTGTGCTCGGCTCGCCAGGAGTCGGTGTCGCGCACACCCCAGACGGTGATGCCGAGGCAGCGCGGGACGGCCAGGCAGTCGTTGGTCACGTTGGCGTAGGTCGTGCCCGAGGCGCCCTGGATGTCGAGTTCGGTGATGGCCACGTCGACGCCGAGGGCCGCGAAGCTCTGGAGGGTGGTGCGGAAGTTGCTGTTGTAGGGGCTGTCGTTGTTGAAGTGCGACTGGAAGCCGACGCAGTCGATGGGCACGCCGCGCTGCTTGAAGTCCTTGACCATGGCGTACATGGCCTGGGTCTTGGCCCACGTCCAGTTCTCGACGTTGTAGTCGTTGTAGCAGAGCTTGGCGGCCGGGTCGGCGGCACGTGCGGTGCGGAAGGCGACCTCGATCCAGTCGTTGCCGGTGCGCTGCAGGTTGGAGTCGCGCCGGGCTCCCGAGGTGCCGTCGACGAAGGCCTCGTTCACGACGTCCCACTGGCCGATCTTGCCCTTGTAGTGGGCCATCACGCCGTTGATGTGGTTGTTCATGGCCTGGCGCAGCGCGCTGCCGCCGAGGTTCTGCATCCAGGCGGGCTGCTGGGAGTGCCAGGCCAGGGTGTGGCCCCGTATCCGCTTGCCGTTCTGCACCGCCCAGTTGTAGACGCGGTCGCCGGCGGTGAAGTCGAACCGGCCCTGCTGGGGTTCGGTGGCGTCGATCTTCATCTCGTTCTCGGCGGTCACCGAGTTGAACTCGCGGTTCGCGATCGTCGTGTACGTCGAGTCACCGAGCCTGCCCGAGGCGATGGCGGTGCCGAAGTACCGGCCGCTCTGCGCCGCCGCGCTGCCGAGCGTGCTCTCGGCGGCGTGTGAGGGCAGCGGCGCCACCAGCACGGTGGCGGAACCGAGGACGCCGACGATCAGCGCCGCGCCGAGGCCACCTATTTTCCGGCGGACGGTGGACGGGGGAGTGGCATGTGAACGCATGGCTGGACCTCCAGTACGGAAATCACGGATGGATGCGAGCGCGGCGGAAAGATTCCGCGAGGGTGATGTCCGCGTGCGTGGAAAAGGACGCGGACCATCAGGGCGCGATGATGCGAGGCCGGCGCCGCGACATGCAGGTCAAGGGGCGGTGGCGTCCTCGGGATTCAGTCTGGAAACACTGCAGGAACATGTCAAGTGTTTCGGAGATGTTTCGGGAATGCGGCCCGAGAATGGGGCCTTTGAGGCCTCTCGAAAGGGTCCTTCAAGGAATGTCGAGAGCGCCATGACGAAGTAGTCCCTATCGAAAGTATTTCGATAGGGACTGCTTCGTTCATAAGCGAGTTCTTGCTTCGGTTCACATTTCCGGGTCGTCGATGCCCGTCGCCCCGGAGGCCCGGCGCGGGTACGCGATGTCGAACCACGTGAAGTGGGCGTGGTTCGTGGACGGGTGGCCGTGGGAGGTGGCGTAGAGGCCGAGCTGGACGCTGGTGAACAGCGGCGTGAGGAACGTGGCTGCGACGGTGGCCAGGTCCTGCCAGGTGCCGTCCGGCGCCGCGTGGGCGAAGGTGTGGCTGAAGCCCCGGACGCGCACTCCCAGGCGAACGGGCCCCGGGGGACGGGAGCGCCGGCCAGGACCTCGGGCCCGTGGCGGAGGACGAGCCCTTCCTCGGTGCGAAGGAAGAGGAGGTGGGTGTCGTCGTCGAGGACTACGGCGAGGCCGGCCTGTTCATCGGGTGCGGCGGGGGTGAAGCGCAGTTCGGTGGAGACGTCGCAGTCCGGCTGTTCCTGCGGGCGGACCAGGAGGGAGGGGACGGTGCGTTCGCCGAGGCGTTCGGGGCGGAGCTGGAGGCGTATCCCGTCGCCGGTGGTCCAGAACGACGCGCGTGGGGTGCGCAGGGTGCTCCAGTCGGTGGAGAGCGCGGCGAAGTCGTCCTGGAGACGGCGCCGGGGGCTCGTGTGGTCGACAGGGGAGAAGACCGGCCAGCCGTCGTTCCAGGTGACCCTGCTGAGGAAGGTCTCGCGTCCGATGGCGGAGCCCGGGCGGACGCCCAGGAGGACGGCCCGCCAGTCGCCGTCCGAGGTCTGCACGAGGTCGGCGTGCCCGGTGCAGGTCACGGGGCCCGTGGCGGGAGGCAGCACAGGGTTGTCGGGGGCGCCCTCGTACGGGCCGGTCACGTGGTCGGCGAGGGCGGCCACCACGCTGTGGTCCACGTCGGTACCGCCCTCCGCGGTGAGCAGGAGATAGGTACTGTCGATCTTGTAGATGTGCGGAGCCTCCGACCAGCGGGCACCCGGTCGGCTTCCCGACCACAGGACGTACTCGGGTCCCGTGAGCCGTCGTTCGCGGGGAAGGTACTCACGCATCCAGATCTCGGTGCGGCCGGCGGCCTCGTCCAGCACACGGGCGGCGGTGAACCAGGCCCGGCCGTCGCCGTCCGGCCCGTCGTCGAAGAACAGCGACGGGTCGAAGCCCTCTCCTTCCAGCCAGTACGGTTCCGACCAGGGCCCGGCCGGGTCGGCCGCCGTGACGGCGAAATGTCCGGGGCCGTCCATCAGCGTGCAGACGAGGTGAAAGAGCCCGTCATGGTGGCGGATCGTCGGCGCGAACAGGCCGCGGGAGGGCTCGCACCCGTCGAGATCGAGCTGGGACGGCCGGTCCAGCGCGGAGCCGAGACGTCGCCAGTTCACGAGATCGCGGCTGTGGAACACGGGAAGCCCCGGGAACCACTCGAAGCTGGACGTCACCAGGTAGTAGTCCGCCCCCACCCGGCAGACGGACGGGTCGGGCCGGAACCCGGGCAGCACGGGATCCCCGAAGGGCGTGGTCACGGCACCGGGACGATCTCGACCGGCACGGACAGCACCCGCTCGGCCGCCGGGTGACGTACGGGGCCGTGCAGGGTGAAGGAGCCCTGGAGCGGGAGGTCGCCGCTGGACCGTCCGACGGCCACGCCGATCTCTCCGGGCTCCACTCTCCTGCGCAGGTCGACCCCGGTGAAGGAAGTCCGGTCGGCGTGGACGGAGAAGGTGATCCGCGCGGCCTCGCCTGGCCGCAGCTCTACCCTGCCGAATCCGGCGAGCCATCGCCTCGGTCGCACGACGGACGCCTCGGGGTCCGAGAGGTAGAGCTGGACCACCTCGGTCCCGGCCACCTCGCCGACGTTGCGTACGGTGACCGCGACGGAGACGGCTCCGTCCGTCGGGGCGACGGGATCCACGGAGAGATCCGAGCAGGTGAAGCTGGTCCAGCTCAGCCCGTGCCCGAACGGGAACAGCGGAGTCGGGTCCACCGAGCTCCAGTCGGTGTGCCCGCCCAACGTGGAGTGCAGGTAGGTGCCGGGCTGTCCCCCGGCCTGGCGGGGGATGGAGACGGGGAGCCGCCCGGATGGCTCCGCGGCCCCGCTGATGATCCGGGCCAGCGCCGTTCCGCCCTCCTCGCCGGGGAAGAAGGCCTGGACGACGGCCGCCGCGCGCTCCGCCAGCGAGCCGAGCGCGTAGGGGCGTCCGGAGACGAGGACCAGGACGGTCGGCACCCCGGAGTCCAGCACAGCGGAGGCGAGTGCGGCCTGGTCGCCGGGCAGGTCGAGGGTCTCGGCGTCACAGCCCTCTCCCGAGGTGCCCCGGCCGAACATGCCCGCCCGGTCGCCGAGTACCAGCACGTTCACCTCCGGATCCTCCGCGGTGACCGTGAACCCGGCAGAGGTGAGTGCCTCGTCGAGCGTCGGGATCTCCAGCCCTGGGGCGCCGGGCAGCGCCACGTGGTTGGGGAAGGAGTAGCAGCCGAGGAACGAGTGGGGGTCGTCGGCGTACGGCCCGCTGACCGCGACCCGGCACGGACGCAGCGGCAGGATGCCGTCGTTGGCGAGCAGCACGGTGGACCGCTCGGCCAGGAGCCTGGCCAGTGCCCGGTTCTCCGGCGGGTCGAGGTCGACCGGTACGGGTTTGACGGGTTCCCAGTCGGGGTCGAGCAGACCGAGTTCGGCCTTCTGCAGCAGGACCCGCTCCGCGGCCCGGTCGACGAGCTCCTCGGGTACGTCTCCCGACCGTACGAGCGCGGTCAGCGGCTCGCCGTAGCAGCGTGCCGTGGGCAGCTCGACGTCGATTCCGGCGGTCAACGCCAGCGCGCCGGCCGCGCCGCGCGACCCCGCGACGCCGTGCCGGCTCTCCAGGAAGGAGACGGAGTAGTAGTCGGCGACGACGACGCCGCCGAAACCGAGCTCGTCCCTGAGCAGTCCGGTCAGCAGGCGTTCGTCGGCGGCGACCGGGACGCCGTCCACGTCGGTGTAGCTGTTCATCACCGACCGGGCGCCTCCCTCGCGCAGCGCCCGTACGAAGGGCTCGACCAGCACGTCGGCGAACTCGCGCGGCCCCGAGGCGACGGGGGCCATGTTCCGGCCGCCGCGCGAGGCCGAGTAACCGGCGAAATGCTTGAGCGTCGCCACGATGCCGGCGCCTTCCAGGCCCTGCACGTACGCGGTGCCGATCGCTCCGACGAGATAGGGGTCCTCACCGATGCACTCCTCGGTCCTGCCCCACCGGTAGTCGCGGACCACGTCGAGCACCGGAGCCAGCCCCTGGTGGACGCCGACCCGCCGCATCCCCTCGCCGATGGCGACGGCCATCCGGCGTATGAGCGCGGAATCGAAGGACGCGCCCCAGGCGAGCGGCCCGGGGAAGACCGTGGCCCCGAGGGTCATGAACCCGGTCAGGCACTCCTCGTGAGCGAGGGCCGGGATGCCGAACCGGCCGGCCTCGGTCACCTGCCGCTGAAGTGAGGCGAGCCGCTCCATCCCGGCTTCCGCCGTGATCGGCGCGGTTCCGTACACCCGGGTGAGCTGGCCGAGACCGTGCTCGATGATGTCGTCGAGGCCCGGCGCCGGTTCGCCGGAATCGTCCTCCATCGGTGCGACGGGCGCTCCGGGATTCGAGGGCAGGGCCCAGAAGCCGGCCAGTTGCCCCGCCTTCTCCTCCAGCGTCATCCGGCCCAGCAGGTCGGCGACTCGTACGGAAGCGGGCAGGAGGGGGTCACGCCAAGGCTCGGTCACGGGGTTCTCCTAGAGGCGGGGCGGGGCGGTGGAGACCCGGACCTTGAGTTCGGTCGAGAGCTCCATCCGGGGGCTGACCAGGGGCTGGTCCTCCAGAAGCTGGAACAGGGCGCGGGCGGCGAGCCGACCCATCTCCTCCAGCGGCTGACGCACCGTCGTCAGCGGCGGTGACAGCCATTCACACATCGGCAGGTCGTCGAAACCGACCACACTGAGGTCCTGAGGGATGCTCAGTCCGGCCTGGCGGGCGGCCTCGTAGACGCCCATCGCCTGCTGGTCGCTGCCCGCGAAGACGGCGGTCGGCGGATCGGGGAGGGCGAGCAGCTCCTGGGCGCACCGGAATCCGCCTTCGTGCTGGAAGTCGCCGAACCGGATCAGGTCGCGGTCGACCTCGATCCCGGCCCGCTCCAGAGCGGCCCGGTAGCCGTCGATGCGGGCCTGGCTGCAGAGCATCTCCTTGCGCCCGCCGATCGCGGCGATCCGGCGGTGCCCCAACTCCAGCAGGTGTTCGGTGGCCGCGAGTCCGCCGGCCCAGTTCGTCGCGCCGATGCTCGGCACGCCGTTGTCCGGCAGGTCGATCGGGTCGATGACGACCAGCGCCACCCCGCCCCGCTCGACCTGGGCGCGCTGCGCCTCGGTGACCGAGGCGGTGACGAGGATGACGCCGTCGCTGTGGTGCATGACCGGCAGCGCGGACCAGCTCGACGGTGTGGCCTCGCCCGGCGGGACGAGCGACACGACGGTGCCGACGCCCCGCTGGGCGCACTCGGCCTCGACGCCGCGCAGGATCTCCACCGCCCAGGCACTGTCCAGACCGCCGATGATCAGGTCGACGAGGCCTGATCTGCGGGCCCTGTTCTGCCGGCCGGGCTGGAGGTAGTTGTGGGCCCGCAGCAGGCCCTCGATCCGCTCGCGGGTCGCGGGCGCGACGTCGGAACGGCCGTTGATCACCTTGGAGACGGTGGCCTGGGAGACCCCTGCCTCCGCGGCGATGACCGCCAGAGTCGCACGCTGCTCGCTCAACTTCTCTCCTCCTCGATGCCGTCGGTCGACGACAGTTATCGCAAACTTTCGAAGAGTTTCTGGGCGGCGCGACGGCTTGTCAAGCCCGGAGTGCCGGGAGATTTCTCAGAGAAATCGGTGAGAAGTCTTGACCGTGCCGCCTGACGTTCCTAGTTTGTGGCACCACGGAATTCGAGAGTATTTCGAAAAAGTTTCGAGACCACGACCGGCACGAACCCGGCAACGGCTCGGCATCGAACCCGGCATCCCGCTCACGGAGGTCCCATGGCCAGCACCACCCCGAGCCGACGCAGCTTCCTGGCGCTCGCGGGCTTGACCACCCTGTCCGTCGCCCTGACCGCGGCCTGCGGGGCCGACGAGTCGGGCGGCAACCTGTCGGCCGACGGCAAGATGACGTTCGAGTGGTGGAACATCGCCACGACGGAACCGGGCAAGTCCCTCTTCCCGCAGATCTCCACGGCGTTCACGACCGCCCACCCGAACATCGCGATCAACACGACCTCGTTGGAGAACGAGGCGTTCAAGTCCAAGCTGACCGCCACCACGTCCTCGGGCAAGCTCCCCGACGTCTACCAGACCTGGGGCGGCGGCGTGCTCCAGCAGCAGGTCGACGCGGGGCTCGTCGAGGACCTCACCGACCTCCTCGACTGGTCGTCCCAGCTCACCCCGGTCTCGCTCCAGGCCTACCAGATCGGGGGCCGCACCTACGGAGTGCCGTACGACATCGGCATGGTCGGCTTCTGGTACAACAAGAAGCTCTTCGCCAAGGCCGGGATCACCGCTCCGCCGGTCACCTGGGCCGCGTTCCTCGACGACGTGAAGAAGCTCAAGGCGGCGGGCATCACCCCGATCGCCCTCGCCGGCAAGGAGAAGTGGCCGGGCCACTACTACTGGGCCTACCTCGCGATGCGCGTCGCCGGCCTCCCCGCCCTGCAGAAGGCCGCGACCACCAAGGACTTCACGGGCGCCGGCTTCGTCCAGGCGGGCGCCCACCTCAAGGAGCTCGTCGACCTCCAGCCGTTCCAGCAGGGTTTCCTCGGCGCCGGCTACGCCACCCCGGGCGGCCAGGCCGCGACCGTGGGCAACGGCAAGGCCGCCATGGAGCTGATGGGACAGTGGGGACCGTCGGTGCAGAAGGACGCGGGCGCCGACCTCGGAGCGGACCTGGGCTTCTTCCCGTTCCCGACGGTCGACGGCGGTGTGGGGCAGGCCACCGAGGTGTTCGGCGGCGGCGGTGGCTTCGCGCTGCGCAAGGGCGCTCCGAAGGAGGCGCTGGACTTCCTGAAGTTCTTCGTCCTGGAGAACGAGTCCAAGCTGCTGGCCTCCAACGGCTACCTCCCGGTGGTCAAGGGCGCGGAGAGCCAACTCACCGACGCCAACAAGAAGGTGGTGGCCGAGAGCCTGGTCAAGGCGACGGGCTTCCAGCTCTTCCTCGACCAGGCGTACCCGCCCGCGGTCGGCCAGGAGGTCAACGACAGCGTCGCCGACCTCATAGCGGGCAAGAAGACGCCCGAGCAGGTCACCGCGTCGATCACCGAGGCTGCGAAGAGTGCCTAGCTCACTGTCCACCCTGGCAAAGGAACGGACGGAGGAGTCCGTGGCGGTGCCCCCGCCGCCACCGGCCCGGTCACGCCTGAGCCGGTGGGGGGCCTGGGCATCGGTCGCGTGGTTCCTCGTCCCTGCCCTGGTCCTCTTCCTCGTCTTCGTCCTCGCCCCGATCGTCGTCGCCGTCTGGACCGGCTTCTTCAAATGGGGCGGAATCGGCCCCATGGACGACTTCGTCGGCTTCGCGAACTACACCAAGCTCTTCGACGACCAGGTCTTCCTCGGCGATCTGTGGCGCGGACTGTACCTGATCGTCCTATCGATCACGGTGCAGCTGCCGTTCGCCCTGTTCACCGCGGTCCTGCTCAACCAGAGGCTCCGCGGCCGGGCCGTCTACCGGATGCTGTTCTTCGCGCCCTACATCCTGTCCGAGGTGGTCACGGCGGTCCTCTTCACGATGATCTTCCTGCCCGGCGCCGGCATGGCCGACCACCTCGCCGGCCTCCTGGGCCTGGAGGGCTTGCAGGGCAAGTGGCTCGCCGATCCCTCGACCGTCATGCCGACCCTGTTCGTCGTCATGATCTGGAAGTACTTCGGTTTCCACATGATGCTGTTCCTCGCCGGACTGCAGAGCATCCCGTCCGAGATCCTCGAGGCCGCCTCCATCGACGGCGCCGGCGCCTGGCAGCGCTTCCGGCACATCACGCTGCCGCTGCTCGGACCGACGATCCGGATCAGCGTCTTCCTGTCGATCATCGGGTCCATCCAGCTCTTCGACCTCGTCTGGGTCATGACCGCGGGCGGGCCCAACCACTCCTCGGAGACGATGGCGATCGCGATGTTCCAGTTCGGGTTCAAGCGGTACCAGGTCGGCTACGCCAGTGCGATCAGTGTGGTGCTGTTCATGATCAGCCTCGTCTTCTCGCTCTTCTACCAGCGTTACGTGCTCCGCCGGGATCTGAGCGGGGCCGTCACCTCGGGAGGTGGCCGATGAACGCCCGTCGGACGGTACGCGGCCTTTCGCTGCACGCCGTGGTCTGGCTGATCGCCGCTTTCGTCGCCGTACCGCTGCTCTACGCGGTGATCTCCGGTTTCAAGAGCACCGCGGAACTGACGACGAATCCGTTCGGGCTGCCGCAGCAGTGGAAGATCGCCAACTACATCGGAATTCTTGGCGACGGAATGTTCTGGCGGCAGATCGCCAACAGCGCGGGCATCGCGATCGGCACGACCGTCTGCACGGTGGTGGCCTCCGCGATGGCGGCGTTCGTGCTGGCCCGTTATGCCTTCCGGGGCAGGGAGTTGTTCTATACGCTTTTCACGATCGGGCTGATGTTCCCGTTCGCAGTGGCCGTTCTGCCGCTCTTCCTCATGCTGCGCACCTTCGGCCTGCTCGACAACCCGCTCGGGGTGATCCTGCCGCAGGCGGCTTTCGGGCTCCCCATGACGATCGTGATCCTGCGCGGTTTCTTCCGGACCATCCCGGCGGAGATCGAGGAGGCCGCCACCATGGACGGCTGCGGCAAGTTCCGCTTCTTCTGGAAGATCCTGCTGCCGATGGCGCGTCCGGCGCTCGGTACGGTCTCGGTGCTCGCGGTCGTCGCGAGCTGGAACAACTTCTTCCTTCCACTGCTGGTGTTCAGCGACCCGAAGTGGCAGACGATCCCGGTCGGCGTCCAGCAGTTCCAGGGCCAGTACTCGACGGACTTCGCGCTCGTCCTCGCCTACATCGTGCTCGCCATGGTCCCCGCCCTCGCCTTCTACGCCGTCGCCGAGCGCCAGCTGATCGGCGGCCTCACCGCCGGCGCGACCAAGGGCTGACCCGTACCGCGCGGCCAGGGGCTGACCCGTCCGCGCGACCTCCACCCCCGAGGAGACTCCGTGAAACGCCTGACCGCTCTGACAGCCGTCGTAGTGTTAGCGCTAACAACACAGGTCGCCGCCGCCGTCCCCGCGCCGTCGGCAGCCGGCCCCGCCCGCCCCGCCATCGACTTCCGGGCCGCACTCCAGCCCATCGACGGATTCGGCTTCTCCATGGCCTTCCAGCGGGCCGACCTGCTGCACGGCGCGCGCGGCCTCAGCCCCGCCAAGCAGCGCGAGGTGCTCGACCTGCTGCTCAGCAAGGAGAAGGGCGCCGGCCTGTCGATCCTGCGCCTGGGCATCGGGTCGTCGACCGACCGGGTCTACGACCACATGCCGACGATCCTGCCGACCGACCCGGGCGGCCCGGACGCCACACCGACGTACGTCTGGGACGGCTGGGACGGCGGCCAGGTCTGGCTCGCCAAGGAGGCCAAGGCGTACGGCGTCGAGCGGTTCTTCGCCGACGCCTGGAGCGCGCCGGCCTTCATGAAGACCAACGGCAGCGAGAACGACGGCGGCGAGCTCCTGCCCGCATGGCGTCAGGCCTACGCGAACTACCTCGTCCAGTACGCGAAGTTCTACGAGCGCGAAGGCATCGACATCACCGACCTCGGGTTCACCAACGAACCCGACTGGACGGCGACCTACGCCTCGATGCGCTTCACGCCCCAGCAGGCCGTCGACTTCCTCAAGGTGCTCGGGCCGACCGTCCGCGCCTCCGGACTGAAGACCGGGGTGGTCTGCTGCGACGCCGCGGGCTGGGACCGCCAGGTCGCCTACACCGAGGCCATCGAGGCGGACCCGGAGGCAGACAAGGCCGTGCGGACCGTCACCGGCCACCGCTACAGCGGCCCCACCACGGTCCCGCAGCCGACCGACAAGCACGTGTGGATGTCCGAGTGGTCGCCGGACGGCACCACCTGGAACGAGAACTGGGACGACGGCAGCGGCTACGACGGCCTCACCGTCGTGGCCGACATCCAGAACACCCTGACCGTCGGCAACGCCAACGCCTACGTCTACTGGACCGGCGCGTCCCTCAACGCGACCCGCGGACTCATCCAGCTCGCCGACCCCGGTGACGACTACCGGGTGTCCAAGCGGTACTGGGCACTGGCCGCCTTCAGCCGGTTCATCCGCCCCGACGCCGTCCGCGTGCCGGTCACGAACGCCGACCCGGCCCTGAGTGTCACGGCCTTCCGCAACACCGACGGCAGCCGCGTGATCGAGATCCTCAACACCGCGACCACCGAGAAGTCCGCCGAGTTCGCCCTCCGCGGTGGCCACGACCGGCACCCCGAGGGCTACGTCACCGACGAGACCCGCTCGATCACCCCGGCCGACGTCGCCTCCGCGCACGGTACGACCCTCACGGCCACGCTCGCCCCGCGCGCGCTGACCACGATCGTCCTCGACTGAAACGACGGACCCCCTCCGAGGAGTCATCCATGTCCATGTCCATGTCCCGGCACCTCATCGCCCTGTCCGCCGCCGTCTGCCTCGCGGCCGGCCTCGCCGCCGCGCCCGCGAGTGCCGAGCCGCGTCCCAGGACGCTCGGCGAACTGGCCAGGAAGCACCACAAGTACTTCGGCTCGGCCACCGACAACCCCGAGTTCACCGACGCCGCCTATCTGAAGCTCCTCGGCAGCGAGTTCGGGCAGACCACCCCCGGCAACGCCATGAAGTGGTACGCCACCGAACCCGAGCCCGGCGTCTTCGACTTCACCGCCGGCGACGAGGTCGTGGCCTTCGCCAAGGCCCACCACCAGAAGGTCCGCGGCCACACCCTCGTCTGGCACAGCCAGCTCCCCGCCTGGCTCACCGAGCGCAGCTGGACCGCCGAAGAGCTGCGCCCCGTCCTCAAGAACCACATCCAGAAGGTGGCCCGGTACTACAAGGGCAAGGTCATCCACTGGGACGTCGTCAACGAGGCCTTCAACGAGGACGGTAGCTACCGCGAGTCGGTCTTCTACAAGACGCTCGGCCCCGGCTACATCGCCGACGCCCTGCGCTGGGCCCACGAGGTCGACCCGCACGCCAAGCTGTACCTCAACGACTACAACGTCGACGGGATCGGCCCCAAGAGCGACGCCTACTACCACCTGATCAAGCAGCTGAAGGCCGACGGCGTCCCGGTGGAGGGCTTCGGCATCCAGGGGCACCTGGCGCTCCAGTACGGCTTCCCCGCCGACGTCAAGCAGAACATGCAGCGCTTCGCCGACCTCGGCGTCGAGGTCGCGGTCACCGAGCTCGACATCCGTATGAACCTCCCCGCGACCCCGGAAAAGCTCGCCACCCAGGCCACCTGGTACGCCGACTACGTCAAAGCCTGCCTGGAGGTCAGGAAGTGCGTCGGCGTCACCATCTGGGACTACACCGACAAGTACTCGTGGATCCCCTCCGTCTTCCCCGGTGAGGGCGCCGCGCTGCCCTACGACGAGAACCTGGCGCCCAAGCCCGCCTACCACGCGATCAGGAAGGTGCTGGGCGGATGATCAGGACGGCGATCGTCGGAGCGGGCGGGATCGCGGGCATCTGCCACGTACCCGCCCTCCGGGCGCAGGCACATCGCGCCGAGATCGTGGCCGCCGTCGACGTGGACGCCGCACGCGCCGAGGCCTTCGCGGCCGAGCACGGCATTCCCGCCGTCTACACCGACCTGCGCACGATGCTCGACGAGCAGTGGCCGGACCTCGTGCACCTGTGCACGCCGCCGTACCTGCACGCCGAACAGGCCGTGGTCTGCCTGGAGTCCGGGGCGTGGGTGTGGTGCGAGAAGCCGGTGGCCCTGTCGCTGGCCGAGCTCGACCGGATCCACGCGGCCGAGGGCACCGCCGCCGCGGGCGCCGTGTTCCAGCACAGGTACGGCTCGGGCGCCCGGTACCTGCGCGACCGGATCGCGGCCGGGACCCTGGGCCGTCCGCTGGTCGCGCAGTGCGTCACGGCGTGGTACCGCGACGACGCCTACTACGACGTGCCCTGGCGCGGCACCTGGCGGAGCGAGGGCGGCGGCCCGACGCTCGGCCACGGCATCCACCAGATGGACCTGATGCTCGCGGTGCTCGGCCCATGGGCCGAGGTACGCGCGATGGCCGGCCGCCTCGCACGCGACGTGCAGACCGAGGACGTGTCCACGGCGCTGGTCCGGTTCGAGAACGGAGCCCTCGCGACGGTCGTCAACAGCGTCCTCTCGCCACGCGAGGAGAGCTACCTGCGGTTCGACCTCACCGGTGCCACGGTCGAGCTGCGGCACCTGTACGGCTACTCCAACGCGGACTGGACGTTCACCGCCAGGTCGCCCCACGCGAAGTGGGAGCCGCCGGACGACCTGCCCAGCTCGCACACCGCCCAGCTCGCGGAGTTCCTGGACGGCTACGAGGCCGGCATCCGGCCCGACCTCGGCCGCCCCACCATGGAACTGGTCACCGCCCTGTACAAGGCAGCGATCACCGGCCTGCCGGTCCGGCGCGGGGAGATCGACGGGACCGACCCGTTCCACGGATCGCTCGACGGGGGTCACCCGGAGGTGTTCCGATGACGTCCGAACCCCCCGAGCACGTCGGACTCCCGGAGCGTTTCGAGCTCCTGGAGCACGAGGACGCGCTGGCCGTCCGGGCACGCGGCACCGACCTCTTCCGGTACGTGCACCGGCCGGTCATGAACCCCTTCGAGGCGCCGAAACCCTACCTTCATCCGGTGCGCACCCTCGCCGGCGACGTGGTCACCGCGTACCGCCCGCACGACCACCGCTGGCACAAGGGCGTCCAGTTCACGGCGTCATGGGTGTCGGGCCAGAACTTCTGGGGCGGCGGCACCTACCTGCGCGGGCAGGGCTACGTCGACCTGCCGAACCTCGGCACGATGCGCAGCCTCTCCCTGGCCGCCGAAACGAGCCCCGGCCGCGCCGTCGTCACCGAACACCTCGCCTGGCACACGATGGCGGGGCAGCACTGGATCGACGAGCGCCGCACGCTGACCGCGCGCGACGTCGAGGCCGACTCCTGGACCCTGGAGATCACCACCGCGCTGACCAACGTCCTCGACATCGACCTGATGTTCGGCAGCCCCGGCACACAGGGCAGAGAACTCGCCGGATACTCGGGCCTCTTCTGGCGCGGCCCGCGCGACTTCACCGGCGGCGGGGTGATCGGCCCCGGCATGGGCGAGCAGGGCGACTGGCTGGCCTTCGTCGGTACGCACGACGAGGTCGACCGCTCCTCCACGCTGCTGTTCCTGGACGATCCGGACGCCCCCTGCCACTGGTTCGTCCGCAGCGAGCCCTTCCCCGCCGTCAACCCGTCCCTGGCGTTCGACAAGGAACTGCCCCTGGCCCCGGGCGACACCCTGTCGCGCCGCTACAGGATCGTCGTGGCCGACGGCGCGTGGACCCCCTCACGCCTGTCCCGCCACGTCGAGGAACACCCGTGGTGACCCCGCTTCCCGGCGGGGTGGGGATCTCCGGGCTGACTGTGTACGACTGGGAGGCCGCCGACGGGCTGTGCGGCGGTACCCCGCACATGCACCTCGTCTGCTCCGAGGCGTACGTCGTCATCGGCGGCGAGGGCAGCGTCCAGACCCTCACCGCCTCCGGTTTCGCCGACACCCCGCTGCGCCCCGGCGACGTCGTCTGGTTCACCCCCGGAACGATCCACCGCCTCGTCAATGCCGGCGGCCTGCGTCTCGTGGTCCTCATGCAGAACAGCGGCCTCCCCGAGGCGGGCGACGCCGTCTTCACCTTCCCCGCGCCCGTGCTTGCCGATCCCGACGCCTACCGGGCGGCGGCCGTCCTGACCGGCGACCACGCCGCGGCGGCGCGCCGCCGCCGTGACCTGGCACTGGAGGGATTCCTGACCCTGCGCCGCGAAGGAGGGCTGCGGGAGTTCCACGGCGCGGCGCACCGCCTGAAGAGCGAGCTGCTCGACGCCTGGTGGTTCCGCTGGCGTGACGGGCCGCTGGCGGCGACCCTCGCGACCGGCTGCCAACTGGCATCGCTGAAGGCGGGAGACCTCTCCCACCTCGATCACGGCGAGGTGTCGCGGCTGGAGAGCCCGGAGGACCCGGTCTTCGGCATGTGCGGCCGTCTCCGTCCCTATCCCGTCCCCGACCTCCCGACGCGGCCGCCGCGCGGTTCGTCGGAGTCACCTCACCCCCACCCTCCGAAGGAGCTCTCCTGATGAGATTTCGCCGTCCACCCCTGGTCCTGAGTCTCGTCCTCGCGGTCCTGTCGTCGCTGCTGCTCGGGGCCTCTCTCCTCACCGCCCCGCCCGCCGCCGCCGCGGCCGTCGACACCAATGCCTGGTACGTGCTGGTCAACCGCAACAGCGGCAAGGCCCTGGACGTCTACAACCTGGCGACCGGTGACGGCGCCCGCATCACCCAGTGGACCAGGAACGACCAGAACCAGCAGCAGTGGCAGTTCGTCGCCTCAGGCGACGGCTACTACCGCGTCAAGTCCCGCCACTCCGGCAAGGTCCTGGACATCCAGAACAGTTCCACGGCCAATGGCGCCGCGATCGTCCAGTGGGCCGACGTGAACGGCACCAACCAGCAGTGGCGCCTGGCCGACAGCGCGGACGGCCACGTCAGGCTCGTCGCGCGCCACAGCGGCAAGGCCCTCGAAGTCCAGGGCGCCTCCACCGCCGACCTGGCGAACGTCGTCCAGTACGACGACTGGGGCGGCGCCAACCAGCAGTGGCAGTTCGTCAAGGTGGGCGGCGGCACCCCCGGCACCTGTGCCCTTCCCTCGACGTACCGCTGGTCGTCGACGGGCGCGCTGGCGCAGCCCAAGGCCGGATGGGCCTCGCTCAAGGACTTCACCGTCGCCCCCCACAACGGCAAGCACCTCGTCTACGCGACGACCCACGGCACCACGGGGACGGGAGTGGGCTGGGGCTCGATGAACTTCACCCCGTTCGCCGACTGGTCGCAGATGGCCACGACGGGCCAGAACAAGATGTCGAATTCCGTCGTCGCACCCACGCTCTTCTACTTCGCGCCGAAGAACATCTGGGTGCTCGCCTACCAGTGGGGCAGGACCGCCTTCTCCTACCGGACGTCGACCGACCCCACCAACCCGAACGGATGGTCGGCGGAGCAGGAGCTCTTCTCCGGAAGCATCGCCGGGTCGGGAACGGGCCCCATCGACCAGACGCTCATCGGCGACGGGACGAACATGTACCTGTTCTTCGCCGGTGACAACGGCAAGATCTACCGGGCCGGCATGCCGATCGGGAACTTCCCGGGCAGCTTCGGCTCGTCGTACACGACGATCATGAGCGACACGGAGAAGAACCTCTTCGAGGCGCCCCAGGTCTACAAGGTCAAGGACCAGAACCAGTACCTCATGATCGTCGAGGCCCGGGGCGCGAGCGAGCACCGCTACTTCCGCTCGTTCACGGCCACCAGCCTCAACGGCTCGTGGACGCCGCAGGCCGCGACCGAGAGCAACCCCTTCGCCGGCAAGGCCAACAGCGGCGCCACCTGGACCAACGACATCAGCCACGGCGAGCTGATCCGCGCCGGCGCCGACCAGACCTTCACGATCGACCCCTGCAACCTGCAGTTCCTCTACCAGGGTCGTGATCCCAACTCCGGCGGCGACTACGGCCAGTGGGCCTACCGCCCGGGTCTGCTGACGCGACAGCGCTGACCACGTGGCGGGCCCGGTCGTCACCCGGGCCCGCCATGGTCCCGGGCCAGGGCCGGGTCCGGGACCAGCGTCACCTGTGCCGGCCGCCCACCGGGCGACGCCGGCGGACCGACCCCGTCTCACGTCGTATTCTTTGCCGACGCAGAGGCCGGTCGCCGTCCGCCGGTGGACCGCTTCCCTGGAGAGGGTGGGAATGGGGCTCATCGACGTGGACCACGCGGGGCTGGTCGTCGCGGCGCAGGCCGGTGACGACCTTGCGCGCGAGGAGCTGATCGCCGCGTACCTGCCGCTGGTCTACAACATCGTAGGGCGAGCGCTGAGCGGCCATGCCGACGTCGACGACGTCGTCCAGGAGACCCTGCTGCGTGTGGTGCGCGACCTGCCGGCCGTGCGCGCCCCGGAGAGCTTCCGGTCCTGGCTCGTGTCGATCACGCTCCGCCAGATCAACACCCACCTGCACCGGAAGCACGCCTTCGCCGAACGGACCGCGGTCATCGACGAGGCGTACCGGATACCGGACGCCGGCGCGGAGCCTGTGGACACGGCGATCCTGCGGCTGCATGTCTCGGACGAGCGCCGTCGCGTCGTCGAGGCCGGCCGATGGCTCGATCCGGATCATCGGGTGCTGCTGTCGCTCTGGTGGCAGGAATGCGCCGGTTCGCTGAGCCGTGACGACATCGCCGCCGCGACCGGGCTCACGGTCGCCCACGTCGGAGTGCGCCTGCAACGCATGCGTGAGCAGCTGGAACTGTGCAGGACGATCGTCGCCGCGCTGGAGGCCGACCCGCGCTGTCCCCGACTGGACGAGGCCGTCGTCGGCTGGGACGGCTTGCGCGCATCGGTGTGGCGCAAGCGCTTGGCGCGGCACACCCGTGAGTGCCCGGTCTGCACGGCGCCGACGGCGGAACGGGTTCCGGCCGAGCTGCTCCCCCTCGGCCTCGCGACACTGGCCGTGCCGGCCGGACTGGTCTCCGCGCTCGCCGCCAAGGGCCTGCTGTCGAGTGCCGCCGCGATCGCCGCCGGGCCGGCCGCGGCACACCTCGCTGTCGGCACCGCGACGGGGGGAGGTGGCCTGCCCGTCGCGCTGACCGGCAAACTCGCGGCGATCACCGCTCACCCGCTGGTGAGCCTCGCCACCGGCGCGGTGCTCATCGCCGGAACCGCCACCTATGTGACCTGGCCCGAACCGGCGCCTCGGGTGCCCGCCGTCATCGCCGCCCCCACGGCCGGCACCGCCTCGCCGGTCCCGTCGCGCGCCACGACGTCGGACGAACCGTCCCCCGTGAGTCCGTCCGCCGCCGCAGCCACTGTCCCGCTCGGCGCGCGGTCGCTGGAGTCCGTGGACGAACCCGGCCTGTTCGTCACCTATGCCGGCGACCACGCGACGCTCGGTCGGGTCTCCGCGTCCAGCGGCGCGCAGACCCGCAACCGGGGCACCTTCACGGTCATCGCGGGGCTGGCCGACACACGGTGCGTCACCTTCCGCGCCGCGGACGGCCGGTATCTTCGCCACTACTACCTCCGGCTGCGGCTGAGCGCCGACGACGGCAGCAATCTGTTCCGTGAAGACGCGACCTTCTGTCCGCGCCCTGGGTCGGTCGCGGGGTCGGTGACCCTGCACGCGCACAACTATCCCGGCTCCGTCCTCCGCCACCGTGACGGAGGCATCTGGCTCGACGGCTCCGACGGAACACGGACCTTCGCCGGGCAGGCATCCTTCATCGTGCGCCGGACCTGGTCCTGAGAGTCGCTCCTGCGCCATGCCGTTTCCCACCAGGCAGTGAGTCGGGTGCCTCGCACCGCCTCCGCGGGGACGACCGAACCGCGGGGCTCGGCATAACGCTTTCTGCCTGCGACATGCGTCACTGAGCGAACTTCCGGACGGCGCGACTTTTCTGTTACGCGTCCGCGAGTTCGGCAGCCTCCACTTCAGGGGTGACCTTCCCCCACTGGCGTATCCCCCTGAAGAGAGGCCTCCCATGACGCAACGCCCCCACCTGAACCGCGACCCGCGAGGAAAGGCATGAAGGGCCTGCACCGGCTCCGCCGCCGTCGCCGGACCTGGGCGATAGGACTGTCGGCCGCAGCGGTGGTCGCCGGTGCCCTTACGCTCCTCCCCAACTCCGCCGGAGCCGCGGCCCTGGGTACCGAGGCGGCCCCCTCGGGCCGGTACTTCGGCACGGCTGTGGCCGCAGGCCGGCTCGGCGACTCGGCGTACACCGCGATCGCCGACCGGGAGTTCAACATGATCACCCCGGAGAACGAGATGAAGTGGGACGCCATCGAGCCGTCCCGCGGCCGTTTCGACTTCGGTCCCGCGGACCGGATCGTCGACCGTGCCCTGGCTCGCGGTCAGCGCGTACGCGGCCACACCACGGTCTGGCACTCGCAGCTTCCCTCCTGGGTGGGCTCCATCCGCGACGCGAAGACGCTGCGCGGCGTGATGAACCACCACATCACCACCCAGCTGACTCACTACAAGGGCAAGATCTACGCCTGGGACGTGGTCAACGAGGCGTTCGCCGACGGCGGCGGCGGCCGGCTCCGCGACTCGGTCTTCCAGAAGGTGCTGGGCGACGGCTTCATCGAGGAAGCGTTCCGCACCGCCCGCGCGGCCGACCCCTCGGCCAAGCTCTGCTACAACGACTACAACATCGAGAACTGGTCGGACGCCAAGACCCAGGGCGTCTACCGCATGGTGAAGGACTTCAAGTCCCGCGGCGTGCCCATCGACTGCGTCGGGTTCCAGAGCCACTTCGGCGCGGGTGGCCCGCCGGCGAGCTTCAGGACCACCCTGGCCGCCTTCGCCTCCCTGGGCGCCGACGCCCAGATCACCGAGCTGGACATCGCCCAGGCATCACCCACCCACTACGCGAACACGGTCAGCACCTGCCTGTCCGTGGCCCGGTGCACCGGCATCACTGTGTGGGGCGTCCGTGACAGCGACTCCTGGCGGAGCGGCGAAAGCCCCCTGCTGTTCGACCGGAACGGCAAGCCCAAGCCCGCCTACACCGCCGTCATGAACGCTCTCACGTCCGGCTCCGGCACCACGCCGACCAAACCGACCGACCGTGCCGGGGAGATCAAGGGTGTGGCCTCCGGCCGCTGTATCGACATCCCCGGCTCCGCCACGGCCAACGGCACCCGGGCGCACCTGTGGGACTGCGGCGGACCGGCCGGCCAGCGCTGGACCCACACCGCCGCCAAGCAGCTGCAGGTCCACGGCGACAAGTGCCTGGACGCCAAGGGCAAGGGCACCGCCAATGGCACCCCGGTGATCATCTGGGACTGCAACGGCGGCGCCAACCAGCAGTGGGACATCAACGCCGACGGCACGATCACCGGCGTCCAGGCCGGGCTGTGCCTCGACGCCGTCGGCGCGGCCACCGCGAACGGCACCACGATCCAGCTGTACACCTGCGCGTCGGTCGGCAACCAGAAGTGGACCGCCCCCTCCGCGACGGGCAGCGGCGCGTGTGCTCTTCCCTCGACGTACAAGTGGAGCTCGACGGGCGCCCTCGCCCAGCCGGCGAACGGATGGGCCGCGGTGAAGGACTTCACCCACGCCATGCACAACGGCAAGCACCTGGTCTACGCGTCGAGCGCGTCGGGAACCTCGTACGGCTCGATGGCGTTCAGCCCCTTCACGAACTGGTCAGACATGGCGTCGGCCGGCCAGACGAAGATGAGCCAGAACGCGGTGGCACCGACGCTCTTCTACTTCGCGCCCAAGAAGACCTGGGTGCTCGCGTACCAGTGGGGTGCGTCGCCCTTCAGCTACCGCACGTCCAGCGACCCCACCGACCCCGACGGCTGGTCCGCGCCGAAGCCACTGTTCACCGGCAGCATTCCCCGCACCGAATCCGGCACCGGCCCGATCGACCAGACGCTCATCGCCGACGACCGGAACATGTACCTGTTCTTCGCCGGTGACAACGGCAAGATCTACCGGGCGAGCATGCCGATCGGGAACTTCCCGGGCAGCTTCGGCTCGTCGTACACGACGGTCATGAGCGACACGGCGAAGAACCTGTTCGAGGCCCCCCAGGTCTACAAGGTCAAGGGCCAGGACCAGTACCTCATGATCGTCGAGGCCCGGGGCGTGAACGAACAGCGCTACTTCCGCTCGTTCACGGCCTCCAGCCTGAGCGGTGCGTGGACCCCGCAGGCCGCGACCGAGAGCAACCCCTTCGCGGGCAGGGCCAACAGCGGCGCCACCTGGACCGACGACATCAGCCACGGTGACCTGGTCCGCAGCAACCCCGATCAGACCATGCCCATCGACCCCTGCAACCTGCAGTTCCTCTACCAGGGCAAGTCCCGCACCGCGGGTGGCCCCTACGACCGAATGCCGTACCGGCCGGGCGTCCTCACCCTGCAGCGCTGACCCGCCCGATCCACGGTTACCCAAGGAGAACACCCCCCTCATGAACAACCCCACGAACGGCGCGCGCCGCGGGCGTCACCGTCGTCGCTGGAGCGCTACCGCCCTGCTGCTCGGTGTGCCCGCCGCCGTCGTCCCGTACCTCCTGTTCACCCAGGAGGACTCGCAGGCCGCGACGGTCGACGCCAACGCCTACTACCGGCTGCTCTCCGTGCGCAGCGGCAAGGCCCTGGACGTCAACGCCTTCTCCACCGCCGACGGCACCCGCATCCAGCAGTGGACCGACCAGAACACCGCCAACCAGCAGTGGCGGCTGCGGCCCACCGGCGACGGCTACTACGAGCTGGTGAACCGCAACAGCGGCAAGGTGCTGGGCATAGCAGGCGATGCGACCGCACAGGCGGCCGCCGCCGAGCAGCAGACCGACAGCCCCTCCGCCTCCCAGGAGTGGCGGATCGACGAGGTGAGCGGTTCCGGCGCCGTCACCTTCACCTCCCGCAGGAGCGGCCAGGTCCTGGACGTCTCCGGAGGCTCCACGGCTCAGGGCGCGGCGGTCATCCAGTATCCCGGCAGGGGCAGCGCCAACCAGCAGTGGAGGCTGCTGAAGGTCGCCGACGCGCAGGCGGCCGCGGCCGGACCGTACACGTGGAGGAACGCCCAGGTGGTCGGCGGCGGTTACGTCACCGGGCTGGTGTTCAACCCGCGGGAGAAGGGGCTGCTGTACGCGCGTACCGACATGGGCGGCGCCTACCGCTGGGACAGCGCGGCCGAGCAGTGGATCCCGCTGACCGACTGGCTCGGTGAGAAGGACTGGAACCTGCTGGGCATCGACGCGCTGGCCACCGACCCCGTCGACCCCGACCGGCTCTACCTCGCGGCCGGCACTTACACCAACGAGTGGGCCGGCAACGGCGCGCTCCTGCGCTCCACCGACCGGGGCCGCACCTTCCGGCGCACCGACCTGCCGTTCAAGCTGGGCGGCAACGAGGACGGCCGCGGGGCGGGCGAACGGCTCGTGATCGACCCCTCGGACAACCGCACCCTGCTGCTCGGCACCCGTAAGAACGGCCTGTGGCGCAGCACCGACCACGGCGCGACATGGCAGCAGGTCTCCTCGTTCCCCGTCAAGGACGGGGCGGTCAGCGGCGCGGGGATCTCCTTCGTGACGTACGGCCCGGCCGGCAGCAGGACGATCTACGTCGGCGTCGCCGACAGGTCCACCTCCCTGTACCGGTCCACCGACGGCGGCAGCACCTGGCAGGCCGTCTCCGGGCAGCCCACCGGACAGCTGCCGCAGCACGGCGTGCTCTCCGGTGACGGCTCGCTCTACCTGACGTACACCAACGCACTCGGACCCAACGGCGTGACGGCGGGCTCGGTGTGGAAGCACACGCCGGCCGGCGGGACGTGGAAGAACATCTCCCCGTCCCAGGGCGACTACGGGTTCTCCGGCCTGTCCGTCGACCCGCAGAAGCCGTCCACGGTGATGGTCACCACCCTCGGCCGCTGGTGGCCCGAGGACGAGATCTACCGGACCACCGACGGCGGCACGACCTGGAAGGCACTGGCCGGGAAGTCGGTACGGGACGCCTCCGCTGCCCCTTACGTCGGTACCCACACCGGGCACTGGATGACCGCCCTGGCCATCGACCCCTTCAACTCCGGGCACGTGCTGTACGGCACCGGCAACGGCATCCTGCGCAGCAAGGACGCCGACGCCTCCGACAGCGGAGGCACCAGCCACTGGAGCATGGGCGCCCGAGGGCTGGAGGAGACCGCGCTGATGGACGCGATCGCCCCGCCCGGCGGCGCCACCGTGATCACCGCCATGGGCGACCAAGGCGGCTTCCGCCATGACGACCTCACCAAGGTGCCCGCCGGGCGGCTGAGCAACCCGATGATGAGCAACAGCACCGACATCGACTTCGCCCAGGCCAACCCATCGGTGATGGTCCGTGTCGGCCGTGGCGGCGCGCAGGACGGCGCCTACTCCACCGATGGCGGCACAAGCTGGACCGGTTTCAATGCGGAGCCGGTGGCCGGCGCCCAGGACGGTCATGCCGCGCTCGCGGCGGACGGCTCAACCATCGTCTGGACCCAGGCCGGCCAGGCCCCGTACCGCTCGACCGACAAGGGGGCGAGCTGGTCCAAGGTCCACGGCCTCGGCACCGACGCCGTCGTCGTCGCCGACCGCTCCTCGGCCAGGACCTTCTACTCACTGTCCGGCGGCACGCTCCACGCCAGCACGGACGGCGGCGCGACCTTCACCGCCCGCGCCACGAACCTGCCCGCCGGCAGGGTCACGGCCGTCCCCGGCGTCGCCGGAGACCTGTGGATCGCCGGCGGCGGCCAGGGGCTGCTGCACTCCACCGACGGCGGCCGCACCTTCACCACGCTCACCACGGTGCGGTCCGCGTCCGCCCTCGGCTTCGGCAAGGCCGCACCCGGCGCCTCCTACCAGGCCCTCTACCTGATCGGTACCGTCAAGGACGTCACCGGAGTCTTCCGCTCCACCGACAAGGGCGCCACCTGGCTCCGCGTCAACGACGACGCCCACCAGTGGGGCGCCATCGGAGGCGTCGGCGTCGTCACCGGCGACCCCGACACCTACGGCCGCGTCTACGTCGGCACCAACGGACGCGGCCTCCAGTACGGCGACCCGTCCTGACCCTCCCCCCGAGCGGGGCCGCAGGCACGGTGCCTGCGGCCCCGGCAGGTGCTACGGCCCCGAGGGGCGACCCGTTGCCGACACGCCTCGCGGGCTGCTTGCGCGGCCGGCTCAGTCGGACCGGGCGGGGGCTCGTAGTTCGACCTTGTACCCGCCCTGTGGGGTGGATTCGGCGGTGAGGACGCCGTCGAGCAGTTCGGCGCGTTCCTTCAGACCGATGAGGCCGTGGTGGGCGCTGGGCAGGGCGACAGACGGCCGGGTGGGGGCGGAGTTGGTCACGGTGACGCCGAAGTGGTGTGCGTCGTGCCACAGGCGTACCTCGGCGCGGGCGCCGGGGGCGTGTTTGCGCACGTTGGTGAGTGCTTCCTGGACCGTACGGTAGACGGTGCGCTGAGCGGTGGTGCTGATGCCGGCGGGGAGCTCCCCGGCCAGGGTGGTCTCGATGCCGCTGTTGGCGATGAGCTGCTGGAGGTCGGCGAGGGTGGGCTGGGGGGTGAGTGCGGTTTCCCTGCCGCCTGAGGCGCGGAGCAGGGTGACCATGTGGCGGAGTTCGTCCAGGGTGTTCGTGCTCAGGGTGCGGATGGTGCGAGCCGCCTCTCGGGCGTCGAGGTCCTTGGCGGCCACCTGCATCGCCCCGGCCTGCACGGCGATGAGGCTGACCTGGTGGGAGACGACGTCGTGCATCTCGCGGGCGAGTTGGGCGCGCTCGCTGGCGAGGACGGTCTGGGCGTGCAGGGCACGTTCGTGTTCCCGGGCCTCTTCGACCTCGACGAGCTGTCGGGCCACGTCGTGCCTGGCCTGCACGAGCTGGCCGAACAGCACGGGGGCGACGGCCGTGGCCAGCGTGTAGACGAACTGGACGAGCGTCCATGTCCGGTCGCCGTCGAACGCGTCGGACAACGGCCAGACGAGGGTGTCCACCCCCGCGTTCAGCAGGGCACAGCCGGCCAGCATCGGTCGGTTGCGGGTGGACGCGGCCAGTGTGTACAGGGCGGTTATCGGCGCGACCGCGACGTCCATGAACAGGGTCATGGGCAGGGTGAACAGGAAGACGGCAAGCGGGAAGCGCCTGCGCAGGAACAACGCCGTGCTGCCGAGGGCGACGCAGGCCCAGACGAGAGGGGTCCCCTCGCCGTAGAGGTTGATCCAGGCGTCGAGCACGGCGAGGACGACGAGACCCCCGTCGACGGCCCAGGGGGGTACGCGCCGCCACAGTGCCCGGCCCGTGCTCATCGCCCGTTGTCCCGTGACGGGTTGTCGCCGTTCCTGCCGAGCAGTCCGGCGCGCTCGGCGAGCAGTGCGGCCTGGACACGGCCGGCGACCCGCAGTTTGTTCAGGATCGAGCTGACGTGGTCCTTGACGGTGCCCGCGCTCAGATGGATACGGGTGCCGATCTCGGCGTTGGACAGTCCTTCCGCGACCAGGACGAGGACGGCGCGCTCCCGGTCGCTGAGCAGGTTCACGCGTGCCACCTCCGCGTCCTGGGGTGCTCCCGCCCCAGGGTGACCGCGCAGCAGCGCGCGTGAGGCTTTCGGGGACATCACCACCCCGCCGGCGGCCAGGGTGCGCACGAGCTGGGCGAGCTGCTCGGGTTCGGTGTCCTTGAGCAGGAAGCCGGCGGCACCCGACCGCAGCGCGGTGAGGATGTACTCGTCGGTGTCGAAGGTGGTCAGCATGGCGACGTGCGGCGGTGCGGCCAGTTCCTGGATCTTCCGCAGGACGGTCAGGCCGTCTACGTCCGGCATGCGGATGTCGAGGAGTACGACGTCCGGCCTCTCGCGCCGGATGACGTCGGCCGCCTGCGCCCCCTCGGCGGTCGCGACGACCTCGATGCCGTCGGACGCGTTCAGGATCATCTGGAAACCGGACCGCACCAGGGCCTCGTCATCCACCACCACTACCCGGATCACCGGCGTTCCGCCTCACACTCGTCTGCTCCGTCCGGCCTCTCGGCGATCCGTGTCGGCACCCGCACCGGGGCGTACACGCTCTCGTACGGTGATCGCCTGCCGTCGACAGTACGTCCGGCAGGGTACGCGGTGGCGCGATGACCGTGGAGTGTGGACATCCGGCGGGTCGGCTCCAGCCGTTCGGGGGGACGATCCCGCCCGTCGGCGGGCAGTGCACGAAGGACGGCGGATGGTGTCCGTCGTCCTCGTCCGCTGGAGTCGGTCCATGGGCCCGCACGAGTCCGCGGGCCGCAGCCGTTTCCCTACCGATCGAGGACGACCCCGTCATGCCCCGCCCGTTCCTGCGTCAGCCCGTCCGCGCTCTGCGTCGCTGTGCGGCGCGACCCCGTGTGCTCTTCGGGGGTGTGTACGGGGCGGTGCTGGCCAGTTCCATGGTGGCCGCCCTGACGGAACAGGGTGAGACGGCGCCCGCCGACCGGCTCAACAGCGCCCAATGGCTCCTGGTGACGGCTTTCGCCTCGGCCTTGGCCCACGGCTACGCGCATCTGATGGCCCTGCGTGGCGACCGGACCCATCACGGTGTGCGCGCCGGCGTGCGGCTGTTGCTGTCCGAGTGGCCGTTGGTGGTGGCGACGGTGCCGACGCTGGGCGTGCTGCTCGGCGCCGCCTGGGGATGGTGGCCCACGGCGGACGTCGAGTGCGTGGTCTTCGCCGTGAACGTGGTGCTGCTGTTCGCCTGGGGTCTGTCCGCGGCCCGCGCCGCCGGTCGCACCTGGGGCTCCGCCGTGAGGATCGGCACGGTGGACGCGTTGCTCGGCCTCGTGGTCGTGGTGGCCAACGCCGTCATCAAGTAGGACGGTGGGCCGTCCGGGCCCGCGAACCGTCCTGGGCGCTGTTCCGCCACTCGGCGGGGCTGGTCCCGGGGGTCGGCGGGGATCTCACCGAAGCCCGTCGGATGGTCCGCTTCCTGGCGGCGCCCGGAGATTGTCCGTATGACACAGATACAGCCGCCGCAGGAGAACTCGCCTCCACTGCCCCGCACTTCGACCGAGTCCGCCAGGAAGCTCTCCGGAGGTCCCTCGACGGGGCGCCTGGTCGGGGTGGATCTGGCCCGCGCGCTGGCGGTGTTCGGCATGTACATCGTGCACATCGGCCCGCCGCTGTCGGCCACGGACGGCGTCGCCAGATGGGTCCGGTACCTTGCCGACGGCCACTCGTCGGTTCTGTTCGCCACCCTCGCCGGGTTCTCGCTGATGCTGATCGCCGGGCGCCGTGAGCCGAAGACCGGCCTGGCGGGCCGGCAGGCGAAGGCCCGGATCGCGATCCGCGCCGTGGTCCTGCTGGCGCTGGGCACCGTGCTGGCGATGGAGTACGGGGGAGTGATCATCCTCGGCTTCTACGGTGTCTACTTCCTCCTCGCCCTGCCCCTGCTGCGGCTGTCCGCCAAGGCACTGGCGATCACCGCGGCCGGGCTCGCGCTCGTCACACCCCAGCTGGCGTTCGTCCTGAACTCGCGGCTCAGCGAGTCCGTCCAGCAGACCATCGACGCCTACGACCCGCTCAAGAAGATCAGCGAGGTCGGCGTGCTCGACCTGCTGCTCACCGGCTTCTATCCGACGATCACGTGGATGTCGTTCGTGGTCGCCGGCATGGCGCTGGCCCGCCTCGACCTGTCGTCCGTCCCCGTCCAGCGTCGCCTGGCCGCGCTCGGTGCCGCTCTGACCGTCGGCGCGTACGGCCTGTCCCTGCTGCTGGCGGGCAAGGACGCGCTGCGCAGCATGGCGGAGGACGGGAAGTCGTCCGCCGGGTTCGAGAAGGCGTCGTCCTTCGGCAGCGGATCCTTCGAGGCCCCCCAGCGGGCGGCCTCGGAACTGCTGTCCGCCGGGCCGCACAGCGGCACCACCTTCGACATCATCGGCAGCGTCGGCGTCGCCATCCTCGTGGTCGTCGGTGCGACGGTGCTCATGGACCGCCTGCCGCGCCTGCGCAGCCTGGCGAAACCCGTCATCGCCGTGGGCACCATGTCCCTGACGGCCTACGTCGGTCACTTCCTTGCCCAGCCCATGCTCGGCATATCGGCCGGCGAAAGCAGCCAGACGTCCTGGATCCCCGTGCTCCTGTTCATCCTCGGAGCGATCGCGTTCGCCGCGGGCTGGTCCCGCTTCTTCCGCCGCGGACCGATGGAGGCGTTGCTCAACGCCGCCACCAAGACGGCGAAGCACATCCGATGAGGCCGGGCCGGGACGGTCGGCACGCATGGCCCGTCCCGGCTGCGCCGATCCACGTGACCCGCAAGGGCTGTTCCCGTCAGCCCTTGCGGGGGCGGTGCCCGGCGCGGGCGTGCCGGTCACGGCTCACGGCACAGCAGCGTAGCCCGGTGTCGGCGGCACGCCGCCGACTGGACCCCCGCTCGATCAGGCGTGGCACTCCTCGTGGTCTCTGCGTGCACCTCCGCCCCGCCGTGCGGCGGGGGCGGCCGGTGGGACACCCGCCCTACCCGCCGGGGCGCCCCGCCGGGGTCAGGAGCTGGGTCGCGGCCAGCTGTGTGTACAGCTCGTCCCTGTCCACCAGTTCCTCATGGGTGCCGATCGCACGGACCGTGCCGGCGTCCATGACGACGATGCGCTCGGCGTTCGTGACCGTCGACAGGCGGTGTGCCACCACCAGGACGGTGGTCTCGCGTGCCGTCTCGGCGATGACGTCCCGCAGCGCCAGCTCGTTGACGGCGTCGAGCTGCGAGGTCGCCTCGTCCAGGAGTAGCAGCCGGGGCCTGCGCAGCAGTGCGCGGGCGATCGCGACGCGCTGGCGTTCGCCGCCGGACAGCTTCGAGCCGCGGTGCCCGACCAGGGTGTCCAGGCCGTGCGGGAGACGGTCGACGAGCGTGTCGAGCCTGGTCCGGGCGAGGACGGCGCGGATGTCGTCGTCCGTCGCGCCGGGCGCGCTGAAGACCAGGTTCTCCCGCAGGGTGCCGGCCAGCACCGGCGCGTCCTGCTCGACGTACCCGATGGCGGACCGCAGCTCGGCCAGCGGCCACTGGCGTATGTCCTTGCCGTCTACCAGGATCCGGCCGCCGGTCGTCTCGTAGAACCGCTCGATGAGCGAGAAGACCGTCGACTTGCCCGCGCCCGAAGGCCCGACGAAGGCGGTCATCCCGGCGCCCGGCACCTCGAAGTCCACCTGCTGGTGGATGGGCGGCAGCCCCGGTCCGTAGCGGAAGGACACATCCTCGAAGCGGACCGACGCCGGACGCGCCTCGGTCCGCACCGGCTTGTACGTGGCCGGCCGCTCCGCCGCGAGGCGGTCCACCTCCTTGATCCGGGAGATCGCGGCCGCGCCCTCTTGGTACGCGGAGGCGGCCTCGACCAGCTTGTACACCGGCTCCATCAGGTAGAACAGGTACAGCAGGAAGGCGATGAGCGTGGAGACGGGGATGTCCCCGGACGCCACCCGTGCCCCGCCGACCGAGAGCACGGCGAGGAACGCCAGCTCGACGGCGAGGTTGTCCGCCGTTCCCAGCAGGGCCTCCCACTTCGCGCCGCGCACACCGTGGCGCCACGCCCGCCGGGCCGACGCCTCGATGCGAGCGGTCTCCCGCTGCTCGGCACCGGACGCCTTCACCGTGCGGAACGCGCCGAAGGCCCTCTCCAGGCCGGTGGACATCTCCCCGACCGCTGCCTGGGAACGCTCGGCGGCCTGCCCGATCTTCGGCATCACCAGGGCGGCGCCCGCGCCGACGGCCGCGACCACGACGAGGGTGACGCCGAGCAGGACGGCGTCCAGGAACGCCATCACCACGACCGCCGCGATCAGCGTGAGCGCCCCGGTCGCGGCGTTGACCACGGCCTGGGTGCTGACGGCCCGCAGGAGTGTGGTGTCGGAGGTGACCCGTGACATCAGATCGCCCGGCTGCATCCGGTCCACCGCCGTCAGCCGCAGGTGCAGCAGTCGGCCGATCAGGCTGCGGCGGGCGGCCAGGACCACCGACTCCGCCGTCCGCTCCAGGATATAGGCGCCGAACGCCTCGGCCACCGTGCTCAGCAGCACCAGCACGGTCAGCGCCAGCAGAATGGTGGTGAGCGTGCCACCGGACGAGAGCCGGTCGACCAGCGCCTTCGTGGCCAGCGGCTGCAGCAGCCCTCCGGCGGCCCCGACCAGCGCCAACAGCAGACCGAGTACGACGGTCCACCGGTGCGGTCGGACATACCCGTACAGCGCCTTGAGCGTCTCGCGGACGAGCAGGGACTCGGCACCCGTCGTCTCCGGGGCGGATGCGGTGTTCACAAGAATCCTCTCCTGGTGGTCTGCCGCTATGGCAGGGCGAACGCCCCGTAGCTGGCGTCACGACGGTCCGCCGCACCGGCCGGTGAACCGGTGTGAGATGGCCAGCTCGTGCTCGTGTGTACGGCGTGTCATGCCCCAGCCTGCAAGGCGGGACGTCTCTTCGACCATCCGAAGATCGTCGGGCGGACCCCCGCCGAGTGGCTGGAAGCGGAGATCCCCCACGGGGCGAGAGATCTGATGAACGGCGCCTCTATTGCCCCGCGAGTCGCCTGCTTCGCAGGGAGTCCGCACCGTCCGCATCCAGAGGTCCGCGGTGACTCCTCGAACGCCGTGGGGCCGGATCGACCCCTTGCACGCAGCGGCGGTGCGGTGCGTCGAGAAGGCGACGTTCAACGCCCTGGTCGCCAACGAGTCCATGACCGGCCGTCGGGGACACCGCACGCCGGCCCTCTACGGCCCGAGCCCGCGCGAGCTCGATGTCCTGGGGCTGATCACCCGCGGCTGCTCCAACCCCGAGACCGCGGCCCGGCTCGCGCTCAGCGCCCGCACCGTCACCACCCACATCGTGCACATCTTCGAGAGGCTCGGATGCGGCAAACTGCGGCGATCGCCCTGAGGGAGGGGGGTGGAGTTCGCCGGCGGATGACTGCCGCAGCGTGCGTCAGATCTTCTCCGGGTCACGCGGTGAGCGGCCAGCTGGACGGGTATCGGCCCGGTGGCGCGGGCGAGCTGCGGTTGGCGGGTCCGGATCTCCCCGGATTCCCCCAGTGTCTGAGGGGACCTCGATACCCCGGCTCCAGGGCCTCTTCGAAGGAGGACGAGGAGATCGCCCGCATCGATTCTCCTCGGAGACCGCGGCTACGATGCCGCCTACCGGGTTCCCCACATCATTGTCATATGAAGGCGACGAGCATCAGCACGCTCCTGCCGATGATGCTGCATCTTGCTGACCTCCGAGGCTCGCAAGCTGCTGACCTGCAGCGATGTTCGTTGATTGTGATGTGGTGGAACTTCGTCGGCCGCACTGGCGAGCAGATCCGCCAGGCCCGCGAGGACTGGATGAAGTGTAGATCGGCGGCTGCCACGTCCCCTCTCGGGACTGCACCGCCGCGCGCGCCCCCTCATCCGTCCGTGATCCCGGCGCATCGCCCGGCAAAGAACTGACGTATCGTCAATGAAGTCGGCATCTGGTCAGCATGAGTCCCTGGCCGTTCCGGGGCAGATACCTCAACAGGCCCTGCTGCGACCGAGATCCCGGGCAGAATGCGCCGTCTCGCCCCAGCGGAGCGATGTTCCTCACAAGCATCGAACGGGGGTGTCGGTGTAAGGTCGGGGCCGCCCTTGACCTGCAGGAAGCAGGCAGGGAGCCGTCTTCGAGGAGTCCACAGTGCTGCGCACTCTGTTCAAGTCCAAGATCTGACTATTTGGCGTCGCCGCAGGTCAGGGGCATCATGTGCCCCCCTCAAGTCAGCAAACGGTCAGCACGCGTCCCCGCCGTGTCCCGCTTGCTGACCTCCGACCCGCGGTGCGGCGCCTGAGCACGGTTCTTGGGCTGGAACGGATGGTCCGACACATGGCCCGACAGCTCGCCCGCGGCATGGGGTCCTGCTTCAAGGACTGCGGCTGCGCCAAGCCCACCCGCTGCCCCACCCGTACATGATCCGTTTCCGGGACGCGCTCGGCAGGCAGCGCGAGGAGTCCGGTTACGGCACGCAGGACGACGCGATCGAACGCCTCACACAGCTCTACGCGGAGAAGAAGACCACGGCGCCGTCCGTGGCGGCGGCCCGCCGGGAACTGGGCCAGCAGACGGTCGAGGAGTACGCGAAGCAGTGGCGGCCCCGGCAGCGCAAGATCACGGACTACTCCACCGGCGAGCACGTCGACAGCTCGATCAACGTACGCATTGTCCCCCGCCTCGGATCACGAAAGCTGAACTCGGTCACGCCGATGGTGATCGAGCGGTTCCTGGACGAGATGGAAAGCGACGGGGTCGGCCTAGGGAACCAGGTGAACATGTTCCGGGTTCTCAAGACCATCCTGCGGGACGCGTACGCCAAGGGGGCCATGGCGGACGACCCGGTGAAGGGAGTCCAGGAACCGGAATACGTGCGCGAGCAGGTGGCCATCCCGTCGCTCGCCTACGTGAAACAGGCGTTGGCTGTAGCCGACGAGGACCTTGCGCTGGAGATCGTCATGATGGCGGGGTGCGGCCTGCGTAATGGTGAGGCGCGGGCGGTGAACGTCAACAATGTCGTGGCACAGGATGTCTACCGGGTGCGGGAGCAGATCCACTCGAACACGCTGAAGCCGGCAAAGCTGAAGCACCGCAAGGTGGGGGAATTCCGAGAGGTGCCCCTGCCTCGGTCGGTGCGAGAGGCGATCGAACGGTACGAGGCCAAGCACGGCGCCACGAAGGACGGCTACCTCCTGCGTGGCCCGGGCGGCTACTTCACCGAAGGCATGGAGCGGCGCCGCGCGAAGCGGCTCTTCACGGACCTCCCGCCGGAGAAGGGCGTCGGGATGTACGGCTTCCGCCACTACTTCGCCTCGAACGCCCTCGGGAACGGCATCCCCATCACCGACGTCGCTGAATGGATGGGCCACAAGTCCATCGAGGAGACGTACCGGACCTACCGACACCTGATGCCGGGCAGCATCACCAAAGCCGCGCGGATCCTGGACGCCGGTCTCTGGGAAGCGGCCTGATTCCGCTGCCTCTGAGAACAACAGGTTCTTCGTCTGCTGGTGGTACACGCCGTGCGTGGGTGTCTGACCAGTGGAGATGGGCTCGATTCGGCCGGGCGGGGCGTGGTTGGTCCGTGTATGGCCCGGATCCTGGGTCGCAGAGTGGGCGGTGGGCGCCGCGCGTAGGACGCCACCGGGGCGGGTGCCGGCGGGCGGTCCTGGCGCGTCTGGACAGGATCCGACCAGCCCGCACCCGCCGCCGTGCGAACGGTGTGAGAGCAGGGCTCGGCTCTCCGGCGGTCTTGCACGCGCGGACAGTCCGTCCGGGGCTACGTTGTCCGGCTCGACCAAACGGAAACAGGGTCCGCCACGGCTAGTTCTGTGACCGCATAGGTTAGCCGGGTTGGTTGTCGTGGCGGTTGGATGTGCGGTGACGTCCGATCCGACCACTGGAGGCGCGGTGGCCGAGCCTGTCCGTGTGCGCAGACTGACCGACCAGGAGGGGCAGCGGCTGCAGCAGATCGTGCGCCGGGGCAGCACCAACTCGGTGCGCTATCGGCGCGCGATGATGCTGCTGGCCTCGGCCGGCGGGAATCGGGTGCCGGTGATCGCCCAGCTGGTGGCGGCCGACGAGGACACCGTGCGCGATGTGATCCACCGGTTCAACGAGATCGGCCTGGCCTGCCTGGACCCTCGGTGGGCGGGAGGCCGTCCCCGCCTGCTCAGCGATGACGACGAGGACTTCGTCGTCCAGACGGCCACCACCCGCCCCACCAAGCTCGGCCAGCCTTTCACTCGCTGGTCGCTTCGCAGACTCGTCGCCTACCTGCCCACAGTCCACGGCCGAGTGATCCGTATTGGCCGCGAGGCGTTACGCGGCCTGCTCGCCCGCCGTGGAGTCACCTTCCAGCGCACCAAGACATGGAAGGAATCCACCGACCCCGACCGCGAGGCGAAGCTGGACCGGATCGAGCACGTCCTGGACCGTTTCCCCGACCGGGTCTTCGCGTTCGACGAGTTCGGCCCACTCGGGATCCGGCCCACCGCAGGCTCGGGCTGGGCCGAACGGAAACACCCCGACCGGGTGCCGGCCACCTACCACCGCATCGCCAACTCCCACCACCCCAACCACACCGTGCAGACACGAGCCCTGCACGCCTATCTACGCTGGCGCAACGCCAACGCCCGCCACCGCGATGTCCTGGCCGCCGAACGCAAGGAACGCGCCCGCATCCGAAGCGAGAAGGGCATCCGTTGGGGCGGACGCCCCCTCAACACCGCAGCCTGACCAACCGCGAACTTACACAGCCACAGCGCATCATCGGTCTGCTCGTGGCCAAGCGCGGACGACCGAAGCGTTGTGAAGATGATCTCGGCTGGGCAGATCCGGAGCCCCGAACGGGGCCGGTTCAGGAGAAGGACGGCGCCAGAGGAGAATGGCTCAGGAGGCGGACGGCTCGATCTCCCCCGCGAAGACGATGACCTGGTCGATGAGGCTCCGCCGCAGATGGACGACGTCCGTTCCCGCCAGGCGGGGGCCTCCATCCGGCGTCGTGAAGACCCACTGGTACCGGGCCCACTCGTCCGGCATGTCCACCGCCGAACAGCGCACCATCGTGCCGGTCCCCGCGGGGTGGCGCCGGATGTCCAGCACGAACCGCTCGACCGCCTCGATCCCCTCACTGCGGCCCAACGGTCCCCAGAAGACCACGTCCGAGGTGAGGGCCTGGGAGAGCAACGCAGTCACATAGCTGTCGTCCGAGGCGTTGAACGCGGAGATGAACGTGTCGATCGCGGACCGCGCGGTCTCTTCCTGCATGCACCAGTAATACCAGTCTCCTCGCGGAACGCGCTCGTCCCGTGAGCCATCCTCCGACCACGGTGAACCATCCCGGTCACAGCACTAGCGTCCGGGAGTTCCCGTCTGCCCCGGAGACTCGCCATGCATGTATCCGCCGCTCCTCACCACGACGCATCCCGTCACCCGCCACGCTTAGGACGGATTCGGTGATGTGACCCGGACCGCCGAGGCGCTCAACGTCCACCCGAACACCCTCTGTACCGGGGCCGCAAGGCGGTCGCCCTGAGCGGGATCAGCCTCGACGACCCAGACCAGCGGCTCGTCGCGATGCTGCAGCTGCGCTTGGCCGAAAAACGGCGAGCCCATCGCGAAGGCCCCCTTCCCGGCCGGTATTCCGTTGCCCCAGCCCGGTGGACCGGTCGGTTGACAGCCGCTCGTGGTGAGGCACGGGTGGTCGTCGGAGGGCCGGAACCTGGTCCTCGCCCGGCGCCGTGTCCCTGTGCCGTCCGGGGTCGAGGTCGCGCACACCAGCAGTCGTGCGGCAGGCCGTCGGGCGCGAGGAGGGAGACCTCCTTTCTGCCCATGACGGGGCTGACAATGACGACGGCCGGCGCCGCGGGCGGTCGCACCGCCACAGCCCGGCGCCGGCCGGTTCGTTCAGGAGCTGGGTACGGAGTCCTTGAAGACGGTCCCGGACGTGCGGAAGCCGGCGACCTTCGCGGCCACCTGGGCCGGGGTGAGGACCTCGTCCTTCACGTGGAGCATGTAGTCGACCCGCTCCTCGTAGGCGCGGGTGGTCGTGGAGGTTTGTCCGGCGAGGTCGATCAGCCACTGGTTGAAGTGGATCGACATGGGCCGCTCGGGCAGATAGCGGGCGTCGTGCCGGGCGAACTCCTTGCCGTCGATGTAGTAGACGAGTGCCGTGTCGTCGATGGTCAGGACGAGGTCGTGCCAGCCGGCCTGGCTCGTGCGGGCCTCGGTGTGCTGGTTGACCGCCTCCCAGGGGTCGGGGCGGAAGGTCTCCCAGGAGGTCGTGTAGAGGACGTTTGCCGTCTCGCCCCAGCCGCCGTTGGGGAGGTACTCGAAGTCGTACTCGGCGTAGTCGTCCGCCATCGGTGCGGTGAGGTCGTTGATGGTGAAGAAGCTCTGGACCAGGTGGTCGCCGTCCGGGCCGCTGGTCGGGGTGTCCGCGAAGCGCACCCGGGCGGCGTAGGTGCCGTTCTTGAACTTCCTTGCGGCGGTGTGCACTTCGGTCTGCCGGGTCGATGCGCCGGTGCCGGCGGTCGACGTGCGCAGCGTCATGAAGGAGTTCGTGCCTTCTTTGGCGAAGGTCACGTTCTCGGGCGCCCAGGTCGCGTCGCCGACGCCGGGGCCGCCTCCGCCGGAGCGGATGGTCCAGCCGTGTGCGGTGATCGCAGGGTCGGTGTGGCCGGTGTAGTCGAAGTCGTCGAAGAGGACCCTCTGTTCGGCCGGGGGAGTGGTCGGGGCCGTGGGGGAGGGATCAGTGGGTGTCGGGGTCGGCGTCGGGGCTGACTCGTTGCCGCCCGGGGCGGTGCCCCAGACCTGGACTCCGTCGATGGTGGCGGTGACCTTGGTCCAGTTCCCGTACGTGGTCTGCGCGGGCCCGAACGAGTAGTCGTCGGACTGGTCGAGCGGCTGCCAGTCCGAGCGGTGGAAGCGCAGTTGTACGTCCCCGGTGTCGGCGCCCGGCGCCAGGGAGCCCGCCCCCGCCGTGAACCCGACCTCCAGGTACCGGTCCGCTGTGGCGGTGGGGGCGGTCGGCGTGCCGAACGTGCCCGTGAGGTGCGTACAGCCCTTGACGGCCCAGTCGCACGCGTAGGCGTACGAGGCGCCGGGGTCGGCCTTGAAGTAGTAGCGCAGCTTGACCTGGCTCAACGGGACGCTTGTCGTCCCGGTGTTGACCACGGTGACCCAGGGCGCCGCCTGGTCACTGCCCGTGCCGCCGTGCCGGTACTGGACGGCGATGCTCTCGTCCGCGGCGGCGGCCGGGAGAGCGGTCAGCGCGGTGGCGCCGAGACCGATCACGGTGGTGGCGGCGGCGAGCGCGGTGCGCATGCCCGGATTCCGGCGGCTGGTTCCGTTGCTCACGGGGTTCCTCTCGGGGAGGTGATGGGGGAGGGCAGCATGGTGCCGCGGGCGAAGTCCGATGCTTCAACACCCGTGTGGGGAAAGGCTGATCATGCGCCGAGGAGAAGTTGGCATAGACCAATGACGGCGTCAACCCCTGGTCCGTCGACCGGATGTGGAAGTCGTGGCCCTGGGGCGGCGATGCATGACGACGACGTGCCCGATCATCCGGCGGATCTTCGGGACCCCGATGGAGGCCCCGCGCATACCGATGTGTCCGGACGGCCGTTGACGGTGTGCGTCAGCTCCGCAGGGTGGTGCAGATGGTGGCGCGTGCTGCTCTGCCTTCGGGGATCGGCAGGAGGGGGTAGACGTGCAGCATCTCCGGTGCCTCGTGGAAGTCCAGCTCGACGCCCGCGGCCGTGGCGCGGGTGGCCAGTCGTCGGGCGTCGGCGTTGACGATGTCGCGGGTTCCGCTGAACAGCGTGATCGGGTTCAACCCGGTGAGGTCGGCGAGGAGAGGGCTGACGTGCGGGTGGTCGGCGGGGAGTGCGCCGCGGTAGAGGTCTCCGGCGTAGCGCGCGCCGGGGACGGCAAGCCAGGGGTCGCGGTCTTCGAGCAGTGCGATGCGCTGGTCGGTCAGGCTGATGTCCAGCCACGGGGAGATGAGGATGGTGCGGGCGGGCGCGGGCAGTCCTCGGTCCCGCAGGTGGACGGCGACGGCGAGGGCCATCCCGCCGCCGGCGGAGTCTCCGATGAGAGTGAGGGCTGTGGTGGCCGCGTCGTCGAGGAGCTCGGCGGCCAGGTCGGTGACGGCCGGCACCACCTCGGATGCCGTCGCCAGGGGAGCGAGGGGGTAGATCGGCACCGTGATCCGGGTGGCGGTCTCGGCGGCCACGTGGGCGATCAGCTTCCAGTGCTGGGGGGCTATCTCGTTGATGTACGCGCCGCCGTGCAGATAGATCGCCCGCCGTACGTGGTTGCGGGCGCCGCGCGGGGAGACCTCGTAGACCGGCCATCCGGCCACCCGGCGTACGGAGAGGTCGACCGAGCGCTCCAGTCCGGATGGTGGGGCGTACCCGGTCGGCCGCAGGGAACGGGCGAGGACCTGTTCCCGGACGGCCTCCGCCGAGCTGAACACCTTCTTGGCCCGCCGGAGCCGCACCACGGTCGGCATCGCTCTGCTGGTCAGGCTAGGCACGGTACGGCTCCGTTCCCACAGTCCGTGTTCTTCGGTGTCACGTCAGGTCGGTGTTCTTCGTTTCGGGCATCCGGTGCACCACGGCCAGGGCGAGGAGCAGCAGGACCACTGTGTAGCCGAGGAAGAGGTCGCCCTTGCCGGTGCTGGTCAGCCATGTCTGAAGATACGGGGCGCTGCCGCCGCAGGCGGCCACGGCGATGGCGTAGGGGAAGCCCACGCCCGTCGTGCGCAGCCGGGTCGGGAACATCTCCGCGAACACCGCGGGGGTGATCGCCGCGCCGGCGGACATGAAGAGCATGGCCGTGGTCATCGACACGGCCAGCTGCCAGGCCTGGTCCTGGATGAACCAGTTCAGGGGGAAGGCCAGGACGGCTCCGCCGATGTAGGAGCCGTACAGGATGGGCTTGCGTCCGACGCGGTCGGAGAGGGCGCCGAACAGGGGCAGCGTCACGAGGAAGACGAGGTTGGCGAGGACTCCCGCCCACAGCGCGGCCGAGGCGTCGATGCCCTTGAGGGAGATGGCCTGGGCGGGGGCGGAGACGGCCCAGGTGTAGTAGACGACCGTTCCGCCCAGGGTGAGGCCGATCACGCGCATGCACGCCGCCCGGTTCTCCCAGAAGCCGCGCCACACGGAGGTGTGCGGCTCGTGGTCCGGGGTGTCGGCCTGCTTCTCGAACGCGTCGGTCTCCTCAAGGCGGAGCCGCATGATCAGCGCGTACAGGCCGAGAAGTCCACCGATGATGAAGGGCACCCGCCAGCCCCAGGCGTGGAGCTGGTCCTCGCTGAGGAAGGAGGCGAGGACCGCTGCGAGCACGGTGGCGACCATGATGCCGCAGGTGCCGGAGATATAGATCAGGCTCGACCAGAGCCCTCGCCGCTCGCGGGGGGCCATCTCCGCCACGTACGTCTGGGCCGCGGGAAGCTCTCCGCCGTGGGCCAGGCCCTGGACGAGCCGCGCGAACACCAGTAGGGCCGAGGCGCCCACGCCGATCGTGGCGTACGTCGGCGCGAGGCCGATCAGCAGGCTTCCGGCGGCGGCCAGCGCGATGGAGCCGACCATCGCCGCGCGCCGCCCCTTGCGGTCACTGAGCCGGCCGAAGACGAGCCCGCCCAGGGGACGCATGAGGAAGCCCACGGCGAAGATCGCCAGGGTGCTCAGCAGGGCCGAGGTCGGATCGGCGGAGGGGAAGAACTGCGAGGCGAAGAACGGGGTGAAGATGGCGTAGACGTTCCAGTCGTACCACTCCAGGGCGTTGCCCACGCCGGTGCCGATGACAGTACGCAGCCGGGACGGGGCGGGGGCGCTCTTGGTCGTGGCGCTCGTGGCGCTCGTGGCGCTCGTGGCGCTCGTGGTCGAGGCGCCGGGTGTGACGGATCTGGTGGCCGGGGATGCGTGGTCGGGCACGGGCTTCTCCTGGGGTACGGGACGCGGCCTGGATGAGCTGCGTCCGGCGGGGCTGCGGGCGGGGATGTACTGCCGGCGGTGCGGCGGGCCTGTCTGAGGGGCGGTGCTGTGCTGCGTCCGGGGGCACGGGGCGCACGGTGACGCGGTACGTGGTGCTGGGGGTGGAGGGGTCAGCAGACGGGGGCGGCCTTCGCCCGTGCCAGGCGCCGCAGGGCGAGTGCGGCGTAGAGCGCGGCTCCGTCACCCAGTACGCGGTCGTCGAAGACGGCCAGCGGCGAGTGGTTGTACGGGGCTTGCTGGAGGTCCCGGTCCGGCGGGCAGGCGCCCAGGACCACGAACGCGCCGGGGACCTCGTCGAGCACCCGGGAGAAGTCCTCCGAGCCGGCGGCCGGGCGGGGCGCCCACGCGAAGCGTTCCTCTCCGTGCACCTCCGCCACCACGTCGGCGACGAACTCGGCCTCGGCCGGGTCGTTGACGGTGAGGGGGTACTGCTCGACGAAGTCCACCTCGACGTCGAGGCCGTGGGCGGCCGCGACACCCCGGCACAGCTGGACCGCGCCGTCCTTGATCCGGCCGTGCGACGAGGCGGAGAACGACCGCACGGTAGCTGTGAACCGGGCCTCGTCGGGGATGACGTTGGCGGCCGTGCCCGCGTGGAAGGCGCCCACGGTCAGCACCACGGGATCGAACGGGTCGAACCTGCGGCTGATGAAGGTCTGCAGCGCGGTGACCATCTCGCACGCCGCGGGTACGGGGTCGTTGGCCAGGTGCGGCATCGAGCCGTGGCCTCCCGCGCCGCGGACGGTCACGCGAAGACTGTCGGAGGAGGCGAGCACCGGGCCCCGGCGGGTGGCGAACATCCCGTTGGGGTGGCCCGCCGAGGTCACGTGCAGGGCGTAGGCGGCCACCGGCCGCTCACCGGAGGCGTCCAGGACCCCTTCGCCGAGCATGTGGCCGGCGCCGTCCTGGCCCTCCTCGCCGGGCTGGAACATGAAGACCACGTCGCCGGCGAGTTCGTCCCGGCGAGCGGAGAGGAGCTGTGCCGCGCCGGTGAGCATGGAGGTGTGCAGGTCGTGACCACAGGCGTGCATGACCCCCTCCGTGCGGGAGGCGTACGCGAGACCGGCGCGCTCGGCCACGGGCAGCGCGTCCATGTCGGCGCGCAGCAGCACCGTGGGACCGGGGCGGGAGCCCCGCAGGACCGCGGTGACGGAGGTCAGCTGGTTGCCTGTGGTGACCTCCAGTGGCAGCCCGTCCAGGGCGGCCAGGACTTTGTCCTGCGTACGCGGCAACTCCAGGCCGAGTTCCGGCTCGGCATGCAGCGCCCGCCGCAGGCGAACCAGATCACCTTGCACGCTCCGTGCGTCCTCGCACACCGACACCCTCGTCCCCTTTCACTGACGTTCACCTCGCTGTCGCTCGGTTGCCAGTGATGATGGATACTCGGCACCAACACCCATCGAAAACGCAGGATCTTTCCTCCATGCCTGATCGTTTGCAGAAATCTGCGCCCCTGGACGAGCTCGACCTCAGCCTGGTCAACACCCTGCAGATCGACCCCCGAGCCCCTTGGTCGCGCATCGGACGGGCACTCGACCTCGACCCCGTCACCGTGGCCCGGCGCTGGTCCCGGCTGACCGAGACGGGCGTCGCGTGGATCACGGCACAGCCCGGGCGTGCTCAGATCTCCCAGGGCTGTCTGGCCTTCGTCGAAGTGGACTGTCAGGCGGGCCGTGCGCTCGAAGTCGCCAACACCCTTGCGCAGTGGCCCCACGTCCTGACCGTGGAGCACACCAGCGGCGGCCGGGACCTGCTGCTCACCGTGTCGACGCCCACGCTTCCCGCCCTCTCCGAATACCTACTCGAACGCCTCGGAGCACTCCCGGGAATCAGCGCCACCCGCACCCAGCTCGGCACCCATGTCTTCACGCACGCAACCGACTGGCGCCTGCGCGCCCTCGACCCCCGCCAGCGGGCCCACATCACCGCCGAGCGGCCGACCCGGTCGCCGTCGACGCCCCAGACGCTCACCACGAGGGACCGGCTCCTCGTCGTGCGCCTCGGGGCCGACGGACGTACCTCGCTTACGGACCTCGCGGAGGAGCAGGGCGTCGGGATCACCACCGTACGCAAGCGTCTCGCGCTCCTCATCGCCAACGAGGACCTGGAGCTGCGCTGCGAAGTCGCTCAGCCGCTGTGCGGCTGGCCGATCTCCACCTCGATCTGGGCCCAGGCCGAGATCGACGACCGAGATGCCTTGAACAGACTCCTGGCCGCCGTCCCCGAGACCCGGGCGTGCATCGGCCTCGCCGGGGGCACGGCGAATCTGCTCATCAGCGTCTGGCTCCGCTCCCTTCCCGACATCCGCGGCCTCGAAGCACGCCTCACCGGCGCACTGCCGCGGCTGAAGGTGCTCGACCAAGCGGTCTCGCTGCGCTTCGTCAAGCGCATGGGCCGCATCCTCGACCCGGCCGGCCGCAGCGTGAGCACCGTCCCCATGGACATCTGGTCCGATCCCTCCTAGGGGCGTGTGGACGACTCACGAGGATCGATCTCCGTGCCGGGGTCGGCTTGGCTTTGCATGTCGCGGAAGGCACCCGGGGTGCGGCCGGTGGCGCGGGTGAAGAACTTGCCGAAGTTGGTGGGCTCGGTGAAGCCGAGACGGTGACTGACGGCAGCGACCGGTACATCGGTGTGGGCCAGCAGGCGCTGGGCCTCCAGGGCGAGGCGTGCGTCGATGAGCTGTTTTGCGGTGCGGCCGGCGGCACGCCTGCAGGCCCGGTTGAGGGTTTTGACGGAGTAGCCGAGGCGGGCAGCGTAGTCCTGGGCCTGGTGCTGGACGGTGAAGGAGCGTTCCAGCTCGTGCCGGAAGAGCCGGTACGGCTCCTCCGAGGCTGCTTCCGCAGCGTGCGGTACGGGACGGTCGGGAGTGGGCAGGCGGGCGATCCGCAAGAGGAGTCCGGCCAGGAGCTGGCGCAGGAGTTCCTTCGTGATCCCTGGCTCCCAGTCCGCGAGGGTGGCGTATTCGGCGCCGAGGTCGGTCAGAGCGTGGCGGAAGGAGCTGCGGTCTTCTTGGCCGAGTTGCCAGGAGACCGGACCGAACGGGTCGTCGACCACGCGCGTAGTGGCGGAGAGGCGGGGCGGGAAGTCGGGGGTGAACAGGACGATCGTGGCATCCAGGTCCGCAGGGGAACCGTCGGGTGCGACGGGTAGGCGCTGCACTTGTCCGGGGCGGGTGTGCAGCAGCGTCCCCGGACGGCAGGGTCGGTCCACGAAGTCGACCACGGCGGAGCCGTGGCCCTTCTCGACCAGGGTGAGGTGGTGGAAGTTGAGGCGGTGCAGCCGCGTGAATTCCTCTCCGGGAAGGCGGTGCCGCAGGTCCGTGAAGGTGAGGACTTCCATGTCCAGGCCCGGCCGCGCGGGGTTGCGATAGTGCCGCTCATCCACCACCACATGTCCCATTTCGACCATATTCATGCCTGAATGTATCGTGCGTTGGAGGCCGGATGCGACGACACTGGGTTGCAGGCCGGTGGACAGTGTGTCGCCGGATCCCGCAGAGCGAACCCACAGACGGAACCCACAGATCGGAGTCAATCCGTGAGGAGCAAGGACATCGTCACCAAGGCGGCGGGGGAACTGTTCGGCCAGAAGGACCCCAGCGCGGTCGACCGCTGGGTCGCCGCCGACTACCGCCAGCACAGCAGTCTGGCCGCGGATGGGCCGGAGGCGCTGCGCCGGCTGGTGTCGGAGTTGCCGGAAGGCTTCCGGTACGAGGGTGCCCGAGTGATCGCCGACGGTGACCTGGTTGCGCTGCACGGCACGTACTACGGCTTCGGGCCCGACCCTCTCGTGGCGTTCGACCTGTTCCGCGTGGACGCGGACGGCAAGCTGGCCGAGCACTGGGACGCGCTGACCCCCCTCGTGACGGACACCGCCTCCGGCCGTACGCAGACCGACGGTCCCACCCAGCCCTCGGACCTGGACCAGACCGAGGCCAACCGGGCGCTCGTCCTGGAGTTCGCCGAGAAGGCCCTCAAGGGCGCCGACTACTCCGCCCTCACCGACTACATCTCCACCGAGACCTACGACCAGCACAACCCGGAGGCCGCCGACGGCCTGGACGGCTTCGGCACCGCCGCCGCGAAGTGGGCCGAGCAGGGCAAGAACCTGGTCTACAAGGACGTCCACAAGGCCGTTGCCGAGGGTGACTTCGTCCTTCTGCATTCCGAAGGCGAGTTCGGCGTCCCGGTCGCCTACTGGGACCTCTTCCGCGTCGCCGACGGCAAGATCGTCGAGCACTGGGACGCCATCACCCCCGTGCCCGCCGAACTGCCGCACGCCAACGGCCTGTTCTGAGCGGACGGAACGACACCGTGAGCGCTCCGACGTAAGCAGGGAAGACCTTCCGGTTCACCGTCGGCAGCGGCACCTTGTTCCACATCACCTTCCGGTCTATCCGGCCAGAGCCGCCTGTCGCCGGTGCTCGAGGGCCTGCTGGACGCGGGCTACGTCGGCGGCATAGGTGCGGTAGAGCAGGGTGAGGAAGGCGCCGTTGACGGCCATGAGGCCGACGAGGACCCACAGGAACACCGAGCGCAGTCCGAAGGCGTCGCCGAGGAAGCCGGCTCCGAGGCTGAACGCGGCGATGGCGACGGCCTCGAAGACGCTGAGGTAGATGGCGAAGGCCGCGCCGCGGAGCTCGGGAAGGGTCACGGCCATGATCATGGGCCGGTTGACCACCGGGTTGACGCCCTGGGTGAGGCCCATGAGGGCGAAGAAGACGGCGAACAGACCGATTCCGCCCCAATCGATCTGGGTGCCGAAGTAGGCGATGACCGCGAAGGCGAACTGGGCGGTCTGGAGGATGGCCACGGGCCCGTTGCGCAGGTTGCGGCGGACGGTCCAGTCGGTGAGGAAGCCGCCGAGCAGGGTGCCGGTGAAGAAACCGATGCCCATGGGGAAGAGGATGACGGAGGCGACCTGGGTGCTGAATCCGTAGACGTCCACCAGGAAGATCACGCCGAACGCCGCGGCGAGGAGATGTCCGGACAGGAGTCGGGAGACGAGCAGGATCACCAGGCTTCGGATCCGGAAGAGTGCGGTCACCTGCTTCATGGTGACCTTGGCGTGGGCCTCGCGTGTCTGTCGGTCGAGGCCGGCGAGCTGGTGCTCGGACGCGCCTCTGCCCGGGTCGCGCATCCAGATCAACAGGGCGACGCCGAAGAGGACGTTGAGGGCGCCGATGCTCCACAGGCCCCAGCGCCAGCCGTCGTCGAAACCGGCGAGCTGTCCCTTGAGGGTGGCGAAGAGAGAGGCGGCGAGGTTGATGGCGCCGTACAGCATGCCGACGGCGCGGCCCCGGGATTCGCTGTCGAAGAGGTCACCCAGGATTTCCGTGCTGAGGGGCTGGGAGGCGGCGTACCCGGCGGCGAGGATGGTCATCAGGATGAGGAGCTGGGTGAAGTTCTGGGCGAAGCCGGCGGCTATGCCCCACACTCCCCAGAAGCCGGTGGCCAGGACGAGGACGCCCTTGCGGGACCAGCGCTGGGCGACCCACACCCAGAACGGCCCGGCGAACACGCCGACGATCCGGCCCGCGGCGGTCAGGACGCCGAGCGCGCCGAGCGAGACCCCGAGCGAGTGACGGATCACCGGGAACAGCCCGCTGATCAGACTCGCCTCGGTGTTCTCGACCAGCATGGTGCCGCCGAGAAGCGACAACTGCCGCCAGCGGCCCTTCACGGGGACTGCCTTTCTCTCGTTCGTCGTGCCGACGGGTGCCTCGGTAAGATCGGGCAAGACGCCACCTCTTCTTCGTCTCGTTCTTCGCTGGATGGGCGAGGGAGGAAAGGCAAGCCGGTGACGGGGTAGCCGCCCCGTCACCGGCGTTCATCTGTGATCTGACGACCGGGCCTCAGAGTTTCGCGAGCTCCTCGGCGACCAGGCGCAGCCGGTCCGGCGGGATCATTCCGCCCGACATCGCGGCGATGTCGATGAGCGGGGTCGGTCCCAGGAACTGCAGGAGTTCCGAGTCGGCGATCCCGGGCAGGTGCCGCTTGAGCACCTCCAGCGCCACCGGATCGCCGATCAGCGTCGCGACCGGCGTCCGCAGGGACAACCGCCCTTCCGGATAGTCCTCGGCACGCGGCAAGGGCACCGCAGCCCGCTGGGCCTGATCGCGCTGGGTCCGTACGAGGAGGTGCGCACCGGTCACCGGAACCTCAGAGGGCAGGCCGAGACGTTCGTACTGACTGGGCGGCGCCTCCGTACCCCGCATCAGCTCTACCAGCAGCGTCGCGAGCCGCAGCTCCACCTCGTCGTCGACGAGCGGCTCCAGCTGCTCGGGGTCGTTCTCCAGGTCGAAGAGCAGGCTGCCATGGTGGTACGGATTGACGAAGGTGCGGCCCGGCACCCGAAGGGTGCGGACGCCCTTGGTGAAGCCGAACGGCTCGGCCAGCTCCACGTCGGCGAGTTCGGCGGGGGTAAAGCGGCCGCGCATGTGCGTCGGCATCAACGTGTGCTCTTGGAGAGGGGTGTTGCTGGGGGAGGCGGGCGCGCGCATGTACACGTACCGGCCGTCGGTGATGTTCACGTGACCGCCGTGGATGCCGAAGAGACCGGCCTCGCGCACGGGGTCGTCGTCGGCGGCGACGGGCAGCGGCGCGCCCTGCATGTCGGCCGGGCGCTCGACGCCGAAGTACTCCAGGAGCGTGGGGGCGAGGTCGATGGTCTGCACGAGCGTGTCGCGCCGCTCGCCCGCGCCGCCGGAGCGCGGGTCCCAGACGAACAGCGGCAGATGGACCAGCTCGTTGTACCAGGGCTGGACCGACTTGCCCCACCAACCCTTCTCGCCGAGCAGCAGACCGTGGTCGGTGTTGACGATCAGGAGCGTGTCGTCCCACAGGCCATGCTCGTCCATGGCGTCCAGGACCCGGCCCAGGGAGTGGTCGCACATGGAGAGCAGGGCGGCGTACTCGTAACCGGCGTGGGCGACCTGCTCATCCGTCTCCACCACCTGCTTGTAGTCGGGCCAGTCGAAGTGCGGCCCGTCGTACGCGTGCGGATAGAGGTCCTTGTAGCGCTGGTGGGAGAAGAACGGCTCGTGCGGGTCGAAGGTCTCGATCTGCACGAACCACCGGTCCGCGTCCTTGTTCGTCCGGAGGAACTCCAGGCCGGCGTCGAAGGTGAGGGTCTGCGGATGCCGGTCCTCGGTCGCCATGTGCGGCCGGTTGACCCAGTCCTGCCGGTACACGGCCGAGCGCATCCGCTTCAGGTCCTCGGGCATCTCCGGATCGGCCACCTGCCCCTTCCAAGGGTCGCCCTCCTGACCGCGGAAGAACTCCCAGGAGTTGTACCGGCCGTGGTAGGTGGCGCCACCGTCCTCCCAGTAGTGCGGATGGTCGCTGGCCAGATGCGTGTACACGCCGTTCTGCTTGAGCAGTTCGGGCATCGAGTCGTCGAACGGCTCCAGCGGTCCCCAGCTGCGATGCAGGAAGTTGTAGCGCCCCGTGTGCAGTTCGCGGCGGGCCGGCATGCACGGCATCGACCCCGCGTACGCCCTGTCGAAAGTGACTGTCCGCTCGGCGAGCCGCGCGAAGTTCGGGGCGTGCGTCCAGTCTCCGCCGTACGGCGGCAGCATGCGCCGGTTGAGACTGTCGAACATCACCATGATCGCCCTCATCGGACGGACTTCCCTTCTGTCGCCTTCTTCGTGGCACGTTCCTGGAAGATCTCCATCCACCGCCCGAAGAGCTCCGCGGAACGCGGCGGTGCCGGTGCGTGCCAGGGGACCGGCACCGAGGCTCGGGGTACGGCCAGACGCTGTTCCAGGTCCTCGGCCAGGTGGGACCGGCCGGTGTCGCGCAGATGCCGGGCGTACCGGGTGGGATCGGCGTAGTAGACAGGGCCGGCCTGGAGATTGCTCAGCATCGGATCGGGCAGACAGCCGGGGCGGCCGGCGTGCTCGTGCCACCACTCGGCCAGGTGGGAGCGCATCGTCCCGGCGAGAGCGGGCTCCTCGTCCAGGAGGTCACGCGTCAGGTACGGGTCGTCGGTGACGTCGTACAGCTGCTCCCAGGCCGTCTTGAAGCACCCGGGGTGATAGGTGCGGATGTAGAGGTGGTCGCGGGTGCGGACGGCACGCTGGTAGGTGTGGGCGCCGTGGCCGAGGACCAGGTACGGCCGGGAGTCGGTCTCCTCGCCGCGTACCGCGCCCGCGAAGGAGGCGCCCTGCCAGCCCTCGGGCGCGTCGAGGCCGAGCAGGTCGCACAAGGTGGGCGCCAGGTCGATGTTGTACAGGAGATCGTCGTTGCGCCGGGCCTCGGCCGGAAGGGCGTCGGTGACCCCGGGCCAGTACACGACGAGGGGGATCCGCTGGACGGACTCCGTGGCCAGTCCGTGTTCCGCGTACATGCCGTGCTCGCCGAACGCCTCGCCGTGGTCGGCGCTGACGACGATCGCCGTGTCGTCCGCGATGCCCAGCTCCTCCAGGGTGGCCAGGAGCCGGCCGAAGTGGTGGTCCCAGTAGGCGATGGCGCCGTCGAAGCCGTTGACGAGGTGCTCGAAGTCGGCGCGGGAGCGTATCGCGTCGGGCATGTTGTGCGGCACGGGCGAGGTGCCGCCTCCGGTGAGCGAGTAGTGCAGGTCCAGGGCGCTGCGTGGCCCGTAGATCTCGGCGTGCTCCTGGATCGTCTCCTCGTCGGGCCAGGACTGCACGGGGGCGGAGGCCGCCATGCGTTCGGTCCACTCGGCGGGCTGGGTGTAGTCGGTGTGCGGGTCCCAGTAGGTGAGGTGGAGGTACCAGTCGTCGTCCTCGGCGTGCCTGCGGATCCAGTCGAGGGCGGCGCGGTTGACGTCGGCGGCGTCCTCGTCGCCCCAGTTCCCGGTGGCCCGGACGGACTCGCGGAAGTTGCCGTGGAACCAGTACGCGCGGTGACGCTCGGCGAAGACGGAGACGGCCGCGGTGTAGTAGCCGTCGAGCTGGAGGCGCTGCCCGAGAAGAGGCCGGTCGGGCTCGGGGCCGTGGCCGGAGTCGAGCCGGAACTGGGCGTCGGCGCCGTAGTGGCCGATCACGCCGTTCGTGATCCCGAACTGTCCGCTGGTCAGGGCGGTCCGGGACGGGAGGCAGGGCGAGTCGGAGCAGTAGTAGCGGTCGAAGACCACCGACTTGTCGGCGAGCTTCTGGAGGTGAGGTGTGGTGGGCCGGTGGTAGCCGTACGGGGTGGTGTGGTCGGCCCGCAGGGTGTCGACGTCCACATAGATGATGCGCAAGGGGAACTCCGGGGGGACAAGACGGGGGCCGCAGGCGGGCGGCATTCGATGAGCGCTCAGGGCATATGTGCGTCAGCAGCTATGAGCCTCAGGTTTCAGGGCTGTTGCCGACGGTGTCAAGATGTCGCACCTGAGTTCTCGGATTCGCAACATTCCCGCATCACTTCGCTGATCGTGTCCCCTGAGGAAGAGGGTGTCGACGCTCGATGCTTGCTCGGTGATAAGTTCTGACGTACATATGAAGCTGTCTTGGAGTCACAACCGAGGAGCGAGGAGAAGTCCGCCGTGGACAGCTGTTGCACCCCGGGCCGCACGGCCGCTCGCGAGAACACGACGCTGCTGCCGGTGCCGTCCGTACCGGCCCCGCTTGCCGCGTCGCCGGGGAGGCGGCCGGAGGGGCAGGAAGAACCAGAGTTCGTGGAGCTTCCCGGCGGAGAGTTCCTGATGGGCGACGGATTCGGTGAGGGCTACCCGTCGGACGGGGAACAGCCCGTGCACCGGGTGGAACTCACCCCCTTCGTCATCGCCACCACTGCGGTCACCAACGCCCAGTTCGCCGCCTTCGCCGCCGCGACCGGCCACCGCACGGACGCCGAGCGCTACGGCTCGTCCGCCGTCTTCCACCTCGCACTGCGCGCCCGCGCCCGGGACGTCAGAGGGCAAGCTCCCCGTACCCCCTGGTGGCTCGACGTCGCCGGCGCCGACTGGGCACACCCCGCCGGCTCCCTCTCCCACTGGGAGGAGACCCCCGACCACCCCGTCGTGCACGTCTCCTGGGACGACGCCGTCGCCTACTGCCACTGGGCCGGCGCCCGCCTGCCCACCGAGGCCGAATGGGAGTACGCGGCCAGGGGCGGTCACCGCGGACGCCGCTACCCCTGGGGCGACACCCTCACCCCCGACGGCGAGGACCGGTGCAACATCTGGCACGGCACCTTCCCCACCCACAACACCCTGAGCGACGGCCACCTCACCACCGCGCCCGTACGCTCCTACCCGCCCAACGACCACGGCCTGTACGAGACCTCCGGCAACGTCTGGGAATGGTGCGCCGACTGGTTCTCCCCGGCGTACTACCGCCGCTCGCCCCGGCACAACCCACTCGGCCCGCGCACCGGCACCGCCCGCGTCACCCGCGGCGGCTCCTACCTCTGCCACGACAGCTACTGCAACCGCTACCGGCTCGCCGCCCGCTCCGCCAACACCCCCGAATCCTCGGCCGGCAACTGCGGCTTCCGGATCGCCCGCGACCTCGCTGAGGACAAGCGGCCCGGCCCGGCGGATGGACTACGGTGAGCCGCCCCCCAGCCGGCCCCTGAAACAATCCGTACCAACCCCGCTCTGTTGAGGACCCGCCATGCGTCTGGAACACGTCATTCTCGGCCTGCTGGCCCTGCGTCCGCTGTCGGGCTACGACATGCGCAAGTGGATGGACGGCCCGGGCAAGTACATCGGCTACGGCGTGCAGCTGCCCCAGATCTACCGTGTCCTGCCCCGTCTCGTCGCCAACGGCTGGGCGGAGTTCGAGGTCGATCCCCGCGACGGCAAACCTGACGCCAAGGTCTACCGGCTCACCGACGCCGGCCGCGACGAGCTCCTGGCCTGGGCCCGCTCTCCGTACGAACCCTCCCCACGTCCCATGGACCCCGACTTCAAGCTTCGGTTCCTCTTCGCCGGACAGCTCGGCCCCGAGGTCACCGTCCACATTCTCCGCACCGAGCTCGACTACCGACTCGCCCAACTCCGCGAACCCGGCTGGATGGACTTCACCACCGTCGCACTGGACCCGGTCCCGGAGATCGACCTGGCATGGGCGCGCACCATCCAGCTCTCGGCCCACGAGTTCGGCTACAGCAACACCGCCGCGTACATCGCCTGGCTTCAGCTCACCCTCGCCAAAGCGGAGGTCGGGGCAGGTCAGGCACTCAGTAACACCCCTTATGGGAGCCTTCCACAGGCGCCATCGCACTCGTCATCGTCCCCTTGAACCGCGAGCAGGGGCCTCGGGCACCCGGTCGCGCGAGCGACGATCGGAGGGAACCAGCCTGTCCCGGAGGCGGAATGGCGTGCACGTACCGCCGTGGTAGGCGATGCGGACCCCAGCGACTGGTGCGACGCTGGGAGCCATGGCGGAGGCGCCATGGTCTCCGTACGGGTGCTCTATGCGTCCCAGCGTCACTCCGCGCAGGAGATCGCTGACCGGGGCGTGATCGCATGGGTGATCAGCCGACGTGGGTGTTCAGCGTCGGTATGACCGCCGCGTTGCCCTTGCCCGTTGCGCCTGCTTGCCGAATGTGTTGTACAGCCTCGCATGGCTGCTCTCGTCGATGTCATCCGTCCGCGGGAGCATCGGCGCTTCTCCGGCGTGAACACCTCGACCGCAAGGGTTCCTTGTTGTTTCGGTTGCTCGGTTGCATTTACGGGGACCACTGGGATCGGGCGGCGATCGACGCCTGGGCGGACGACATCGCTCGGGGGCTCGATGTGCTTCGGAGCGGGACAGCCGGTGGTGATGGGGAGGCGAGAGCATGACGAGGTGGCTGGTCCCCCGGGAGCCAACCTCGAAGGAGCCGCTGGTCATTCGGTGACGCGGACCGCGAGCGCCGGGCGGATGGCGGCCGCGCGGCGCGCCGGCCCGATCGTGGCCAGGAGGGACGCGGCGAAGGCGGCTGCGGCCAGGCCGCAGATGCTGGTCCATTCGACCGGGAAGCCTCCTTCGAGGCCCTCGAACGCGGCGCTGTTGGCGTACATCAGCCAGGTGGTGAGCACGCCCAGGAGGGAGCCGAGCACGATTCCTTCCACGGCGATGAAGGAGCTCTCCCAGAGGAAGGACCGCTGGACCGTTCGTGCCCGGAAGCCGAGGGCCCGCAGGATGCCGATGGTGCGTCGGCGTTCACGTACGGATCGGACCATGACGACGCCGAGGCCGGTGATGCCCACGCCGAGGCCGAGGGCGAGAAAGCCCTGCATGAGGCGGAAGAAGGCGGTGCTGGAGTCGAACTGTTGGCGGATGTCCGACTCTATGGGTGTGGCGACCAGGCTGGACGAGAGCTGCTCGCCCTGCAGTCGGGTCGCCAGGGCGTCGGGGGAGATGCCTGGGGCGGTTCTGACCAATGCGGAGGCGTTCTGGGCCTGGGCGCCGAAGAGCTCGCGCGTCGCCTGCTCGCTCGACACCACGGGGTAGGTGGTCGAACTGGCGCCGGTGCCCGGGTAGAAGACCAACCCGTTGCTGAGCACGCCGGCGATGACCTTCTGTTCGCTGCGGCCCGTCCGGGGGTCGGTCAGGGTGAGGGTGTCCCCGGGGTCGTAGTAGTCGCCGGCCGGGCCGCCGGTGCTGCCGAAGAAGGCGTCGAGCACGACGTAGCGGGGGTCGGAGGCGAGGGCCTGCCATACGGCGGCGTCGTTGTTCAGGCCGGGCAGCCGCTCCCGGAACGTGATGCCGGTGATGGCCTCGTTGGGCACTCCGACGACGGCGGCGTCGAGCGGTTGGGGGCTGCGGTGTCCCGGATCGGTGGCCCGCCCTGTGGCGTTGAGCAGCGGTGTCACGGCGGCGATCCCGGCGGCCGACGGGCCGCCGCGGAGATCGGAGACGAGTCGGTCGCCAGCGACCTGCGGGTTGTAGTCCAGTCGCAGGGAGTATCCGGCGGTGGCATCGGCGACGACTCCGTCGACTCCGGCGCGCAGGATGCCCGAGATCTCCGTCAGGAGGACGAGGACGAACACGATCAGCGTGTACATCACCAGCGTCGCGCCGGTCCTGAACCGCTTGGCCAGCGGGTACGCGACGGCGAGCCGCGCCGCCAGGCCGCCCTCCGTCGGGCGCTGGAGGAGTCGCCGTACGGGGCGTAGCAGGGTCTTCTGGTTGTCGCTGACGAGCACCACGGCGGAGAAGGCGGCCAGGGCGCCCTGGATGACGTATACGGACATCGAGGGGGTGTCGAAGATCCGGGGGCGTATGACGGGTGCCAAGAGCGTCCAGGCGAGGACGGTTCCCGCGACCAGGGTGGTGATCGTGTGACGGGGGAGGACACGCAGCAGTGCCGGGGTGGCGAAGGCGAGGGCGAGCGCCGGCATGAGGTACGTCGCGTCGGGCTGGCTGCGTGCCACGGCCGGGACGGCTGCGAACGCGCACAGGACGGCCAGGGTGCTGGAGACCGCCAGCAGACGGCGTCGCGGTCCCTGCCCGGGCGTCGTCGGGAGGTCGCGGATCGCGGCGATGATGTTGAACCTGCTGATGCGCACGCTGGTGGCCAGGATGGCGGCAAAGGCGATCAGCAGGCCCATGGCCAGTCCGTTGAGGACGCTGGTAGGGGTGATGGCGAACGCGATGCGGATGCTGCTGCCGCCGACCGACCAGCCCTGGAAGATCTGCGCCGCCACGACGGCGACGCCCCAGCCGACCGCGACCCCGATGGCCACGCCTGGCAGCGCGGACAGCAACGCGTAGGTGGCACCTTCGAGCGTGAAGGACCCGACGAGCCGCGAGCGCTTCATCCCCACGGCCCGCACCATGCCCATCTGGGACTTCCGCTCCTCGCCGAGCATCACGAAGATGTTCACCAGGAGCAGTGCGCCGGCGATGATGCTGAAGCTGCCGATCATGAGGAACAGGGCTCCGAGGGAGTCCCCGGCCTGCTTGGCGTCCCGCAGGACCGTCTGCTTGGGTGTCTCGATCGCCGTCTGGCCGGCGAGCGGGCCCAGCGCCTGCCGGATGTCGGCTGTCACCTTGCCGGTCAGGGCTTCGCCGCTTTCGACGCCGCCTCGGTTGGAGACGAAGGTGACCGAGCGCGGTTCCTCACCGGCGGCCCGGGCAGCGGATTCCAGGGCCCCCGGTGCCAGGAACACGTCGCGGTTCAGCCTGCCTCCGAGGCCCACACCGGCCAGACCCTCTTCCGGCACCACACGCTCGACCCGGTACGTCCCCGGAACTCCGAACAGGTACAGCGTGACCGGATCGCCGGCTCCCACGCTCAGGGAGCGGGCCAGCGGCTCGTTGACCACGACCTGTCCTGGCTTCGGATTCGGTCCTTCGAGGCCGGAATCCCCACCCGGTGCGCCGAAGCGCGCCGCCTTGTCGAAGTCCATTTGCCAGGCCAGGACGCGTGGCTCCGCGGCCGTACGACCGTCGGCACGGGTGACGGCGGATGCCTGGGTGGCCTGGGCGTTCAGCACTCCGTCGATGTCGGGATTCCCCGCCAGGGAGGCCATCCGTTCCGTCGCGGCGCGCCCGGTCGGGCCGGGGGGCGCGACGACGCGCTCGTCCACCGGTCCCAGGGTCCGGTAGGCCTCCTGGCGTACGGAGAAGTTCAGGGTGTCGCCGACGACCAGGGCCCCGATGACGATGGCCGTTCCGAGCATCGATCCGCCGATCACCAGCGCTGCCTCCGTGCGCCGTCGGGCGACCTGCCGGAAGGCCAGCCGCCGTGACACCGGCTGCCGGACGGCGACCAGCACCAAGGCCGCGAGGGCGAGCGCCAGGGCGGTGAGCAGCGGGATGAGGAGGTTCGGGTACATGGTCAGCCCAAGGGTGCGTCGGGGATCGAGGCTCGGGCCGTGACGGTCTGGCGGACGTCGTCGACCAGCTGCCCGTCGTGCATCCGGATCAGTCGGGGGACGCGCGCGCCGATGGCGCTGTCGTGGGTGACCAGGACGATCGTCTGGCTCTCGTCCTGGTTGAGCTCGCACAGCAGGTCCATGACCTGATCGGCCATCGCGCTGTCGAGGTTGCCCGTCGGTTCGTCCGCCCACACGATGGCCGGGCGTCCCGCCAGGGCGCGGGCGATGGTCACCCGCTGTTGTTCACCCCCGGACAACTCGCTCGGCCGGTGCTCGACCCGGTGGCCCAGGTCCACCCGGTCGAGCATGTCCAGCGCCCTGCGACGGGCTTCGCGCGGCCGGGTGCCCACGAGCAGCAGGGGCAGTTCGACGTTCTCCACCGCGGAGAAGACCGGGATGAGGTTGAACGCCTGGAAGACGAAGCCCATGGTGTGAGCCCGGTGCTCCGTGCGCGCCGCGTCCGACATCGCGAACAGGTCGTGGCCGTCCACCTCCACCCGGCCGGCGTCGATGTCGTCGAGCCCGGACAGACAGTTCAGGAGCGTGGTCTTTCCGGAGCCGGACGGTCCCATGACCGCCACCATCTCCCCGTGGCGCACGACGAGATCAAGGTCGAGCAGGGCGGTGACCTCGACAGAGCCCGTCCGGTAGATCTTGCGTACCCCGGTGGCGACGAGGAGCGCGCGGTCGGCGTTCATGCTTCCCATACCAACCTCCGGAAGGAATCGGCGGCTACGGCCACCCAGGCCCGGAAATGGGCCGAACGGCCCAATCCCCGGGTCACCGGGAGGCCCGCATGAGCGGTCTCGCCGCCGTGGTCAGGCGTCTGCGGACGCCCGGGCGCGTCGCCGGACAGCGGTGGCTGCCAAGGTTCCCGCGCCGGTCGCAGTAACGGCGAGGAGGACGAATCCCCACGTGTAGTCGTGCGCGACGCTGTCGACCGCTCCCATCACGAGGGGTGGGAAGAAGCCGCCGAGACCGCCAGCCGCCCCGACGACTCCCGTCACCGAGCCGACCCGCTCGGCCGGAACCAGACGAGCGACGAGAGCGAAGACAGCCCCTGACCCGGCGCCCAGGCCGGCGGCCATGCCGAAGAAGGCCGCCGTTCCCACGGGGACCAGGTCCGCCTCGAACGCCGCGATCAGGGCGCACACCGCAACGAGCCCGTACGAGACCGCCAGCACGGGTACGGGGTGGATACGGTCCGACAACCAGCCGCCCAGCGGCCGCATGGCCACCGCGAGGACGACGAATCCCGCGGTCCTCAGCGCCGCGTCGGAGCGGCCGAGCTCGTAGGCCCTGGTGAGGTAGGTCGGCAGGTAGACGCTGAACGCGACGAATCCACCGAATGAGACGGCGTACAGGAATGCCAGCTGCCAGGTGGCCGGTGTACGCATGGCCAGTGCTGTGCGCGAGAACAGTGACCCCGGCACCGTCGCGCGCCCCGGCCTGTCGCGGAGCAGGAACCAGGCCAACCCGGTGAACACGGCGAGGCAGGCGGCCACGAGATCGAAGGGGAAGGCCCGTCCGACGGCGTCGGCGAGCTGGACGGTGGTGAACGCCGACAGGGCCGTACCGCCGGTGCCGATCCCGAAGATCCCGAGGGCGACGCCCCGCCGTGCGGGTGGATACCAGGCGTTGACGAAGGGGACGCCGACGGCGAAGGCTGTTCCGCCGAGCCCGAGGAGGAAGCCGCCTGCGAGTACCTCGGCGAACGAGTCGGCCACGTGACCCAGGTACAGCACGGGGATGATCGTCAGGGCCGCGACGAGGGGGAAGACCCGGCGTGCTCCCCAGCGGTCCGTCAGCGCCCCTGCCGGGATCCGGCCGAGCGCGCCGACCACCACGGGCACGGCGACCACCAGTGCCTGCTCGAAGGAACTGAGGCCCAGGTCGTCCCGCAGCCGTGGGCCGAGTGGGCCCAGCAGCGCCCACGCCCAGAAGCAGAGGGCGAACCCGACGGTGGCGAGGAACAGCATCTGCCACGGTCGCGGCGCATCCACGACGGGTGGGATCCCCGAGTTCCGGACCATGGTGGCCTCCCGGCGGTGATCCTCATGGGCCGCGTGAGCCCTGCTGTTCCCCACCCTCTGGCCGTCGGGATCCCGGCTACAGGGGCCGTTTGTTCCCTTCCGTGCCCGTCCGGCCCCCTGCCAGGGACCGGACGGGCCTGTCGGGGCCTCCTGGGGCGGCGCACGGTGGTGGTGGACAGACCGGGAGGCAGGTGCGTCGGTTCCTGCCGGCCCGGCCGTCGGGAGTGTGAGTGGCGATGATGTTCTGGTACGGCGACGGCATGAGCGGATGGGGATGGTTCGCCATGTCGGCCGGGATGGTGCTGTTCTGGGGCCTTCTCATCACCGTCGCGGTGATGCTCCTCCGCACCCTGGGACGCCCTGCGGAACGGCCGTCGGGGTCTCGGCCCGCGACGTCGGCAGAGCAGATCCTGGGCGAGCGACTGGCGCGTGGCGAGATCGACGAGGAGGAGTACCGCCGGCGCCTGACCGCCCTGCGCAGCGCGGCACTGTGATCCCCGTGACCGGCCGGGATGCGCGTGGGGGCGTGGCCGGTCACTCTGGGATCATGGCCGGTCGGATACCCAGGGAGCCAGGCGGGCGGATGGATGCGCTCCGTGAGCTGACCGCACGGCACGGAGGGCGTCGGGGGCTGCTGCCGGCGGCGCTGGAGCGCGCCAGATCGAGTACTGCCGAAGGGCCCGGGGCATGGGCGCCCCAGGTCGCGGAGGCAGCCGGACTGCCGGCCGCCGCAGGGCTTGGCCCCGCCACCTTCTTCGCCGATCTCGCCGCCCCACGCGGTGAGCGGCACGTGCGGGTGTGCACCGCGACGGCGTGCTTCGCCGCGCGGGGCGGGGAGCATCTGGCGGAGGTCGAGCGGGCTCTCGGTGTGGTGGCGGGCACGGCAGACGAGACGGGTTCGACCTCGTTGCAGACCGTGCACTGCCTCGGCTACTGCTACGCGGGTCCCGCCGCCCTCGACGGCACCCTTCCCCGTACGGGCCCGGACCTGGCCGACCAACTCCGTGGGCGGGCGGAACCATGCGCACCGGACATCCCCGCGACCGACACCACCGGGGCGCCCGTCCTGCTTGCCGGGATCGTGGCAGGGCACTCCGCCTGGGACGTGTGGCGGGAGGCCGTGGCCGGGCTGCGACCCGAGGACGTACGGGCGGAGATCGTAGTCTCAGGGCTGCGCGGGCGCGGCGGCGCCGGATTCCCGGTGGCCGACAAGTGGGCCGCGGCGGCGGGAAGACCGGACACGGTCGTCGTCGCCAACGGGGACGAGGGTGACCCGGGCTCGTACGCCGACCGGCTGCTCATGGAGGAGGATCCCGATCGCGTCCTCACCGGACTCGCCCTGGCCTGCTTTGCCTGCGGCGCCCGGCGCGGGATCGTCCTGGTGCGCTCCGAGTACCCGAAAGCCATGGTCCGGCTCAGGCAAGAGGTGGAGCGCGCGACGGAGACGGGGGACCTGGCGCCCTCGGCCGAGGAAGCCGGTTCGCTGCCGTTCGTCGAGATCGTCGAAGGAGCCGGTTCCTACGTTGCCGGCGAGGAGACCGCCCTCATCGCCCGTCTGGAAGGCGCTCGGGGTTGTGCCCGGCCGAGGCCCCCGTACCCCACGGACCACGGCCTGTGGGACTCACCGACGGTGGTCAACAACGTGGAGACGCTGGCGGCCGTGCCCTGGATCGTCGCCCACGGCGGAGCGCCGTACGCCCGGTTCGGCGTGCCGGACGAGACCGGTACCAAGCTGGTGTGCCTGTCCGAACGCTTTGTCCGGCCCGGAGCCTACGAGGTCGAACTCGGCACTCCCGTGGACGAGATCGTCACCCGGTTCGGCGGTGGTCTCAAGGGCGGGGGTGAGCTCGTCGCCCTCCAGATCGGCGGGCCCCTTGGCGGCTTCCTCGCCGGGACGGCGCTCGACGTCCCGCTCACCACCGCAGCGCTCGCCGAGCGCGGTGCCGCCCTCGGCCACGCCGGCATGGTCGCCTTCGACGCCGCCGTCGACCCTTACGAACTCCTCCGGCACATCTGGGAGTTCGCCGCCGGCGAGAGCTGCGGAGCCTGCTCCCCCTGCCGGATCGGCACCCGGCGAGGGCTCGCACTCGCGCAGCGCCAGGCCGGGCCGGGGGAGTCCTACGAGCAACTGGCACGGCTGATGGGCGAGGCGAGCCTCTGCGCCTTCGGCCGTCGCGTTCCCGCCGCCGTCCGCAGCTTGGCACGCGCTTACGGGCCGCTCCTGGAGGGATGGGACCGATGACCCGGCTCCAGGTCGACGGCGTACCGGTCGAACTGCCCGCCGGGGCCTCACTGCTCGATGCGGTACGTGCCGCCGGAACCGAACTGCCCACCCTCTGCCACGACGACCGACTCCGGCCGGCCGGCTCCTGCCGGACCTGCCTGGTCCGCGCCGACGGGCGAACCGTCGCCGCCTGCGTCACGCCCGCCACGTCGGGCCTCACCGTCGACACTGCCGACGAGGGCGTGCGCAACCTGCGCCGGGACGCCGTCGCCCTCATCGCCTCGGCGCTCCCACCGCAAGCGCTCGCCGACAGCGCGCACAGTGAACTGGCCCAAGCGTGCCGGACCTTGGGGATCCCCGCGGACACGGCGGCCGGTGACCCCGTGCGCGGCCGGGACGAGAGCCACCCGTACGTCCATCTCGACCGCGACCTGTGCATCGCGTGCGGGCGCTGCGTACGGATGTGCTCCGACGTCCAGGGCACCTTCGCGCTCACCCTCACCGGACGCGGTGCCGACACGGTCGTCGCCCCTGGAACCGGCGGCCCCTGGGCCGGCTCCGACTGTGTGTCCTGCGGCGGCTGCGTCGACACCTGTCCGACGGGGGCGATCACCCAGCCCGGACCCGGTCAGGGCCTCACCTCGCGGCAGGCCCCCACGGACCGCGTACGCACCACCTGCGGCTACTGCGGAGTCGGCTGCGCCCTCGACGTCGTCGTCCGCGAGGACCGTGTCGCCGCCGTGCTTCCCGCCCGGGACGGACCCGTCAACCGGGGCCACGCCTGCGTCAAGGGCCGCTTCGCGTATGGATACCTCGGCTCCGCCGAACGTCTCACCGAGCCCCTCGTCCGCGAGAGCGGCGAACTACGACCGGCGACCTGGGAGGAGGCGGTGACCCGGATCGCCGACGGCCTGCGCGCGGCCGTCCTCGACGGCGGACCCGACTCGGTCGCCGCGATCTCCTCCGCCCGTGCCACCAACGAGGAGAACTACCTCGTCCAGAAGTTCCTGCGGACCGTCATCGGCACCAACAACGTCGACAACTGCTCCCGCCTCTGCCACGCGCCCTCCGCCGCCGGACTCACCGCCTCCTTCGGACGGGCCGGTGGCACCGACCCCTTCGACGACGTCGAGACCGCCGACTGCCTCCTGGTCGTCGGTGCCAATCCCGTCGAAGCCCACCCCGTCGTCGGCGCCCGCCTCCTCCAGCGGGCACTCGCGGGCGCCTCCCTGATCGTGGCCGACCCCCGTGCCGTGGGCCTCGCCCATCATGCCGACGTACACCTGCGTCCTCGCCCCGGTACGAACGTCGCCCTCTTCCACGGCCTCGCCCACGTCCTCGTCGACGAAGGCATGACCGACCCGGGCTTCCTCCACGACCGGGCCACCGGGCTGGACGAACTCGCCGACCTGCTGGCCGACTACCCGCCCGAACGGGTCGCCCGGATCACCGGAGTCCCGGCCGACGACATCAGGAGAGCCGCCCGACTCTACGGCCGTGCCGAACGTCCGGCCGTCCTGTACGGGCTCGGCGTCACCGAGCACCTGCACGGCACCGACGGTGTACGCACCCTGGCGAACCTCCCCATCCTGCGGGGAGCCGTCGGAGGCACCGGCCGCGGGTTCGGCATCAGCCCCCTGCGCGGCCAGAACAACGTGCAAGGAGCCTCCGACATGGGCGCCCTGCCCGACCTGCTCCCCGGCTACGGCCGGGTCACCGACCCGGAGGCCCGTGCCCGCGCCGAGGCGGTGTGGGGCCGACCGGTCCCACCGGAACCAGGGCTGCGCATCCCCGAGATGTTCGCAGCGGCCCGGGAAGGCCGCCTGCGGGCGCTGTGGATCATCGGCGAGGACGTGTGCGCGACCGACCCCGACAGCCGGCGCGTCGCCGAGGCCCTCGACGCCTGCCCGCTCGTCGTCGTCAACGAGCTCTTCCTCGGCGAGACCGCCCGGCGTGCCGATGTCGTCCTGCCCGTGGCCTCCTGGCTGGAGAAGGACGGGACCTTCGTCAACTTCGACCGCCGCTTCCAGCGCGTACGGCCGGCGGTGAAACCGCCGGGTACGGCGCGCTCCGACTTCGAGGTCGTGCACGCCGTCGCCGATGCCCTCGGTGCCGACCTGGGCTGCCCCACCCCGGCAGCGGCGCTCGCCGAGTGCGGACGTGTGACACCTCTCTTCGCGGGTCTCTCGCACGAGCGGCTCGACCGGGAGGCGGCCGTGCCCTGGCCCTGCCCTGAGCCGGACCGGCCGGGCGAAAGGACTCTGTACGCCGACGAGTTCGCCACTCCTGACGGGCGCGCCCACCTGTCGGCGGCCCCCTATCTGCCACCCGGCGAAGAACCGGACCAGGACTATCCGCTGGTGCTCGTCACCGGGCGCCGATGGGCCCACTACAACTCCGGGAGCATGACCCGGCGAGGCGGCAACCTTCTTCTCGACGTGTACGACCGCCTGGACCTGCATCCGGCGGACGCCGCGCGGTTCGGTGTCCGGGACGGCACTCCGGTCACCGTCGAGAGCCGTCACGGACAGGCGCGACTCGTCGCCCGCGTAGGGATGGAGCTCGCTCCCGGGCAGGTCTTCTGCGCGTTTCACTTCCCGGCCAGCGGCGTCAACTCCCTCACCTCGGAGCACGCCGACACCGTGACCTCGTGTCCGGAGTACAAGGTCACGGCGGTACGGCTGCGTCCGACGGCGCCCGAGAACTGACCGGCACCGATCAGTCGTGGGGAACGAGGGCCACGGGCACCGGGCTGTGGTGCAGGACGGCGTGGGCCACACTGCCGATGCGCGCGCCGAGCGTCGAATGGCGGGTACCCCGGCCCACCACCACGAGGGAGGCCTCCCGGGCGATCGCCACCAGTTCGAGTCCGGCCGATCCGACCGCCACGCGGGCGACCGCCTCGACGTCGGGATACTTCGCCCGCCAGGGTTCCAGCATGGCCTCCACCGAACGCCTGATCTCCGGCACCATGGAGAGCCTGAAGTCCGGGACCATCGCGGGGCCCATTCCCGCGTGCAGCGGGAGCTGCTGTACGTACACGACGAGGACCTGGATGTGCCGTCGCGCGGCTTCCTCGAAGGCGAAGCCCAGCACGGAGTCCACCGGCTGTCGCACGTCGGCCCCGACCACGACAGGGCCCCGCGGAGTGCTTGCCGCGCTGACGGCCCGTACGAGCACGACGGGACGCTCGACGACACCGGCGACCGTCAGGCCGACCGAGCCGAGCAGGTATCCGGCCACGCTGCCCAGCGCCCGCGAGCCGAGGACCAGCAGATCGCCCTCCTCGGCCGCGGCGACGAGACCCGGCACGGGCCCCGAGGGCAGCAGCTGTGACGTCACCGTCAGGCCGGGATGGCGCTCACGCAGTTCACCGGCGGTGCGCGCCATCATCTCTCTGGCCCACGGCTCCTCGGACTCCCACTCCACGAGCGACAGAGCGGCCTCCGGTACCGGTTCCGTCGCGTACACCAGATGCACGTCTGTGCCGCGCAGCAGCGCCTCTTCGGCCGCCCACTCCGCGGCTGCCGTCGCTTGTTCCGTGCCGTCCAGGCCGACCACGATGCTCCGCGTCATGATCGTCCACCTCCTCGTTCGGTGTCGTCGACGTCGTACGTGAGACGGGTGCAGGAGACCGAGACCACGCCGTCCACCGTGGCGCACATGCGCTCGATCGCCGGGATCATGCCCCTGAAGGGCAGCCGCCCGCCGAGCTCCACCCGCCCGTCGTGCACGTTGACGGCGAGGGCGGTCGATTCGAGGCGCAGTGTGTCGCCGAGCACGTCCTCGACGATCTCCCGGCGGATGTCGTCGTCCTTGCGGAGGAAGACGGCCAACAGGTCGCGGCGGCTCACGATGCCCACCAGCCGGTCGTCGCCGTCGACGACGACGAGCCGTTTGACCCCCTGGACCTCCATCAGTCGCGCCGTCTCCGCCACGGTCCACTCGGTGCGGGCGCACACGGCGGGTGCGGACATCAGCTCCTCGGCCCGCGTCCCCTCGGCCTTGGCCCGCTCCCACGCCTCCAGGTCCGGAACGGCCGGAAGGCCACTCGGTGCGGCGGCCTGATCGGCGGTCTTGCGCAGGAGATCCCCCTCCGACACGACCCCGACCACCCGGCCCTCGCCGTCCACCACGGGAACAGCGGTCACTCGGTGCTGCGAGAGCGTGCGGACGATCTCCTTGAACGGGGCGTCGCCACGGACGCTCACCACCTCACGGGTCATCAGCTCGCTGATCCTGCGGTGACGCATCATCCGCTCCTTTCCTGTGCGGACGCACTGGCCTCGGCCACCAGGCGAGCGGCGCAGCCATCCCAGGTGTCGAGGGCCGGATAGTCGTCCTCGGTGAGTTCCGTGCCGCCGAGCTCGGCGAGGGCTTCGACGAATTCGAGGAAGTCCAGCGAATCCAGTTCGAACGTGTCCCGCAGGGACACGCCGGGATCGAGCCCGGTGAAGTCGGCGTCGGGGACGACACGCTGCACGGCTTGCCGGACGAATGCCTTTGCCTGGTCGTGGTTCACAGTTCCTCCGGTTGTTGCAGCAGCCGGTCCATGGTGGTCAGGAGGCGCGCGCCGGTGGCGCCGTCGGCGGCTCGGTGGTCGGCGGACAGCGTCGCCGTCACCACGGGACGTACTCCCAGCAGGCCGTTCACGGCCACCGGCCGCTCGACGATCCGGCCGAGGCCGACGAGCGCGACCTGCGGCGGGTAGACGACGCCGAACACGGCCTCGACGCCCTGGTCGCCGAGGTTCGTGACCGTGAGACTGGGGTCGGTGGTCTCGGACGCGCGGAGTCGGCCGCCCCGTGCCCGCGCCACCAGATCCTTGAGCGCGGCCATCACCTCGGCCACGGAGAGCGTGTCGGCGTGGGCGAGGGACGGGGCGGCGAGGCCACCGCCCCGCAGAGAGACGGCGACGCCCAGTCGTACCTCCTTGGCCGGGACGAAGCCGTCGTCGACCCAGTGCCCGTTGAGTTCGGGCACCTTCCGCGCCGCCAGCGCGACGGCCTTGAACATGAGTGCGGCGGGCACCAGACGGGCGGACAAAGGCAGTTCGCGGTTGCGGGCGCGCATCCACGCCAGCGCCGCTGCCATATCCACGGTCGTGGAGAGGTAGAAATGCGGGATCTCCCGCTTGGATCGGCTCATGAGCCGTGCGGTCGCCGCCTGTGCCACATTCGGGACGGCCGGCTGCGCTGTACCCTCGGCTGCTGCGGCGGAACGGACGTCCTCCGCGCGGACGGTGCCGCCCTGGCCCGTGCCGGTCACCTCGGCGAGGTCGATGCCGAGTTCCGTGGCCAGCCGCCGCGCGAGGGGTGAGGACCTCACGCGCTGCGGAGCCTGACGCTCCCCGGTCGAGTCGTCGCTGCGCACCGGCTTCGGCGGCCGTGTCGTCGGCGCGGTCTTTGCCTCGGCCCCGCTTCGGCTCCGCTTTCGTCGCGCCGGCTTCGTGACCGGCTGCCGCCTGATCCCGGTGTGAGTGGGCTCTGAGGGGCCGGCGGTCTTGTCGTGCTCCGGTGCTCGTGCAGGTTCCGGTTCCGCATGCTCCACGTCCGCGCGTGTGATCCTGCCTCCCGGGCCCGAACCATGGACGGCGGCGAGGTCGACGTGCCGGTCCTGGGCGAGTCGGCGGACCAGGGGCGTCGACGGGGGCCGGTCCGCGGTGGGCCTGCTTTCGGCGGACGTGCCGATACGAGCCAGCGGAGTGCCCACCGGGACGGTGGTGCCCTCGTCGACGAGGAGGGTGTCGACCGTACCGCTCTCGAAGCACTCCACCTCGATCGCGGCCTTGTCGGTCTCGACCACCGCGACGACGTCGCCCCGTGCCACCTGGTCGCCGGGGTGCACCAGCCACTGGGAGAGCGTGCCTTCGTCCATGTCGGCGCCGAGCGAGGGCATCGTGAACTCGGCCATGTCAGCTCACCACCCGGCGCGCCGCCGCCACGATTCCGGCCGGCTGGGGGAGTGCCGCCTCTTCCAGACGGCGGGCGTAGGGGATGGGGACCTCCGCGCTGCACACCCGCTCGACGGGCGCGTCGAGTTCGAAGAACGCCTGCTCGCAGATGCGCGACTCGATCTCGGCGGACAGACTGCCACTGCGCCAGCCCTCGTCGACCACGACGGCCCGGTGGGTCCGCCGGACCGAACCCACGAACGTGGCGTCGTCCAGGGGCCGTAGCGTGCGCAGGTCGACGACCTCCGCGCTGATCCCCTCGCCCGCCAGTTCCTCCGCGGCTTCGAGGGCCTTGGACACGCAACCGCCGTACGCGACGACCGTGACGTCGGTGCCCTCGCGGCGGACTGCCGCGCGGTCCAGGTCGACCTGCTGGACCGCCGGGTCAAGCGTTCCGGCCGCGCTGTACAAGCTGCCGTGCTCGAAGAGCAGCACCGGGTCGGGGTCCGCCAGCGCGGCGGACAGCACGTGGCGGGCGTCGTCGACCGTGGCCGGCGCCAGGACACGGAGGCCCGGGATGTGCGCGTACCAGCCTTCGAGACTGTGGGAGTGCTGGGCGGCCAGCTGCCGTCCCGCACCCGTCGTCATGCGGATCACCAGTGGCACACCGAGCTGTCCGCCGGACATGTGCCGCAGAGTGGCGGCGTTGTTGAGGATCTGGTCGAGGGCCAGCAGGCTGAAGTTGACCGTCATGATCTCCACGATCGGCCTCATCCCTGCCAGTGAGGCGCCGATCCCGGCTCCGACGAACGCGGACTCCGACAGGGGCGTGTCCCGGACACGATCGGGGCCGAACTCCTCCAGGAGACCGAGGCTCACCCCGAAGCAGCCGCCGTAGCGGCCCACGTCCTCACCCATCAGGAACACTCGGTCGTCCGAGGCCAGGGCGTCGCGCAGTCCCTCGCGCAGGGCTTCCCTGTAGGTGACGGTGTCGTCGTCGGGATGCGCCCGCGGTCGTGTACGCGTGCTCATGCCTGAGCCTCCTCGTGTCGGCCTGTGACATGCAGCAGCAGATCCTCGGCCGGCTCCTCGGGGGCCTGTTCGGCCGCCCGGACGGCGTCGTCGATCTCCTCGGCGACCTGGTGCTCCAAGTCCTCCAGCGCGGCGGTGTCGAGGAGGCCGGCCGTACGCATCCCGTCGGCGAGGCCGGTGACGGGGTCGTGCCGCTTCCACTCCTCGACCTCGTCCTTCGGCCGGTACCGGTCCGGGTCGTACATCGAGTGCGCGCGGAACCGGTACGTCCGCATCTCCAGGAAGTGCGGTCCGCTGCCGGCGCGAATGGACTCGACCGCCCCGCGCGCGGCCTTCTCCACGGCGTGCACGTCCATGCCGTCGACGGCCCAGGCCGCCATGCCGTACGACGCCGCCCGCATCGCCAGGTCCGTCTGGGCGTGTTCGCGGGCGAGGGCCGTTCCCATCGCGTACAGGTTGTTCTCGCAGACGAAGAGCACGGGCAGTCCCCAGAGCGCCGCCAGATTGGCGGTCTCGTGGAACTCGCCCTCGGCGAAGGCCCCGTCACCGAAGAAGCAGCAGGTGACCCGGGGCTCGCCGCGCAACCGGTCGGCGAGCGCCAGGCCCGCCGCGAGCGGCAGTCCGCCGCCGACGATCGCGTTGCCGCCGTAGAAGCGGCGTTCGGCGTCGAAGAGGTGCATGGACCCGCCGCGGCCGTGGCTGCACCCGGTGGTCTTCCCGTACATCTCCGCCATCACGGCCTCGGGCGGTATCCCACGGGCCAGGGCGTGGCCGTGTTCGCGGTACGTGGAGACGACCGCGTCCCGCTCGTCGAGAGCCTGGTGGACGCCGACCGCCACCGCCTCCTCGCCGATGTAGAGGTGGACGAAGCCCCGGATCGCCGCGGCGCTGTACAGCTCGACGCACCGTTCCTCGAACCGCCGGATGAGCAGCATCCGCCGCAGCAGGTCCAGGTCGTGGGCCGCCGCAGGTGTGCGGGAGGGCGTCACGGGCGCATGTGCGCGACGGGGGCGCTTCGTCTTCGGTGTTCCGGCGGACGTGCCGCCGTGTGCGGTGGCCATCACGGCTCCTTCTCGGAGAGCTCGGCCGTCCCGGCCGGTTCGGGTGTCTCCAGGGTCGACACGTCGCCCTCGGGCAGGCCCAGTTCGCGGGCCCGCAGCAGGCGGCGCATCACCTTCCCGCTGCGGGTGTGGGGCAGGTCCTCGACGAACTCGATCTCCCGGGGGGCGACGGCCGGGCCGAGGCGCCGACGGGCGAACGCCAGGACGTCGCGCCGCAGTTCGGTGCCTGGCGGATACTCGGGGCGCGGCAGCACGAACGCCTTGACTATCGCGCCGGCCAGCGGGTCAGGGCGTCCGATGACACCGGCCTCAGCGACGGCCGGATGCTCCATGAGCGCGCTCTCCACTTCGAACGGCCCGATGAGGTGCCCCGCGGACTTGATGACGTCGTCGGCGCGGCCCACGAACCAGTACCAGCCGCCGGTGTCGCGGCTGACGAGGTCGCCGGTCAGGTACCAGCCGTCGGCGAAGCACGCCTCGTAACGGTGCGGCTCGTGCAGGTAGGCCCGGAACATCGACGGCCAGCCCGCCCGCAGGGCGAGCTCGCCCTGGGCACCCGGTTCCTGGAGGACGTGGACCCGCCCGCCGGTGATCGCGGCCCGGCCGTCCTCGCCGCATGCCAGTACGGCGGCCTCGACGCCGGGAATCGGTCGGCCCATCGAACCGGGCCGCACCGGATCGGCCGCGAAGTTGGCGATCATGATGGCACCGGTCTCGGTCTGCCACCAGGTGTCGTGGACCGGAAGCCCGAGAGCCTCCCGGCCCCAGTGCACGGCTTCGGGATTGAGAGGCTCCCCGACGCTCGCGACGAACCGGAGCGCCGAGAGGTCGTGCCGCGCGGCGGGCGTCGGCTCGCCGCCGCGTGGTGCGGCCCGCATGAGCATGCGGAGCGCGGTGGGCGCGGTGTACCAGACGGTGACGTGCTGGTCGGCGAGTATCCGGTACCAGCGAGCGGGGGCGAAGTCCCCTTCGTCGACGACGGTCGTCACTCCGTGGGTGAGCGGGGCGATGATGCCGTACGACATGCCGGTGACCCAGCCGGGGTCGGCGGTGCACCAGAAGACGTCGCCCTCGTGCAGGTCCAGTGCGTAGGCGGCGGTGACGTGATGAGCGAGGACCGCCTCGTGCACGTGTACCGCGCCCTTGGGGGTGCCTGTCGTGCCGCTGGTGAAGTGCAGCAGTGCCGGCTCCGCCGGTTCGGTCGGTCCCACTGTGTACGCGTCCGGCGCGGCGGTCGTGAGAGCGGGGAAGGAGAGGGTGTCCGGGGGCGGGTCGGCCCCGGGGTCGAGAAGCAGGACGTGTCGCAGGTGGGGAAGACGGGACCGTACCGGGGCCACTTTGCGTTCGTACAGCTCCCGGGTCGTGACCAGTGCCCGGGCGTTGCCCAACTCCAAGCGCAGTGCGACGGGTTCGGGACCGAAGGCGCTGAACAGGGGACACACGACTCTTCCGGCCCGCAGCGTTCCGAGGACGGTGCTGTACAGCTCGAAGCGGCGGCCGAGGAGGGTAAACACCCGCTCGCCGCGTTCCAGGCCGAGCGTCTCCAGGACGTGCGCGAAGCGGGAGCTCTCGGCCGCGAGGAGGGCGAAGGTGACCGTCTGGACGGTTCCGTCGCGGGCGATGCAGCACAACGCGACGTGTTCGCCGTGGCCCTCGCTCAAGTGCCGGTCGACCGCCTCGTACCCGATGTTGATGCCGCCGTCCGGTAGCCCGGCGAGCCGGGACCGCTCGCGTCGCCAGGAGAAGACGGCCCGGGCGCTCTCGTAGTCCGGCATGACCGGTGCCACCCACAGGGCGTTCATCGCGGTGGCTCCACGTCGAGCGCGAGGTTGTCATAGGCGTACTCGATCGATTCGTGCAGGGCGACGACTCCGTCGACCGAGCGGCAGAGCCGCACGATCACGCGGACGTCGGCCCGCTCGTCGACCCGGCCCGTCACCCCGACGACCCCGTCGTCGACGCTCACGCGGATCGTGTCGGGGGCCAGGCGCAGAGTGTCGGCCAGGACGTCGTGCTCGATCTCGTCACGGATCGCGGTGTCACTGCGCAGGAAGGGCCGCAGCAGGTCGCTACGGCTGATGATCCCGACGAGTCGACCGGTCTCGTCGGTCACGGGCAGTCTCTTCACCGCCTTGCGCTGCATCGTCCGGGCCGTCTCGACGAGATTCCAGTTCGCCTGCGCCGTGACGGCCGGCGAGGTCATCAGCTGGGCGGCCGTCTCCGCATCGGGCAGCCCTCGCTCCTGGGACAGAAGCCGGACGCCCGCCCAGCGGCCCTCCAGGTCGGGGAGCTCGGCGGTGGACCGCAGCAGGTCGGCCTCGGAGACCACGCCGAGCAGGCGTCGGTCGGCGTCCACGACCGGGACCGCCGAGACGTCGTGGTCGGCGAAGAGCCGGGCAATCTGCTTGAACGGGGTCTCTGGGGCTGCGGTGACCACGTCGTGGGTCATCACCTCGAAAACCGTGCGGTGCTGCATGACGGTCCTCCTTCACGGGACGCGGCCGCCCCAGTGCTCACTCTGCTGTGCGCAGCTCACCCGGGGCAGTGCCGAATGGTCCCCATCCGGGACTGTTCGCCCCTATGGCGTCCCGGCCGGCCGGGACGCACAGTGGAGAAGGCGAGAGAGCCCGTCTCGGGAGGACCGCGGCCGGGCGCTCGTGCAGGGAGGCGACAACCATGACCGCGACCGGAGCACGACAAGGTCAGGAGAAGCCCCGCGCCGGGTTGTGGGCTCGCGTCGGTGACCGGCTGATCGTGGGTGGTGCCACGGTCGGGGACGAGGGACGTGACGGTGAGATCGTCGGGCTCCACCATCCGGACGGCACTCCGCCCTTCGACGTCCGATGGTCGGACACGGGCCGGGTCACCGAGGTGTTCCCGGGCCCGGACGCGCGCGTCCGGCACTTTCCGCCGCACGGCACGAGAGAGGCCGGACCCGTGAAGGCCGTTACGAGGTCATGAATTTCGCCGTCGCGGCCACCACGCCGGGCACCGCCCGGGTCAGGCGCAGGGCCAGATCCGCCGGAACGGACTGTGGCAGGCGTCCGGCGAGCGTCACCGCGCCGTTCTCGACCCGTACGGTCAGTGCCGCGTCACCTTCGGGGATCAGGTGCGTGAGGAGCTCGTGGCGTACGTCCTCGGCGAGCTCGGCGTCGGAGCGAAGGTAGATCTTGAGCAGGTCGCCCCGGCTGACGACACCGACCGGGCGGCCGTCCTCGTCCACCACGGGAAGTCGCTTGAGGTGGCCCTGCGCCATCAGCCGCGCGGCCCCGGCGATCGTGGCATCGCGCGGAACGGTGACGGCCGGAGCCGACATCAGGCTGCCCGCTGTCACCGATCCCGCGTCGTCCCGGGCCTCTCCCGGAACCTTGCCGAGTACGTCCGCCTCGGACACCACGCCGACCACTCGTCCCTGGGCCGACAGCACGGGGACTGCGCTCACGCCCCAGCGCCGCATGGACCGGACGATCTCCTTGACCGGCGCGTCGAGCCTGGCGGAGACCACCGCATGGGTCATCACGTCGTCGACGGTACGTGGGTGCTTCATGACCGGCCTCCGGTGCTCCGGCGCCCAAAGTCCTGTTGCTGCGAGGGTGTCGCCTTCGGGCGGCTGACGACAAGGGCCGAAAGGGGCACGTCGGGACCCGGGCAGCACTGGCACGGACCCGTCTGCCGATGCTTTCCTGAAAGTGAGGAGGGGGCCCGAGGGACGCGGGGAAGCGGCTTCGAGCCGCGCACCGCGCGATCAGGATCCGCGAGAAGCGGTTGGCCCCTCCTCCCGCCGTGTCTCCGCGTCGCCGCCACACCTGGTCCGGGCGGGCCGCGCCCGGGACCGACCGGCCCTATTCGGTCACTCCCGCCCGGTGCGAGCGTGGCAGCAGACCACCTCACGACCCGGAAAGGCGGTGGGCACGATGGAATCGCCCCTGGTGGTAGGAGTCGACGGGTCCGACGCCAGTCTCACGGCCTTGGACTGGGCCGTCGACGAAGCGGTACGGCACGCGCTTCCCCTGCGCATCGTCCATGCCTCCCTGTGGGAACGCTACGAAGGAGTCGTGCCGGCCTGGACCACGGACCGACCCTCGGGCCAGGTCCTCGCAGAGAACATCGTCGGCACCGCGGCCGAACGCGCCCGGCGCCGGGCACCCGACCTCCCCCTCACTACGGACGTCCTCGCCGAGGACGCGTCCAGTGCGCTGCTCAGTGAGGGGAGGGAGGGCACGATCCTCGTCGTCGGGGCACGCGGGCGCGGCGAGTTCGCCGACCTTCTGCTCGGATCCGTCGGACTCATCGTGGCCGCCCGAGCCCACTGTCCGGTTGTCGTCGTCCGTGGGGACCGGCAGGCCCTGGAAGCACGCCACGGGCGCGTCCTGCTCGGCGTCGGTGAACACGACCTGGACTCGCCGGCCGTGAGGTTCGCCTTCCGTGAGGCGGCCGTCCGAGACGCGGAACTCGACGTCGTCCGCACCTGGCGACGGCAGGCCCATGAACCGGCCGACCACCTGCTGATGAGGCGCGCAGGGGCGGCCTACTTCACGGAAGGGGCTTCCGAACTGCTCGACAAGGCCCTTGAGGCCGCGGCGTCCGAACATCCCCAGGTGCGCCTGCGCAGGAGCACGGTCGAGGGCTCCGCCCACAAGGTACTGACCGAGCGCTCCGCCGCCGCCGACCTGCTGGTCGTCGGCGCCAGGCGCCGGGAAGAGCTCGTCGGCCTGGAGCTCGGCAGAGTCGCCCACCGCGCCCTGCACCACGCCGCGTGTCCGGTCGCCGTCGTACCCCAGCGGCGTCCCGAGACCGCGGAAGGAGACCTGTGATGAACACGGACGGTGACCCGCGTGCCTCGCACGCCACGAGCGACCTCGGCCGCCGCGTCGAGGCCAGGCGCACCCGACTCGGCCTGTCCTGGGAAGACGTGGCCGAACGGGCCGGCTCGACACCCGGCTTCATCGCCTATGTGGAGGAGCAGGTGGCCACCCCGGGGATCGAGTTCTTGGTCCGGCTTGCGAACGCTCTGGAGACCACTGTCCAGGAGCTCACCGGCTACACGGCGGACCTTGCGCCAGGAGGTGCCCGCGCTGGGTACCGGGCACGGATGGAGGAGATCGGCCAAGCCGAATGCTGGGAGCTGCTCGACGGCCACGGCGTCGGCCGGGTCGCCCTCGAAGGACGGGACGGGCTGATGGTGTTCCCTGTGAACTACCAGGTCGTCGACGGGGACATCGTCTTCATGACTGCTGCGGACTCGACCCTCGCGCGCGCCTCGGTGTCCGGTGCGGAGGTCGCCTTCGAGGAGGACCACCTGGACGAAGCCTTCAGTCAGGGCTGGAGCGTGCTCCTTGTCGGTCAGGCACGCACAGTGTCGGAGGAGACCGAGGTGCGGAGGATCAAGGATGCTGTCCACTCGGCGCCGTGGGCTGGGGACGGGCGGGACACCGTGGTGACCCTCTCACCGCGCCGAGTGACCGGACGGCGCATCCATGTGCCGGGCGCGCCCGGCACGCCGTCCGGGTCCGCTGACTAGACGGTTCTTCTTGGGGCATCGGATCGTTGCTCCGAGCGTGCCGACGACCGATGCCCAACTGGGCAGCGGGGACCGAGCTGTCGTTGCCGGACCGGGGTGGCCGTTGGGGCATCACAGTTGATGCGATCGCTCGAAAGTACCGGACCGGCTCGCCCCCAGGGGACCGCCGACGAACGCGTCGTCCGACCGATGCCCCAGACCTCGACTGGGTCACCGGTTCGAGCCGGACAGGAACAGCCGGCTCGATCTGGACCGGTCCACGCGAGCGGCGACGGTGCCCGGCCGGCGTCCAAGCCACGACCACGCCGAGCAGGCGTAAACCGCTCGGCTGGTGGCCCCGGTCAGGGGCGGCTGTAGCGTCAGTGCTCGCTGGTGGTGATGTAGATGCCGTGCCAGGTGTGGTCCCACACAGCGCACGTGGAGGCGTTGACCGACAGCATGCCGCTGATCTCGCCCGAGCGCAGGGTGTGCAGGGTGTAGTAGCCGGGGAACGCCTCGGCCTCGCCGACGGTCAGGTCGCTGCCCCGGTCATGCAGCCACTTCTGGGCGCGCTCCTGCGCCTCGTCGGGGGAGATCCGGGTCTCGGTCCGGCCGCGCTGGTGCATGCCGTAGTCGGTGTTCCACATCATCGCCGGCCCGTACTCGATCCCGGTGTCGCCATCGGACGGGTCAACGAGGATCTCCGTCGCCAGCTTCCCGTCAAGGGTCTGCAGTTCGGCGTAGAAGTTCTTCGAGAACTGCATGACTTCACCGACACGCAGGTTGAGCCGGTCGGCGAAGGTGTCGGCCCGCTGGCGGGCCTGGTCCAGAGTCTCGACCGGAGCCCCGTCGCCACGCTGCCAGTAGCCCCCGCCCATCATGCCGGGACCCCACGCGCAGTCATCCCGGCCTGTCATTCCTGGCCTCATGCCTGGCCCCCACGAGTCCCAGTCGTCCCAGTCGTCGCCGGACATGCCCGGCTTCCAGCAATCGCCGCCGGAGGGGCCGGGTTGGGCGGCGGCTGCGCTCAGTGGCCTGCCGCTGGCGGTGCTATTTCCGGCCGCGCATCCAGCGGCCAGAGCGAGGGCCGCCAGCGCGGCCGCGGTCCACCTGCTCGTCCTGGACATGATCATCACCCTTCCGGGTCGTTCCCTGTCCCTACCGACCGACCCGGGTACGTTTCCTCCAGTCTCTCCCCGGACGCAATGACCGCCGAGGGCCGTCCGGACCTGGCCGTTGCACCGGTCGGCCCGTGCGTGAGACGACCCGGGATGCCCTTGAGGTCGGCGTCACCGTCCAGGGTGAGGTGGGCGCGGAGGAAGCCAAAGTGCTGCGTCGGGTGGCGCGCCGACGACGGCGATGACCACGACGCGTTCAGGCCGTGCCCGGCTGAGGTGGCCGACGTGGATGCTGCGCGGGAGGCTGGAACAGCAGGGCGCGCGAGGAGGCGAGTGGCCATGCCTGTCGCGGACGTGATCGTCGTCGTGGTTGCCGTCGGTCTCATCGCCGTGCTGGGCTGGTATTTCTTCGGCCCGCGCAAGGCCGGCACGGTCCGCGTGGAGGACGGGGTGCAGCGGGTCGACGTGACCGTGCGGGGCGGCTACAGCCCGAACCTGATCAAGGTCCGCCAGGGCACACCGGTCGAGCTCGTCTTCGACCGGCAGGAGGCCGGTGAATGTACTTCCCGCGTCGTGTTCCCCGATCTCAGGGTCGGGGCCGGACTGCCCGCCCACACTCGCACGACCGTAAGGCTGAGCCCTGAACGGCCCGGCACGTACGGGTTCGCCTGCGGCATGAACATGATCCACGGGACCCTCGTCGTCGAACCCGCCGACGGCGGAGCACCGGAACCGGGCACGGTGTCAGGCGGAGAAGCGGCGCCGAGTGCGGGGGAGACGTCGGCCCAGGACGCGGAGGCGGCCGACATCGCCGAGCGCCAGGAGGAAATCAAGGACCTGACCCGCCGCGTCGTCGTGGGCGCAGTACTCACCGCACCGGTCCTCTTCGCCGTCATGGCGCACGAGCTGTTCGGCGCCGACTGGGTGCCCGGCTGGATGCTGAACCACTGGTTCCAGCTCGCACTGATCACGCCGGTGATGCTCTACACCGGCTGGCCCGTGCACTCCACCGGCTGGCTGGCCCTGCGCCACCGGTCGGCGGACATGAACTCCCTGATCACCCTGGGCACGAGCGCCGCCTTCGGATTCAGCCTGCTCGTCACCCTCGCTCCCGGGCTGCTCCCCGAGGACGTGCGGGAGGTGTACTTCGAAGCGGTCGGCGTCATCCTGACGCTGATCCTGCTGGGCCGTCTTCTGGAGGCCCGGGCCAAGGCCGGCACGGGCGAGGCCATCCGCGCGCTGATCGGCCTGCAGGCCCGCACCGCGCGCGTCCTGCGGGACGGCACTGAGACCGAGATACCCGTCGAAGAGGTAGTCGTCGGGGACGAGGCCGTCATCCGCCCCGGGGAGAAGATTCCCGTCGACGCCGAGGTCCTGTCGGGCTCGTCCGCCGTGGATGAGTCGATGGTGACGGGCGAGCCGATGCCGGTCACGAAGCACGCGGGCGACGGTGTCATCGGCGCCACCGTCAACACCACCGGTTCCTTGCGGGTGCGCGCGGCCAAGGTCGGCGCGGACACCATGCTCGCGCAGATCGTCCGGTTGGTGCAGCAGGCCCAGGCGTCCAAGGCGCCGATCCAGCGTCTCGCCGACGCGATCTCCGCCTACTTCGTCCCGGCGGTCATCGCCATCGCGATCGCGACGTTCGCTCTCTGGTACACGATCGGACCCGCACCGGCGCTCACCCTGGCCCTGGTCTCCGCCGTCGCCGTCCTGATCATCGCCTGTCCTTGCGCCCTTGGCCTGGCCACCCCGCTCTCGGTCATGGTCGGCACCGGCAAGGGCGCGCAGGCGGGCATCCTCATCCGCTCCGCCGAAGCCCTGGAGACCGCCCACAAGCTCGACACCGTCGTGCTCGACAAGACCGGCACGGTCACCATCGGCAAGCCGGTCCTCACCGACATCCGCCCCGCCGCGGGAGTCGACGCTGCCGAGCTGCTGCGGCTGGTCGCCGCCGCCGAGGCCGACAGCGAGCATCCCCTTGCCCAGGCCATCGTCTCCGGCGCCCGCGACCGTGGCCTTCAGCCGCCGACCGCGACCGGCTTCGGCTCCGTCACAGGCAAGGGCGTCCGTGCCATGGCCGACGGCCACACCATCATGGTCGGCACCGCGCGCCTCCTCCATGACACCGGCGTCGACACCTCCCCTCTCGACGCCGGTGCCGCGGCCCTCGCGGCCGAGGGCAAGACACCCGTCCTCGCCGCGGTCGACGGCCATCCCGCCGGGGTGCTCGCCGTCGCCGACACCGTCAAGAACGACTCCGCCCAGGCCATCGCGGCCTTGCGGCAGTTGGACGCCGAGGTCGTCATGCTCACCGGCGACAACGCCCGCACCGCCGCCGCAATCGCCGCTCAGGTCGGCGTTCCCCGGGTCCTGGCCGAGGTACTGCCCGAGCACAAGACCGATGAGATCCGCCGACTCCAGGCCGAGGGCCGGACCGTCGCCATGGTCGGCGACGGCATCAACGACGCCCCTGCTCTCGCCCAATCCGACGTCGGACTCGCCATCGGAACCGGCACCGACGTCGCCATCGAATCCGCCGACATCACCCTCATCTCCGGCTCCCTCGCCGGAGTCGTCACCGCCATTCGCCTCTCGAAGGCGACCATGCGCAACATCAAGCAGAACCTGTTCTTCGCTCTCGTCTACAACGCCGTCGGCATCCCTCTCGCCGCCGGCGCCCTCTACCCCCTATGGGGCATCCGCCTGAGCCCGATCATCGCCGCGGCCGCCATGGCCCTGTCTTCCCTGTCCGTCGTCACCAACGCCTCCCGCCTGCGCCGCTGGCGCCCTGCGCCGCTGCCAGAAGCGGGCGGCACAGCGACGCGACCCGAAGTCGAGACCGCCACCGACACCACGCGGCGACAGGACGGCCCGCACGGAAGCGAGATGACCGTCGACCCTGTTTGCGGCATGGAAGTCGACCCCACGACCGCACCCGAACACCGGGATTGCTCCGCAGGCCCACTGCACTTCTGCTCCACCCGGTGCGCCGCCGCCTACGATGCCGATCCCGACCGCTACACGCCTTCCATCAGCCGCCGACATCCGTAGAACACCGAGGGCGATGGATCCATCCGTGCGCGGTCGAAGGCCGGGGCGCCACCGTCCGCTCACATCAAGGGGACGACGGCGACCGGTGCGGGGCTGTGGTGGATGACTGCATGAGCGACATGGCCCAGATGCGGGCCGAGGGGGACGTTCCGACTCCGGCGCCCCACGATCACGAGTTGCGCGGTCTGTGACGCCTCGACCAGCTGGTACGCGGGCGAGCCCACCACCGACTTGGCCTCCACTTCCACGCCCGCGTAACGCTTCCGCCACGGCTCCAGCAGGTCGTCCAGCCCCCCGAGAAGATGGCTGCCCAGCTCCTCGCCGATCCCCGGGTCCACGGTGGCCGCGTAGCCGTACGAGGCGGGAAGCGTCCAGCTGTGGAGGAACCGCAGCGGTGTGTCCTTCCGGGCGGCTTCGGAGAAGGAGAACGCGAGCAGCGCTTCGCACGGGTGGTGGATGTCGACGCCCACCACGATGCCGCCTTCGGGAGCTTCCCGGTCGTCCGTCGCGCGTACGAGGACGACCGGCCGTCGGGCCGCGCCGACGACGGCAAGGGAGACCGAGCCGACGAGGAAGCCGCGGACACCGCCGAGTCCGCGCGAACCCAGGACCGTCAGATCCGCCTCGTTCGCGGCGGCCGTCAGTTCCTCGGCTGCCCGGCCATGAGCATGCTCCGTGATGACCTCGAGGTCCGGATGGTTCTTCCGCGCTCGATCCGTCTCCTCTCGCATCAACCTCTCGGTCTGCTCGTCGTGGGCGAGTGTGCGGGCGTACGCCATGGGTACCTCCGGCATGCTCGGCCATTCCTCCACGTGCACCAGCCTGAGGGGCACTTCGCGCAGCACCGCTTGCGTCGCGGCCCAACGGGCGGCGGCGAGGCTTTCATCAGATCCGTCCAGACCGACGGTGACCTGGGCTGTCATTGCGTGCCTCCCTCGTCGAGTCCTCTCCGCCCCGCCCCGACTCCGGCTCGGACAGGACATCTCACCTTTCAGGTTGGTGCTCCGTCGCTTCCGGCAGCAGGGCCGGGCAGGTCTCGATCGGGACCGAACGGCCCATCCCGAGGAGGCCCACCACGGTGCCAGTGTGGGAGATGTCGCCCCTCGGGACGCGCTCCCGAGCCTCGGGTGTTCCCCCGGAGGAGGAGCCATGACCAGCGAGACCCCCGCCCGACCGGAGCTCGGCAACGTCGTCGTGGGAGTCGACGGGTCGCCCTCCGGGCGCGCGGCCGTGCTCTGGGCCGCCGACGAAGCGGACCGACGGGGACGGCCCCTGCATCTCGTCCACGCCGCCGACACCGACCGCCGGGCGATCTTCTCCAACGCCGAGACGATCCAGGCGGTACGTGAAGCGGGTCGCGACCTGCTGGCCGAGACCGCGAGCGAGGTCCGTGACCGCTTTCCGGACCTTGCCGTCACGAAGGAGCTGGGCCGCCAGGAGCCGGTCGCCGGTCTGCTGGCGGCCGCCGGCCACCGGGGCACGATCGTGGTGGGCAACCGGGGGCTCGGCGGCTTCTCCGCGCTCATGCTCGGATCCGTCGGTCTGGGTGTGGCGGGCCGCGCCGAAGTGCCCGTGATCGTGGTCCGTGGCGACGGTGACCGTCCCGCGTCGGGCTCGGTGACGGCAGCCGTGCACGGTGCCTCGGATCTGGGCTGGCTGCTCGTCGCGGCCGCCGAGGCCGACGCCCGCAAGGCGGCGTTGCGGCTGGTGAGCGTCTGGAACGTGCTCAGCCACGTCGGCAGTGTCGCGACCATGTTGGACGACCTCGACGGGATCGCGCAGCAGCGCGTGCACGAGATCAAGTCGCTCGCCGACCTCGCGCATGAGTTCTATCCTCAGCTGATCGTCAGCCATCACGTCGAGACGGGCACGAGCACGCCCGGGATCCTGGTGGAGGCGAGTGCCCACACGGATCTGCTGGTGATGGGCAGGCAACACCGCGCCCTGGGCATAGGCCCCTCCCTGGGGCGAGTCGCCCACGTGCTGCTCCACCACGCCCACTGCCCGGTGGAGATCGTTCCACCCGCCTACGCCACCCGGGTCGAGGAGACGTGAACGAGATACTGCCCGGGGTCGACCCCCGGGAGCAGTCGGTCCCCGCTCTCGTCTGGGCCGCCGACGAGGCCGTACGAAGAGGGCTGGTGCTCCGGCTGGTCGTCGCCGTACCGCCTGCCCACGACGGGCTCCGGTACGACGCGCTCGCCCGCCAGAGCGCTCTGCGTATCCGCGCGGAGTCGGCGATCGCCAACGCGGAGGACCTCGTCCGGGAACTGCACGACGGTCTGCGGATCGCGACGGAACGCGTGAACGGTGTGCCGGCGACCGTGCTGCGCGACATGGCGCAGCACGCCGCACTCGCCGTCGTGGGCTCTCGCCGTCTCGGCAGGCCCGCCGAGATGTTCGGCGAGAGCTCAGTGGTCGTCCCGCTCACGGCACGGGCCGACTGTCCCGTCGTCGTGGTCCGCGCCCCTGAACACACCGCCGTGCACCCACCGACCGTCGTCGTCGGCGTGGACGGAAGCGACTCCTCACAGGCCGCGGTCGCCTTCGCCGTCGAGGAGGCGATCCTCCGCGAGGGACGACTGCGGGCCGTCTGGGTCTGGCCTCATACCCTCCTCGCCCACGACGACGATGAAGAGGGGCTGGCCGAGCGGCGCCGGCTGCTCGCCGAGTCAGTGGCGGGCTGGGCGGAGAGGTATCCGGACGTCACCATCTCCCAAGAGGTCCTGCGGGGACACCCGGTCGAACGACTTGCCCTGGCGTCCCAGGAATCCCTCTCACTCGTGGTCGGTCGCAGAGGTCGTGGCGGCTACTCCGGCATGCGGCTGGGTTCGACGGTGCACGGCCTGCTGCACCGTGCCCCGTGTCCGGTGATCACCGTCCCCCTCCCGCAGCGCGAGCGCCGGACAGGCGACCCGGCACGGGCCGACCGGGCCCGTTCCGGCACGGCCGACCGGGCCCGTGACCACTGCCCCGCTCGGCACTGGGACGCGACCACCTCCACGCGGGACGGTGGGGCGAGAGGACGCCCCCGGTCCATCGGCCGGTTCTGCGGAGAGGTGAGCATCATGAAGCGCATCCGGATCAGCCCCCGGCCGGTCCGCCCCCGCGGGCCCGCTCCCCTCGACCTGCGTACGCCGGCCGGCCGGCGCCTGCCGTACTGAAGACGCCCGAGAGCCGTGGAGGAGACCATGGGACCGATACGACACGTCGTACCGTTCACGGAGCTCGGGCGGCACGACGTCGGCCGAGCGGGTGGCAAGAACGCCTCGCTGGGCGAGATGACCACCCGGCTCGGGGGCGCGGGCATCCGCGTCCCTCCGGGATTCGCCACCACCGCCGAAGCGTACGAGGAACTGCTCGGTTCCCGAGACCTCCGCCCGTGCGTGGAGGCGCAGATCGACAGACTGCACGCCGGTGCCCCACTCGATGAGGTCGGGGCGGCCATCCGGTCCCTCTTCCTCGTGGAGCCGCTGCCCGTGCCTCTGCGGGATGCCGTGCTCGTGGCGTACGAGCGGCTGGCCGAGGAGGTCGGCCGGGAGTCGCCCGAGGTGGCGGTGCGCAGCAGTGCGACGGCGGAGGACCTGCCCGAAGCGAGTTTCGCCGGGCAGCAGGAGACGTACCTGAACGTCAGCGGCGCCGACGCGCTCCTTGAGGCGTGCACGCGCTGCTACGCCTCCCTCTTCACCGACCGGGCGATCGACTACCGCGAACGGATGGGCTTCGACCACCTCGCCGTCGCCCTGTCCATCGGCATCCAGGTCATGGTCCGCTCCGATCTCGCCGGCGCCGGGGTCGTCTTCACCCTCGACCCGGAGAGCGGCTTCCCGGACGTGATCGTGGTGAGCGCCGCCTGGGGGCTGGGGGAGACCGTCGTCAGCGGCCAGGTCGACCCGGACGAGTACACGGTGTTCAAGCCGAGCATGAAGGACCCGGCGCTCGACCCCGTCATTGACGTGCGGATCGGAGCCAAGCGGCTGAAGGCCGTGTACGCGGACACCGGGCTGACCCGCACGGTCGACACACCCGACGGTGAGCGGAACCAGCGGGTCCTCGACGACGCGGAGATCCGCAGGCTCGCCGGCTGGGCGGCGGCCGTCGAGGAGCACTACGGCTGCCCCATGGACATCGAATGGGCCAAGGACGGCCTCACCGGCGAGCTCTGGATCATCCAGGCCCGCCCCGAGACGGTCCAGTCGCGTCGGCGCACCACCACCCTCACCCGCCGCCGGCTCACCGCCACTCCCGGCGAACCGCTCGTCGATGGCATCGCCGTCGGCGAGGCCATCGGCCAGGGCCGTGTCGTGGCGCTCGACGCGCCCGTCGACCTTGACCGCTTCCCCCAGGGCGGCGTCCTCGTCACTGGCGTCACCGACCCGGACTGGGAACCCGTCATGAAGAGGGCCTCCGCCATCGTCACCGACCACGGGGGGCGCACCTCGCACGCCGCCATCGTCAGCCGCGAACTCGGCGTCCCCGCCGTCGTCGGAACCGGAAACGGGACACGGATTCTGCGTGACGGGCATTCCGTCACGGTCTCCTGCGCTGAGGGAGCGAGCGGACGCGTGTACCAAGGGTTGCTCCCGTACGAGGAGATCCAGACGGACCTCGCGGAACTGCCCGCCACCCGAACCCGGGTGATGCTGAACCTTGCTGATCCATCAGCCGCGTTCCGCTGGTGGCGGCTCCCCGCGGACGGAGTGGGACTGGCGCGCCTCGAGTTCATCGTCGCCCACCAGGTGAAGGTCCATCCCATGGCACTGCTGCATCCGGAGCGGCTGGACGCCCACGACCGGCATGTCGTCGAGCGGCTCACCGAGGGCTACCTCGACCGAGGTGACTACTTCGTCGACCGGCTGGCCCACGGCATCGCCCGGATCGCGGCCTCGCGCTGGCCGGCGCCCGTCGTCGTACGCACCAGCGACTTCAAGACCAACGAGTACGCCAAGCTCCTCGGCGGCCGACCATTCGAACCGGACGAGGCGAACCCCATGATCGGCTGGCGTGGCGCGAGTCGGTACTACAGCGACGGCTACCGCGAGGGCTTCGCCCTCGAATGCCGCGCACTGCGCCGGGTCCGTCACGGGATGGGGCTGACGAACGTGATCGTCATGATCCCCTTCTGCCGCACCCTCGGCGAGGCCGACCGCGTGCTGGCGGTGATGGCGGACGAGGGACTGGTACGGGGCGGGAACGGGCTGCAGGTCTACGTCATGGCGGAGATTCCGGCCAACATCATCCTGGCCAGGGAGTTCGCGGAACGCTTCGACGGATTCTCGATCGGCAGCAACGACCTCACCCAGCTCACCCTCGGCGTCGACCGCGACTCCGAGGCCCTCGCCCATGTCTTCGACGAGCGAGACCCCGCCGTCGTCCGGAGCATCCAGACCCTTGCCGTCCGCGCCCACGCGGCGGGCCGGCCGGTCGGGCTGTGCGGGCAGCGGCCCAGCGACGATCCGGCGTTCACCGCGATCCTGGTCGATGCGGGCCTCGACTCGATCTCGGTGGCACCGGACAGCTTCGCAGCGGTCAAGGGGCACGTGGCCCGTGCGGAGACGAGGTTCGAGAACGGCACCGGACGAACGGAGGAGTGACCATGCCGAGGAAGGCACGGCGTCGAGTCGCCGGGGACACCGGGCTGCCGGCCCGGCGCGGTCGACGGGGCGGCCACGGGAGACGAGCTGCCCGGTCGGCCCAGGAACCACCAGCTGCCCGCGGAAGGGCGATGGGGCGTCCCCGGCGCCCGGTTCACACCGTCAGGGTGTCAGCGCTCTTCCTCTGACCTCATGGCGAATCGGCTGGATCGTGAGCAGGGGGGCCGGAAAGGAGGACGCGGCCATGACGACCGCAAGGGAAATCATGCACGCCGGTGCGAGCTGCGTGCAGGAGAACGAGAGCCTGGTGGATGCCGCACGCCGCATGAGGGAACTGGATGTCGGCGCGCTGCCCATCTGCGGGCCGGACGACCGGCTGCACGGCATCATCACCGACCGGGACATCGTGGTGAAGTGCCTTGCCAAGGGCAAGGACCCCCACCGGATGACGGCCGGGGACCTCGCCACGGGCAAGCCGGTCACCGTGGATGCGGGCGCTGGCAGCGACGTGGTGCTCCGCACGATGCAGGACCACCGTGTCCGCCGCGTGCCCGTGATCGACGACCACCGCATGGTCGGCATGATCAGTGAGGCGGACCTGGCGCGGCACCTGCCGGAGGAACGGGTGGGCCATTTCGTCGAGGAGATCTGCCGCTGACAGCACCAGTGCTGTGGCGCCGTGGGCCGGTCGGTCCCCTCCTGGTGCGGCCCGTTCGGCCCTGTCCTTCAGCCCCCTTGGACACTGCGCCACGCGACTTAGTGGGTGGAAGAGTGGGATACGGAGTCGGACCGGGCTCCGCAACCCGATCCGCCGCCTGTCCGCACCTACGCGGGTCCACGGCGACCGTCCTGGGCCCTGAACACAAGGAGCAGAGCCATGGCCGGAGGCAAGGTGGAACGCAGGCACAGCCTCTTCCCCGACTTCAACGACTGGTTCAACCGGGAGTTCCCCGGGCTGCCCGGATGGCGACCCGCGACGGCCGCCCACTCCATCCCGGTCGAGATGACCAGCGGCGACGGCGTGTACGTGCTGCGAGCCGAGCTGCCGGGCATGGACCCGGACGACGGCATCGCCATCACCGTCGACGACAACCTCCTCACGGTGAGTGCGGAGCACAGCGAGAGCAAGGAGGACAAGGAGCACTCGGAGTTCCGCTACGGATCCTTCCGCAGGACCGTGCGCCTCCCGGCCACCATCCCCGCCGACGACGTCGAGGCGTCGTACGCGGACGGCATCCTCACCGTCCGTATCCCGATCCCTGACGAGGAGGACACGACGTCCGTCCGGACCATTCCGGTGAAGCGGGCAGCCGGCGAATCGGCCGAGGGAGCGGAATCATGAACGCCAAACGTGTCCTGGTCGCCTACGGCAGCAAAGCCGGTGCGACCGCCGGAATCGCCGAAGAGATCGGCCGGACGCTCCGGGACGACGGCTTCGACGCCGTCGTCCTGCCGGCCGACACCGTCACCGACGTCAGCGGCTACGACGGAGTCGTCCTCGGCGGAGCCCTCTACGCCGGGCACTGGACCGGCAAGGCGCGACGGTGCGCCCGGCGCAACGCCGAGCAGCTCAGGCATCGGCCTCTCTGGCTGTTCAGCAGCGGTCCCATCGACAGTTCCGCGGAACAGCACGACATCCCGCCCGTACGAGGAGTCGCCCGGCGGATGAAGAAGCTCGGTGCCCGTGAGCACATGACCTTCGGTGGCGCCGTGACCGCCGAGACGTCGGGTCCGGTCGCGCGGGCCATGGTGCGCCGGGGCAAGGGCGGCGACTTCCGCAATCCGGAACGGATCCGGGCATGGGCCAACCACATCGGAACGGAACTCGGCGCCACCCACTGAATCGGGCCTCTGACAGGTCGGCGAGGCCACCCCAACGGGAGGTGCGGCATGCTCCACCAGAAGTCGGGGAGCGGGGCCACCCCGCCCAGGAGACCCGCAAGGCGCGCCGCCCTGGTCCTCGTGCTGTTGATCGCCGTGATCTGCGGTGCCGTGGCCGCCGGGAGCCTGTGGTCGTCGGGATCCAAGACCGACCGTGAACTCGCCGCGCACCGGCATCAGGTGGCCGCGACCACCACCGGGCCGGCGAAGGACCCACCCGTCGCCACCAGGTTCGGATCCAAGCCGCAGGCGGTCGCGCCGGCTGTGTGGGAACAGCCCGAGAACGTCCGCCGGTCCGGGAGCATCCTCGTCCCGCCCCGGACACCGGAGGGACGCGCATTGACGATCTGGGTGGACGACGCAGGGTCCCCCGCCCGGCCCCCCGGCAGTGCTGCCGACCGCGCTCTGACCTCGATGTCGGGCGGTGTGGCGGCGGCAGGCGTCACCGGGGTGACAGGCGCCGCCGTGGTCCTCCTCGTACGGCGGCGGACCGAAGGCCACCGGCTCGCGGCTTGGGACCGCGAGTGGGAGCAGGTGGAACCCGTCTGGTCCGGCCGACTCCACCGGGACAGCGGTGCAGGGGACGACGATGACTGACCGTGCCGGCAGCCGTGCCGGCCCGGAGCGGACCGCTTCCTCCACCCAGGCGCTGCCCTTCGACCCCAGTGAACCGCTGCCCCGGCTGCGTCGTGAACTCGCCACGGGGCCGGATGGCCTCTCGGCCCGCGAGGCCGCCCGGCGCCTCGCCGTCCACGGACCGAACGAGGTACGGCGCAAGGTGCGCTCCTCCTTCGTGCGCGAGCTGGTCGGGCAGCTGATTCACCCCCTGGCCCTGCTGCTGTGGGCTGCCGCCGCCCTCGCCTTCGTCGCGGACCTGGCGGTCCTCGGTTGGGCGATCCTCGCGGTCATCGCCGTCAACGCGGCTTTCGCCCTGCTCCAGGAACGTCAGGCGGAGCGGGCGGTGGAGACGCTCGCCCGCTATCTGCCCGAGCACGCCCTCGCCGTACGCGACGGACAGCCCCGCGTCGTGGAGGCCCGTGACCTCGTACCGGGCGATCTGATCTTCCTGGAGGAGGGCGACAAGGTACCCGCCGACGCACACGTCACCGAGGGTGGGGTCGAAGTCGACCTGTCGATGCTCACCGGCGAGTCCGTGCCGGCTGAACGGATCGCCTCAGCCGGGATCCTCGGCGCCCCGCTGCTCGAGGAGCCGAACCTCGTCTTCAGCGGGACGACCTGTGTCGAGGGGCAGGCCCGCGCCATCGTGTTCGCCACCGGAAACCACACCGAACTCGGTCGGATCGCCGCACTCAGCCAGCGGACGCGGCGCGAGGCGAGCCCTCTGGAACGGCAGGTCAAGCGGGTCGCGTGGCTCATCGCCGGCGTCGCGACCGGCATGGGCGTCGTGTTTCTCGTCCTCGGGGTGGCGGTCGGGCTTCCGGTCACCGACTCCCTGACGTTCGCCATCGGGCTCCTCGTCGCCAACGTCCCCGAGGGACTCCTTCCGACCATCACCCTGGCCCTGGCCGTCGGCGTCCGCGCCCTGGCCCGCCGGGGTGCCCTGGTCAAACGGCTCAGCGCCGTGGAGACCCTGGGTTCCACGAGCGTCATCTGCACGGACAAGACCGGCACGCTCACCCGCAACAGCATGCGCCTCAGGGCGCTGTGGACGGTCGATCACGGGTCGGAGCCGGGCCCCTGGGCAGAGGAATTGGCGAGGGCGGGCGCCCTGTGCACCACCGTCACGCGAGAGGCCGACGGCGAACTGCACGGCGACCCCACCGAGGCTGCCCTGGTCGCCGGCGCCGCCGACCACGGGGCTCCGCTGGACCTGGGTCGCCGCGACGCGGGACGCCGGGCGCTGTTCCGCTTCGACCCGCGGCTGCGCCTGATGTCAGTCGTGCAGAGCGGGGAGAGGCAGGGCCCCACGCGGATCGTGGTCAAGGGCGCGCCCGAGGCGGTGCTGGACCGCCTCCTGCCCGGAACCGCGGCGGACTCGGCCCGCGCCGCGGCCGAGGAGCTGGCCCGGGGCGGCATGCGGGTCCTGGCCGTCGCCGTACGCGACATGCCGAGTGGCGCGGAGCTGCCGTCACGGCGCCAGGACGCGGAGTCGGGGTTGACCCTGCTCGGGCTCGTCGGGCTGTACGACCCGCCGCGCCCCGAGGTGGCGGAGGCCGTACGCCGCTGCCACGAGGCCGGGATCCGGGTACACGTCGTCACGGGCGACAACGGCGCCACCGCCGCGGCCGTCGCCCGGGAGGTCGGCATCGGAGTACCCCGTCTGCATGTGGTCGCGGCGTCGGAGTCGCTGGGCGACGACGAGCTGGACCGGCTCCTCGTGGAAGGAGACGACGAGATCGTCTTCGCCCGGTCGTCGCCCGAGACGAAGCTCAAGGTGGCGGACACCCTGCGGGAGCACGGCCGGATCGTCGCCATGACCGGTGACGGCGTCAACGACGCCCCCGCGCTGCACCGCGCCCATATCGGGGTGGCCATGGGGCGCTCCGGCACCGACGTGGCCCGGGAGGCCGCCGCGATGGTGCTCACCGACGACGACTTCGCCACCATCGTGACCGCGGTCGAAGCAGGGCGCCGCGTCTACGACAACGTACGCAAATTCATCGTCTACATCTTCGCCCACGCGACGCCGGAGATCGTTCCCTTCCTCGTCTTCGCGCTCTCCGCCGGCACGGTACCGCTTCCCCTCACCGTGCTGCAGATCCTCGCCATCGACCTCGGCACCGAGACCCTGCCCGCCCTCGCCCTCGGCCGGGAACGCTCCGAGCCCGGCATCATGCAGCGGCCCCCGCGGCCGCGGCACCAAGGCGTGATCTCCCGCGACATGCTCATACGAAGCTGGGGGTACCTGGGGCTCACGTCTGCGGTCCTCGTCATGGCGGGCTACTTCTACGTGCTGTGGCGCGCGGGCTGGCAGCCGGGTGACCCCACGGGTACCGGCAGCCCCTTGCACCACGCCTACGTGACGGCCACCACGGCCACCTTCGCCGGCATCGTCACCTGCCAGGTCGGCACGGCGTTCGCGGCCCGCACCGATCACGCGGCGCTGCGCGACATCGGAGTGTTCTCGAATCCGCTGCTGCTCGCCGGGATCGCCTTCGAGCTCGCGTTCACTGCGGCTCTCGTCTACGCGCCCCCGCTCCAGCACCTCTTCGGCACGGCCGCCCTCCCTCTGGATGTCGTCCTGCTCGCCGCGACGTTCCCGGTGCTGGTGTGGGGCACGGACGAGCTGCGGCGCGCCAGGCGGCGCCGTCAGCGGCCGGCGGCCGTCCCCGGTTCGTGACCGCCCTGGTCGAGGCGGAAGGGCGGATAGGCGTCCGTCATGAGGCTCGCGTAGGCGGCGACGCGCAGGACCCAGCGGTTCAGCCCGACGATCAGGACGAACAGGTCGCGCGGGTACCGTTCGGTGAAGGTCACGGCGAATCCCGCGATGAGCGCGAGCAGGGTGATCAGCCCGCCGCTCCACCATCCTGCGTGCATGCCGCTGGTGAAGAAGGCGATCACGAGGTAGTGGGGGATGGCGAGCAGCCACCACTTGACCAGGACCAACGAGCGCGAGAGTCGCTCCGGGTAGGCGATGTCCAGCCGGGCCGGGTAGTCCGGCTCAGGGCCCAGACTGAAGGGCGGGTAGCGGTCGGTGCCGAGGGCCCCGTACGAGTAGTACGAGACGCGCCAGGACCAGCGGAGCACACCGAGGTTGAAGTCGAACAGGTCCCGGGGGAAGCGCTCGGTGAAGAGGATGGCGAAGAACGCGATCACCGTCACCACGAAGAACGCGATCCAGAGGAAGAACAGCACGATCCAGTGCGGGATCACCAGGATCCACTTGACCAGCCACAGCCAGCGGGACAGCCGGCTGTCGAGTTCGGCGGATACCACCACGGGACCATGCGGGGCGCTGGGAGTGTCCATGATCGTCACTTCCTCGACAGATCGTCGTCTTCGTACCTGAGTCGGTCGACGACCCCCACGACACCGTCGACGCTGTTGCAGAGCCGGAGGAGCACCGGAACGAGGCTGCGGCGGCGGACCGTGCCGCTGAGAGTGACCCGGCCGTCCACGACCTCCACCGAGAGGTCCGACGGGCTCAGCCTCAAGGTGTGGGTGACCACGTCTTCGACGATCTCCTCCTGGATCGCCCGGTCCCGGCGCAGGAAGAGCTGGACGAGGTCGCTCCGGCTGAGCACACCCACGAGGCACTCGTCCTCGTCGACGACGGGCAGACGCTTGACCCCGGCCCGTTCCATCACTCGGGCGGCGCGCACGACGCTCCACTTCGGGCGGGCGACGACGGCGGGACTCGACATGAGAGCGCCCGCGGTGTCGAGCCCGGCCCCGGCGGCACGGCGGCGTACCAGGTCCGCCTCCGAGACCACGCCCAGCGGCCGGTTCGACTCGTCCACCACGCACACCGCGGTGATGTCGAACTCGTCCAGGAGCCGTGCGATCTCCTTGAACGTCGTGCCCGGACCAACGCTGACCGCCGTGGGTGTCATCAGATCCGCGACGCTGCGGTGCCTCATCGCTCGTCACCTTCTCGCGCGTTCGACCGGCGGCCCCCACGTTCAGGATCGCCCGCTGGCGCCGTCCTGGGGAGGGCCGTCCGGCCCCTGGGGTTGCCCGTGGTCGTCGGCGTAGGCCGCGAACACCCGCTCGGGCCCCTCGCCCGTGCGTAGGAAGCGCTCGTCGAGCACGACGGCCAGGTCCTCCAGTGCCCTGCGCAGTACCGACGCGGAGAGCCTGACGTCCGGGTGGTGCGCCCCGTCGGCCTGGTCCGCGAGGCCGAGGGCGTAGCGGAGCTGCCCGGGCAGGGACGTGTTCTCGTCCCCGTCGTGGAAGTAGTACGACTCGGCGTACTGCAGGAAGTCGACCGTGATCGTGGAGAGGGCCGAGGCGAGTCCGTCCAGGAGGGCGGCGCCGCCGTCGGAGTCGAGGGCCTGGGCGGTGGCCCGGCTGCGGCGCACGTGCGACAGCCGCAGGGCCAGCGCTCTGCGCCGGGCCAGCGCGGGGTAGATGCCGAGGATCCAGGCGACGGTTGCCGACAGCAGGACGAAGCCCACGAGGGCCTCCATGGGGGCGAGTACGCGCAGCCATCCGGAGGCCGGCGCGATGTCGCCAAGGCCGAGCGTGGCCAGGGTGACGAGCGAGATGTAGAGGGCGTCGAGCGGGCCCGCATGTTCGGACGGGACGAGCCCCGCCGCGTACGAGAAGTCCTCCGGCATATGGGGCCAGTAGATGAGTCCCCACCCCACGGCCACGGTCAGCGCCCACGCGGCGACGACCGTCACCATGCCGAGCGGGCCCGCGAGACCGGCAGGCCGTCGGCGCTTGCCGAGGTGTGGCGACAGCCACCACAGCGACACCATCACGAGCCTGCTCAGACCTCCGTGACGGGTCGGGTGCCAAAGGGTGTGGAACACGTCCCGGAGGATGAACAGCACCAGGACAGCGCCCGCGGGCGTCGCAAGCCAGGTCATCCCGGCACCTTTCCCATGAGCAGCGGCGGCGTCCCGCCCTCCGGCTTCGATCTCAGCCCCCTGGCGGCGCCCGCTCGCCCCTTCGGGCGCAGCCTCCGCTGCGTGCCCCGGTGCTACCGCCCGGCTCGCGTCCGCGCCTCGATCCGGTGTCGTACGACGGTCGTCAGAGCCGACAGCCGGGTCGACACGACCGGTACCGGTGGCACAGGGTCCTCGATGCGGCCCGCTGCCTCTGGCAGTGCGGCGACGTCTGCCTCGAAGCGGGATCGGGCGGCTGCCAGGGTGTCGGGCGGTTCCGTGCGGAGCCCACCGTGCATCACGGCCCGCAGCAGTGGCTCCGTGCCCTCGGGCGGCTCCTCGTTCGCAAGGCCGATGACGTCGCGGAAGCCGGGTGCGCGGAACACCTGCTTCGGGGCCGGAGCCGTCACCTTCGCCGACGAGAGCTTCATGACGGGCCGGCCGTCGTACTCGACCAGCTTGTACGCCGCGTCCAGATACGGGGCGTCGGCGGCCGTGCCGACCTTCGTCCCCACGGCGAAGACGTCGACGGGTGCCCCGTCCCGCACGAGCGTGGCGACGGCGTACTCGTCGAGGCCGCCGCTCGCGATGATCTGCACGTCTCTCAGCCCCGCCGCGTCGAGTGCGGTACGGGCACGTCGGGCGAGTGCGCCGAGGTCGCCGCTGTCGAGGCGGATTCCGCACCCCGGGCCGAGACTCAAGTCGCTCAGGACGCGCGCGGCCGTCGCGACCCCGCGGTCGGTGTCGTACGTGTCGACCAGGAGGGTCACAGATCCCGGATGGGTGCGGGCGAAGGCACGGAAGGCGTCCTCCTCCGAGGCGAAGGCCTCGATGTAGGAGTGGGCCATGGTGCCGGAGGCGGGAATGCCGTACCGGGTCGCGGCGGCGACGTTGCTGGTGCCCGCGAACCCGACCAGGGCGCAGAGCCGCGCCGCCTGCATGCCGGCCTCGGGTCCGTGGTTCCGGCGCAGGGAGAAGTCCACCAGGGGCCGCCCGGCGGCGGCGAGCACACACCGCGCCGCTTTGGAGGCGACCGCCGTCTGGTGGCAGACGAGGGACAGCAGGTAGGTCTCCACGAGCTGGGCCTGCGGCAGCGGCGCGGTAACTTCCAGCAGCGGTTCACCTGCGAAGACGAGCCGTCCTTCGGGCACGGCGCGGACCTGGCCGTCGAACGACAGGCCGTGCAGCGGTTCCAGGTCCTCGACCGGCCGACGCAGGGCTTCGGCGAACTCCAGGACGTCGGAGTGGCCCACCCGGAACCGGGAAAGGTAGTCGAGGGCCGGTTCGATCCCCGCCGCGACGAGGAATCCGCGGCCCGGGGGGAGGCCGCGGACGAAGAGGCTGAAGGTGGCCAGGGCCCGCATGTCCTCCCGCAGGTACGAGAGCGCCATCGTGACCTCGTACAGGTCGGTGCTGGTCACCGGGGACATGCTTCGAGCATGCGCGGCGGCCCCGTGACCTGTACCGGAACGGCCGGACATGGCTATGTCCGCCCCTGGGCGGTGAGCTCGCACCGTACGTCCACCACGCCTTCGACGGCGCGGGCCAGGCGGGCTGCGAGCGGGATGAGCGCGCTGTCGCGGACCTCGCCGGACAGCGTCACGACTCCGGCGTCCACACGGACGTCGACCCGGCGCCGGGAGAGCGGGAAAAGGTGCTCGACGACGTCGCGACGCACCTCGGCGGCGAGATCCTCGTCGGGGCGGAGGAAGACCTTGAGCAGGTCGGACCGGCTCACGATGCCCTGGATGACGCCGCTCGCGTCGACGACCGGCAGCCGTTTGACATGGTGTGAGGCCATGAGGCGGGCGGCCTGGGGCAGGGACGCCTCGGGAGCGACGGTGACCGCGGGCGAGGTCATCAGGTCCTCGGCCCGGCGAGAACCGGCCTTGGCCGTGGCGCCGAGCCGCCGCATCTGCTCCATGAGACCGAGGCGGTGGTCGTGGAACTCCTCCTTGAGGAGCAGATCGGCCTCGGAGACCAGCCCGACGACGCGGCCCTCACCCTCGACGACCGGTACGGCCGTGACCTTCCACCGCTCCATAGCGGCGACGATCTCCTTGAACTCCGCGCCGGGCTGGACGGCGACGACCTTCTTGGTCATCACTTCGGCGACGGTGAACGGCTGAGGTGTCATCGCTCTTTCCTTACCTGAGGCATCGGCGCGTCGGCGCTGCCGCAACGGCTGCGGGTACCGGAGCGCATTCGTCGGGGGACCATTGGGCCCGGGTCAGCGGACCAGGACGGCCTCCCCGGAGCGGGGTACGACGGCCGTCCAGCCCAGTTCGCGGTCGATGCGATCGCGCAGCGCCTCGGAGGCGGTCGGCTCGCCGTGGACGAGGTAGGTGGTGTGCGGGGGAGGAGCGCCGCGCAGCCAGTCGATGATCTGTCCGGCGTCGGCGTGGGCCGAGAAGTGGGGTACGTCGGCGATCTCGGCCCGTACGGGCACGTACTCGCCGAACATCTTGAGCGTCCGGACTCCGTCCACGAGGTCCCGGGCCCGGGTTCCCGCGGCGGCGAAGCCGACCACGACAACGGCGTTGCGCGGGTCGGGCAGCAGCCGGTGGAGGTGGTGCAGGACCCGGCCGCCGGTGGCCATGCCGGCAGAGGAGACGATCACGGCGGGCCCGTGCGTGCTGTTGATGTCGATGGACTCCTGTACCGTGCGCGCCGCGAGGAACGGTTCCGGGCTCAACGCGCCCTCTCCCCGTGCGAGGATCTCGGGCCGCAGCTCGGCGGAGCGCTCGCGTACGGCGTCCTGGTAGACGTCCAGCGCGGCGAGGGCCATGGGGCTGTCGACGTATACGGGGACCGAGCGGGGCAGGACGCCCGTGTCGCGCAGGCGGCCCAGTTCGTGCAGGACGACCTCGGTCCGGTCGATCGCGAAGGCCGGGATGACGACGGTGCCGTTCCGTGCGAGGGCGCGGGCGATGACGGAGGCGAACTCCGACCGGGCGGACTCCTGGTCGTGGTGACGGTCGCCGTAGGTGGACTCCATGAGGAGCACGTCTGCGCCCGAGAACGGCTCCGGCGGCAGCAGCAGCGGATGACCTGGACGGCCCAGGTCACCGGACGTGGCCAGGGTGTGGCCGTCCTCCAGCGTGAGGTGGGCCCACGCCGAGCCGAGAATGTGCCCGCCGTGGTGGAGCGTCAGCCTGGTGCCGGACACGATCTCCACGTCCTCGCCGACGGCCACGGGGTCGAAGAACGCCAGGGTCTTCTCGACGTCCGAATCGTCGTAGAGCGGCTTGGCCGGGCGGTGCTTGGACCATCCGTGCGCGTTGGCGTGCCGGGCGGCCTCCATCTGGAGCCGTGCGCTGTCGCGCAGCACGATCCCGGCGAGCCGCGCGGTGTGGGCGTTGGTCAGGATCGGCCCCCGGAAGCCCTGCCGCACCAGGCGGGGCAGGTAGCCGCAGTGGTCCAGGTGGGCATGGGTGACGACCACGGCGTCCACGTCCGCGGCGTCTCGGGCGAACCGCTCCCAGTTGCGGTGCCGCAGCTTCGCGAAACCCTGGAAGAGACCGCAGTCGAGGAGGATCCGCGCATGGTCGCTCTCGACCAGGAACTTGCTGCCGGTGACCGTCCCCACGCCACCCAGGAAGCTGAGCAGCGCCGGCCGCGGGTGCGTGGGAGCGGGATTCGGGGCTGCCTCGGACATGGCCGTCCCTCCTTCGGAACGTGTACCGGTCTCCACCCTCGCATCCTGACCCGGCCCGCCCCGAGAGTCCGTACGGGCACATCGGGGGGCCGACCGGCCCATGCGTCGCCCGAGTACCGGACGGAGCCTGGTGGACGGGGACCGCAGCGCCGCGCGACAGGAAGTGGGTGGGCGCCATGAAGGCACTCGTCTTCCAGGGCACGGGACGGATCGCCTGGCAGGACGTACCCGACCCGGTCATCGAGGATCCCGCCGACGCGATCGTGCGGGTCGACGCCGTCACCATCTGCGGTACCGACCTGCACATCCTCAAGGGGGACGTCCCCGAGGTGACGCCCGGCCGGGTCCTCGGACACGAGGCGGTCGGCACGGTGGTGGAGACCGGAGACGACGTCCGCACGGTCCGGCCGGGCGACCGCGTCCTGGTCTCCTGCATAACGGCCTGCGGAAGATGCCGCTTCTGCCGTGAGAGCCGCTACGGACAGTGCCGGGGCGGAGGCGGCTGGATCCTCGGCCACACCGTCGACGGCACCCAGGCCGAGTACGTCCGCGTCCCCTTCGCCGACCTGTCCGTCCACCCCCTCCCCGAGTCGATCGACAGCTCCGACGCCGTCCTGCTCGCAGACATCTTCCCCACCGCCTACGAGGTCGGGGTCCTGAACGGCGCGGTGCACCCCTCTGACACAGTGGTCGTGGTCGGTGCGGGCCCCATCGGCCTCGCCGCCGTCATCACGGCGGGCCTCTACAGTCCCGGCCGTATCGTCGCCGTCGACCTCGCCGAGTCCCGGCTGAGCGCCGCGCGCGCCCTCGGCGCGGACGCCACCGTGGACGCCAGGGAAGGACCCGAGCAGCTCGTCGCGGATCTGACCGACGGCCTCGGCGCCGACGTCGTCATGGAGGCCGTCGGTGTCCCGGAGGCGTTCGAGATGTGCACGCGCATGGTCCGACCAGGCGGCAGAGTCGCGAACATCGGAGTCCACGGAAAGCCCGCGACCCTTCACCTCGAAGACCTGTGGATCAAGGACGTCACGATCACCACCGGCCTGGTGGACACCTCGTCCACGCCCATGCTGCTGCGCATGATGGCCGCGGGGCGGTTGCCGTCGGCAGAACTGCTCACCCACCGGTTCGAGCTGGGCGAGATGGAGGCGGCCTACGAAGTTTTCGGCCGTGCAGCCGAGACCGGCGCCATCAAGGTCGCGCTGGGCGGCCCGCAGCACACTGCCTTGAGCCTCCCCGACACGTCGGTGGCCTGATGAACGGCCGAGGCCCGGGCTGTCCGCCGCCGGAGAGTGTCGTCCTCGACACCGACGGTGTTCTGCTCGACTCCGCCGTCGTGCACGCGGCGGCGTGGAAGATCGCCTTCGACGCCTGCCTCGACCGACTGGCTCCCGACAGCGGGACACAGCCTCCCTTCGACGCGGACGCCGAGTACCGTCGACTCGTCGACGGAAGGTCCCGGTACGACGGTGCGGTGGCCTTCCTCACCGCTCGCGGCCTTCACCTCCCACCGGGCGAGCCTCACGACGCCCCCGGCTGTGGCACGGTCTGGGCCGTCGCGGCGCACAAGGAACGGGCGTTCGCCGATCTGCTGCGTACCGGAGGCGTCATGGCCTTCGCCGACGTAGGGCCCGCCCTCACGGCCCTGCGCACGGCGGGCGTGCCGTGCGCAGCCGTCTCCGCCTCCCGGCACGCCCGGACACTGATCCGTGCCGCCGGTCTCGCCGCTCTCCTCACGGTGATCGTGGACGGCGCGGACGCCGCCAGGCATGGCCTCGCCGGCAAGCCGGATCCCGCGTTGTTCCTGCGGGCTGCCGCCCTCCTGGGCAGCCGCCCGCAGGAGACCGCGGTCGCCGAGGACGCCCTCGCCGGAGTCGAGGCCGCGCGAAGCGGCGGCTTCGGTCTTGTCGTCGGTGTCGACCGCACACCGCTGGGGCGCGCAGCCGCCCCCCTGCGGGAGAGGGGTGCTGACATGGTGGTGCCGGATCTGACGACGCTGGTCCGGAGCGTGTGGGGTGAGCGCGGATGACCACCGGCTGGACGTGGCGCTACGACCGGTACGAACCGGAACGCGAGCCACTGGTCGAAGCCCTCTGCACCCTCGGCAACGGCCGTTTCGCCACCCGGGGCTCCGCGCCCGAGTGCCCCGCCGGGGGTGCGCACTACCCGGGCACCTACCTGGCCGGCTGCTACGACCGGCTCACCTCGGTCGTCGCGGGCGAGCGGGTCGAGAACGAGGACCTTGTCAACCTTCCGAACTGGACGCTGCTGCGCTACCGCTGCCTCCCGGACGACGGTCCGCCGGGCGAGTGGCTCACTCCCGACGCCGGCGAACTGCGCCACTACGACGTGCACCTCGACCTGCGTGCGGGGGTTCTCACGCGACGTCTGTTCTTCCAGGACGCCCGCGGGCGGGGCCTGCGCGTCAGTCACATCCGCCTCGTTCACATGGGAGAACCCGGACTGGCGGCCCAGTGCACACTCTTCCGCGCCTACGGCTGGAGCGGTGCCGTCGAGGTGCGGTCCCTGCTCGACGGCGCCGTCACCAACGCCGGAGTCGAGCGCTACCGGCGTCTTGACGGGCGCCATCTCACCGACGTCCGGACCGGATTCGAGCACGACGGCATCGCCTGGATCTCCTGCCGTACCGTCGACTCGGGTATCCGGATCGCCATGGCCGTGCGCACGGTCACCCGCCCCTCGCGGTCCGCGCGGGAGGCGGCCACGTCGGTCGGCACCGAGCAGGCGTACCACCTGCCAGTCGTTCCCCGCCGCTCGGCGATGGTCGTGAAGACTCTGGCGCTGCACACATCAATGGACTGGCCCTCCGCCGACTCGCTCACGGCAGCCACTGACGTGATCGCTCGCACTCCCGCCTTTCCTCAGCTGCTCTCCTCTCACAGGGCGGCATGGCGGCGCGTCTGGGAAGAGGGGGAGTTGCAGGTGCCCGGGGAGGCGGGGCGCATCCTGCGGCTGCACGAGTTCCACCTGCTTCAGACGCTCTCCCCGCACACGGCGGCCCTCGACGTGGGCGTGCCCGCGAGGGGACTGCACGGTGAGGCGTACCGGGGGCACGTCTTCTGGGACGAGCTCTTCGTCCTGCCCTACCTCGACCTCCACTTCCCCGAGGTGGCCCGGGCGCTGCTCATGTACCGGCACCGCCGACTGCCGGCCGCCCGCGCGGCCGCCCGCCACGCCGGCCTGCCAGGGGCCATGTACCCATGGCAGAGCGCGAGTTCCGGCCGGGAGGAGACCCAGGCCCTGCACCTCAACCCGCGCTCAGGACGCTGGCTGCCCGACCACTCCCGGCTCCAGCGCCACGTGGGCTCGGCCGTCGCGTTCAACGTCTGGAAGTACGCCCAGGCCACCGGCGACCGTGGATTCCTCCACTCCGCCGGGGCGGAGATCCTCCTTGAGGTGGCCCGCTTCTGGTCCGGGGCCGCCACGTTCGACCCGGCGCTCGGCCGCTACCGCATCCGCGGGGTCGTGGGACCGGACGAGTACCACGACGCCTATCCCGATGCCACGACCCCGGGCATCGACGACAACGCCTACACCAATGCGACCGCCGCCTGGGTACTCGCGCGCGGCCTCGACCTGCTTGGTGACCTGCCCGCGGCTCGCCGCTCGGAACTCTCGGAGCAACTCTCGCTGGACGCAGCCGAGATCGCTCGCTGGGAGGACGTCTCCCGACGCCTGCACGTGCCGTTCCACCACGGCGTGGTGAGCCAGTTCGAGGGGTACGGCGCGCTGGCGGATCTCGACTGGGACGATTATCGGGCCCGGTACGGCGACATCCGCAGGCTCGACCGGATCCTGGAGGCCGAGGGCGACACCGTCAACCGCTACCAGGCGTCGAAGCAGGCCGACACCCTCATGCTCGGCTACCTGTTCCGGCCCGATGAGCTGTCCGACCTGTTCGGCCGGCTCGGCTACGCGGTGGACGACGAGATGTGGCGTGCGACCGTCTCGTACCACCTGCGGCGCACCAGCCACGGCTCGACGCTCAGCAGTCTCGTCCACGGCTGGGTGCTGGCCCGGCAGAAGGGCCGCGACGCCTGGCGCTACTGCGAGGAGGCCCTGCTCGCCGACGTGGCCGACGTCCAGGGCGGAACGACCGGCGAGGGTGTCCATCTCGGCGCCATGGCGGGCACGATCGATCTGGTCGAGCGGGGGATCACCGGCCTGGAAACGGGACCGGAGGGGCTTCGGGTGGCTCCGGTGGCGCTGGCGGAGATCCCGCGCTTCACCTTCACCCTGTGCTGCGGCCGTCATCGAGGAGTGCGCCTGCGGATCCTCCCCGGGCGGCTGGCCATCAAGGTTCCCGCCTCGCCCGAGGGCCCGCTCGCCGTCGTCCTCCCCGGCGACCGGCGGCTCACTGTCGCACCAGGACAGGAGCGTTGGTTCCGTCTGTGACGAGGACGGTTCATTCGAAGCTGAGCACTTCGGAGACCGGCCGGCGGGGCGTGGCCCGCCCCTGGGGACCGTAGCCCAGGCGGAACACCATGTGGACGAAGCTGACCGTCGAGCCGGGATCACGTGCGTCGGAACGGAGTTCGGGCCACTCCAGGGGCTGGGACATGAGGGAGGTGGCGAGACCGTCGAGGGTGGCCTGCAGCAGGACGCGTTGCATGGCCTGGCCCGCCTCCAGCCATTGCTGCGGGGTGTCGTCGGCAGTGCCGAGCAGCGCGAGCTGCGGGCGCTTCTCGAAGCGTGCCGCGACACGGCCGGACACGTGGCGGGTGGCGTCGAAATCCCTGGCGGGGGAGGTCACGTCGTACTGCCGTGGGCCGAAGGCGTACGAGGGAATGCCCTCGGTGCCGGGGCCTTCCCCGGCCGCGCCCGTGCGTGTCCAGGCGGCGATCTCCGCTCGTACGGCCTCGTCCGCCGCCTCGAACAGTTCGGAGGCGTGGACGAGGCTCATGACGGTGTCGGTGTGCCACTCACCCGGTACGACCAGTCGGCAGCCCTCCAGGAACGCCGCGGCACGGAGCCCGTCGACCACCTCGGAGGGGATCCGCTCCTCGGTGAAGGGGAACCGGCTGGTGTGCCGGCGCGCGAGGGCGGGGTACAGCGCGGCGAGCGCGGCGTCGGCATCTTCCGGACGGCCGAGGCGCACGTCGGCCAGGTACCAGGGGTCCGCGGGCTCGGGCAGTGGCCGGACTTCGGCGTGCAGGCCTCTGTGCGCGGCGGCGACCCGTAGACCGAACAAGGCGGCGCCGCAGCCGAGGTGGAGGGCGCGGTGGTCGGGGTCCTGGTGCGGCATGCCGCGCAGGGGATCGCCGTGCAGCTCGATGACGCCCGCACCCGTCCTGCACAAGAACTTCCAGGGCTGTGCGTTGTGCATGGAGGGTGCCGTGACGGCGTCCTCGATCAGCGAGGTCACGAGCGGTCGGGTCAGAGCGGTGGTAGACACGGTGCGTCCTGTCTGCGGTGAGTCACCAAGAGATGTCGTGCGGAGTACGGGTGGAGGACGCGAGGCGGGTGTCGTCTTCGTGGAAGGACAGCCGGTCCACGACGGCGACGACACCGTCGACCCTCTCGGCGAGTCCGACGAGCATCAGGGCCTGACTCCGTCGTCGCACGCGGCCCCCCAGCGTCACCACGCCGTCCAGGACTTGCACGTCCACTGCGTCCCCGGGCAGGTCCAGGGCATCCGTGAGGACGTCCTCACGGATGCGGCGGCGTATCTCCGCGTCCGGACGGAGGTAGACACAGAGAAGATCGCGGCGGGTCACGATGCCGACCAGTCGTTCCTCCTCGTCGACCACGGGGAGACGCTCGACTCCACGGCGCACCATCAGCCGTGCCGCGTCCGCCACCGTCTCCTCGGCGTGGACCGTGACGGCCGGGGTGCTCATCAGCTTCCGTACGGTCAGCTCGTGGCGGGCCAGGAGGTCGCTCTCGGAGACGACACCGACGACATGATCGTCCTCGTCCACGACGGGAACCCCGCTGATGTCGTGCTCGGCGAGCATCTTCGCCACCTCCCTGAACGACGCCGCAGGGACGGCGGAGACCACGTCGTCGGTCATCAGGCCCCCGACCTTCATGTGCTTCATCACCGCGCCTCCTGTTCGAGGGTTCGACCGGTGTGCTGTCCCGTGACACCACCCTCCACCGCACGCTCGGGGTCGGCGAGGGCCGAATGGCCCACCCTCAGGCCCGAACGGGCTCGTCGCTGCCGGCCCGCGCTCTGCCCCGCCCGGGTGGGACCTTTGGTCCCGTCATTGGCCCCAGCGGCCCTCCGGCCGCTCGGGACCAGCTGCCAGGGTGGAAGGAGTCCCCGGACCGCGTGAGGAGGAGCAATGGACGGAACCTCAGCCCGTCCCGGCCCCGGCAGGGTCGTCGTCGGCGTCGACGGATCACCGTCCGCACGCACGGCGCTGATGTGGGCGGCAGCGGAGGCGGCCCTGCGGGGCAGCACTCTCTGCCTCGTCCATGCAACCGGCACGGACACACCGGCCCCGTTTCTGTCCCAGGCGGAGATCGCCAGGAACCGGCAGGCGGGAAGGGAACTGCTCGACCGGACCGCCGAGGCGATCACGGCGCGCCACCCGAAGCTGACGGTCGTCACGGAACTCACCGAGGGTGGAGCCCCCGACGGTCTGCGCCGAGCTGCCGCCCTTACCGGCACGATCGTCGTCGGACACCGGGGCCTCGGCGGATTCTCCTCGTTGTTGCTCGGATCGGTCGGTCTCGAGGTCGCGGCCGCTGCCACCACGCCCGTGGTCGTGGTGCGCGGTACAGCGGAGCCCGTCGAGGCGGGCGTGGTTCTCGTGGCGGTGCGGGACGAGGCCGACGTGGGATGTGCCCGTGCGGCGGCACGCGAGGCCCTGCTGCGCAAGATACCTCTGCGGCTCCTGCACATCTGGAGTGCCGGGCTGTCCGCCCGCTCACGGGCCGTGCTGCACAACGGCGACGACGGGATCGCCGGCGATCACGTTCGCGTCATGGCCTCGGTCTCGGACCGGGTCCGGGAGGAGTTCCCGGGACTCACCGTGCACGCCGACGGTCAGGAGGGCCGTAGCGTCCCCGGGGCCCTCGTGGACGCGTCGCACCACGCAGACCTTCTGGTCGTCGGTGGCCGGCGTTCGCCCGGATACCTCGGACCCACCATCGGACAGACCACGCTCGGCCTGCTGCAGCACGCCCACTGCCCTGTGGAGCTCATCCCCCGGCAAGGCCCCGGACATGGGAGCACGTCGTGACACGCACCAGGGATCGCCGTGACATCGCCGTCGGTATCGACCCGGTCAGGAACGGGCACCTCGCCCTTGCCTGGGCCGCGGACGAGGCTCGATTGCGAGGCGCGGGACTGCGCCTGGTGGTCGCGGTACCCCCGCGGCGCGACACCCGACACGCCGACGACACCGCTCGGCACCTGGCACAGCGGCAGGCCTGCACGGAAGCTCTGCGTACGGCACTCGCCTGGGCGCACGCCCGGCAGCCGGACATCGAAGCCACCTCCTCCCTTCTTGACGGCTTCCCGGCGGCAGTCCTGGCCGCTCTGTCGAACGAGGCCGGCCTGATCGTGCTCGGATCACGGCACCTCAGCCGCCCCGAGGAGTTCCTGAGCGCCGGTTCCCTGGTGGTCCCGGTCACCGCGAAGGCGCACTGCCCGGTGGTCGTCGTGGGCGACGCGGAGCACGTCACGCAGGAGACGCCCTACCTCGTGGTCGGCATCGACGGCAGCGAGTCCTCACGGGCCGCCCTGGCCTGGGCCTTCGAGGAAGCAGACCTCCGGCGCTGCGCCCTGCGGGCCATCGCCGTCTGGCAGCCCCCCGTCTTCACCCTGCACAGCGGTGACACGCTGTTCTCCGCCGAACGCCGCCTGCTCTCGGAGACCACCGCCGGGTGGGCGGAGAAATACCCCGACGTCCGGCTCACACACGAGGTGCTCATCGGCTCGCCCGTCGAGACGCTGGCGGACGCCGCCGAACACGCACTGGCCGTCGTCGTCGGCCGCAGGGGCCGGGGCGGGTACACCGGGATGCGCGTCGGCTCCGTCGTCCACGGGCTGCTGCACCGCGCCCACTGCCCGGTGATCACCGTCCCCGTGGGGTGAGCGGGCCATGACCGCGTCGGCAGCGGACCGGGCCCTCGCCTCGGCGCGGGACACCACGGGGCTCACCGAGGCGGAGGCCGCCTGTCGGCTGGCCGATACCGGCCCCAACGAGGTCACCGCGAGAAGGCCCGTACGACTCCACAGCAGGGTCCTGGCCCAACTGACCGACCCGCTGATCATGGTGCTGCTCGGGGCTGTCGTACTGACCCTCGCGATAGGTGACCACCCCGACGCGATCGTCATCGGACTGGTCGTCCTCGTGAACACGACCGTCGGTGTGGCGCAGGAGATCCGGGCGGACAACGCCGTCGCCGCGCTCTCGGCCCTCACCGCCCCGCACGCGCGCGTGCGGCGCGACGGCGTTGTCCGCGACGTCCCGGCAGCGGCGATCGTCCCAGGTGACGTCCTGCTGGTCGGTGAGGGCGACATCGTCGCCGCCGACGCCGAGCTCGCCGAGGCCTCCGCCGTCCTGGTGGACGAGTCCATGCTCACGGGGGAGTCCGTGTCCGTGGACAAGGACCCCGGTGCGACCCTGAGCGCGGGCACGGTGGTCGTCCGAGGCCGAGGCGTGGCCGTGGTCGAGGCGACCGGGGCATTGAGTGCGCTCGGCCGCATCGCGGCTCTTCTCGACGAACGCCGCGAGCCGACCCCGCTGCAGCGGCGACTCGCCGCCCTCGGGCGCGTCCTCGCGGCCGTGACGCTCGCCCTGTGCGTCCTGGTCTTCGCCCTCGGCCTGGTGCGGGGGCTCCCGCTGGGCACGATGGCCGTCACCGCCATCAGCCTGGCCGTGGCGGCGGTCCCCGAATCCCTTCCCGCCGTCGTCACCCTGGCCCTGGCACTCGGAGCCCGGCGCATGGCCGCCCGGCACGCTCTGGTGCGGCGGCTGCCCGCGGTGGAGACGCTCGGCTCGGTGTCCGTCCTCGCCACCGACAAGACCGGCACCCTGACCGAGGGCCGTATGGTCGTCCAGCACGTCTGGACACCGCGGGTGAGCGCCGAGCTCACGGGCGTGGGGTACGAACCCGAGGGTGAGGTCCTCGTCGCTGGGAGACCGGCGGAAGCGGACGAGCTCGAACCGCTGACGGAGCTGCTGACCGTGACCGCTCTGTGCAACGACGCCACGCTGCGCCCGGCGGACGACCGGAGGCCCGACGGCCGCTGGAAGGCTTTGGGCGACCCCATGGAGGCCGCCTTGCTGGTGGCCGCTGCCAAGACGGGCTGCCCGGAGCCGGCGGAACTGTCGGTGACCCGCCCCCGGATCGGAGAAGCGCCCTTCGACAGCCTCCGCAGACGCATGACCACCCTCCACAAGGCCGATGGAGACGGGGCGCTCGTCTGCCTGAAGGGCGCACCCGAAGCCGTCCTCGACCCTGCAATCCTGCAGGATCCTCCGGACGTGCTCGCGGCGGCCCACCAGGAGGCCGCGCGCCTGGCCGCTCGCGGATACCGCGTGCTCGCAGTGGCATCGGGCGTGCGGAATGACCTCCCGAGCCCGGTCACCGAGGCGGAGTCGGGGCTTGCGCTCCTCGGCCTCGTCGCGCTCAGCGACCCGCCCAAACCGCATGCCGCAGCGACCCTCGCCGCCTGCCGGGCGGCCGGCATCACCCCCGTCCTCATCACCGGGGACCATCCGGCGACGGCTCGGGCGGTGGCGTCCCACGTCGCACTCCTGGGTGACGGCGGTGAGACGGAAGGCCACGTCGTCACAGGGGCGGACGTGACCGCGGGGCGAGTCGCCGACCTCACCTCGGTGCGGGTCTTCGCCCGTACGGACCCCCAGCAGAAGCTGGACATCGTGGAGGCGTGGCGCGCCAGGGGAGCGGTGACCGCCATGACCGGCGACGGGGTCAACGACGGTCCCGCCCTGCACCGTGCCGACATCGGTGTCGCCATGGGCGCACGCGGCACGGAGGTCGCCCGTCAGGCCGCCGACCTCGTCCTCACCGACGACGAGCTCTCGACGGTCGTGGCGGCCGTAGAGGAGGGAAGGCGTGTCTACGACAACATCCGCCGCTTCCTCGTCTACGGGATGGCCGGCGGCGCGGCAGAGATCCTCGTGATGCTCATCGGCCCGCTGCTCGGGCTGCCGCTGCCCCTTCGCGCCGGCCAGATCCTGTGGATCAACCTCCTCACACATGGCCTCACCGGCGTCGCCATGGGCGCCGAACCCGCGTCCCCGGGAGCGATGCACCGCCCGCCGCGCCCACCTGACCAGCACATTCTCGGCGGAGGCGCCTGGCAGAGGCTGCTCCTTCTCGCGGCCGTCGTCACGGCGGCCTCCCTCGGCGCGGGCCTCGCCGCCCAGGCAATGGACCTGGCCTGGCAGAGCGTGCTCTTCCTCGCCCTGCTCGCCGCGCAGCTCGGCGTCGCCCTGGGACTGCGCACCCGACTTCTGACCAAGGAGAACCCGTTCCTCCCTCTGTCCGTCCTCGCTTCTGCCCTTCTGGCAGCGGCAGCGCTGTACGTGCCCTTCCTGAACTCGATCCTGGAGACCGAGCCACTCGGCTGGGCGGGCGCCGGGATCGCTCTCGCATGCGCGCCCGCCGGATTCGTCGCGGCCCGCGTCGTACGGACCGCCTTCCACCCGGGGGGCCCGACAGGAACGGGTGGTTCATCCGGACTACGGTGAGAGTGCGCGCTTCGGGTGGAGCCCGTGCGCTCGATGCAGCCGGAGGTTCGATGGGCCGGGAGGACACCAAGCCCGCAGGTACACGGCTGCCACGGCTGCGCCTCGACGAGCTGCTCGACGAGGTCCAGGTGCGTATCGACGAGTTGCGTGGCACCAGGGACCGGCTCAACGGGCTCCTCGAAGCTGTCATGTCCGTGGGCCGTGAACTCGACCTGCCTCAGGTGCTGCGCGGCATCGTGGCGTCCGCCGTGACTCTGGTGGACGCCGAGTACGGAGCCCTGGGTGTCATCGGTGACGACCGGAAGCTCTCCGCATTCCTCCCCATCGGCATCGACGACGAACTCCGTGAGCGGATCGGCGCGCTACCGTCCGGACACGGCATCCTCGGCGAACTGATCCGCAACCCCAAGCCGCTGCGTCTCGCCGAGCTGTCCGAGCACCCGGCCTCGTACGGCTTCCCCGCCCATCATCCGCCGATGCACACGTTCCTGGGCGTCCCCATCCGGGTCCGCGACGAAGTGTTCGGCAACCTCTACCTCACGGAGAAGCGCGGAGGAGCCGACTTCGACGCCGAGGACGAGGCCGTCGTGACGACCCTGGCCGTCGCGGCCGGCATCGCCATCGAGAACGCCCGCCTCTACGAGGAGGGCCGCCTGCGCCAGCGCTGGCTGGCCGCCAGCTCCGACTTCACCAGCGCCCTCCTGTCCGGTGCGGAGGAGACCGAGGTCCTCGGCGGGATGCTGGAGCAGGCGGTGGACATCGCGGGCGCCGACATGGGGGTCTTCTACCTGGTCGGACCGGGCGGCGAGCTGCGGGGCTCGCTGGCCAGCGGCGAGGGCGCCGAAACGCACCGGGGCGTCGTCCTCCCGAACACCGAAGGAACCCTGGTCGAGGCCGCCCTCGCGGAGGACGGCCTGGTCACGGTCGCCGACGTCGAGAACGAACCGACCATCACGATGCAGACCGAAAGGTGGAAGGGGTACGGACCGGCGGTGGCCGTCGCGGTCGGCACCAAGGAGCAACTCAGAGGGGTGCTGATCCTCGCGCGGTGTCACGGGCGGCCGGCCTTCATGACCGCCGAGGTCACCGCGCTTCCCGGCTTCGCGGGCCAGGCGGCCCTGGCGCTCGAACTGGCCGACCGCCGTCGTGACGCCGAACAGGTGAGCCTTCTGGAGGACCGCGACCGGATCGCCCGAGACCTCCACGATCTGGCGATCCAGCGCTTGTTCGCCACGGGGATGACGCTGCAGAGCGCCCGGCGCTTCGTCGAGCACCCGGAGGCCGTGGACCGATTGACCCGGGCCGTCGACGACCTCGACGCCACCATCAAGATCATCCGATCGACAATCTTCGGCCTCCGGGAACACGACACCCCGGGAACCGCCCCGAAACTGCGAAAGCGCCTGGTCAAGGCCGTGGATTCGGCGGCGACGACGCTCGGATTCACTCCGGCGCTGCGTATGGAGGGCCTGATCGACACCGACGTACCGACGGAAGCGGCCGAGGAGGTGCTCGCCGTCCTCGGGGAGGCCCTCACCAATGTGGCACGGCACGCCCGGGCCCGAACGGCGGAGGTGTCGGTCGTGGCCGACGACGGCGTGCTGGCGGTGACGGTGAGCGACGACGGTGTCGGCATCCCGCACGGCGGCAGCCGCAGCGGACTGCGGAACCTGTCCGAACGGGCCGAGCGGCTGGGCGGCACGCTTTCGGTCCACGCGCGAGCGGCGCCCGGCAGCGGCACGGTCCTCGAGTGGAGGATCCCACTCCCGACCGCGCGGGAATGAAGGCTTCTACGTCCCCTCGGCGTCGTGCTCGTGGACCTGCGCGGCGATGACGGCGGCCTGTACGCGGCGTTCCACGCCGAGTTTGCCGAGCAGCCGGGAGATGTGGTTCTTGACGGTCTTCTCCGACAGATAGAGCCGCTTGGCGATCTGCCGGTTGGTGAGTCCCTCGCCGATGAGTTCGAGCACCGACCGCTCCCTGTCGGACAGCACCGCGAGCCGCTCGTCCTCCGGCGGTTTCGCCGGCTCGGGGTCGCGCAGCGAGTGCATCAGCCGGGCGGTGGTGGCCGGGTCGAGCATCGACTGCCCGGTGGCCACGGTCCGTACGGCCGCCACCAGATCCGACCCCTTGATCTGCTTCAGGACGTACCCGGCCGCCCCAGCCATGATCGCGTCGAGGAGAGCGTCCTCGTCGTCGAACGACGTCAGCATCAGGCACGCCACGTCAGGCATCCGAGACCGCAGCTCCCGGCACACGGAGATGCCGTCTCCGTCGGGCAGCCGCACGTCGAGGACCGCCACGTCCGGGCGCAGGGCGGGGCCCCTGGCCAGTGCCTGCTCCGCACTTGCCGCCTCGCCGACCACTTCCATGTCGGGCTCGTCGTCGATCAGGTCGCGAAGGCCCCGGCGGACGACCTCGTGGTCATCGACGAGGAACACCCGCGTGGGTGCGGTGGCTGCCGGCAGATCGGACATGGCGACCCCTGCGATCGGTGGGTTCGTATCCGCCCCCACAAGGATTGTCCGTCATACAGCGTCTTCGTGGGCACCGAGATCCATCCGTACGTCGACGACACCCTCCACCGCCCGCACGGCGCGGGCGAGCAGCGGAACCAGGGACCGTTCGACGAGCGCACCGCGAAGGGTGGCCACACCCTCCAGAACGGACACGTCGAGCCCTGCCGGGGCGGCCGACTCGCCGAGGATGGAACGGCGGATCTCCTCCTCGATCTCGCCGTCCGTTCGGAGGAACACCTTGAGCAGGTCGCTCCGGCTGACGACCCCTTCCAGCATCCCGATCTCGTTCACCACCGGCAGCCGCTTCACCTTCCGGGTGGCCATGATCCGTGCCGCCTCGGCGAGCGTGGCGTCCGGGTGGACGGTGACGGCCGGACTCGACATGAGTTCGCCCGCCCGCAGGGCTCCGGCCTTGGCCGCTTCGTCGAATTCGCCCGGGCGGGGCCCGTCGAGGCGGAACTCCTCCTTCGGCAGGAGATCCGCCTCCGACACGACTCCGACGACTCGTCCCTCTCCCTCAAGGACGGGAAGGGCACTCACCTTCCACTGGTCCAAGAGCGCGACGATCTCCTTGTAGGGCGCGTCACGGCCGATCGCGATGGCGGTGTGGGTCATGACGTCGCTGACGGTGTAGCGCGAGGCAGGCATGACGTTCTCCGGGGGGTGGACGATGGTCTACAGGCCGCTGCCGTGCGGGGCGTACAGATCGAGCAGTCGTACTCGGGCGGAGACAAGGCGACGAGCGAGCGTCTGCCCGACGAGATGCCCGAGCGCGGAGCCGAGAGCAGGGTCGGCGTCCATCATCATGCGCACGGTCAGTGCATCGAACTCGTACGCCCGCACACGCGTCATGGCCTCCGCACCGAAGTGCCAGCGATACGGGGCGAACAGCCAAGACCATCCGAGCAGCTCACCCGCATTCACGGTGTCGATCACCGCCGGCTGTGTGCCGGGCACGGCGAAGTCCAAGGTGACCGTGCCCGTCCGAAGGATCCAGAAGCGCCGGGCGGGATCGCCCTCCTCGAACAGCCGGGTGCCTTCAGGGAGGTCCACTGGGCGGCCGCATGCCATCAGCCGTTCTTGTTGGTCGGCGGACAGAGCTGTCGTGAGCCGAGGGGAAGGAAGAGAGCTCATCGGGGACCTCCTCGTCGGTGTCCGCCTCCAGTCTCTGCTCCACATAAGGCGGAGAGGGAGGGCCGGATGGCCCCCTCTTCGCACCTCTCGGTCGCCTCTCCCCCTATCGACCGGCCGTTCACGTCAACGGGTTTCCGCGGAGGGTGGCCCCGGATGGTTCATCGCCTCGGACACGGTCGTCGGCCGACTCCTACAACCCCTGGGACAGCAGGAGTTCGTGCGCCAGCCGGGCTCCGCGAGCCGCCTGCTTCTCCCGGTCAGTGTCCTGGGAGGGGATGTCCTCAAGCCCTTCGGCCAGAGCTCTGACAGCCTGCGCCAGGACCTGCACCTGGTCCTCCAGGATGCGCAGCCTCTCATGTTCGTTCGGGGCGACGTTCTCGGTCATCACGGTTCGACCTCCTATGAGAGTGGGGGATGAGGAGCGGACGCTTCCGGACGACGGCGCTGAGCGGTGAGGTGGCCCTGGTCCTGGAGGGCCGTATGAGCGTCGTCCTCTAGTCCGCCGTCATGTAAGGCCGCCGGAAGACCAAGGGGCTGGAGCCGTACGGGCGTACCGCCGCCAGCGCTTGGGCGACAGCGGCCTCCAAGGGACCGCTCGTGTCGACCGGGGCGGCCTCTGCCCAGGGCGGCTCCTGCTCGGCCATGGCGGTGGCGACGCCGAGGTCGGCGTCGGACGGTCCGGCGGCCCGGGCGTCGAGGCGGGCTGCCGTCATGTCGGGCGGGACCTGGCAGTGCAGGGCCACGAGGTCGGCGCTCGTCTGCTCGGCCACGAGCCGGGCGGCTTCGCGTTGCCTCCCGTCCGACCAGGTGGCATCGAGGACGACGGATTCGCCACGGGCCAGCAGGACGGACGCGCGCTCGAGCAGGGTCGTGTACGTGTTCTCGCTCCATTCGGGTGTGTAGAGGCCCTCGCCAAAGGGGGCGGGAGCGGGGTGGTCGGCAGGGATGCCCGCGAGTTCCTTGCGGAGACGGTCGCTGCTGAGCAGGGTGACGCCCAAGCGGTCGGCTAGCGCGCCGGAGAGCGTGGATTTGCCGCTGCCGGGGAGTCCTCCCACGAGCGTGAGGCCGATGACGGAGGCGCGTAGGTGACGCAGAGTCGTCGTGATGAGGTGCCGTGCGGCGAGGGCGGCGCCGGGCGCACCTTGGTGTGCTTGGATCAAGACCACCTTGGCGCGGACGAAGGCGCGGTAGGCGACGTAGTGGTGGCGCAGTGAGGGGGGTGAGGGGTCGCCGGAGTACTCGATGTAGCGGGCGAGGAAGAATGCCGCGGCTTCCGGTGCGTCGAGCAGTTCGAGGTCCATGGCGAGGAAGGCGGCGTCGTCGAGGGCGTCGACGTAGCGGAGGTGGTCGTCGAACTCCAGGCAGTCCAGCACCCGGGGGCCGTCGTCGAGGCAGAAGATGTCCTCGGCGAGTAGGTCGCCGTGTCCGTCGACGATCCGGCCCTCTTCGATGCGCGTGTCGAACAACGCCTCGCGGCCTGCGAGGTACCGGCGGACCAGCTCCTCGATCTCCTCCACGCCCTCGGGCGCGTGGCCATCGGCATCGAGTGCACGAACCTGCGCGAAGCTCGCCTCCCAGCGGGAGGACAGTGCGTCCCGCGTGCCCTGCGCGTCCACGTCCGGCGTGCGGACCGCCTTCGCGTGGTGCGTGGCGAGCAGTCGCGCGACGGCCCGCAAATCATCGTCGACGACCGCGCCCTCCCGTACGAGCCGGGACAGGCGGCGCTCCACCGGCATACGACGCATCACGACGAGAGGTTCGGGTGATGAGTGCGGGACGCTCAACTCGCCCACGCCAATGTAGACGTCGGGGGCGAAGCGACGGTTGAGGGCGACCTCCCGCTCGCACGCCACTCGCCGCGCCTCGACGGTCGTGTAATCCAGGAACGTCAGGTCCACCGGCTTCTTGAGCTTGTAAGCCCGCTCGCCGACGAAGAACACCACCGCGGTGTGGGTCTCGTACACCTCCGCCCGCGGAAGCGAGCCGGCGTCGGCGCCGGAGGCGGCGGTCCGGAGCACGGACGCGTCGTCTTGACGCACTGACGTGACCGCGTCCCCGAGGCGGTTGGACTCAGCCATGGTGAACGACGGCGACAGGACGGCGGACGTGGTGAGGGGATGCCTGAGTCACCGAGCCGAGGGGCGTCGCGAGGGCGGGACGGCGCTCGCGTCGGCCGACGACCTGTAGCTCGGCTCCCTCTGCGGCACTCACGACAGCCTCGGCCGGGCCTTTCAGCCGCACGGCATCGGCCGGCTCCGCATTCGGGAACTTCTCGCGCCAGGGACGAAGACCCTGACCCGGCTGCCTCTGCGCGTCATCCGTGATGTCGTCGGTGACGTCGTGGCCCAGGCCCAAAGGCGTGTGCGCATGAATCGGCTGGCTCCGGCCGTGGACGGCCTGGAGAGGAACGCCGCGTGCCGAGGTGGCGCCGATGGCGAGCAGGTCGTCGCACGAGCCGTACCGTTTCAGCGCGACCACGAGGCCGGCCCGAGCGGACGACGGCGCGGCTTCGCGGGCCTCGCCACGGACCAGCACCTCGGGCCGTGCGGCACGTGCCACGACAGCCGGACTTGCGGAGCTCACGGCGGGAGTCAGGCCGAGTGAACCGAGCACCGGCTGCTCGGACTCCGAGGCCACCCTCTGCGGGGCGTTCCGGGCGTCGTCGGCAACCAGGTTGCCGACGTTCGCGAGACCCGGGACGAGCTCCTTGAGGTGCGTCTGCTCTTGGTGCACGAGGCGTTTCGCCCAGCCATCGAGGCCGACCGTGAAGACTGGCTCCATGGCGATTGCCTCCGTCTCGTACGACTCCGGGTAGGACGGGCGGACGTCGGCAGCTGACGGCCGAAGCTCACCGTTCCTATGCTCCGAGGAGTACCGCAGATCATCGTGCCGCGCACGCGGGCGGCGTGGTGACCCGGCTCGGAATTGGGGTGGGCTTGATCCCCTGCGCCGCCCGTGTTCGGCGACCTTTCCCGCTTGCCTCTGCGAGGCGCGGATTTCGGCCGGCACGCCACCCCGATCGTGGACTGACGGCCACGTCATGGCGGTACGGACTGCTTGTTCGGGTTCCTGCCGCAGACCGTCGCGTCCAGCGTCGGAGTCACAGGGGCGCGGACCAAGAGAAGGCCTTCTTGAAGGCCTCTCCCTTACCCCGCTGATCCGTACAGATCACTTTACGAGCCGTGCTGACCAGCAACTTTGCGTGGATCCCGAGTTTCATGATGACGCTCACGAATGGCCCAGCAGCCCTGGCATCACCCTCGCCGGCGGCGCCACCGACGCCCGGGCACCCTCCACGGGACAGAGGACACCGGCATGGGCCTAGGGCGTCTGGTCGATGTGTGATCACGAAGGTCGGTGGCGTCCCTGAGGGGGGACCGATCAGGCGACCTGGAGGGCCGCTCCCCACGCCCTCGCGCGATCCCTTTCGCCCTCACGCAGCGGCCCTTCGGTGTCCTCGATGATGAACCCTTCAGGTTCCGCGACGAGTTCATAGCCATGGCCGCGCAGCCGACGCGCGATGCCGCCGGCGGCGGCGCCGGCCAGACGCATGTCCGCCCGGGTGTCGAAGGCAGCGGCAGCATGGGTACCGGTGTGGGCCTTCGGGAGCGTGTCGTGGAACCAGTCGCGGACGCCAGGGCCTTCGGCGCCCTCCTCGGGGACGAAGGCACGCTCCTCCTTCTCGGCCTCCTTTTCCTCGGACTTCAGTCCCATCTTCCGGCTCATCCCGGTGGTCATGCCCCGCATATGAGTCGGCCCGCCGACGACCAGGAGGTCGGTGGGACCGATGCGTTCGGGCAGCGCGTCGGCGACTGCCACGCACTCGACCTCGGCGTCCGGGTGCGCCTCCTTCACTCCCTCTCCGATCGCGTCAGCGATCTCGCGCGTGTTGCCGAACAGGCTCTCGTACACGATCACGGCACGCATCACGCCTCATCTCCTCAGGTGCTTCGTTCTCCGGCCTCAGCGGCCTTCTCGATCGACCGCAGCGCCCCGCGCAGCACGATGCCGACGCCCGGGGAGACCAGCGTCCAGTAGCGGCCGAACCGTGTGGTGGAATCCGGGTCGGTGCAGGCGGTGCGCGCCTCGTAGGTCAGGAGGGACTGCCGCGCACCGTAAGGGTGGACGACGAAGGCGGCCGCCATCTTCGCCCAGCCGGGCTCGTCGAAGCCCGCGTAGTCACCTGGTTCGACATGGCGCCACTCGATGGTGGGCTTCCACACCTTGCCGACCGCGCCGAAGACGATCTCGCGGCCCGCGCGCTCACCCAGGGGAACCCAGGGCTGGGCCTCGGGATCCCCCTGATCACCACCCGCGACGGTGTCGAACAGATCGGACACCCGCATCGAAGGCGGTGTGACCACGGGCCGACGGCGCATCCGGTCCGGCACTCCACGCGCCCACATGACCGCGTCGAACAGCGGCGAGTGGATGGACAGCATGTCCAGATCACGGGCTGCGCCGTACACGACGTCCGGCGCGGCGGCGATTACCGCGCACTCCAGGCGGGAGAACCGGAAATCGGGCAGAACTGCGTCGAGCAAGAGGGGCTCGGCGACGCTCAGGTCGGCATTCATGAGTACCTCCCGGAATCCGACACCACCAGTCTGATCCACAGGACACGCACCTCGCTGGGGTCGAACGGTCCCCACTTGCATCGCGATCGTCGCCGCCTCCTCCACGGCGGCACATCTCGCTTGAGGCGGAAGCGGCTTCGACGATGCGCTCACGGCCCGAATCGCCGTGCCCGCTTGGCGTCCTTGCCGCCGTGAAGTGGGTCGGTGGGGCCAGATCCTGCCCGTCAGGTTCGCCAACGCGACGGACAGGATCTGGGGTTCATGGAAGAGACCGCTAGCGCGGGCATACCACCAGAGCTGGTCTCTGCGGCCGGCTCAGACCGTGGCCGGGACGATTTCCGTCGTCTTGGCGCTGTCTGCGAGGGCGGCAAGAAAGCGCTCCGTGTCCAGAGCCGCCTGGCAGCCACTGGCAGCGGCCGTTATGGCCTGGCGGTAGGTGTGGTCGACGACGTCGCCGGCGGCGAAGACGCCGGGCAGGTTCGTACGGGTGGAGGACGCCTCGACCTTGATGTAGCCCTCATCATCCAGGTCGACCTGGTCGGTGAAGAGCTCGGTGCGCGGGTCGTGGCCGATGGCGATGAAGAGGCCGGTTACCGCCAGGTCGCGGGTCTTGCCGGTGATGCTGTCGCGCAGGGCGACTCCGGCGAGCATGCCGTTCTCCGCCTTGATCTCGGCGATCTCGCTGTCGAAGGCGAAGGAGATCTTGTCGTCGGCGAAGGCGCGGTTCTGCATGGCCTTGGAGGCGCGCAGGGTCGAGCGGCGGTGGACGACGGTGACGGAGCGGGCGAAGCGGGTGAGGAAGGTGGCTTCCTCCATGGCGGTGTCGCCGCCGCCGACCACGACGATGTCGCGGCCCTTGAAGAAGAAGCCGTCGCAGGTGGCGCACCACGAGACGCCGCGGCCCGAGAGCTCGTCCTCGTTGGGGAGGCCGAGCTTGCGGTAGCCGGAGCCGGTCGCGATGATCACGGCCTTGGCGCGGTGGACCGTTCCCTCGGAGTCGGTGACGGTCTTGATATCGCCGGTCAGGTCGACGGAGACGATGTCGTCGTCGATCATCTCGGCGCCGAAGCGCTCGGCCTGGGCCCGCATGTTGTCCATGAGATCCGGGCCGTCGATGCCTGTGGGGAAGCCGGGGAAGTTCTCGACCTCGGTCGTCGTGGTCAGGGACCCGCCGACGAAGATCGAGCTGCCGAAGAGCAGGGGCTTGAGCTGGGCGCGGGCGGTGTAGAGGGCGGCGGTATATCCGGCGGGGCCGGAGCCTATGACGATGACCTCACGGACGTCGTCGGCGGTGGTCGCGGTCGGGTCGGTCACTGAGGTCACGCCTCCTTCTTCGCGTCGATCTCGGCGATGAGGCCCTCGATGAGGACCTTGATCTCGTCGCGGATGGGGCGGACGGCATCGACGCCCTGGCCGGCCGGGTCCTCCAGGGCCCAGTCGAGGTACTTCTTGCCCGGGAAGATCGGGCAGGCGTCGCCGCAGCCCATGGTGATGACGTAGTCGGACGCCTGGACGGCCTCGGTGGTCAGCACCTTCGGCTTCTGGTCGGAGATGTCGACGCCGACCTCGGCCATGGCCTCGACCGCGGCCGGGTTGACCTGGTCGCCCGGGATCGAGCCGGCGGAGCGGACCTCGATGCGGTCGCCGGCGAGGTGGTTCAGGAACCCGGCGGCCATCTGGGAGCGGCCGGCGTTGTGGACGCAGACGAAGAGCACGGAGGCGAGCGGAGCGGTCATCGGTTCTTCCTTAGGCAGGGATGGAGCATGGCGCGGGGACGGGGGAGCTTCAGGTGCCGGCCAGGGTGTCCAGCAGGGTGGTGATCCGGGTGTCGATGGCGTCGCGGATGGAGCGCACGACCGCGATCGGGGCGCCGCCGGGGTCCGGGACGGGCCAGTCCAGGTAGCGGTGGCCGGGCACCACGGGGCAGGCGTCGCCGCAGCCCATGGTGATCACGATGTCGGCGGCCTGGACGACCTCGTCGGTCAGCGGTTTGGGGTAGACCTCGTCGAGTGGGACGCCGGCCTCGGTGAGGGCCTGGAGCACGTGGGGGTCGACGGCGCCCGAAGGGTGGGTGCCGGCGGAGGAGACGATGACGTCGTCCCCGGCCCGGTGGGCCAGCAGGGCGGCCGCCATCTGCGATCGCCCGGCGTTCTGGCTGCACACGAAAAGCACCCGCGGCCGTTCGCTGGTTGCGCTCTCGACGTGCGCCAGTGCATCCAGGCGCTCGGCGGCGCATCGCTCCGCGAGCACGACGAGGTGGGTGCGGACGTGCGCGTTCGCGGCGAGCTGCTCGTAGGAGTCGGCGATCAGCCGCTGTACCGTCTCCACGGAGTACCGGCCCTGGTGACGCATGGCGAGGCGGGCGACACCGGCCGCGAGATGTTCGTCGGGAAGGACCGGGTACGGGGACTCGGCCATGGCGAGAACCCCCTTCGGCGGGTTCAAAGAGGTCAGCCCAGGCTGGTATCAGCTGCGGGTGATGTGAGAGTATCAGCACATGATGACGTCAGTCGATACTGATCTGATCCGGGTTCTGGGTGATCCCCTGCGCCTCCAGATCGTGACCCTGCTCGCCCGCGAGACGCTCTGCACCACCCACCTGGTGGAGGAGACCGGTGCCAAGCAGACCAACCTCTCCAACCACCTGAGAGTGCTGCGCGAGGCCGGGGTCGTGGAGACCGAGCCCTGCGGCAGGTTCACGTACTACCGGCTCAAGCCGGACGTCATCGAGCAGCTCGCCGGGCAGTTCGCCGCACTCGCGCAGACCGCGCGCCTTACCGCCGAGGCGAACTTCAAGCGCTCCTGTCCCTGACCCTCCCCCCTTGCCTCACCTGCCCGAGGAGACCCTGCCCGTGACCGCCACCAAGCCCGCCGCGAGCGACGCCATAGCTACCGACACGTCGCCGCAGCCCGCGCCCGGCGCCACCCCGCCCCGTACCCCGCTCGTCGCCCGCGCGGCCGCCGAGCTCGTCGGCACCGCCGCGCTGGTCGCGATCGTCGTCGGCTCCGGCATCCAGGCCACCGACCTCACCGACGACGTCGCCCTGCAGCTCCTCGCGAACTCCACCGCCACCGTCTTCGGGTTGGGCGTCCTGATCGCGCTCCTCGGCCCGGTGTCGGGTGCCCACTTCAACCCGGCCGTCACCCTGGCCGAGTGGTGGACCGCCCGCCGTGGAGGCGCGGGCGTGAACGGGCGCGAGCTCGCCGTGTACGTCCCCTCACAGGTCGTCGGCGCGATCGCGGGCGCGGTGCTGGCGGACGCGATGTTCGGCGAGCCGCTGGTGAAGTGGTCCACGCACGACCGCTCGGCAGGCAACCTGCTCCTCGGCGAGGTCGTGGCGACGGCCGGCCTCATCCTGCTGATCTTCGGCCTGGCCCGTACCGACCGGCTCCGCTTCGCACCCGTCGCCGTGGCTTCGTACATCGGCGCGGCCTACTGGTTCACCTCGTCGACCTCGTTCGCGAACCCGGCCGTGACGATCGGCCGCGCCTTCACCGACACCTTCGCGGGCATCGCTCCCGCCTCCGTCCCCGCATTCATCGGCATGCAGATCATCGGAGCGGTCGCGGGACTGGCCCTGGTCGCGATCATCTTCATGCGCGGCAAGACGACCAGCGAATGACGCAGGCCGTGGACGCGGTGGTGATCGGCGGCGGCCAAGCTGGACTCGCCGCCGGCTACCACTTGCGCCGCCTCGGCCTCGACTTCGTCATCCTCGACGCCCAGGCCGAGCCGGGCGGAGCCTGGCAGCACACCTGGGACTCCCTCCACCTCTTCTCCCCGGCCGCGTACTCCTCCCTGCCGGGCCGGCTCATGCCGCCGCAGCCCGGCGAGACGTACCCGGACGCGGCCCACGTCGTCTCGTACCTCACCGACTACGAGCGGCGGTACGAGCTTCCCGTCGTCCGATCGGTCAGGGTCGAGGCAGTGCACCGGGACGGTGAGTTCCTGCGCGTGGAGGCGGGCGCAGCCACCTGGCGGGCCCGTACGGTGATCAGCGCGACTGGCACCTGGCGGCGGCCGTTCATCCCCGCAGTCCCCGGGCGTACGGAGTTCAAGGGCGCCCAGCTCCACACTGTGGAGTACGACCGCCCCTCCGACTTCGCCGGGCAGAAGGTGGTGGTCGTCGGGGGCGGGAACTCCGGCGCCCAGATCGCCGCCGACCTTGCGTACGACACCGACCTCACCTGGGTCACCCTTCGCGAACCACGCTATCTCGCCGACGACATCGACGGCCGCGCCCTCTTCGACCACGCCACGGCACGCCGCCGCGCCCTCGACGAGGGCCGCACGGACACGGGAGGCGTCGCCTCGATGGGCGACATCGTCGCCGTACCGCCCGTCCGTGAGGCCCGCGACGCCGGGCTCCTCAAGGCCCAGCCGATGTTCGCCCGGCTGACGGCGACGGGCGTGGAGTGGGCCGACGGCATGCACACCGACGCCGACGCGATCATCTGGTGTACCGGCTTCCGTCCCGCCCTCTCCCACCTGGCGCCCCTCGGCCTGCGCGGGCCCCGCGGCCACATCCCCACCGCGGGGACCCAGGCCCTCGCAGAGCCCCGCCTACACCTCCTCGGCTACGGCGACTGGACCGGCCCTGCCTCAGCCACCCTCATCGGCGTCGGCCGCCCCGCGCGTGACGCGGCCCGTGAGATCGCGGGGCTGCTGCGGGCTTGACCTTCAAGTCGACTTGAAGGTTTACGTTCGAGGTATGAGCACTCTGCGGATCTCCCAGCTGGCCGAACGCTCCGGCGTTCGCCCGTCCACGCTGCGGTTCTACGAGTCGGCCGGTCTCTTGCCGGCCGAGCGCACCGCGGCCGGCTACCGCCTCTACGACGAGGGGTCGGTGGAGCGCCTGGCCTTCATCTCCTCCGCCAAGCTGCTGGGGCTCGCGCTGGAGGACATCCGCGACCTCCTCGACGTGCGGGACGAGGGGGTGTGCGCGGCGGTGCGGGCCCGGATGGTGCCGATGGTCGCCGACCGGATCGCGGACGCGGACCGGCGAGCGGCCGAGCTGGCCGCGTTCTCCGCCCACCTGGCCGGTGTGCACGAGCAGCTGGCCGGTCCGGCTCCGGCGGGCGCCTGCGGCCCGGACTGCGGCTGCACCGGCGAAAGCGACGCGCCGGGCCCTGTCCTGGTCGAACTGTCGCCCACACGTCCCCCGGTCCCGGACTCCGTACCCGCTGAGGCCGGGGAGCCGTGGGGCGAGACACCGGTGGCATGCACCCTGAGCAGCGATGAGCTGGGAGAGCGCACCGCGCAGTGGCGGGACCTCGTCGCCCGGGCCACCACACGCGAAGAGGTCCCGGACGGGGTGCGCCTTATCTTCCCCGGTACCTCTGAGCTGGCCGCCGAGGTCGCTTCGCTGGCCGCGGCCGAACAGGGATGCTGCGCGTTCTTCGACTTCACCCTGCACCTGACCCCCGCCACGCTGGAGCTGACCGCGCGTGCCCCCGAGGCCGCGGGATCCCTGCTGGCCGACCTCTTCGGAGCTGCCTCGTGACCATCCCGTCCCCTTGAACGCGGCGGCATCCGGTGAGAGACCGCCCCTCAGCGGGCATCATTCAAGCCCGGGCGACGAGAGCGGGCAGGCCATGACGAACGAGGGCCCTATAGACCGGCAGGCCGTGTACGACGACTACGAGCGCGCCCGCCAGACCTTTCACCGGCTCCTCGACACGGCCTCGAAGGGCGACCTGGCCCGGCCCACCCGCGGCACCAAATGGACCAATGAGCAGCTGCTGTGGCACATGCTCTTCGGCTACATGGTCGTCCGGGCGCTGCTGATCCTGGTCCGCGCATTCGGCCGGCTCCCGCGCAGGGTGAGCAAGGTGTTCGCGCGGGTGCTGGACGCTGTCACCGTGCCGTTCGACCTGGTCAACTACCTAGGTCCGTGCGGGGCGGTGAAGGTGTACGGGCCGCGCCGCATGGCCGCCGCCTTCGACCGGGGCACCCGGGCTCTGGAGCGCCGGCTGGCAGAGGAATCCGAAGCCGGTCTAGCACGCGGCATGCACTACCCGGTCCGCTGGGACCCCTTCTTCCAGGACTACATGACCCTCGCGGACATCTACCGCTACCCGACCCGGCACTTCGACTTCCACCACCGCCAACTCACCCTCGGCGGCGGGAAAGCGTTCAGTTGATCGCCGGGCTGCGGCGCTCCAGCAGGACCACGTCACGCCAGCGGCCGTGGTGCCGGCCGATGCGCTCACGCGTCCCGATGACCCGGAAGCCGGCCCGTTCGTGGACGGCGAGGCTGGCGATGTTCTCGGGGAAGATGCCGGACTGGATCGTCCAGATCCCGGCCGACTCCGTGGAGTCGACGAGCGCCTTCAGGAGCGCGGAGGCGACACCCCGGCCCCGGGCGTCCGGGTGGACGTACACCGAGTGCTCGACGACGCCGGCGTACGCGCACCGGTCCGAGACCTTGGTGGCGGCGACCCAGCCGAGCACCCGGCCGTCCTCGTCGAGCGCGGCGAAGCGGTGCTCGGCCAGCTTGGCCTTATCGAACTGCTCCCAGGTCGGGGCGGTGGTCTCGAAGGTGGCGTTGCCCTCGTCGATCCCTGCCTGGTAGATCGCGATGACCTCGTCGGCGTGGTCGGCGGTGAGCGGCACCACCATGGCGGCGGCGGTCACGCGGCGGCGGCCTTGGTCAGCAGCTGGCCCATCGCCGCGAGGACGGCCGGCTCGACTCGGTAGTAGACCCAGGTGCCGCGCCGCTCGGAGGAGAGCAGCCCGGCTTCCTTGAGCTTCCTCAAGTGGTGGGAGACGGTCGGCTGCGAGACGCCGACGTCGGAGATGTCGCAGACGCACGCTTCGCCGCCTTCGTGCGAGACGACGGCCGAGAACAGCCGCAGCCGGACCGGATCGCCCAGGGCCTTGAACATGACGGCGGTCCGTTCCGCCTCCTCCGCCGTCAGAGGCCGCTCGGTCAGCGGCGGGCAGCATGGCTGGACGGCGGGCTCCAGCAGCGGCAGCGTTCTCATATTCGACATGCGTCTATGTTGACACATGTCGAAGCAGGAGTGCAGGGTCACGAGCGGCGCAGTTGCCCGGTCAGTCGCCGTGCGGCGCGCCGGGCGTCGCGGCCGACTCCGCGGAGGGAGGCGGAGGACAGGCTCCGCTGCCACTCCAGCCCGAGGTGGGCGAGGCGGGGGTGAGCGAGTGAGGCGCCGTCGCGGTGGCGTGGCCGGCCGTCCTCGCCGAGGGCGTCGAGCGGAGCGAGGTAGTCGAGGTCGGGCCGGTAGCCGGTGGCCAGGACGATCGCGTCCACACCCTCCTTCGTTCCGTCGGCCCAGGCGACTGTCGGGCCGTCGACGTGCGTGAACATCGGGCGGCGGTCCGGTGCCTGCGCGGCGAGGGCGGCCCGGTAGCGGCCGTCGTCGATGACCGCCATCGTGGCCGGCCTGCGCTGGAAGCGGGCGAGCGGCGCCGAGTCCAGCCCTGTGGCGTTCAGCCAGAAGTGCAGGTCCCGCCCGAGCGGTCGCTGCGGGAACCACCGCACCGGTGCGCGACTGGCCAGGCTCACCCGGGCGACCCGCGCGAGCTCGACGGCCACCTGCACCGCCGAGTTCCCGGCGCCGACGACCACGACCCGCTGCCCCGAGAACGGCTCCGGCCTGCGGTACTCCGAGACGTGCAGCACCGTGCCGGTGAAGGTGTCGAGCCCGGGCAGGGCGGGCCGGTTCGGCCGGCCGAAACCGCCGGTGGCCGTGACGACCGCCCGTGCCCCGAGCTGCCGTCCGTCCACCGTCCGCAGCGCGAATCCCTCCCCGTCCGCACGTACGGAGGAGATCTGCCGGCCGGTGCGGATGTCCGCGTCCAGGCGCTCGGCGTACCTGAGCAGGTAGGCCACCACCTCGTCCCGGTGCGGATACCGGTCCGGGTCGCCGCCGAACGGCAGGCCCGGCAGTGAGCTGTGCCGAGCCGGAGAGAACAGGGTGAGGCTGTCGTAGTACCGCAGCCACGACCCCGCCGCCTGCCCCGACGCCTCCAGCACCACAGGCGTCAGGCCCTCCCGCCGCAGGTGGTACGCCGCGGCCAGGCCCGACTGACCGCCGCCGATCACGGCGACGTCGACGTGCTCCATGAACAGCCTCCATTTTGATGAATGTCTATGTTGACGCTCATCGAATCAGGTGCCATGCTGAACCCGCAAGAGATCGACAGACGTCGAAGCAAGGAGATCGTCATGAACGCCATCGCCCGCGAGCAGCTGCCCGTCCTGGTCATCGGAGCCGGTCCCGCCGGTCTGGCCGCTGCCGCCCACCTCGTCGACCGCGGCCTTGAGCCCCTGGTCCTCGAAGCGGGCGAGCAGGCGGGGGCGGCGGTGCGCGAGTGGTCGCACGTGCGGCTCTTCTCCACCTGGGGAGAGGCCACCGACCCGGCCGCCGAGAAGCTCCTGGCCCCCACCGGCTGGGTGAAGCCGGACGCGAAGACGTACCCGACGGGCGGCGACTGGGCGGAGCAGTACCTCCAGCCGCTCGCCGACGCCCTGGGCGACCGCATCCGGCTCGGCGCCCGGGTCACCGGGGTCTCCCGCTCGGGGCGCGACCGGATCGTCGACGCCGACCGCGAGGACCAGCCCTTCACCGTCCACGTCACGTACACGGACGGCCGCGAGGAGCGGATCTTCGCCCGCGCCGTGATCGACGCCTCCGGCACCTGGTCCACCCCGAGCCCGGCCGGCGGCGACGGCCTCCCCGCCCTCGGCGAGCGCGCCGCGGCCGACCGGATCTCCTACCGCGTCCCCGACCTCAAGAACCCGGCGACCAGGGCCCGCTACGCGGGCAAGCGCACCGCCGTCATCGGCTCCGGCGCCTCCGCCTTCACCGCCCTCGCGACCCTCGCCGACCTCGCGAAGTCACAGGACGGCTCCGGCACGCACGCGACCTGGATCCTGCGCCGCGGCATCTCCGGCTCCACCTTCGGCGGCGGATCCGCCGACCAGCTCCCCGCCCGTGGTGCCCTCGGCCTCGCCGCCAAGGCCGCCGTCGACGAGGGTCACGCCGACGCCGTCACGGGCTTCCGGGCCGCGGCGTTCGAGCGCGACGGCGAGCAGCTCGTCCTGGTCGCGGAGGACGGCCGCCGTCTCGACCCGATCGACGAGGTCATCGTCCTCACGGGCTTCCGTCCCGACCTCTCCTTCCTCGACGAGCTCCGCCTCGGCCTCGACGAGCGCCTCCAGGCGCCGGTCGCGCTGGCCCCGCTCATCGACCCCAACCAGCACTCCTGCGGCACCATCTACCCCCACGGGGCGAACGAGCTCTCCCACCCGGAGGAGGGCGTCTATCTGGTCGGCATGAAGTCCTACGGCCGCGCCCCGACCTTCCTCGCCCTCACCGGCTACGAGCAGGTCCGCTCCGTCGTCGCCGCCATCGCCGGCGACCAGGAGTCCGCCGAGCGCGTCGAACTCGTCCTCCCCGAGACCGGGGTCTGCGGCGGCGCCGGCCTCTTCGACGACCAGTCGGCCGACGACACCCAGGCCGACGGCGGCGGCTGCTGCACGCCGGCCCCCGCGCTCATCCTGCTCGGCGCCGGTTCCCAGGCCACCGCCGGCGGCTGCTGACCCTGCCCAACCACCCACACCTGGAGGACACGATGTCCCGAGTACAGCTCGCCCTGCGCGTCCCCGACCTTGCGGCATCCATCGCCTTCTACACCAAGCTCTTCGGCGCCGAACCGGCCAAACTCCGTGACGGCTACGCCAACTTCGCCATCACGGAACCGCCGCTCAAGCTCGTCCTCATCGAAGGCACCGAAGGCGAGGACACCCGCCTGGACCACCTCGGCGTGGAAGTCGAGAGCACCGACGCCGTCCACGCCGCCACCACCCGGCTGAGCGGCGAGGGCCTCCCGACGAGGGAGGAGAACGACACCACCTGCTGCTACGCCGTCCAGGACAAGGTGTGGGTCACCGGCCCCGGCAGTGAGCCGTGGGAGGTGTACGTCGTCAAGGCCGACGCCGACACCCTGACCAAGCAGCAGGGCAGCACCTGCTGTTCCAGCACGTCGGCCACCGCCGAGAACGGCACGAGCGAGCCGGTCGCCGCCGCCGCCGCCGGCGGCTGCTGCTGACCTCGCGATGACCGACCTTCACACGCGCGGGGCCGCGACCGGAACAGGGGACCGGTCGCGGCCCCGCGCCGTCCTGCCCGCGCTCTGCGCCACCCAGATCACCGGCTGGGGCATCGTCTACTACGCCTTCCCGGTCCTCCTCTCCCGGATCACCGCCGACGCCGGCTGGTCCACGGGAGCGACAACGGGCCTACCGGATTCACCAGTTCACCGAGTCCCCCGGAGAACGCCGACGGAATCGGTGAATACGCCTGAGGGTTCGAGTGGTCAGGGCTTGAGGAGGGCGGCTGCCTCGCGGGCGGCGTCGATGGCTCCGGCGCGGGCGGCCTGCCGGTCGTCGTCGCTGCGGGCGTAGGCCACGGAGATGACCATGTTGCTGCGGCGGAAGAAGACCTGCGCGGTGATGTTCTTGCCGGGTACGGGCGGCCGGAAGCGGAGAAGGGCTTCGTCGCCGAGGCCGAGCAGGTCTTCCTGGGTGTCCTTCTCCCAGCCCAGTTCTCCGTCGGTGCGCTGCTCGCGCATGTCCTTCTCGGCCAGTTCGACGTTGAGGCGGCTGGCGAAGAGATGGACGTTGGCCCCGGTACTTCCCCTTCTCACGCGGGGCTGCCCAGGTGCAGGAGGCCACGTCCTCGCGTCCGCCGTACGCCTCGGGCACGAGCCGGTGGATCGTCTCGGGGGTGACGAGCTCGCAGAACCGCGGATCGGCCGTGAACTCGCCCTCCTGCTCGCCGTCCCACCACCGCCATGTCCAGAAGGCGGCCAGGGTGACAACGCCCGCGCGGTCCACAACTCCCTGCCCACGGCGAGCGACGCCTACCACCGCCGGAAGTATCGCTGAGAGCGGCGGAATCCGGCTCACCTTGCCGGTGACCGGCAGCTTCACCTGCCCCCGATCCTGCAGTGGAACCCTCTGTCCCTTCGTCCTTCTCCAGCCGAGAGTGCGTTCGTGAACTTTCTTCTCTTCCTGGCGTGCAGCTTCCTCGCCGGCGCGTTGCCGGCCCTGTGGGGAAACTGGCGGGACAGGTCGCGCGGGCGTGCCTTCGCCTCGGGCAGGGCTGTGGGGGTCCCTGCAGAGGTGGTCTGGCAGGCCGGTGACGGGACCCGGGGCGAGGGCCGGCCCGCACGGGGGGGATCTCTGGGTCGTCCACCGCGTCGACGAGCCGGTGCGCTTCGTGGCGGAGTCCGCTGTGCTCGCGGTGCCCCGCGGCGGGCGGGTCAGAGATGTCGTTCCCCTGCGTTCGGGCGGGTTCACGCGGCCGTCGTTCGTTCATCGGAACACCGTGGTGTACGAGGTGCCGGGGATGGGGCGCGTACTGGAGATCACCGTGGAACGGCCGTCGACGGGGATCGTGACGAAGGCGCTCAGCGATCCTGGCGACGGCGAGCCGACGCCCTCCGGTTCTCGCTGCGGAACCACGTACGGATGCCCGGCTTCGCCGCGCTGCTGCTGACCGGCGCGCTCGCCCTGGGGCTCTTCGGCGTGCATACGTTCGGCCTGGGAAGGGACGTCACCGCGGAGGTCACCGGCGTGCGGGATGCCGAGTGTCAGGTGAAGTGGCAGGACCCGTGGGACGCGAGCCGTACCCAGCACGCGCGAGTGGACTGCTATCAGGGAGAGCAGCCGGGTGACACGTTGCGGATCAGCGCCAGGCCATGGCCGGTCCGCGGGGAAGGAGCCGGTGACGCCCTAGGAGCTGTCCGGCCGATCATGGGACTGTTGCTGCTGCGGTCGACGAGGCCGGGATCACGTCGCACGAGGAACGCCTTGAGAGCGGACTCGCATCCAAAGGTCACCCCGACCTGCGCCGGGCGCGCGAGGCCGAGTCGGTGCTGTCGGTGTCCCTCACAGGTCGTCCGGGTTTCCGTCGACGGCCGGTCCGCAACCATCGGGCAGGTTGGCCACGATGAGTCCGACGGCTTCCTCCACAGTGTCCGGTTCGCCGAGCACCGTCTTGTCGGAGTGCCGGAACACATGGAACCCGCCGGGACGGGGGAACAGCGCGGCGACGTCATGGGTCCACGGGTATTGAGTGCACCGGCTGAAGTACAGCGCTCCGTGGCTGACCATGGGAAACAACTCCCCCAGCCGAGGGTGCGCGTGGGCCGCGCGCGGGATCGCGGGGTCAATGCGCCTCTCGCTCATTTCCAGGATTCTCCGCCACTCCGCGGCTACGATCTCCGACGCCTCACGCGGGGATTCGCTGTTCATCGTGCTCCAACGTCACGTGCGGGTCGATCTCGGGGATGTCGGGCTTCGGGCCTTGATCTCTCCTTGTACCGCCCTTCGTCTCCTCGTCGCGGGTATACCAGTGGATGTCGTCCCACGACCGCCCGTCCGGGTTCGGCTCGTTGTAGATGTTGAGTTCGCCCTCGCATACGACCACGTTCCGTGCGACCACGCTCATCTCCCAGGCGGTTCCGTTACCGTACTCGGGCTGGTTCCCGTCGACGGTCGAGAACGGGGAACCCTGCTTGACCGCCGTCTGGAAGGCGTCGACGATGTCGGCCGGAGTGTTCCAGTTGCCGCGTTCTCCCCTGCTGTTCAGCATGCCGTCGAGGGTGATGGAGAGCGTGGTGTTCTTGTCCGCGACGGAATTCATGACGTTGGACATCCATACCGGCACTTCGTCCACGACGGTTCCGTACGGCGGGCCGTTGTATGTGTGGGCTCCCAGGTCCGGGTCGACCTTACGGCCGCGCAGGTGGTCGACGAAGGCTTCGCTATGGTCCTCGATTCCCAGCACCACACTGTGCGGGTGCTCGCCCTTCCTGCGGTGTGGGCACCCCGTCTCCACCTCCTCCTTCGCCAGACCCATCGGGTCGATCCACCGCGTCGGGTTCTCCACGTACGAAACCGAGTTCGGCGCCGGCACGAGGCCGAGGGGGCCGGGGAGACGTATCGGCCCACCTCGCCCCGCCTGAGCGGGCGTCGCGAACGCGGTACACAGCCGCGGCGGCGACAGCCGGCGCCTTTCGGAGGTTCTTGGCACCGGGAAGGCCGCCGTCATTGGGTGATTGCCCGCCGCAATGTACGCCGGCCCGAGGAAGTCTCCTGCTGCATCGCCTACTGCCTGACGGCACCACCCTCGACCAGCCGGCGCAGGTCAGGTCGGTTCTCCAGGGTCTGGTAGAGCCGCTCGGGGAGGCCGGGCCGGACGGTGCCGTGGCTGCGACCACCGACCGGCCCGGAGTTTCAGGCCACTTGAGGTGTGGCGAGCTCGTGCTCGCAGGCGTCGTCGATTCCGTACGTCTCCCAGTCCGGGAAGTCGTCCACGGCGGGCGCGGCTTCGTCCGGGCCGAGCAGGCAGGCTTCGTGGGCCGCCCGGAGGGCCTCGGCGCGCAGGCCCGTGCCGATGAAGACGAGCTCCTGGCCCTGCGTGGTGTCCGGTCCGAGGGCGCCCGAGGGCTCGAAGCGGGCGACGGCGCCGGCCTGGGACCAGAGTCCGGTGACGCGGGGGCGGCTGGCGAGCCGGAAGAAGCCCTTGGAGCGCAGGATCTGTCCGAAGGTGCCGCTGTCGAGGCCCTTGGTGACGAAGGTCCACAGTCGGCCGGGGTGGAAGGGGAGGTCGGCGCGGAAGACGAGCGAGGAGATGCCGTACTCCTCGGATTCCGGGACGTGGTCGCCGTTGAGCTCCTTGACCCACCCCGGGGCCTGCTGGGCACGCTCGACGTCGAACAGGCCGGTGCCCAGCACCTGTTCGAGGGCCACCTGCCCGCGGACGGCGGGAACGATCCTCGCCTCCGGGTTCAGTCGCGAGAGTGTCGCGCGCAGCCTGGACGCCTCGGTCGGCCGCACCAGGTCGAGTTTGTTGAGGACGATGACATCCGCGAACTCGAGCTGGTCCATGAGGAGGTCGCTCACGGTGCGCTCGTCGTCCTCGTACGGGGCGAGGCCGCGGGCGGTGAGTTCGTCGCCGCCGGCGAGCTCCGGCAGGAAGTTCGCGGCGTCCACGACGGTGACCATGGTGTCGAGGCGGGCGAGGTCGCTCAGGGTGGCGCCGTCGTCGCGCGGGAACGAGAAGGTGGCCGCCACGGGCATCGGCTCGGAGATCCCGCTGGACTCGATGAGGAGGTAGTCGAAGCGCCCCTCGCGGGCCAGTCGGTCGACCTCCTCCAGCAGGTCATCGCGCAGGGTGCAGCAGATGCACCCGTTGGTCATCTCTACCAGGCGCTCCTCGGTCCGCGACAGCGCCGCCTCTCCGCCGCGCACGAGGGCGGCATCGATGTTGACCTCGCTCATGTCGTTGACGATGACCGCGACGCGCAGGCCTTCGCGGTTGCCGAGCACGTGGTTGAGCAGGGTGGTCTTGCCGGCTCCGAGGAACCCGGACAGGACGGTGACGGGCAGCAGGGCGGGCTTCGTGGCGGTCATCCGGCTCAGCCCTCAGGGTGCAGCAGGCCGCGTTCGTACGCCTTCACCAGGCGCTGCGGGACCTGGTACACGGAGCCGTCGACCGTGATCGGGACGAGCTGCGCCGTCGTGGCCTTCCACTGGGCCCGGCGGTGGCGGGTGTTGCTGCGGGACATCTTCCGCTTGGGGACGGCCATCGGGATCTCCTGAGGTGTCGAGGGTGTTCGGCGTGAGCCTATATGAAAACGACGACCGTTTTCAATTAGCTGGAAATTCGCTGGCGGTGAGCTGTGCGGAGTCCAGGGGGCCGCCCATGCAAGGGGCGTCCAGGCCTACGCCGGTGCGCGGCATCCGGGCAGTTCGGCCACCGACGTGACGGTGGCAGACGGTGTGAGCCGCTCGGTCGGTGGCGGAGCCACGGCGAACGACACTCGGCGGGTCCTCAGGTGGACTGCCGGCCGGGTGCATCGTCGCGGCGGTCGGTGTCGGTGTCGGTGTCGGTGTCGGTGTCGGCGTCGCACGGCTTGAGGTCGCCGAGGCTGCGGGCGACTCGTTGCAGCAGGGTGCGGAACAGCTCGCGGTCGTCCTCGTCGATCGCGGAGAGGAGCCCGTCCTCCGCCTCTCGCACCCGCCGTTGTAGCTCCCGGGCGGTGTCGATGCCGTGACCGGTCGCGACGATCTTGCGTCGGCGCCGGTCGGCAGGGTCGAGCCGGCGCTCGACCAGCCCGGCAGCCACGAGCTCGTCGATCAGGTAGGTCATTACGGTGCGGTCGATCCGCAGATAGCCGGCCAGGGCAAGCTGATTGGGTGCGTCCCCCTCGACTACGGCGGCGAGCGTCTGGTAGCCACGCGCGCCCTGCGGGACGCTCTCGAGCACCGCGGAGACAGCGGCGCGATAGGCATGCGCCACCGCCATCAGCGAGAACCCGAAGTCCTCGGTGAGGTCGCCACACCCGGCGACTGACGCGGTCGGCGTGCTGCTGCCCATGACAGGAATCATACCTTTCGACCCGTTGTTGAATAGATCGTCTGCCTGGCAGACCATCTACCGGGCAGCACACTTCCGCAAGGTGCCTCGAAACAAGCACCGCGAACGAGGAAGGCCAGGCCCGTCATGCTCAAGATCGGCATCATCCTCGGCAGCACCCGTCCCCACCGCAACGGTGAACAGGTCGCCCGCTGGGTGCTCGACATCGCATCACGCCGCACCGACGCCGAGTTCGAACTCCTCGACCTCCGCGACTACCCACTGCCGCACCTCGACGAACCCATGCCGCCGTCGCTCGGCCATTACCAGAACGAGCACACCCGGCAGTGGGCGGACAAGATCGCATCATTCGAGGGGTTCGTCATCGTGACGCCGGAGTACAATCACGGCATCCCGGGCGTGCTGAAGAACGCCCTCGACTTCCTCTACGCCGAGTGGAACAACAAGTCGGTCGGCTACGTGTCCTACGGCGGCGTGGGCGGAGTCCGTGCGGTCGAGCAGCTGCGCCTGGTCGCCGGCGAGCTCCAGATGGCCGACGTACGCCAGCAGGTCCCGCTGTCGCTGATCACCGAGTTCGAGAACTACCGGGTCTTCAAACCCGGCGACTACAACCTGCCGGCCCTGAACGCGATGCTCGACCAGGTCATCGCCTGGAGCACCGCACTCGCGCCCCTGCGTACGGCCGCGACCGCCGCAGCCTGACCGGGCTCGCTGCAGCGCCTACCTCGCCTTCCGGTACGGGCCTGCCGAGTCGTCCTGGTAGGGGCGGTGAGCAGTGATCGACAAGGGTGCCCTCCGGTAGACCCGGCTGCTATCTCGGACCCGTTCTCATCGCCAGGAGGGTTGCCACGACTGAGCTTCCGGCCAAGGCGAGGAAGAGGCCGCTGTAGCCGCCGAGGGGTCCGGCGAGGATGGCGCCGGCCCAGGGCGCAAGGGCGGCGGCGATGGTGGCCGGGGCCGTGAGGAGGGCGGAGAGGCGGCCGTAGTGGGTGGCGCCCCAGCGATCGGTGACCGCGGTGGCCTGGAGGAGGGTGAGGTTGCCGCGGACGACTCCGGCGAGGACGGAGAGCAGGACCAGGAGCGGGAGGGGGCCGGGGACCAGGGCCAGTGCCGCGGTGGTGGCGCCGCCGAGGGCGATCAGTGCGGCGGTGCGGGTGGTGACGGTGGTGCGGGCGGCGAGGGCGGCGTAGAGCGTGCGGCCGAGGGTCTGGCCGGCGCCGCCGAGACCGAGGGCCCAGGCTGCGGCGGTCGGACTCGCTCCGCGTTCTTCGAGGAGGGGTACGAGGCCGATGACGACCGCGTACATGGCGAAGCCGGAGAGCGTGAACGCGAGGGCGAGCAGGACGAAGGGGCTGCTGCGGGCGGTGTCGTCCTTCCCGGTCGGCTGTTCGGGGCCGGGACCCGGGGGCGGGGGTGGCCAGGGGGCCCGTAGGGCGAGGGCGTGGGCAGGGATGGTGACGAGGGCGAGGACGCCCGCCAGGACGACGTACGTGCTGCGCCAGGTGAGGTGTTCGGCGAGCGCGGCCGTGAGCGGGGCGAAAACGGTGGAGGCGAGGCCGCCGGCAAGCGTGACGATCGTCAGGGCCCGGACGCGATCGGGCCCCCACCACCGGGTGAGGGCGGCGAAGGCGGGGTGGTAGAAGGTGGCTGCCATCGCGATGCCCGCGAGGGCCCAGGCGGCGTAGAAGGCAGGCAGGTTGGGGGCCGCCGCCACGGCGAGCACGGCGACCACCGCGAGGACGGAGCCCGCCGTCATGACGAGGTGCGGGCCGCGCCGGTCCAGGATCCGGCCGATGGGCACACTTGCCGCCGCCGAGACGAGAAGGGCCAGCGAGAACGCACCTGTTGTCGCGCCGACGGACCAGCCGGTGTCGGCGGTCATGCGGGAGAGCAGAACGGGGAAGGCGTAGTAGACGATCCCCCAGCCGGTGATCTGCGTCAGGCAGAGGGCGGGGAGCACGGCGCGGGGCCGCGACCCGTCCCCCGTTCCGGTCGCGGCCCCGTCCGTACGGGTGTCGAGGTCGGTCACGAGCCGCAGGAGGGCGCCGGGGTCGTGGTGCCGAGCGGGATGAGCGCGGGGGCGGGAGCGCAGCAGCTTCCGCCGTCCGCGGTCTGCTCCGTGTCCGGCTGGTCGAAGAGGCCGGCGCCGCCGCACACTCCGGTCTCCGGGAGGACGAGTTCGACGCGCTCGGCCGACTCCCGGTCGCCCGCGAGGGCGGCGACGACGGAGCGGACCTGCTCGTAGCCGGTGAGGGCGAGGAAGGTGGGGGCGCGGCCGTAGGACTTCATGCCGACGAGGTAGACGCCCTGTTCCGGGTGGGACAGCTCGTTCACGCCGTGGGGGTAGACGGTGCCGCAGGAGTGCTGGTTGGGGTCGATCAGCGGGGCCAGTTCGACCGGGGCCTGGAGGCGCTCGTCGAGGCCGAGGCGCAGCTCGGAGAGGAAGGAGAGGTCGGGGCGGAAGCCGGTGAGGACGACGACCTCGTCGACCGGGTCGAGCCGGCGGCCGTCCTCGGCCACGAGGACCAGACGGTCGCCGTCGCGCTCGATCGCCTCCGTACGGAAGCCGGTGACGGCGTCGGCGTGGCCCTCGTCCACCGCGGCCTTCGCGGCGAGACCCAGTGCGCCGCGGGCGGGGAGCTGGTCGGCCGTGCCGCCGCCGAAGGTGGAGCCGGAGATGCCCCGGCGCAGGATCCACACGGCCTTCGCCCCCGCGCCGTCCTCGGCCTTGGCAAGGTCTGCGAGCAAGGCGAGGGCGGTGAAGGCGGAGGCGCCGGAGCCGATGACGGCGGTGCGCCTGCCCGCGTAACGGGCTCGGACGGACGGGTCCTTGAGGTCGGGGACACGGTAGGTGACGCGGTCGGCGGCGGCCTTCTCGCCAAGAGCGGTGAGACCGGACGCGCCTGCCGGGCTCGGGGTGACCCACGTGCCGGAGGCGTCGATCACCGCGCGGGCGAACAGCCGCTCCTCCCGGCCGTCGGCGTGGGCGACGTGGACGACGAACGGCTGGGCGTCGCGGTCGGCGTCCACGATGCGGTCGCGGCCGGCGCGCGAGACGCCGGTGACCATGGCGCCGGTGCGGACGCGGTCGCCGAGGACGTCGGCGAGCGGCTGGAGGTAGTCGGCCGCCCAGTCGCCGCCCGTCGGGTACGTCGTCGTGTCGGGCTTCACCCAGCCGGTGGGGGCCAGGAGCTTCTCGGCAGCCGGGTCGGTGACCTCGCCCCACGTGGAGAAGAGACGGACGTGCGCCCACTCGCGTACCGCCGCACCAGCCACCGGCCCCGCCTCGAGAACCAGCGGTTCGAGGCCACGCCCGACGAGGTGGGCGGCGGAGGCCAGGCCGACGGGCCCGGCCCCGATGACCACGACGGGCAGCTGGTCGGTGGCGGTGGTGTTCACGACGATTCCCCTTTGTTTCGACATCTGTCGATCCCTTGTGCCGCAAGCATGGCACCTGCATCGACACTCGTCAACATAGACATTCATCGAAGTGGAGCGGATCCCGGGCACCCCTTGGGCGCCTGGTTCGATGTGTGTCAACATAGATACATGTCGAATGCTGCGCTGCCGCTCCTTGAGCCCGAGGTCGCCCCCTGCTGCCCGCCGCTCACCGAGCGCCCGCTGAACGCCGAGGAGGCCGAGCGGACCGCGAAGATGTTCAAGGCGCTCGGCGATCCGGTCCGGCTGCGCCTGTTCTCGGCGGTCGCCTCGCACGAGGGCGGCGAGGCGTGCGTCTGCGACATCTCCGACGTCGGCGTCTCGCAGCCGACCGTCTCCCATCACCTGAAGAAGCTGAAGGAGGCCGGGCTGCTCTCCTCCGAGCGGCGCGGGACCTGGGTCTACTACCGCGTCGAGCCCGCCGTCCTCGCTGCAATGGGTGCGCTCCTCACCAAGGCGGCCGCCGCATGACCGTCGCGACCACCGTCGTCGTGCCCCTGACCGCCGCACACGCCGACGAGGTCGTCGCGATCTACCAGGCCGGCATCGACGAGGGCAACGCCACCTTCGAGACCACCGCCCCCACCTGGGAGCAGTTCGACGTGGCCAAGCTGCCGGAGCACCGCTTCGCCGCCCTCGATGCCGACGGGACGGTGCTCGGCTGGGTCGCCGCCACCAAGGTCTCCGACCGGTGCGCGTACGCGGGCGTGATCGAGCACTCGGTGTACGTGCACCCCGACGCCAGGGGCCGGGGCGTCGCCTCCGCGCTCCTCGTCGCCCTCGTCGACTCCACCGAAGCGGCCGGCATCTGGACCATCCAGTCCGGCGTCTTCCCCGAGAACACCGCCAGCCTCGCCGTCCACCGGCGGGCCGGCTTCCGGATCATCGGCACCCGTGAACGCATCGGCCGCCATCACGGCGTCTGGCGCGACACCGTCCTCATCGAGCGCCGCAGCACCGTGGTGTGAGCGCGGCGGCGGTACTCAACGGCGTGGAGTTAGGCGCCCTTGAACTCCGTACGGCCGGGGACGGGGATGGACGGGCGCCACCAGGTGCCGGTCGCGCTGATCACCGTACGGGCCCGCCGGCTGCCGGCGTCGGCCTCCACGCGCAGGAACTCGCCGTCCCGGTGGACCGCTTCGACCCTGACCGATCGGACGACGGGAAGCTCGTACCGCCGCTCGTAGTCGGTGAGGTACGAGACGACGTGCGCCGCGTCCCGGTACGTCTCGCCCGACTGCGGCGGCGGATGGCGAAGTCGAGGTCGAGGCGGCGCAGGTGGTAGCCGGCGGCGAGCCCGGTCTGGCCGCCGCCGATCACCACAACGTTCGCGACCTGTGTCACTCGGTGGTCGTCTTGCCGCGCATGAAGATGATCGCGACCAGGGCCAGTCCCGCGACCGCTCCGATGATCTGCATGCCGATGAATGCGGGGACGGAGGCGGGAGCGATGCCCGCGAACGTGTCGGTGAAGGCGCGGCCGATCGTCACGGCCGGGTTCGCGAACGAGGTCGACGAGGTGAACCAGTAGGCCGCGCCGATGTACGAAGCCACGGCGACGGGTGCGAAGCGGAGCCGGTCGGTACGGGCCAGGCCGAAGATCAGCAGGATGAGGCCGGCCGTCGCCACGACCTCGCCGAGGAGCAGGTTGCCTGCCGAGCGGTCGTGCGTGGACCACTTCACCAGCGGCTCGCCGAACATCGCGTCCGCCAGCACCGCGCCCGCGATCGCGCCGACGACCTGTGAGGGGACGTACACGGCGAGCTCGCGCCCGTTCACGCCCGCGCCTCCACGGCGGGCGGTCCACCACTCGGCCAGGGTGACGGCCGGGTTGAAGTGGGCACCCGACACCGGGCCGAGGAGCGCGATCAGGACGCCCAACCCGAAGACGGTGGCGGTGGAGTTCGCGAGGAGCTGCAGGGCGACGTCGTCGGTGAGGTCGGTGGCCTGGATGCCGGAGCCGACGACGATCGCGACCAGCGCGGCGGTGCCGACGAGCTCGGCGGCCGCGCGGGCGACGAGCGGGGTACGGGGCGGGGTGGCGCCGGGCGCGGGCTGCGGCGACGTGTCGGTAGCTATGGCGTCGCTCGCGGCGGGCTTGGTGGCGGTCACGGGCAGGGTCTCCTCGGGCAGGTGAGGCAAGGGGGGAGGGTCAGGGACAGGAGCGCTTGAAGTTCGCCTCGGCGGTAAGGCGCGCGGTCTGCGCGAGTGCGGCGAACTGCCCGGCGAGCTGCTCGATGACGTCCGGCTTGAGCCGGTAGTACGTGAACCTGCCGCAGGGCTCGGTCTCCACGACCCCGGCCTCGCGCAGCACTCTCAGGTGGTTGGAGAGGTTGGTCTGCTTGGCACCGGTCTCCTCCACCAGGTGGGTGGTGCAGAGCGTCTCGCGGGCGAGCAGGGTCACGATCTGGAGGCGCAGGGGATCACCCAGAACCCGGATCAGATCAGTATCGACTGACGTCATCATGTGCTGATACTCTCACATCACCCGGAGCTGATACCAGCCTGGGCTGATCTCTTTGAACCCGCCGAAGGGGGTTCTCGCCATGGCCGAGTCCTCGTACCCGGTCCTTCCCGACGAACGTCTCGCGGCCGGTGTCGCCCGCCTCGCCGTGCGTCACCAGGGCCGGTACTCCGTGGAGACGGTACAGCGGCTGATCGCCGACTCCTACGAGCAGCTCGCCGCGAACGCGCACGTCCGCACCCACCTCGTCGTGCTCGCGGAGCGGTTCGCCGCCGAGCGCCCGGACGCACTGGTGCACCCCGAGAACCCCATCGCCACCGGTGGCCGGCCGCGGGATCCGCGACGCCATCGACACCCGTATCACCACCCTGCTGGACACCCTGTCCGGCACCTGAAGCTTCCCGTCCCCGCGCCATGCTCCATCCCTGCCTAAGGAAGAACCGATGACCGCTCCGCTCGCCTCCGTGCTCTTCGTCTGCGTCCACAACGCCGGCCGCTCCCAGATGGCCGCCGGGTTCCTGAACCACCTCGCCGGCGACCGCATCGAGGTCCGCTCCGCCGGCTCGATCCCGGGCGACCAGGTCAACCCGGCCGCGGTCGAGGCCATGGCCGAGGTCGGCGTCGACATCTCCGACCAGAAGCCGAAGGTGCTGACCACCGAGGCCGTCCAGGCGTCCGACTACGTCATCACCATGGGCTGCGGCGACGCCTGCCCGATCTTCCCGGGCAAGAAGTACCTCGACTGGGCCCTGGAGGACCCGGCCGGCCAGGGCGTCGATGCCGTCCGCCCCATCCGCGACGAGATCAAGGTCCTCATCGAGGGCCTCATCGCCGAGATCGACGCGAAGAAGGAGGCGTGACCTCAGTGACCGACCGGCCACAATTGTGAGCGGGCGCCGGCCGCGTTGGTACGGGCTCGCCTCGGCCCCCTCAGGGCCGGGCCGAGGCGAAGCCGTCGAGTGTTAGCCGGTGGTCCGGGCCGCGGCCTCGATGAGGCGGGTCGTGGTGCGCGGATGGCTGATCATGGCGACATGGGACGCCCCCCGCGCCTCGACGACGTGGCGGGCGCGTGCCCGGTCGTAGAAGAAGCGCTGCAGGGCGGGCGGAATGGCCTTGTCGGCGTCGGCGACCAGGCCCCAGGAGGGGATGGTGCGCCAGGCGGTGGAGGCCGTGGGGTCGGTGAAGCAGGTGGCGCTGAAGGGGCGTTGGGTGGCCTGCATGAGCCGGGTGGTGGCGACCGGCAGGTCGGCGGCGAACGCGGCGCGGAATCTGTCGGCCTCCAGATACAGGTCGACACCCGTGGTGCCGTCGGGGGCGTCGTAGGGGACGCCCCGAGTCGCGGCCTCGATGATGCTGCCGGGGTATTTGTTGATCAGTACGCCGAGCTGCTCGCCCTTGTCGGGGACGAAGGCGGCGACGTAGACGAGTGCCTTGACGTTGGAGGCACCGGCGGCGGCGTTGGTGATGGTGGCGCCGCCGTAGGAGTGGCCGACCAGGACGACCGGGCCGCTGATCGAGCGAAGGACACTGGCGATGTAGGCGGCGTCGCCGGGCAGGCTGCGCAGCGGGTTTGCGGGGGCGATCGTCGGGTAGCCGGCGTCCTGGAGCCGCTCGATGACACCGTTCCAGCAGGAGGCGTCGGCGAATCCGCCGTGCACCAGCACGACGGTCGGCTTGGCCCCGGCCCCGGCCCCGGAGGGGGCGGCGGCGGAGGCTGCCGAGGAGAGCGGTCCCAGCAGTGCTGCCGTGCTCGCCACCGCGGCGCTGCCGGCGAGGACTCGACGGCGGGTGAGCTCAGGATCCATGGGGACTCCCAGAGTGGTCGGGGTGGAGTGTCTCGTCCGGTCGCGGGTGTCGGCCCGAGAGTTCGGCGCGGAAGCCGAAAGGCAGTCCCTAGGGGGTGCTGACGCCGTGCGCGGCCTGCGCGATGACGGCGGCCACGACCGCCGGGCGGGAGACGTAGACGGCGTGGCTGCCGGGGGTCTCGGTGACGATCGCGCCGGCGCGCTCGGACATGGCGCGCTGAGCGGCCGGCGGGATCATGCGGTCGTCGGTGGCGACCAGGTACCACGACGGCTTGCTCTGCCAGGCTGGTTCGGAGACCGCCCCTTCGAGGGCGTCGACGCCCCAGGGGACCTGGGAGTCGGCCATGAACGCGGCCGTCGATTCGGGGACGTCGGCGGCGAAGGAGACTGCGAACCTGTCCCGGTCCAGGAGCAGGCGGCCGTCCGTGGGCGGCAGGATCGGCGGAACCGGCGCACCGGGCGGCGGGTCGGCGATCAGGGAACCGACAGACTCGCCCTTGTCCGGTGCGAAGGCGGCGATGTAGGCGAGCGCGGCGACGCCCGGGTGGTTGCCGGCCTCGGTGATGACGACCCCGCCGTACGAGTGGCCGACCAGCACGGCCGGGCCGTCGAGGCGGTCGAGCACCTGGTGGGTGGCGGCGACGTCGCCGGCCAGCGACTCGGTCGGGTTCTGGACGACGGCCACCCGGTAGCCGTCGGCGGTCAGGTGGTCGTAGACCTCCCGCCATCCCGACCCGTCCACGAAGCCACCGTGCACGAGCACGATGTTCCTGATGGTTGCCATGGGCATCTCCGCTCTGGCGGGACGGGCCCGATGCCCGTCCGGCGCCTCCATCCAAGTCGTCCACGGGGCCGGTGAACACGCAGAGCAGCATGCAGAGTTGGCGGCCGACGGCCGACGGCCGTGCCCTTCGTCCCGTCCGCGTCAGGCCGTGCCGGTCACCAAGGCCCGGCAGCGGCTGCTCGCCTCGGTGTCGCCGATCGACGCGAAGATCTGCGCCGCCCGCCCGTAGGCACGGTCGCTCTCGTCGGTGCGCCCCTCGTCGGCCAGCAGGGAAGCCAGCGTCTCCAAAGCGTCCGCCTGCCGGTAGTCGGATGCCCGGAGCTTGTCCACCAGATCGATTCCCTCGACGAGCGCGGTGATCGCCTCCGTACGACGACCGAGGTACCGGAGACAGGAGCCGATGCGCAGCAGCGCCAGGGGCCGACTGTGCACGACGACGCTCGGTGTCATCCCCGACTCGGGGTCATCCAGCACGGCGAGCAGTTCGAGGTAACGCTCCAGAGCCTCGGCGTAGCGCCCATCGTCGAAAAGGCACCTGGTGATGGCGGCGTTGCTCTGGACGTAGGAGTCGATGTCGCCGATGGCCTGGAACATCTCGGCCGCCCGGGAGGACGACTCGATGGCCTCGTCGTGTCGGCCGAGCATGAGGAGTGCGTCAGCGGTGTACTCGTGTGCCCAGGCGATCTGCGAAGTGGCATCGGACCGGGTGGCCAGCTCCCGCGCCTCGGCCGCGTACCGCAGGACGGCCCCCGGGTCACCGGGCGGCACCGAGTGGACCCAGGCCAGATAGTTCAGCTGGGTGGCCTGCTGCGCCAGGTCCCCGAGGGCGGCCGCGGCCTCCGCACCCAGCGTGAAGACCTCCTGCCAGTGCGGGCTGTGCAGCCACCGGTCGGAGAACCAGTGCATCGACTCCGCGCAGTCGAGGACGAGAGAGTGCCGGCCGCCGCTTCCCGCCGCGGCCCGCATCGCACCCAGCCAGTTGTCCACGTTCACCCGCAGCCACCCGTCGGCCTCCTCCTCGGAGGACAGGACGGCGAGCTCGGGATCGGACCGGTCGGGACGGCCGTACCCGGGCTCGAACCACCGCCCGGACAGGGTGGCCATCCGCAGCAGCCACGACGTCACCCGTTCCGTCAGTGCCTGCCGCCCGGCCTCGGACTGCTCCTCCAGGAGCCGGTCGCGGGCGAACAGGCGGACGAGGTCATGGAAGCGGTACCGGCCGTCGGTGCTGTCCTGCAACAGTCCGAGGTCGACGAGCTCGTCGAGTGCGTCCCAGGCGTCCGCGATCGGTGTTCCCCCGGCGACGGCCGTCAGAGCGGCGTCGAAGTCCCGTCCGGGTACCACGGCGAGGCTCCGGAACACCTGGCGTGTGGAGTCCGCGAGTTGCTCGTACGACAGCCTGAACGCGTTGGCTATCTTGAGGTCGCCGGCCTTGAACTGCTCAAGCCGCCGCCCCTCGTCCGCCAGCCGGGCGATGAGCTGGGCGGCATCCCAGTCCGGCCGGCTCAGCAACCGGTTCCCGATGATCCGCAGTGCCAGGGGCAGCCCGCCGCACAGCTCGGCGAGCCGGGTGAGCGTCGGCACCTCGTCGTGCGCGGAGCGTTCGCCGAGAATCCCGGTCAGCAGCTCCGTGGACTCCGGCACCTGAAGGGGGCCCAGGACGAGTCTGCGGACCCCTTCCAAGCCCGCCAGTAACCGCCGCGTGGTGATCAGTGCCCTGCTGGTACCCCCTCCCGGCAGCAGCGGACGTACCTGTTCCTCCGACGCGGCGTTGTCGAGGACGACCAGCACGCGCCTGTCCCGCAACAACGACCGGTACAGGGAGGCGCGTTCCTGGAGATCGCCCGGGACCTGCTGGTCGGCGACACCGAGCGCGCGCAGCAGTTGGCGCAGCGCGTCGTCGGCGGTCACCGGCCGCCGGGACATGCCGAACAGATCGAGGAACAGCACCCCGCCGGGGAAGCTCGGCCGCACCGTATGGGCGGCACGGACGGCCAACGTGGTCTTCCCCAGGCCGGCGGAGCCGGTGATGAGCCCCACCACACCGACACCCGGCGAACGCTCGGCGTACACGAGCTCGCTCAACCAGATCAGTTCCCCGGCGCGGCCGGTGAAGTCCTCGACGATCCGCGGTAGTTCGCACAGGCCGCCCCGCCGCGCCCAGTGGTCCCGCAGCCGGCCGTCGCGCGCCAGCGCGATCAGCCGCTCGCGGCCGCCGTCATCCAGCTTCAGTGCATCCGCCAGGGCGGTGACGGTACGGGCCTGAGGGCCCTTGCTCCGTCCGCGCTCCATGTCCGACAGCGTCCGGGCGCTGACGCCCGAGACCTCTGCCAGCTGCTCCAACGTCAGCTGTGCCGCGCGACGGTGACCACGCAGCACCTCCCCGAAACCCGGACGGCCCGTACCCTCCATGCAGTCACACTCCCGATGAGCGGCGAAAGCACGGGCCACAGGCCGTGCACGGACAGATGCGGCCCTCAGTGCGCCGGATCCGTGGCCCCGCGCGGGACCGTCCAGGACGAGTGGGTGTTGACCTGGACCACGGTGGCCCGGGTCAGCTTCCGGTAGCCGGTCGCGATCGTCTCGGCCTGCCCGGCGGGCAGTGCCCCGCCGTGGGCCTCGGTTCGCGCGATGATCTCTTCCGGTCCGAGGTTCCGGTTGGCCAGCACCACCGCGTTGACGGCCGGCCGGCGCACCCGGTCGTAGCGGCGGAGTGCGGTCACGGGGTCGTTCTCCCGGGCCAGGCACCAGGCCAGTACACGCGTGTCGACGACGGACTGCGATCCGCCGTTCATGCCCATGGGGAACATCGGGTGTGCGGCGTCTCCGAGCAGCGTGACGCGTCCGAAGCTCCAGCGCGGCAGGGGATCGCGGTCGATCATCGGGTACTCGAAGATCGCTGAGGAGCGCTCGGCGAGCGTCACGACGTCGATCCACGGCAGGTTCCAGGACGACAGCCCGGAGCGAGCCTCTGCTGCCGTGATGCGACGGGCGGTGCCGTCCGGGGGAGGGGCGGAAGGTCCATGCCGAACCTCCAGCACCCAGTTCATCAGGGCCTCGCCGCCGGCGGTCGCCGCGTCCTCGATCGGGTAGGCGACGAACTTCTCGCCAGGGGTGCCCCCGGCCACCACGATCGAACGGCCGTCGAGGACGGGCGGGTGGGGTGCGACGCCACGCCACATGTGGACGCCGTTCCACCGCGGGACGTTCTCGTCCGGGTAGAGCTGGGCGCGGACGGCGGAGCCGATGCCGTCGGCGCCGACCAGCACGTCTGCGTCCTCGACCACCGGTAGCCCGCTCGACCGGTCCAGGAAGCGGGCTCGGACGCCGCCCGCGGTCTCCTCGAACCGCTGGAACAGCAGGCCGGTGCGGACCGCGTCCGGGCCCAGGCGCTCCCGTACGGCCGCGAGCAGCAGCATCTGCAGCCGGCCGCGGTGGACGGAGTACTGCGGCCAGTGGTAGCCGGCCGCCCGTCCCAGCGGCTCCTCCCAGACCACCTCGCCCGTCCGGTCGCGATAGCTCAGCCGACGCGGGGGCAACGCGGCGGAGGCCAGCTTGTCGCCGAGGCCGAGTTCGGAGAGCTCCCGGACGGCGTGCGGCAACAGGTTGATCCCCACGCCGACCGCTTCGACCGTCCGTGCCGCCTCGTGCACCTGTGGCTCGAAGCCGGCGGCGTGCAGGCTCAGAGCACAGGTCAGCCCGGCGATGCCTCCGCCGACCACGGTCACTCGCATGCGTCTGCCTTCGCCCTTCGCCGCGGCCACGGGGCCGGCCGACCGTCTGTCACCAGCCTCGGGACACCGGCCGCGCATGTCCAATACACAGCGGTGATGCCGGCTGTCACGATCACTGATCGCACCGGTCGTTCGTACCGGGCCCGCCTCGGTTCCGCCCGCGGCTCACACAATTCAGGCGTACACCGCCGGAGTTGATATTTTGGCGGTCATGGAGCTCCGTACACTTGAGTATTTCGTCGCGGTGGCGGAGGAGCGGTCGTTCACCAGGGCGGCGGCCCGGTGCCATGTCGTGCAGCCCGCGATCAGTCAGCAGATCCAGGCCCTGGAGAAGGAGTTGGGCGAGCCGCTGTTCGAACGGCGGCCCCGGCAGGTGGTTCTCACCTCCGGCGGCGCCGCCCTGTTGCCGCACGCCCGCGCCTGCCTGGCGGCGGCCGCGTCGGCCGTCCGGGAGTTCGCCGACCGTTCCGGTCTGCTCAGCGGCTCGTTCGCGTTGGGGACCGTCGGCGGGCTGGAGGGCACCATCGTTCCCCGGCTGCTCGGGGAGTACCACCGCCGGTACCCGAGGGTCGCGGTGAAACTCCTCGGGGCGTCGAGCCCGTCTCTCCTCGCGAAGGTGCGTGCCGGGGAGATCGACGCGGCCGTGGTCGCGGGACCGCCGGACGGTGAGCCCGCCGGCGTCGCGTCGCGGGTGCTCCTGGAGGACCGGATCGTTGCCGTCCTCCCGGCCGGAAGCCGGCCAGCGGACCGTCCGATGACCCTCGACGAGGCGGTCCGGAACCCGGTCATCAGCTACAGCCCCGAGAGCGGAGTGCACGCGTACATCCGGGAGGCCTTCGCCGAGCAGGCGCTGCGGTTGGACATCGCGTACGCGACGAACGACGTCGCCCTCCAGGTCGCGCTGGTCGCGGAGGGGATCGGTGTCGCCCTGACCTCCCACGCGAGTCCCGTTCTCACCGCCGACCCGCGGTTCGTCGTCGTGCCGCTGGAGCCCGCCATCCGGTTGCGGAAGGTGTTCGTCTGGCGCGTGGGAACCCGGCAGAGTGCGCCGTTGCGGGCCTATCTCGACCTGTGGACGGAGCTGTCCCACCGACCGGGGGCGTGACGCCGTTCCCTTGATCAGGCGGCGTCGATCAGGCGGCGCCGCCCACGGGGGTGCGCGGCGTGGGCAGCCCCGGCGTGCGCAGGACCTTCCGGGCCGCGTCGACGGCGAACACCTCGCAGTCCGGCCGCCCGGCCGCCCACGCGACACCCTCCGCGCCCAGCGCGAACGCCGCCGTCGCCGTCGCGTCCGCCTCCGTGAGCGTCGGCGCGACGACGGTGACGGAGAGCAGACCGGTGGCGGGGAGACCGGTCCGGGCGTCGAGGATGTGGGCGCCTCGCTCGTAGTTTCCGGAGGTGGCGACCGCCGCGTCGGTCAGCTCCAGGACCGCGCAGACCCGGCCCGCGTCCCCGGGGTGGCGAATGCCCACCCTCCAGGGGCCGCCGGCGGCAACGATGTCGCCGCCGGCGGTCAGGCAGAACTTCCGCACCCCGGCCGCCGTGAGCAGCTCCGCGGCGCGCTGCACCGACCAGCCCTTGACGACGGCGCACGGGTCGAGCCCCCGGCCCGGCAGCCGTACGTCGAAGGCGCCGCCACTCGCTCTGCGGTACTCCTCGCACAGCTCCAGGACATGGGCGAGGTCCGCGCTGACATCGGCGGTGCCCAGCTCGCCCCGGTTCAGGCGGGACACCTCGCTGCCGGGCTTGAACGGACTGAACCGCGCGTCGACTTCGCGCAGCCAGGCGAAGACCGCGTCCGCGGCCCCCTCGGGGACGTACGCGTCGTCGATGCGCAGGGAGACCGGCAGGCCCATGACGTGCTCGACCCGGTTCACGTCAGGCGCCGCTCTTCAGATCGAGGGCCGCCTGGAGGGATTCCCGGTAGCCGTCGCTGGTGATCGTGGCCCCCGTCACCGCGTCGATGTCGGCGCTCTGCGCTTCGAGAGTCGCCTCGACCAGCTTCGGGAGGGCCGCCGTGGTCTGCGGGTGCGGGGGCGCCTTGAGGGCCCGGACCGCAGTGATCCGGCCCGCGGTGAGTGTCACTTCGACCTGGACGTCACCCTTCTCGGTCGGGACCGTCGACCCGGCTATCACCTGGGGGCCGGGGGCGGCGCTCGTCGGCGGGGCGGACGATCCGGGCGACGAATCCGGCGGTGCGGAGGAGTTCGATGAGGAGTCCGATGAGGACGCCGGCGGAGCGGCCGAGTTCGACGAGGGCGCGGGCGGGGGCAGTGCCTCCGCCGGGCTCGGCGGTGCCGGGGCGGACGAACCGATCGACGGTGTGTACCGCCAGATCGGGATCAGGGCCGCGACGGACAGGACCAGAGCGGGCAGTGCTCGTTTCACGTGAGTTCCTCGTTGTCTGCTGTGTCGCTGGTTCAGCCGGCCAGGCTGAAGCGTTCGAAGTGGACCTGCCGCTTGGGTACGCCGAGTGTGCGCAGGCCGCGCAGTACGGCATCGGTCATGCCGGGCGGGCCGCAGACGTAGATGTCGCGTTCGGCGAGGTCGGGGACGAGCGCGGACAGCGCGTCCGGCGCCAGCGGGTCGGGGGCCGGCGGGCCGCTGATCACATGCAGCGACGCGCCCTTGGCGGCGGCGAGCTCCCGCAGTTCGCCGTAGAGGACCGCGTCCTGCGGGGCGGAGACGCGGTAGACGAGCACGGCATGGCCGTGCAGCTCCTCCATGAGCGCGCGGATCGGGGTGATGCCGACACCGCCCGCGATCAGCAGGGTGTTCGGACGGGTGCGGTGGAGCGTGGTGAAGGCGCCGTAGGGGCCTTCGGCGAAGACCCGGGTCCCCGGCTCCAGGTGGCGCAGGGACGCGGACCCCGCGCCGGACGCCTTCACCGTCAGCCGCAGGTGGGTGCCGTCGGGAGCGGCCGACAGGGAGTACGGGTTCGCCTGCCACCAGCGGTCCTTCGTCAGGAACCGCCACAGGAAGAACTGGCCGGCGAGGGCAGGGAGCCGGTCGAGGTCGCGGCCCGTCAGGTAGACGGAGACGACGTGGTCGGACTCGGGCACGACCGCCGACACGCGCAGCCGGTGCCGGAGGTTCCGTCGGAGGGGGAGCGCGACGCGGCCGGCGAACACCGCGCCGAGCGCGCAGCCCCACAGGCCGTACCAGTACGCGGTGGCGGTCGGCGACGTGGTGAACGTGGTGCCCGCCGCGACCTGGTGGGTGAAGGCGAGGACCACCGCGACGTAGGTGTAGAGGTGGATGAAGTGCCAGGTCTCGTAGGCGAGTCGACGCCGCGCCCAACGGGCCGAGGCCCCTCCGACGACCAGGATGAGGACCATCGCGACGATCGCCCGCAGCACGCCCTCCGTGGTCTCGGCCAGATGGATCAGCTGGTCGACCGGGCCGAGCGAGGAGGACTGGGCGTAGCCGAAGGTGATGAAGACGCCGTGGCCGACCAGCGTCCACAGCAGCCCGAAACCGGTGACGCGGTGCCAGGCGGTGAGACGGTCCATGCCGACGCGGCGGTCGAGCCACGGCAGCCGGGCGACGAGCAGCAGCTGGAAGGCCATGAACAGGGCGCCGTAGAGGCCGAAGAGACGGCCGAGCACGATCAGTGCGTTGGAGGCAAAGCCCGCCTGGGAGAAGAAGTACGCGACAGCCGCCGCGTTCGCGGCGAGCAGGGCGTACAGGCCGGCTCGGGCCACCACCCGGGGGCGCAGCGCCGAGGGGGGAACGGGCGGTGCCGGCGTCGGGGACGGCGGCGCGGATGTCGCGGGGACGGCAGCGGTCACGGGCCGGAACCTCCTGGATCGCACTGATCGAGTGATCGAGTGATCGAGTGATCGAGTCGTTGGAGAGAGCTTGACCGCCGGGACCTGTCGATCCCCTGTCAGGAGACTTTCAACTCCGTATCGAAGTGCCCCGGCCCTGATCAGCGGGGGCCACGCCGCCGCGCGCGTGCCGCAAGATGGGCGGGTGGAGAAGATACGCGTGCTGGTGGTGGACGACGACCCTCCGATCGCCGACCTCGTCGCGACGGTCGCCCGCTACGAGGGCTGGGACGCCGTCACGGCCAACTCGGGGAGGGAAGCGCTGCGGCTGGCCGCCGATCTTCCCCCGGACATCGTCGTCCTGGACCTGATGCTGCCCGACATCGACGGATTCGGCGTGCTCGACGGGCTGCGCGCGGCCGGGACGATGGTCCCCGTGGTCTTCCTCACCGCGCGCGACACCGTCGCCGACCGGGTCGCGGGGCTGACCCGCGGCGGTGACGACTACCTGGTCAAGCCGTTCGCCGTGGAGGAGCTGATGGCCCGGCTGCGCACCGTGCTGCGGCGCAGCGCCGGGCCGGGATTCGAGCGGTCCGTCCTGCGCGTCTCCGATCTGACGATGGACGAGGACACACGGGAAGTACGGCGCGGAGAAGACCGGTTGACGCTCACCCCGACCGAGTACGAGGTGCTGCGCTACCTCATGCGCAAGTCGCCGACCGTGCTCACCAAGGCACAGATCCTCGACCACGTGTGGGAGTACGGCTTCGGCGGCCGCTCCAACGTCGTGGAGCTGGTCGTCAGCCGGCTGCGCCGCAAGCTCGACGCCACCGGCAGCCCGCTGATCCACACCGTGCGCGGCTTCGGCTACGTGGTCAGGGAGATCGCCGTATGAGCGCGCGACTGCGCGACACGTACGGCAGACTCCGCCTCGGAACCCGGCTCGCGCTCGGCCTCGGCGTGCTGTCGCTCGTGGCGTTCGCCGTCCTCGGCACGGCCCTGACCGCGTACATGCGCGACTACCTGGGACACCAACAGGTCGCCCAGCTGAAGCTCGTACAGAACATCCAGGCCAAGGACGCCGCCCAGCACGGCACGGTCAAACGACAGCCGTACTACGGCTGGTACACGGCCGTGTACGACGTCCGCGACGGCACGGCGGCGCTGCGCCGGCCCGCCGACGTGCCGGACGACACCGAAGGGTTCACCGCCCTCGCCCAGGCGCGCGCCGACTCCGCAGGCGATGTGACGAGCACCGCGCAGATCGCCGGGAAGGGCGCCTACCGGCTGCGGGCCTGCGAGGTCGTGCCCGGAGTCGTCCTGGTCAGCGCCGCCCCGATGGCGGAGATCGAGGACACGATGGACCAGCTGATCACGGTCCAGGTGATCGCCTTCACGGTCGCCCTGCTTGCCCTCGTCGTCTTCGGGCGGATCCTGCTGCGACGCGGCCTGAAACCGCTCAGCGACATGGCGCACACCGCCCACGGCATCGCCTCGCACGACCTCACCGAGTCGGCGGCCCGCCTGCCGCTGCGCGCCGACCGGTCCGGCGGCGGACCCGAGGTCGAGGAGCTGCGCACCGCCTTCAACACCATGCTGGAGCACATCGACGACTCCCTGGCCGTGCGCGCCGAGGCCGAGCAGCGGCTGCGCCGCTTCGTCGCCGACGCCTCGCACGAACTGCGCACCCCGCTGATGTCGGTACGCGGCTACGCCGACCTGTTCCAGTACGCAGCCGCCAACGTCCCCGAGGAGCGCGACAGGCACCTCGCCCGACTGCGCTCCGAAGCCGCCCGCATGGGCGTCCTCCTCGACGACCTGCTGCTGCTCGCCCGGCTCGACGCCGCGGAGGTGGACGCGCCGCTGCGCCTGGAACCGTGCGATCTGGCGGACCTCGCCCGGCAGGCCGCCCACGCCTTCCGCGCCGCCCACTCCGGCCATCCGCTCACCCTCGACGCCGGGTCCCGACCGCTGCCCCTGAGCCTCGACCCCGTCCGCATCCGCCAGGTGCTCGACAACCTGCTCACCAACGCGGCCGTCCACACGCCCACGGGGACACGCGTGTCCCTGACGGTGGGCCTGACGCCGGAGGCCGCCCGGGTGGTCGTGGCCGACACGGGGCCCGGCATCGCGGACGCCGACCAGAGCCGGATCTTCGACCGCTTCTACCGGGTGGACAAGGCCCGCAGCCGCGAGAGCGGCGGCAGCGGTCTCGGCCTCGCGGTGGCACGCTCCCTGGTGGCAGCGCACGGCGGCACCCTGACCCTGCGCAGCGAACCGGGCGCCACCGCCTTCGCCCTGGAACTCCCGCGCGCGGAGCTCTAGTCGCCGCCGAGCCTGTCGACGGCGTCGCACCTGCGCCACGTAGTCGTACGTACGCTTCGGCCTCGTGCGCACCCGTCCGCGTCGGCCAGTGGGAGCACCGCGCTGCCCACGTCGGCTGATTGTTCGGGAGGATGCCCCGGCTCCACTGCTACAGTGCGTGACTGTCCTTTCGCTTTGAGTGGTCACATGGGTGGTTCGGCGAGTCCTCCCAGGCCGCTTGAGACGTGCGGTCATCGGCGCGGACCCTGCGGTCCCGGTCACCGGAAGGCGTGGTTCATGTCAGGTGGGTTCGGTGGAGCGTCCGCCATCGGACGGCGGCGTTTCCTGGTGGTGTCGACGTCTGCCGTGGGGTTGACCCTTCCGGTTCCCCGGTCCGCGTCCGGTGCTTCCCCCGGCCCGGTCCCGGCGAGCTCCGCCACGACGTCGACGGTCGGGCTCACCGTCAACGGGGTACGGCGGTCAGCGGTGGTGGACAACAGAACGTCGCTGCTCGACCTTCTCCGGGAGCACCTGGGGCTGCCCGGTACGAAGAAGGGCTGCGACCAGGGAGCCTGCGGGGCGTGCACGGTCCTGGTGGACGACCGCCGCGTGAACTCCTGCCTCACATTCGCCGTCATGCACGACGGCGCGCACGTCACCACGATCGAGGGACTCTCGCGCGGCGGCGAGCTGCATCCCCTCCAGCAGGCGTTCATCGACCACGACGGGCTGCAGTGCGGGTACTGCACGCCGGGCCAGATCGTCTCGGGGGTGGCCTGCATCGCGGAAGGGCACGCCCGCTCCCGGGAGGAGATCCGCGAGTGGATGAGCGGCAACCTCTGCCGCTGCGGCGCGTACACGAACATCGTCACGGCGATCGAGCAGACGGCGAAGGGTGTGTGAAGCGAACGTGTACCCCTTCGTCTTCAGCAAGGCGGCGACCGAGAGCGCCGCGCTGGCCGCCGGAGCCGACGGCGCCCGCTACATCGCGGGCGGCACCACACTCGTCGACCTGATGCGTGAGACTGTCGAACGCCCCTCCCGCCTGGTCGACATCAACGGTCTCCCGTACCGGGACATCACCGTGTCCTCCGAAGGCCTGCGGGTGGGTGCCCTGGTCCGGATGAGCGAACTCGCCGCGCATCCGGACGTACGCTCGCATTACCCCGTCATCGCGCAGTCACTGGAACTGGGCGCCTTCGCGCAGCTGCGCAACATGGCCTCCATCGGCGGGAACCTCATGCAGCGCCCCCGGTGCCCCTACTTCCGGGACGTGTACTCGGCGTGCAACCGGCGGTCGCCCGGCACGGGGTGCGACGCCGTCGACGGCGACAACCGGATGCAAGCGGTCCTGGGAGGCAGCGCGCACTGTGTGGCCACACACCCGTCGGACCTCGCCGTGGCTCTCGTGGCCCTGGACGCCGTCGTCCATCTGCGGAGCACGGCGGGTACCCGCGCGGTCCCGGTCGCGGAGTTCTTCCTGCGGCCGGGGAACACCCCGCACCGGGAACAGGATCTGAGGCCGGGTGAACTCATCACCTCCGTACACGTCCCCGCCGGCCCCCATACCCGGCGGTCGGGGTACCTCAAGGTCAGGGACCGCCAGTCGTACGAATTCGCCCTCGCGTCGGCGGCGGTGGCACTCGACATCAGAGGCAGTGTGATCCGGGGCGCTCGCGTCGCCGTCGGCGGCGTCGCCACCGTGCCGTGGCGGCTGCCGCGGGTGGAACGGGCGCTGGTGGGCGCGCGTCCCGGCCGCGCGACGTGGACGGAGGCGGCCGCCCGTGCCGCTGACGGCGCGCGGGCACTGTCCGGCAACGCGTTCAAGATCCGGCTCCTGGAGCGGACCGTGCGCCGGCAGTTGACGACGATCGGAGGACTGTGATGGCCGGCGACGTCGTGGGGCAGGCGCTCTCACGCGTCGACGCCCGGCTCAAGGTCACGGGGGCCGCCACGTACGCCGCCGAGCACCGCCTGGAAGGTCTGCTGTACGGCGTCATCGTCAACGGCACCGCGGCCCGCGGCAGGGTCTCCGGCATCGCCACGGACGCGGCCCGCGCCCATCCCGGCGTCCTGCACGTCCTTACCGACTTCAGCTCCTTGAAGCTCGCCCACTCCTCGACCGAGCTGGTGTTCTACGGCCAGCCGATCGCCGTCGTGGTCGCCACGACGGCGGAGGCTGCCGCCCACGGCGCGTCCCTCGTCGAGACGGCCTACGACCGGCAGCCCGCCACCACCGATCTCGACGACCCCCGCGCAACATCGGTCACGGCGCCGTCGAACCCTGACTACAGCCGTGGCGACCCTGACGGTGCCTTCGGATCGGCGGAGGCCAAGGTGGACCTCGAGTTCACCATCAGCCGGGAGAACCACAACCCGATCGAGCTGCCCTCGACCATCGCCCGGTGGGAAGGCGGCAAGCTCACGCTCTGGGACAAGTCCCAGTGGGTCCAGGGCGCGGCCCGCACCGTGGCCGGCGCGCTCGGCGTCCCCGAACAGGACGTCCGGGTGCACTGCGAGTACGTCGGCGGCGGGTTCGGCAGCGCGATCCGCGCCTACGACCACGTCATCCTGGCCGCGTTCGCGGCGCGGCAGGCCGGACGACCCGTCAAGGTCGTCCTGTCGAGGCGCCAGTTCTTCTACGGCACCGGCTACCGGCCCGCCAGCCGGCAGCGCCTCGCGCTCGGGGCCGGCACGACGGGACGCATCGACAGCCTCATCTACGAGGTCCGCACGGAGACTTCGCGCTACGAGCAGTACCAGGAGGGGCTCACCGACCTGCCGAAGTTCCTCTACGGTGTCCCCCACACGCAGACCCGGTACCGGCTCACCGCCATCGACACCCAGTCGCCGGCGTCCATGCGCGGCCCGGGCGTCGTGAGCAGCGCCTTCGCCCTCGAAACCGCCGTGGACCAACTGGCGCACGACCTGGGCATCGATCCCATCGAGCTGAGGCTCCGCAACGAACCCACCCGGGACGAGGTGACGCGCCTGCCCTTCTCCACTCGCCGGTTGCGCGAGTGCTATGAACTCGGTGCCCGCCGCTTCGGGTGGGCGCGGCGGGGTGCAGCACTCGGCGGCCGCACGGACGGCGACCTGCTGATCGGCATGGGCATGGCCACCGCCGCGTACCACAACAACCGCCGCGAGGTCGGCTCGCGCGCTCGGGTCGACGCGGACGGAACGGCGACGGTGGCGACGGCGACCAGCGACATGGGACCGGGCACGACGACCTCCGTCATGCAGGTCGCCGCAGACGCGCTCGGCCTGCCCGCGCGGCAGGTCACCTTCCGGCTGGGGGACTCGGCCTACCCGGTCGCTCCGCCGCACGCCGGCGCCACCACCATGGCGAGCGTGGGGTCCGCGGCCCACAGCTCCTGCACGGCCCTGCGGAACAAGTTCATCGGCATGGCGGTGGCGGACACCGCCTCGCCCCTGTACCGGGCCGATCCCGCCAAGGTGGCGGTCGGTGACGGCCGGCTCACCTCCGGGGAGAACGGCGCCGCCGACACCTATCGCGCGATCCTGGGCCGCGCCGGCCTGCCCGGCCTGGAGGCAACCGCCACCTGGGGGCCCGGCGACACCGACACGAGGATCTCCACTTACGGCTACGGCGCCGTCTTCGCCGAGGTGTCGGTGGATCCGCTCCTCGGGCTCGTCCGGATCCGCCGGATGTTCGCGGCCTACGACGTGGGCCGCGTGGTCAGCCCCAAACTGGCCCACAGCCAGGCCATCGGGGGCATGGTGGGCGGGATCGGGATGGCCCTCCTGGAGGGCACGGTCACGGACCACCGCGACGGCCGGATCGTCAACGCGGGCCTGGCCGACTACCTGGTCCCGGTCAACGCCGACGTTCCCGAGCTGGATGCCGCGTTCATCGACACCGAGGACCCCCTGGCGGATCCCATCGGGGTCAAGGGACTGGGGGAGATCACCATCGTGGGAGTCCCGGCCGCCATCGGGAACGCGATCTTCAACGCCACCGGCAAACGCCTGACGGACCTGCCCATCAGACTGGAGGCGCTGCTCTGAGCGACGTCCGATCGCGGCCATGACGCCCCCTCCGCAGGCGCGTCAGTGCCCGGCGGGAGCGGGCGAGATCTGTTGCATGAGGCTGAGCAGGTCCGGAGCGACCCATTCCTCGGCGATCTGGTCGCCCTCGAAGCGGTAGACCTCGACGCTCCGGAAGCCGACCTGCCGGCCCGTCGCCTCGAACTGTTGGAACGCGCCCTGGTGCGTGCCCTGGAAGTGGACCAGCACCGTCACCTTGTCGCCGACGCCGAACATGTCCTGGACGTTGATCTTCAGGTCGGGGAAGGCGTCCTTCATGATCTTGGTTCCCTGCTGCCAGATCTCCCGGCCGTGCAGCGGGTCGGGGCATCCGGGGACGTTGGCGACGAAGTTCTCGGTCAGCATCTGTGCGGCCTCGTCGAAGTCGCCGCTCTCCACAAGGTGGTACGCGGTGCGCAGCAAGGCCATGTTCTTCTCGACGGTGGTGGTCATCTCAGAGGTCCTCTCGGAGCAGCGTCCCGAAGTCTCGGTGATGACTTCGGGCCGGGTGCCACTCAGTAGAAACCCTGACGTCGCGGCAAGGTCAAACAGACCGCCGAACGAAGGACGCCGCCCTTCTGCTCGGTACCGGAGTTACGGAAGGCCGTCAGGGCAGTGGACGGGTCCCGAGTCGGCCGAAGACCGGCTTGCCCGCTGGGCGGGGTGCGGCACAGTGGAGGGAAGTCCCGTCCCACGGAGGAAGGCCGTCCCCGATGCCGGAGGAATCCGATGATGCCGTCGCTCTCCGGCACGTTACGGAGCGACTTCTGGAAGTGTTCCCCGGCCTGGATCCCGGCATCGTCCGGGACGCGGTCGACACCGCCTACGCGGACCTCCGGTACGCCCGCGTGCGTACGTACCTTCCCGTCCTGATGGAACGGCGCGCCCACGACCTGCTCTCGGCGGCAGACCAGGAGTAAGGGGCAGTTCCCCGCCGGTGCAGCGACGATCCTTCCGAGCGTCCATGCTCGCGGTGGAAGCACAGGATCAGCCGGTGACCGTGTCCGGATCGTCGAGCTCGTGCAGGCCTGCCGGGTCCTCGTCGGTCAGCACCACTCCCGTAGCAGTGACCAAGCGCTGGCCGTGGCCCCGATGGACGCACAGGAGTTGGTCGCGGGTGCCGGTCCGGTCGCGGTACGCGGCCAGGGCAGGGCCGTATTTGCTGCTGTGGTCCGGGACCTCGGCGTCCGTGCTCCACCGCGTGCCGTCGTAGGAGGACCACCACAGCCGCTGGCGAGCGGGGTCGCGGTGGACGCAGATCAGCTTGTCGTCGAAGACGGCCAGGCCGATGTTGCTCCGGGTACGGTGCCCGGGCAGCGCGCCCTCGGAGGTCCAGGTTTCGCCGCGCAGCCGGCTCCAGTGGATCGCCCCGTCCTTGGGGTTGCCGTGGAGCAGGTGCAGGGCGCCGTCGTACACGGCGAGCGCCGGGGACCTCGTGGTGGCACAGCCGGGGACGGGTTCAGGGGTGGTCCAGGTGTGGCCGTCCCGGCTGGTGGTGACCATGATCCGCTGGCCGGCCTCGGCGTAGGCGAGGTGGAGGGCGTCCTGGAAGACGGCCAGCGCCGGGCCGTAGACGCTCTCGGCGTACGGGACCGGCTGGTCCGGGCCCCAGGCGTCGCCGTCGTACGAGGTCAGCGCCATGCCCCAGGTGCCCGAGCCGCCGCGGTGCGCGCAGTACAACCGGTCCTCGTACACGGCCAGGGCAGGGCTGCCCAGGGTGTGATGGGAGGGGAAGGGCCGGTCCTCGGACCAGCTGCCGTCAGCGCGGTGCGCGGTCCACCACAGCTCGGGGTCGTCGCCCCGGCCCTGGTAGACGCAGTACAGGTCGCCGCGGAAGACGGCCAGGGCGGGGGTCTCGGAGGCGTAGCAGGCCGTGAACTGTCGCTCGGCTCCCCAGCCTGCGTCCGGTGCGAACACGCTGAACCACAGGCCGGTCTCGCGGGGTGGGGCGTCGAGGGCCACGGGAGCGAGGAGTGTGGGTGCGGCCCACGGAGAGGTCAGCTCGCATCCGGCGCCCCGGGCGGTCGCCCGGATCCGTTCGGCGCGTTCGGTCAGTCGCGCGCCGACTGCATCGGCGAGGTCCTCGGGCAGGGCTCCGGCGAGCACGTCCTGGACCAGGCCGGGGAAACCGCTCATGGGGCCGGTGCCGTCGGGGCGCACGAGGCGGTCGACGGACCCCGGGTCGAGGCGGAGGGTGAAGCCCCACTCCAGCAGGCGGACGGACACGCTTGCTCCCGCCTCGGCGAGCGCCTTGGCCGCCCGTTCCGCGCGTTCCACGGCCTGGGGCGACGGGGTGTCCGCGCTGGGGCCCGGTGTGGTGCTGTTCTTCCGCCTGGGGTCGGTGCCTTCGATCGCCATGCTGTCTTCCTGTCTGCAGGGCCGCGGGCCGGGCGGCCCGCCCTCCGCGTGGTGCGTGGGCGAGCCGTCCGGGTCCCCGGACATGGACGCTTGCGGCCCGTTCCTCGCGTGCTTCACGCCGGTGTGCGGGCCTTCTGGTGATGCGGGGGATGCGCCGGCGAGGACGAGTGGCCGTCGGCCGCGTGCCGTCAGCGAGCGTGGGTGGACGGCGAGGGCGATTGCGCGTCGTGCGGAGGCGGGTGGATCCGGTCGCCGACCCTGATCGTCCCGCCGTGGACCACTTCGGCCCGCAGCCCGCCGCGGTGCAGCAGGCCCCGGATCAGGCCGGGGCGGACGAGTTGTTCGAGGCGGGCGCAGGGTTCGCTGAGTCTGAGGCCGCGCAGGATCACTGTCCCGATCCGGAACTCGTGGTCCACCAGCGGGTTGAGCCGGATGTCGCGGCAGACCAGGTTGCGGCGGCATTCGGCGGGGGCGAGGAGGATGTCGTGTTCGCGGGCAAGGGCGTCGAGGGACTCGGCCTCGATGAGGGTGATGGCGCAGACCCCGGAGGCCCGTCCGGTCCCCCGGCGGCGAGGTCGGGGGCCTTCGCCCGCCCAGTAGTTGCGGTCGCCCACCAGGCCCCGGCCGGTCACCGCGCGGACCTGCGCGAGGGGGAAGGTCGGCTCACCGGGGTGCGCGGCGAGGTGCAGGGAGGCGACCAGGCCGGGACCCGGCGGCGGCGAGGCCTGTGCCATGGGCGCTTCACCCCTTCAGGAAGTGTTCCGTAAGGGAACGGAGGGTACGGAACTGGTTCACGTCGATCCGGTCGAGGCTCAGCTCCCGGCCGATCAGGTCCTCCAGCAGCAGGATGAACTCCATGAAGCCGAGCGAGTCGATCAGCCTGCTCTCGATCAGGTCGAGGTCGTCCGGGATGTCTCCGACGGTGGGGTTGCGTTCGCGCAGCCAGTCCACGATCGGCTTGGTGACGTCGGCCATGTCATGTCTCCTGGATCCGATGAGGCGCTGGGGGCGTGCTCGTGTGCGAGCCGGCGCGGAGGACGAGGGCGTCCTCGTACTCCTGGCGAATCCGGGCGACGGTGGCGGCGGCCGGGTGCGTGGTGGTGACTCGGGTGCAGGACCGGCCGCAGTACATGGCCATCTCCTCGATGCGCCCGGTGGTGGCGGCGCCCGGGGCCGCCGCGCTGTAGCGCGGTACCGGGTACGGCCGGCCGTCCACCCGGGCGGTGGCGATGAAGGCGGCTGGGGCGCGCTCCGTGGCGGTGGTGAGGGAGTTGCGCAGGACGCGGTGCGGGCGGTGCGGCCAGCCGATCTCGAAGAGGGAGGTGACGAGGGTGTCCTCGGCCACCGCCTCGACCACGCGCCGCTTGAACTCCGGGTGCGCGGCGGATTCCGTGGCCGGTACGAACAGGGTTCCGGCCGTGGCGCCGTCCGCGCCGCGGGCCACCGCGTCGGCGAGGTCCCCGCCGGTGGCGATCCCGCCGGCGACGGCGAGGACGGCGTGCGGGTGGCGGGCCCGGACAGTGGCCAGCAGGGAGGCCGCAGGCTGCTCGCCGAGCAGGTGGCCGCCGGCCTCGGTGCCCTGGAGGACCAGAACGGCCGCTCCCCGTGCGAGGGCGGTGTCGGCGTCGGCGGAGGTGCCGACCTGGACCACCAGCGGGCGCCCGGCGGCCCGCACGGCGTGGGCCGCGTCGTCGGCGGGAAGCCCGAAGGCGGTGACGAAGCCGTTGCGGGGAAGCTCGGGCAGGACGGCCCGGAGCTGCTCCAGGCAGCGGTCCGGTCCGGTGACCTCGGGGACGACGTTCACCCCGAAGGGGCGGCCCCCGGTGGCGGCCGCCACCTCCCGGACCAGTCGGGCCGCCCGCGCGGGTGGTTCCTTGTACAGGGCGAGGGTGCCGCCCGCTCCGGCCCGGGACACTTCGGCGCACAGGCCGGGACCGGCGACGGCCCCCATACCGGCCTGCAGAAGGGGCAGTTCGAGCCCGAGCAGGGCGGCGAGCCGGGTCACGAGCGTTCCCCCGCCCGCCGTACCGCACGGTGTGCGGCGGTCAGGTCGCCTTCGAACAGGTCGCCCAGGGCGTGCACCCAGCGCTCCAGGCCGAAGGCGACGCAGCCGGTGAAGGCCGGGCGGCCGGCATGGCCGATCGCGCGGCGCTCGCCGAAGAAGTTGCGGTGGTTGTTGGTGGAGGCGATGGCGGTGCCGTCGGTGTGCAGGTACTCCTCCTTGACCGGGGCGAGCAACTGCATGACGGTGCGGGCGCCGTCCTTCTGGAAGAAGGGGTCGGTGGCGGGCCGCCGGTCGAGGGTGAGGCCGAGGGAGGCGCCGAAGGCGAGGATCCGCTCCCGGTGCCGGTCGAGGTGGGTCCGCACGGCTTCGGCCGAGCCGACGCACACGAGCTCCCGCATGGTGAACCCCCAGAGCCTGCGCAGTCCGTCGTGGCAATCCTCGTTGCGGAAGCACTGTGCGACGGTGCTGACCAGGACGGGGGTGTCCGTACTGCTGCCGGTGAGGTGCACGAAGCAGCCGTAACAGGCCGCGGAGGGCAGGAGGTGGGTGGCGTCGGCGAGGTCGGAGGCGGGCAGTGCGGTGGCCGCAAGCGGTCCGGTGACGTCGTACGGGCTCGTGGCGAGGGCGGCCAGTCGGTCGGGGCGGATCCGGGCGACCGGGCTGCCCAGGTGCGGAAAGTTGCGGAAGTAGTCCAGGGTCCGCAGGTCGTCGACCCGCAGCAGCGGGGGGTAGCTCTGCTGCCGGGCCCCCGCCTCGGCGCCCCAGCGCGTGAACACCGCGTCCAGCGCGGCCTTCAGCACGACGGCCGGTTCGTCGAGGGTCACCAGGCCATCCCGCACCGACCAGCCGGCCCCGGTCGCCCTGGGGGTCATGCGGTCGGTGTCAGGCATCGAACACCCCGATCCGGCGAAGGAAACCGGTCGTCTTGTGGAGGACCCTGGTGTGGGCGACCTGCCGCGCCGGGTGGGCGAGCAGCCGGCTACGCAGGGCGTATCCGCCGGGGAGGCCGGCGTCACGGTAGACGGCGGGACTGTAGAAGGACCCGATGCTGATGGCGAGGTAGCGGTCGAGGTAGGCGCGCAGGTCGTGCCGGGCCGCGTCGTCGAGGCCGCTGCGGAGGAGGCGCTCCCACAGCAGGTGCACCAGGCGGCAGCCGAAGGCGATGTGCCGGGACTCGTCCTGGTGGTGCAGCCGGTTGATGTGCCGGATGGTCGGGTGCAGCCGGTCGTCGGCGGCCAGGTGGACGTTGTAGTGGTCGACGATCTGCTCGAAGATCAGGATCCGGGCGAAGACGAGGAAGTTCTCGATGTCCGGGTCGCGCGGGGCCTCGGGCAGCTTGACCGACTTGTCGGGGTAGATCTTGTCGGCGTACTTGAGGCAGAAGGTGGCGAAGAACCACATGTGATCGTTCTCCTCACCGACGAAGTGGTGGAAGAACTCGGAGGGCAGCTCGAAACCGGGCGTGTGGATGCGCCGGGTGACCTCGATGAGCAGCTCGCGGATGCCGTGCACGTTGAGGCTGTAGAAGTTGACGCTCTCCCACCTGCTCAGGGCCCGGAGCTGGGCGGGGCTCAGCTCGTCCATGAGCTCCGTGCCGTGGACGGAGAGCAGTTCGGGGGACATCCACAGGCCGTCGGTGGGGATCGCGGGCGGCCAGTCGAAGGTGGTGAACGGGTTGTAGTAGTCCGCGGTGGCCTTGTCGGAGAGCCGGTCGAGCAAGGCCCTGAACTCGGTGTCGTCGGGGCCTGCGGCCGTGGTGGTGGTGGCGGCCGTCGTCCCGGGCGGGGCGGCCTGGGGGCGCATGGACGTCATCCCTTCCACCGGACCGATGCCAGCAGGGCCCGGTGGAGTTCGGGAGTGGACGCGGCCACGCAGGACCGCTGGTTGGCGACGCCCAGGTCGGTCAGGACGGTGTCGCCGAGCGGCTGCCCGTAGGCGTCGGTGATGACCGCCCCGGCCCGCTCGGCGAGGAAGACGGCCGCGGCGATGTCGTACGGGAACAGGTGCAGGACCCGGCCGTTGCCGACGCGCTCGAACTCGGGCAGCAGCGCCGGATCGTCGCGCAGCAGCCGGTTGCCGATGTCCACGTAGGCGTCGAGCTGGCCGGTGAGCAGCCGCGAGATCGACCAGGTGGCGCTGTTGAAGACGAAGACCCCGCCGGTGTTGGCCGAGCGGTCGATGAGGTGACCGTACGCCTCGGTCATCAGACGGGCCGGGTGGCCGTTGAACTCCAGGGACCAGAACATCCGTGCCGGGTCGGTGGTGCGGGTCAGCGCCGGGACGGGGTGGTCGTAGCCGTGCGCGGTGATCCCCGGCGTCACGAGGTCTCCGTAGAGGTAGGCGCCCGTGCGCAGTTCCATCAGCAGCGCGTGCTCGACGTCCGCGATGCGCGGGCGCCCCGTCATACGGGCGACCGCGACCGAGACGGTGGCCGACTCCAGACCGGCGACGGCGGGCCGGGTGCCGTCGATGGGGTCGACGACCAGCAGATGGGCCGGGTCCGCGCCGTGGTACCGCAGTCCGCGGTCCTCGGAGTAGACGGCGACGGGCAGGTCGTGGCCGGCGATGTACTTCCAGACGGCTGCCTCGGCGACCTCGTCGAGGCCGAACTGGGCGTCCCCGCCCGGAGAGAGGCCCCGTACGAGCCGGCTGCCGTGCTGGTGCCGGGCGGCCAGTACGGCCTCGCGGACGGCACCGGCGAGGCCGGTCACGTACGAGCGCATGGCCTCGGCGGACGGCGGGCCGCCGTGCGTGGGGGCGGTCACGCGGCGGCCTCCTCTGCGAAGAGCGCGTCGAGCCGGTCGCAGAGCAGATCCGCCTCCTCGCGGGTGAGGATCAGCGGCGGCCGGATCTTGATCACGTTGCCTCGGCCGTAGCGGGAGGTGCGCAGGACCAGGCCGTGGTCCATGCCGCGCCGGGCCAGTGCCTGGGCTCGTTCGTTGTGCGGGCGCCCCCGGTCGTCGCCGATCTCGATCCCGATCATCAGGCCGAGGCCGCGCACGTCCACGACGGCCTTGTGCCGTGCTGCCAGCGCGCCCAGTCGTTCCATGATGTGGGCGCCGACCTCGCGGACGTTCTCCAGGAAGCCGGGGCGGCCGATCACGTCCAGGGTGACGACCGCCGCGGCGGCGGCGAGGACGTTGCCGCCGTACGTGAAGGAGTGGTGGTCGCTGCTGAGCCCGGACATCCGCTCGTCGGCGACGATGGCCGCGACCTGCGCACCGGAGCCGCCGAGGCCCTTGGCGGTGGTCAGGATGTCGGGCCGGACCCCGTAGTGCTCGGCGGCGAACATTCGGCCGATCCGGCCGATGCCGGTCTGGATCTCGTCGAAGACGAGGGCGATGCCCCGTTCGTCGCACAGGGTGCGCAGGGCGGGCAGGTATCCGTCGGGGGGCACGATGTTGCCGCCGCTGCCGGAGACCGGTTCGACGACGACGCAGGCGACGCTGCCGGAACTGGCGTGGTCGAGGAAGTCGTTGATGCGTTCGACGCACAGCATGCCGCAGCTGTCGGGTCCCGCCTGGCCGTAGAAGCAGCGCAGGCAGTAGGGGTCGGGCACCTGGAGCACGCCCGGCATCAGGTGGGGGAAGGGTTCCTTGCGGAACGACTCGCCCGACATGGTGGTCGTCATCATGGTCTGGCCGTGGTGGCTGCGGAACAGGGTGACGACGTCGCGACGGCCGGTGGCGAGCTGCGCCATCTTGACCGCGCCCTCGTTGGCGGTGGAGCCGCCCGACACCTTGAGGTGCACCTTGGTCAGGTTCGGCGGGGTGACGTCGACCAGCCGCCGGACCAGCTCGTTGACGGGGGCGGTCTGGAAGGTCGAGGTGGTGTGCACCAGCCGTTCGGCCTGGTCGCGCATGGCCTTGACCACTTCGGGGTGCCCGTATCCGAGGCTCAGGTTGAAGGTGCCGGACGCGCAGTCGAGGTATTCGTTCCCGTCGGTGTCGTACAGGTGGACGCCCTCACCGTGGTCCATCTCGTACGCGGTGACCGGGTAGTACAGGTGCTTCTGTACGTAGCTCAGGGCATCGCCGCGGACATCGCTCCGGGCGGTGCCGTTTTTGTCGCCCTGGGCACGTATCAGGTCTGCCATGTGTCTCCTGTCGACTTCCGTCCCGCGGACTAGAAGGACGGCGGATGGCGGAATTTCTGGGTTGCGGAACAGGAGGCCTTCCGCTTCCTCCAGGGAATGCGGGACGAAATTCACACGTCCAGGACGAAGGTGAAAGAGGCGTCCCAGCCCTCGGGTGTCTCCCGCACGTCCATCAGGCATTCTGGCCGGAAATACTTGTCGAGGTGGTTCCGGCGTTCGCCCGGGAAATACAGCATCGTGGTCAGGACGATGCCGCCGGGCGGCTGCACCTTCACGTGCACGTGCCGCGTCCGGCCCGGGTACATGGCCGGCAGGACGGTCTCCAGCCGCCACTGCCCATCGGCGTCCGCGAACTGGTGGCCGCGCAGCCGGAAGCCGTCGTCGTAGACCCCCTCTGCCCCGACCTGCCAGAAGTCGAGCAGGGTGCCGCCGACGGGCTTGCCTTCAAGGGTGCGTACCGCGCCGTGCAGCAGCATCGGGACACCCTCTTCCAGGTCTCCCCGGAAGGTGGTTCGCAAAGGAGTGTCGGGCTTGTAGTACGGTCCCTCGCGCAAGGCGGGCGTAGGCGGAGTCCCGTTGCAGCGAACCGTTGGAGTGATCGTCTTCAGGGCATTTTCCGGGCTTCTGTTCGGCACGGCGGAATTCCCCCTCAATAAAGGATCATCTTTCTTTTCGACCCAGGCAGACTAACCCGCGTCTCCGGCACTGAGAAGAAGACCGTGCGTCGCTTCCCCGCCATTTGTTCGACATGTGTGGCCGAGGTCTGATGATCCTTTTGCGCAGAAGTTGCTTCCTGTGAAAAAGGAGGTGAGTGGGTCGGAAGGGAGAAAGGGGCGAAGGGCGGCGCGCCACCCGTCCGGTCGTGGTCAGTACCGGACGGCGGCGGCCCGGTGCAGCGCCGTGCGGGTGCGGGCGAAGTAGGCCGGGTCGGGCGGTGCGGTGAGGATGTCCGCGAGCGCGAAGAGGTCCAGCGTCCGGCTGATCCGCAGCCAGTCCCCGGGCAGTCGTCCGCTCCCGGCCCGGAAGCCCTCGACGAAGCCCGTGGCGAAGGCGGGCGGGTACTCGTGGGCGAAGCGCAGCATGTTCCCGACGTCGAAGAGCGGGGAGCCGCTGAAGGCGAGCTCCCAGTCGAGCACGGCGGCTACCTCCCATCGCCCCGCGCGCCGTTCGACCAGGAGGTTCTTCGGGTTGAAGTCACAGTGCACCAGGCTGCGTTCACCCACCACGGCGGCGAGTGTCCGGGCTCCCTGTCGGGCCAGTGCCCGGAGTACGGCCGCGTCCGTGCCGTTCAGCGGCCCGTCCGCGGCGGCGGCCAGACAGCGGTCGACGAAACCGGGCAGGTCGCCCAGCGGGGGCGTGCCGTCCGGAGCCGGAACGAGGGAAGGGTCGGCGAAGGCGCCCGGGCGGGGCAGGTTGACCCGGCCGATCCGCGCCAGCACCGCGCCGACGGCCCGACCCAGTTCCCGAGCCTCGCCGCTCGCCGGTCCGTCGGCGAGGACCTGGCTGAGTGGGATCCCGTCCATGAACCGGTAGAGCATGGTGGGGCGGCCGGTGGCCCGGCCGTGGGGATCGGCCGCGACCACCGCGGTCACCGGAACGGTGTGGGCCGCCACCCGGCCGAGGACGGCGACCTCCACGGCGCAGGTGTTACGTGGGACCCGGCCGTAGTGAGGCCGGTAGCGGCGCAGGACGTAGCGCTCCGTGCCCGGCGCGCTGGCCGGCCGGGCCGTGAGCAGGGCCATGTCGTTGGTGAACCCGCCGGGCAGCGGGTTCACCTCGTACAGGCGGGCCCCGGGCAGGGCGTGCCGGATCAGCCAGGTGTGCGTGGCCGGATCGAGGAGGCCCACAGGGGCGGGGCGCGTCACACCGGCCAGCCTGCCCGGCCCGGGCCCCGCCTCATGCGTACGTTCCCTCCGGCGGCCCAGCGCCTGGGCGTGCGTGCTGCTTCGCGGCAGTGGCCGCGCCGGCGGCCAGGACCAGTCCGCCGGCCGGTCCGGCGAGCCGGCCGAGCCGAGCCGGGACCACGAAGTCCTCGGCCGCGTGCTCGGGCAGCCCTGGATAGCCGGCCAGCGCTGCGGACAGTTCGGCGCGGAGCAGTGAGAACAGGCCGGGGAGCTCCGCGACGCCGCCGCCGATCACGATCCGCTGGGGCGCGGTCGTGTAGACGATGTTGCGCAGCCCCGCGGCCAGGTAGGCCGCCTCCAGCCGCAGCGCCTCGCGCAGGGTGGCCCCGGTCAGTTCTTCGGCCGGGGTGCCCCAGCGGGCACCCATGGCCTCGCCGCCGGCCAGTCCTTCCCAGCAGTCGCCGTGGAAGGGGCAGGAGCCGGGGAACGCGTCGCCGGCGATCCGGGGCACGGCGAGGTGCCCCATCTCGGTGTGGACCAGGCCGCTGACCACCTTGCCGCCGATCACCGCGCCGCCACCGATGCCCGTGCCGACGGTCAGATAGACGTAGGTGTCCAGGCCGCGTGCCGCGCCCCAGCGGCCCTCGCCGAGAGCCGCGCCGTTGACGTCCGTGTCGATGCCCACCGGGACGCCGAGTGCGGCGGCGACGGTGCCGGCGACGTCCACCCCGGACCAGCCGGGCTTGGGAGTGGCCGCGAGATGGCCGAACTTCGCGTGTCCCGGGCGCAGTTCGAGAGGACCGAAGGAGGCGATGCCGACTGCGTCCAGCGGTCCGGTCGCCGCGGCCCGTTCCTCGAAGAAGGCGATGGCCCGGGCCAGCGTGGGGGCCGGTTCGCCGGTCGGGAAGCGGATCTCGGCCTCGATCCGGTCGGGGGACGAGCCGACCAGGCAGACGAACTTGGTCCCGCCGGACTCGATCGCCCCGAACCGCGGCGCGCTCACGCGCCCACCGGCCAGCCGTCGGCGCCGACGGGCCCGGAGCACGAGCGGATCACCACCTTGAGCGCGTCGTAGCGGGGAGGCGGTCCGGGCACGCGGTCGCCGCCGACCGGGTCGGCCGCGTCGGTCCTGCCGCCCGCGTCGGGTCCGCGGGCCTCGTCGCCCCGGATGAGTCCGCCGAGTGCGGCGAAGGCGTCCTCGTACCGTTCGAGCGGGAACTCGTGCGTCACCAGCCGCTCCAGAAACGGCACCTCTCCGGTCCCGGACTTCGGACCGGAGAGTTCGACGGCCAGATCCACGGCGACCGGGAAGGTGTCGGCCCGGTAATCACCGGCACCGATCAGCCGGATGCCCCGGTTGGTGAGGCGGAGGGGGCGCAGCGGCACGGCGTAGGTGTCGTCGAAGCCCATCACCACGATCCGGCCGCCGTCGTCGACCAGCCGCAGCGCCGCGTCGAGGCCGACACCGGTGGTGTCGAAGACGAGGGAGGGGCGCTCACCGTCCGACCCCTTCAGCACTGCTTCGGCCGGGTCCGTACCGGCCACGTCCACCACGTGCGCGAACTGTTCGCGGGCCCGCTTCAGCCGGTAGCCGTCGGGTTCGGCGACGGTGACCCGGCGCGCCTGGCGGGCGGCGACCAGTGCGGTCAGCATCCCGATCGGGCCCGCGCCGAGCACCACGACGGTGTCGTCGAAGGAGACGGCCGCGGCCTCGACGTTGTTCAGGACGCAGGCGAGCGGTTCGATCAGGACCGCGCTGCGGAAGGACAGCCCGGCGGGAACCCGCACGACGAAACGTTCCGGCAGGGTCACGCTCTCCGCGTACGTGCCGTCCCGGTCGACGCCGACCTCGGTCCCGGCCTTGTGCCGGCAGAAGTTGGTCGCTCCCCGACGGCAGGGGACGCACCAGCCGCAGTACAGCGTGGGGTTGACCACGACCCTGTCCCCGACCGCGACCGAACGCACCTGTGGCCCTGTCTCCCGCACCACACCCACCGACTCGTGTCCGAGCACCACGCCCGGCCGGGCGGGGAACCGCCCGAGCAGGATCTTGCGGTCCGTACCGCAGACCCCCGTACCGACGACGTCGACCACGACGTCATCACCGTTCAAGAGCTGTGCGGCGGGACGATCCTGCAGTGCGGCGGAGCCGGGACCCACATAGACGAGAGCGCGCACGAAACCTCCCCATCAGCGTTGGGAAGGCGAAGCTAGCCCAGTCGAACACGACTGGACACAACGCCTCTGAGCCACTTTCGCGACCACGGCTGTCCGAGCCACCGCGCGGTGCCTCTGGTCCGGCCGCAGCGCTGACTGGTCAAAGCTCCGTGCGCGACTCGTCCCGTTCCAAGGGCCCACTTGCGTCCAGGCAGTGCCTGAATCCGAAATTGGCTCGTAGCAAGCGTCACGGCTGACGACCACGGCAGCGTCAGCAGCCGTGTTTGTGCCCGGGTCAGGGCGCGCGTTCTCTTCGAGGGGTTGGTCGGCCACGTGCATGCTTGCCTCTGCGGTGGCGATCCCGGCCTCGGAGGCGGGTGCCCCGAGGGCTCGGTACGACAGGGGGCGTGCGTGCTCACCCATGCCTCGATACGGGCGAACGCCACGTCGACCCGGGCCTGCTCGCGACGGCCTATCGTGCACGAGCTCGTCAGGCCGACCGCGTCGAGGTCAGGACGCCGATCTTGTCGATCCGGTGCTCGGGGTTGTTCTGGGCGTCTCGCCAGAAGTTGCCTGCCGCGTTGTCCTCCGGGGTCGCGCAGGTGGAGAGCGTGATCATGGCCCGGGTGGGCTTCTCGCCGGGCTCACCCGGGACCGCGGCCCGCTGCTCGGCGAGTGAGCGGGCGGAGCGGAAGGACGTGGTCCGGGTCTCGACGATCTCGTAGGTGTAGACGGTGCCGTCAGCGGTGACGTGCACCAGGTCCCCCACCTCGACCGAGGGCAGCTCACGCAGGGGCCCGCCGGCCGAGAGCCGGTGCGCGGTCACCAGATAGTTGCCGATCTCGCCCGGCCCCACGCCGCCGCGCTCGCCGTACGGACTCGCCGCCACGCCACGATCCTGGATGCGGGTGCCCGCGCGGTCGTCGGTCGTGCCCTCGTACGGAGTGACGTCCAGGTTCTCGACGCCGATCGACGGTATGGACATCTCGGCGGCGACGGGGCCCCGCGGCGAGGGAGCCGGCGACGTGGCCGGAGTGACCGAGGCCGTGAGGGGAGGGGCCTCGGCCGAGGGGACCGAGGGGGCCGATGACGAGGTCGAGGGGACCACCGATGTCGGGCCGTGCACGCCCGGGGACGTACCGCTACCGTTGCCGCCCGCGCAGCCGGTCAGCGCGGCGACGACCGCGACCACTGCGGCGGCCCCGGTGACGGCGGCGAACAGAGGCCGACGGGGGCCGCGGCCTCCGTGCCGGCCCTTACGCACGGACCCACCACGCTTGGCAGCCATACCCCCAGGATGGCCCACGCCCCACTCACCACGCCACGGCACCCGCGGGCCCCGCGGTGTCTGGGCCGGATGGAGCATCGGGCCGGGCGGGCCCCGGCGGTGCGGCCGATGCTGGGGCGGACCCCCTTGAACCGGGTACCCGTCCACCCGGCACCATCGTGAAGGAGCTCCAGTGTCGGCACCCACTCACGTCCGTTCCCGCTCGCGCGCACGTCTACGGCTGTCCGTCGCCGGCCTGGCCGCGTCCGCGGTGCTCGGCGCCCTGGTCCAGCCCGCACAGGCCACGGGCACGCCGGCCCCCCACGACAAGGCTCTGCAGAAGCAACTGAACGACCTCGTCCGTACGGCGGGAGGGCCGCCCGGAGTGATCGCGCTGCTGCGGCAGGGCGACCGGACGAAGGCCTACCGGGCGGGCGTCGCCGACACGAGCACCGGCCGTCCGCCCCGTCCGTCCGACCACATGCGGATCGCGAGCGTCGCCAAGGCCTTCAGCGGGGCGGTCGCCCTGCGCCTGGTGGACCGGCACAAGCTGGACCTCGACGACACGATCGGCGAGCTCCTGCCGTCACAGCCCGCCGCATGGCACCAGGTGTCGCTCCGCCAGCTGCTCAGCCACACCAGCGGGCTGCCCGACTTCTCGACGGCGCCGGCGTTCCTCGACATCCTGCGGGAAGACCCCAGGCACCAGTTCGACTCCCGGCGGCTGCTCGACTTCATCGCCGACAAGGAGCTGCTGTTCCCGCCGGGATCGAAGTACGAGTACTCGAACTCCGACAACATCGCCGTCGCGCTGATGGCCGAGGCGGTCACGGGACAGCGGTACGAGCGGCTGCTCGACGAGCTCGTGTACCGGCCTCTCGACCTGCGGCGGACCAGCCTCCCCGAGGGCTACCGGCTGCCGAAGCCTTACCTGCACGGCTACGACGTGACGCCGCCCGCCCCGCCGGAGGACATCAGCGAGGTCCTCGGCGCGTCGGGCGTCTGGGCCTCCGGCGGCATCGTCTCGACGCCGAAGGACCTCAACGCCTTCGTCCGCGCCTGGGCCGGCGGACGCGGCTTCCTGAAGGAGGAGACGCGCCGCCAGCAGCGGACCTTCATCCCCGGTGCCGCCTCGGAGCCCGCCGGTCCCGGCGTCAACGCGGGAGGACTGGCGATCTTCCGCTACACGACGCGGTGCGGCACGGTCTACGGCCACACCGGCAACTTCCCGGGCTACACGCAGCTCGCGGTCGGCACGGCGGACGGCAAGCGGGCCCTCACGTTCTCGATCAACACCCAGACCAGCAAGAGCGTCAAGCCGGACCTGCTGGCCAAGGTCCGCGCCGTCCAGGAGGACTTCGTCTGCGCCCTGCTCAAGCACTGACCCGGCCCCGACCTCGGCCCCGACCCGACGTCGGCCCCGACCTCGGCGGGAGTCGGGAGTCGGCGGTCGGTGTGCATCCGGGTGCACCCGAACGGGCGAACCCGTCTCGCCGACCGGTGGCCCCTGCCCGAGGCTCGGAGCCAGGGCAGGCCGGAAACCGCCGGCCTCGCCCCTGACGGAGAGGAAGACCATGGCCGACTCGTCCAAGCCCGCCAGCACCGCGACCGCGGCCGTCAACCGGGAGGCGCTCGCCCGGTACGCGATGGAGGACCGGCAGGACTTCGCCGACCGGGACCGCGGCTTCCTCGCTCCGCTGCCCGACAAGCTGTACGGCGGGGACGGCCGGGTGATCTTCGACGCGGCGCGGTTCGACTACATCGGCGACGACGTACCCGCCCCGGACACGGTGAACCCGAGCCTGTGGCGGCAGTCGCAGCTGATCCGGAAGGGCGGCCTCTACAAGGTGGTCGACGGGGTCTACCAGGTACGCAACAACGACATCGCGAACCTCACCGTCATCGAGGGCGAGACGGGTCTGGTCGTCGTCGACTGCATGGCCTCCGTCGAGGCCGCCACCCAGGCCATGGGCATGATCCGGGAGCACGTCAGCGACAAGCCCGTCGCCGCCGTCATCTACACCCACACCCACATCGACCACTACGGCGGTGTCAAGGGCGTGGTGAGCGTCGAGGACGTCGCCTCGGGCAAGGTGCCCGTCATCGCGCCGGGCACGATCGCCTCCTTCGACAAGCACGCGATCGGCGAGAACGTGATCGCGGGCAACGCCATGTCACGGCGGGCGTCGTACGCCTTCAACAGCCTGCTCGACCACGGTGAGACCGGTTGCGTCACCTGCGGCATCGGCATCTCCACCGTGCCGGGCGTCACCGTCTCGTACATCTCGCCGACCGACCCGGTCACGAAGACCGGCGAGAAGCGCGAACTGGGCGGCCTGGAGTTCGAGTTCCTCTACGCCCCGGACACCGAGGCGCCCGAGGAGATGCACATCTGGGTCCCGCAGCTCGGGGCGCTCACGTGCGCGGAGAACGCCAACCACTCCCTGCACAACATCCAGACGCTGCGGGGCGCGCGGACGCGTGACGCCCGGAACTTCGCCCGCTACCTCGACGAGACCCTGGAGCGGTGGGGCGACGAGGCCGAGGTCCACTACGGGCCGCACACCTGGCCGGTCTGGGGCAACGAGCAGGTCACCTCGTTCCTGGAGTCGCAGCGCGACACGTACAAGTACATCCACGACCAGGCACTCCGGCTCGCGAACAAGGGATACACCCCGCTGGAGGCGGCCGAGGTGGTCGAGCTGCCCGAGGAGCTGGGCCGCAAGTGGTTCAACCGCGGCTACCACGGCACGCTCCACCACGACGTCCGCGCCGTGTTCACCAAGGAACTCGGCATGTGGGACGGCGATCCCGTCTCCCTCCACCCGCACCCCCCGGTCGAGACGGCCCGCCGCCTCACCGACCTGATCGGCCCCGAGAGGATCCTCGCCGAAGGGCGGCGGGCGTTCGACGCGGGCGACTACCGGTGGGCCGCCCAGATCCTGCACGCCCTGGTGTTCGCCGACCCGGAGCACACCGAGGCGAGGAACCTGCAGGCCGACGCCTACGAGCAGCTCGGCTACCAGGCCGAAGGGCCCCAGTGGCGCGGCATCTTCCTCACCGCCGCCAAGGAACTCCGGGAGGGCGTCGTGCCGGCGGCGTTCGCCACGGCCAGCCCGGACTCGATCCTGGCCATGCCGATCGACATCCTCTTCGACTACGTCGCCGTCCACCTCATCGGCGACAAGGCCGCCACCGCCGACTTCCGCGTCGACTTCCGCTTCACGGACACCGGGGCCGAGGAGACATGGACGATGTGGGTCCGCCGAGGCGTCCTCAACGCCCGCCGCGGCCCGTCGCCCGACACGCAGCTCACGGTGACCGGCCCCAAGGCGGCCCTCGTCGCCACGCTCCTCAAGCCGGCGGGCGCCCCGCAGCTGGCCCGGGCCCGGAAGATCACCCTGGACGGGGACGAGACCGTGTTGCAGACACTCGCCGGGCTGCTCGACGAATTCGACCCCGACTTCGCCATCGTCACGCCCTGACCACCGGAGCCGCCCCGACCCACCCGTCAGGGCAGCTCCTGCTCCGTCCAGATCGTCTTGCCCCGCGGTGTGGGCCGGTGCCCCCACCGCTGGGTGATCTGCGCGGTGATGTAGAGCCCCCGCCCGCCTTCGTCCGTGTCGTCGGCGTACCGGAGCTGGGGCGCCGTGCTGCTGTCGTCGGTGACCTCGCAGATGAGAGCGCGGTCACGGATCAGGCGCAGCTCGATCGGCCCCGTCGCGTACCGGACCGCGTTGGTGACGAGTTCGCTGACGACGAGTTGGGTGGTGAAGGCGAGTTCGCCGAGGCCCCAGGCCGTGAGGCGCTCGGAGACGAGCCCGCGGGCGGTCGCGACGGTCGCCGGTTCGTTGGCCAGCTGCCATGTGGCCACGTGCTCGGAGTCCAGGAGGCGCGTGCGGGCGAGCAGCAGGACCGCGTCGTGCCGCGACAGCCGGGCGGTGAGGATCCCGAGGAGTGCGTCGCACGTGGCCTGCAGACTCCGGCCCTCGGTCCGGAGCTCGTCGCGCAGGCGGTCGAGCCGCTCGTCCGTGGTGGCTTGGGCGGCCTCGCGAAGCGCCGAGTTGTACAGGACGAGGACGCTGTCCTCGGGGAGGGTCCGCCGCACCGCCGTGTACCGGGCGACGCCCTGCCCCAAAGCCGGTCCGTCGGGGATGTCGACGAGCTCCATCCTGCCGTCCGGGTAGGCGACGACCGGCGGGGGATGGCCGGCGGTCGACATGACGCACTCTCCCGTGACGGGGTCGTACACCACGATGAGGCAGCTGGCGCGCATGGGCCCGTCCTCGGGACCGCCCTCCGTGAACCCGCCCATCGCGCCGCCGAGGCGCGTGACGAGGCCGTGCAGACGCTCCAGCAGCTCGTCGGGCGGCAGGTCGAGATCCGCGAGGGCGCCGATCGCGGCGCGCAGCTCTCCCATCGCGGCCACCGCGTGAAGGGTCCGCCCGGCGGTGTCTCCCACGACGAGCGCGACACGCGCCCCGGACAGCGGGATGACATCGAACCAGTCCCCGGCGGCGCCCGACGGCAGATAGCTGTGCGCGGTCTCCACCGCGGCCTGCGAGGGGACCTCGGGTGGCCGCAGCCCCAGCTGGAGGACGCGGGCGGCGGACGTCTCCCGGGCGTACAGCCGTGCGTTGTCCAGACAGAGCGCGGCGCGGTCCGCCAGCTGGACGGCGAGCGCGAGATCGTCCTGCTCGTACGCGGGCGGCCCGTGCAGCCGGTAGAAGCAGCCCAGTCCGAGGACGACGCCCCTGGCGGACAGCGGAACGATCATCAGGGACTGCACCCCGGCCGACAGGAGCCGCTCCCGCAGCTCCGGCTCCTCGCCGGCCCACCCCCGGCCCGCGGCCAGGCCGGTGACCAGGCGCGGCCGCAGGTCGGCCAGAGCCTGCTGGTACGCCGGACTCAACGAGACGTCGCTCATCTGACCCACCGCCGCGCCACCCCGCTGCCGGTCGTCGCCGTCGGCGCGTCCCACACGACGGAGAGGCAGGTTCCGGGCCGCCGGGCCGGGTACGGGCGCGTCGCCGCGCAGCACCGAGTCGATGACGTCCACGGTGACGATGTCCGCGAGGTCCGGTACGGCGACGGCGGCGAGTTCCCGGCCGATGCCGAGGACGTCCAAGGTGGCTCCGAAGCGGGCGCCGGCCTCGTCGAGCAGACGCAGGCGCGCCTGCGCCCGATGACGCTGCGTGACGTCGAGGGCCACGGCCGCCAGGCCCAGTACGGCACCGTCCTCGTCGTGCAGGCGGAACCAGGAGACGGACAGCACGGCGTCACGGTGGGAGTCCCCGGCATTCCGGACCGGCATCTCGATGCCCCGCGCCGGCTGCCCCGTCGCCAGAACCCGCCTCGCGGCCCGGTCGGCCGCCTCGGCATCCTGGATGCCGAGGCGCCGCAGTACCTCGATCAGGGGCTGTCCGGTCACGTCCCCGAGCGGGAACAGCCGGGCGAACCGTGCGCTCGGCCGGAACCGTACGACCCGGAGGTCCGGGTCCAGCACGTGCAGACCGAAGGGGAACTCCGAGAACACGGCGTCCAGCACGGCCTTGTCGAGCGCCGGGCCCGCCGAGCGGCCCGCATCCTGAGAGCGGCCCATCACACCCTCTCCCGCCTTGCCCGATCGTCCGGGGCAGCCCCTTCGATTACAACACCACGTGGGCGATCGGCCAGCCGGCGAGTTCGGCCCGGGGAGGGTTCATGCGCGGCCCACTGGGCATCGTCCTGCGACGTCACCGCACAGGGGCGTCCGAGGTGACGGCTGCCGCCAGGTCCGCGTACCCGCAGGCCGCGCCGGATCCGCGGTCGAGGACACTGCCGAGCCAGCCGAGCGCGAAACCGGCGGGAATGGTGACGAGACCGGGGTTGACCAGGGCCGTCGCATGGAAGTCCAGGCCGGGGAAGGCTGCCGAGGGCGAGCCGGAGAACAGTGGGGAGACGGCCAGCAGGGCGAAGGTGAGAGCACTCGCCCCGTAGACGGACCACAGGAGGCCCCGCCGGGTGAAGCCGCGCCACAGGAAGGTGTACACGAGGACGGGGGCGAGGGCGGAGGCGGCGAGCGTCATCGCCAGGGTCGAGAGCACGAGCAGGTTCCAGCCGGCGGCGGGCAGGGACAAGCCGACGGTGACGGCGCCCACCGCGGCCGCCGCCCAGCGGGCGTGGCGGTCCTGGTGGGGGACCCTTTCGGTACCCGGCCGGGGGCGGCGAGGCAGCAGGTCGCGGGCGACCGAGGCCGCGGCGGCGAGCGTGACGTCGGCGACGGTGGTCAGGGCGGTGAGGAACACCGCGCTGAAGACGGCCGAGACGAGGAGGCCGCCGGGGCTGAGCGCCTGGGTCACCAGCAGCAGGGAGATGCTGCCTGTGGGGTCGGCCCCGCTCAGTGCCGGGCCGCCGAGGACGGCGGCCGCGCCGAGACCGACGACGAGGAGCAGGGCCGAGATCGCGATCAACTGCCCGACGGCCCAGCGCATGGCCGTGCGCGTCGCCCGGCCGCCCGGCGCGCCGAGGACCCGCATCGTGACGTGCGGCAGGCAGCACACCGCCAGCGCCACGGTGACGAGCTGACCGAAGCGGTTCGCCACCGCCATCGGACCGCTGCCGTACTGGACGCCCGGCCCCAGGAAGGCGTCGCCCAGGCCGCTGCCCGCGGCCGCCGCGCCCAGCAGCCGGTCGGGGTTCCAGCCGAAGCGGTCGAGTACGAGGAAGGCCGCTCCTGCCATCACCGCGAACAGGACCACCACCTTGACGAGCTGCACACGGCCGGTCCCGCGCACCCCGCCGCTCACGGCGAGCGAGACGACGAGACAGCCGATCACGAGGATGCACGCCGTCTTCGCCCCCGTACGGCCTCGCCGGCACCGTCTGGGCGGGCACGGACGAGCACGGCACCGAGATCGCCCGGCGCATCCGCACCGGTACCTACTCCGTCAACTGCCAGCGCTTCGACGTCGCCGGTCCGTTCGGCGGCTACAAGAACTCCGGGATCGGCCGCGAGTTCGGCCCCGAGGGCTTCGCGGCGTACCAGGAGACCAAGACGATCCACCTGCCCGCCCCGGCCCGGTCCTGACCCCCACCGCACCACGAGGAGCACACGATGCACGCAGCAGTCCTGCACAAGACCGGCGACGACACCCTCGACGTCGTCGACGTCGAGCCGGTGTCCTTCGGCCCCGGCCGGGTCCGGGTCAAGATGCACAAGGCCGGGCTCTGCCACTCCGACCTGTCGGCCATGAGCGGTGTGCTCGCCCACCCCGCCCCGTTCGTCCCCGGCATGCTGGGCGCCGGCACCTTCGCCGAGGAGACCGTGATCGCGGCCTACGCGGCGATCCTGATCCCCGACGACGTGCCGTACGACATCGCCGCCCTCATCGGCTGCGGTGTCACCACCGGAATCGGAGCCGCCCTCAACACCGCCAAGGTGAAGCCGGGTTCGTCGGTCGTCGTGATCGGCCTCGGCGGCGTCGGCATCAGCATCCTCCAGGGCGCCAAGGTCGCGGGCGCGGCGCGGATCATCGCTGTGGACCCGACCCCCAACCGCCGGGAGTGGGCACTCGCGTTCGGCGCCACCGAGGCCATCGCCCCCGAGGAGCTGCCGGAGACCGTCAAGCGGCTCACCGGAGGCTTCGGCTTCGACTACGCCTTCGAGGCCGTCGGCAAGGCCGGCACCCTGCGCGCCGCCTACGACGCGACCCGCCTCGGCGGCACGGTCTGCCTCGTCGGCGCCGGCTCGCGCACCGACATGACCGACATCAGCATGGCCGAACTGGTCCTCAACGAGAAGGCGATCCTCCCCTCGTTCTACGGGGGCGCCGACATCCGCCGCACCTACGCCACGATCATCGACCTGTGGCGCGCGGGCCGCATCGACCTGGAGGCGATGATCACCCACCACGTACCGCTGACGGACATCAACGAGGCGATCCGTCAGATGCACACCGGCGAGGCACTGCGCACGATCAGCGACATCGCCTGAGCGACCCTCCCGGGGACGTACGTCACCGTCGTGCGCGTGGTTGATCATCGCTAAGGTGTGCGCCATGCCAGGACCGGCCGAGACCCCGCGCGCTCCACGGCTGACCCTGCACCTCCTCGGGGGGTTCGGGGCGGTCCGTGACGACGGCGTGGAGATCCCCCGGCGATGGCGGCGCAGCACCGCGCAGACGCTGGTCAAGCTGCTCGCCGTGGCCCCGGGGCGGCGGCGCCATCGCGAGGAGGTGATGGAGCAGCTCTGGCCGGACGTCCCCATGGAGTCGGCCCTGCGGAATCTGCGGGTCACGCTCCATGCCGCGCGCCACGCCCTGGAGCCCGAACTCGCGCCCCGCACTCCGTCGTCCTATCTGGTGGCGGAGGGCGAGGCGCTCTTCCTGGCGGCGGACCGGGTACGGGTCGACGCCGACGAGGCGGAGGAGTCCGCCCGCGCCGCGCTGGCTTCGGGCGAGGCCGATGCGCTCGGCGCGGTCCTGGCCTCCCTGGGCCGGGAACTTCTCCCCGAGGACCGGTACGCGGACTGGGCGCGGGAACGCCGCCTCCGTATCGAAGTGCTGCGCGAACAGCTCGTACGGGCCCTGGCGGAGCGGCTGTTGGCCGACGGCCGCACCGACGAGGCGGTCGGCGTGCTGCGCGAGGCGCTGGACCGCGTCCCCGCCGACGAGCGGCTGCACCTGCTGCTGGCGCGCACCTGGTGCGCCATGGGCCGGCCACGCCAGGCCATCCGGCAGTACCACGCCTGCCGTGAGGCGCTCTCCGAGGAACTGGGCGTGCGGCCGGGCGCCGAGCTGGAGGCGCTGCACCGCACCGCCCTGGCCGCGCTCGACGCCCGGGCCGTCGCCCCGTTCGCCCGCACCGAGCCGGAACCCGCGCCGCTGCCGCCCGCGATCCGCCGCCCCGAACGCCTGCCGTTGTTCGGCCGCGAACGCCCGCTGGAGCTCCTCGTCGAGCACGCGTGCGGGTCCGCGCCCGCCGGGGCCGCCCCGCTCGTCGTGGTACGCGGCGAGGCGGGCATCGGCAAGACCCGGCTGGTCGCGGAGGCGGCACGCCGTGCGGCGGCGGAGGGTGTGTGCGTGCTGTGGGGCACGAGTCACGAGGCCGAGGGACAGACGCCGTACGGGGTCTTCGCCGACGCGCTGGACGGCCGGCTCGCCGGGTGCGGGGTGGCGGAGCGCTCCCGGGTGAGTGCCGAACACGTCGGGCTCGCCGCCCTGTTGCCGTCCCTGGGCGGCGGGCCGGCGGCCGCCGCGAGCCCGGAGGAGGAGCGCGCCCGGCTGTTCCGGGCCGTCGCCGGGTTCCTCACCGACCTCGCTGCGGCCCGGCCGGTCCTCGTGGTGCTCGACGACGTCCACGCGGCCGACCCGGGTTCGCTGAGCCTGCTGCACTTCCTGGTGCGTACCACCCAGGACAGGCGTTGGCGGTTCATCGCCACCTGCCGTGACGACACCCTGGAGCCGGACGACGTGCGGCGGCAGGTGCTCGACGGGATCCTGCGGCAGCGGATGGCGGTGGAAGTCGACCTCCTGCGTCTGAGCCGCGCCGACTGCGCGGGACTGGCCGCCGCAGCCACAGGCCACACCGGCTCCGGCTCCGGCTCCGGCTCCGGCGCCGCGGAGCTGGCCGAGAAGCGTCGCACCGCCTCCCGCGTCTTCCGGCTCTCGCTCGGAAACCCGCTGTTCGCCCTGGAACTGACCAGCACTCCGGGAGCGGACCTGGAGCGCATGCAACCACGGCACCGCACCACCGTCGAGCCGGACGCCGACGCCGTTCCCGACGGCATCCGCCGCCTTGTCGGCGGCAGACTCACCCGACTGCCCAAGGACGCCCGCCGCACGCTGGCCGCTCTCGCGGTCGCGGGCGGTACCGCCGTCTCCCTCACCGAGCTGGAGGCCGTCACCTCGGCCGGTCTGCATCCGCCGCCGGCGGGGCCGGAGGTCACCGCCGCGCTCGACGCGGCGACCGTCTCGGGCATCGTCGAGGAACGCGATGTCGTCCTCGGCGGCCGGGCCGTTCTCGGCTACGCCTTCCGCCACCCTCTCGTACGGCTGGCCTGCGCGGACCAGCTGAGCAGGGCCGCGCGCAGGCGCCTCCACCAGGCGTACGCGGACACGGTGCTGCGGCTGCGTCCCGACGCCGTCGACACCCTCGCGTTCCACATGACGGTGGCCGACGACGAGCGGGCACCGGTCTTCCTCCGGGCGGCCGCCGACCGGGCGGCCTCGCTGTACGCCAACGACAGCGCCTGCGACTACTACCGGGAACTGGTCGCCCGACTCGACACCACCGACCGGCCGGCGGCGGGAGAGGCGCGACTGGCCTGGGGGGAGGTCCTGCGCCGCGCCGCCCGCTACCCGGAGGCCGAGGACGTGCTGAGGCGGGCACTGCGGGACCTGACGGCGGCCGGGGACCCGTCCGGTGCGCTGCGCGCCGCGGTGTGCCTGGCGGAGGTCCTCGGCCGTGCCGGACGTACGCTCGACGGTCTCGCGGTGCTCCGCGAGGCGCCGCAGAGCGGGTCGACGGCCGGTGACCGCGCACGGCTCCATCTCGCCTTCGGCGCCCTGGGCTTCCACGCCGGGCACTTCGAGGACACGCTCGCGGCTCTGCGTTTCGCGGAGCGGGAGACCGCGGGGCTCCCCGCAGGAGAGCGGGATGCGGTGCTGTCCCGCACGTTTACCACCCGCGCCGCCGCCCTCCTCGTCACCGGACAGGTGCGGGAGAGCCGCGAGGCGGCCGAGGCGGCACTGCGGACGGCCGAGCGGACCGGCGACGCGGCCCTGATCTCCAGCGCGCTCTCCGTCGTGGGCGAACTGGCCCGCGAGGAGGGCCGGCCGACGGCCGCACGGGACTTCGCGCGGCGCGCCGTGTCGGTCGCCCGGCGCACCGGCGACCCCACCGTGCTCGCCTTCGACCAGAGCAACCTGGCGGGCGCGGAGCTGCTGGTGGGAGACCACCGCCGGGCGACCGCTCTGGCCAACGCGGCAGTACGGCTGGCCCGTTCACTGGGCACCTCGTGGGCGCTGCCGTACGCCCTGGTGGGACTCGCCGAGGTCGAACTGCGCTGCGGGCGTCGGGCGCGGGCGGAGGAGGCGCTGAAGGCCTGCGCCGACGCGCTGCCGTCGGCCCGCGACCCGCAGGTGCTCGAAGGAATGCGACGGCTGACGGAGGAACTGGCCGCGACGCGGGAAGCCACCGGGAGCGCCGGTCGGCGGACCGCGCCGGCAGAGCGGTAATTCGCGGGTAACGAGGGTTGCCTACGGTCCTGGCCACCCCCGGAACCCCGGGGTGAGCGTGCCCGTACTCCCGCCCGCCCAGGAAGAACCGCCATGTGTACTGCCTCGCCGCCGACGTCGTCCGGCGCCCCGTACGCCGGGTCGTCCGGCCTGCACGACACGGACGAATCCGTCGGCTCGGTCGACTCGGTCCGTGCCGTCGTCGACGCGGGCGGCGAGCCATGGGCGCGCATCCTCGGCCTGCTGGAGCGGCACCGGTACGAGCTGCCCGAGAGCAGCGTGCTGGAACTGCACAGCGCCAACCCCCAGGTCCGCCCCGCCCTCCGCGAGTGGTGCCGGCTCACCGGAACCATGCTGCTCACGGAGGAGGAGACGGACGACCGGAGTGCGTACCGCATCAAGCTGCCGCCGCCTTCCGCGCCCGGCACGCCGACCCCGTCCCCCCTCCAGAAGCCGGAGATCCCATGAGACCCCTCGCCCGCGCCCGACTCGTGGCGGCGATCACCGTCGTCACCCTGTGCGCGCCCGCGGCCCTGCCGTCGGCGACCGCGGCGCCTGTTCCGGACGTGGCCGTCACCCCGGCCGTCACCCCGTCCGGCGCCTCGGAAAGCCGTACCGTCACTCTCGTCACGGGCGACCGGGTCACGGTCACCACCACCGCGGACGGCAGGAAGGCGTACAGCGCGGAGCCCGCGGCCGGTTCGGCGCCGGGCACGCTCCTCGCCCGTACGGACATCGACGGCGACGCGTACTTCTACCCGAGCGACGTCATCGGCAAGGTGGGCTCCGTCCTGGACCCGCAGCTGTTCAACGTCGACGGTCTGATCCGCGACGGGTACGACGACTCCCGCGCCGGCACGCTGCCGCTGATCGTGCGCCGTACCGGCGCCGAGCGGCCGGAGACACTGGCCGACGACGGACTGCTGCCCGCGCAGCGCGACTTCCGCTCGCTGAAGGCGAGCACGGCGGTCCTCGACAAGGACGACGCGGCCGAGCTCGGTGACGCCCTCGACACCCAGGGCGGACTGAACGACGGCGAACTGAAGGGCGTCGAGAGCATCTGGCTGGACGGCAAGGTCCACGCCGACGCGCTGGACCGCAACCTCACCCAGATCGGCGCCGACACCGCCTGGCAGTCCGGCCGTACCGGCAAGGGCGTCAAGGTCGCCGTGCTCGACACCGGCGCCGACCAGACCCATCCCGACCTCGTGGGCCGCGTCAGCGCGACCAAGGACTTCTCCGGCAGCGGCAGCACGCTCGACAAGCAGGGCCACGGCACCCATGTCGCGGCGACCGTGGCGGGCAGCGGCGCGGGTGCGCCGGGCCTCCGGTCCGGCATCGCACCGGACGCCGACCTGATCGTCGGCAAGGTCCTCGGCGACGACGGGTCCGGCTCGGACTCGCAGGTCATCGCCGGTATGGAGTGGGCGGTCGCGCAGGGCGCGAAGGTCGTCAACATGTCGCTGGGCAGCGGCCCGACGAACGGCAAGGACCCGGTCACCCAGTCGCTCGAAGCACTGGCCACCTCGTCCGGCACCCTCTTCGTGGTGTCGGCGGGCAACAACGGTCCGAACATCAGCACCGTGTCCGCCCCCTCGATCGCCCCGCACGCCCTGTCGGTCGCCGCGGTGGACTTCATCGGCGGCACCGCCTCGTTCTCCAGCCGCGGCCCGTCCTTCAACGGCACCGTCAAGCCGGAGATAGCCGCCCCCGGCGTCAACGTCGTCGCGGCCCGTGCCACGGGCACGAACATCGGCACCGTGCAGTCCGACCCGGCGTACACGGCACTGTCCGGTACGTCGATGGCCGCCCCGCACGTCGCCGGAGCCGCGGCCCTCCTGGCCCAGGAGCACCCCGACTGGACCCCGGAGCAGCTCAAGCACACGCTGATGGGCACCACGAAGGCTCCGCAGAACGGTCAGTCGCTGTACGACGTCGGCACGGGCGTGCTGAACCTCCCCGCCGCGCTGAAGCAGACCGTCGTGGCCGACACGGGGGCCCTGGACTTCGGGCGCCTGGACGTGACCGACGGCACCGCGACCCGTACCGTGAAGCTCACCAACAAGGGTGACGCGACCGTCACCCTGGACCTCACGGGCACGCTGGCCGCGACCGGTTCGACCCCGCCGGCCGGCATGCTGACCCTCTCGACCCCCACCGTCACGCTGGGCGCCGGTGAGTCCACCGACGTCACCCTCACCGTCGACGCCACGGGCACGCCGACCGGCACCTACACCGGCGCCCTGACGGCGCTTCCCGCCGGCGGCGGCCCGGCGCTGCGCGTCCCGCTGCTCCTGGACCGGGCACAGTCCGTCAAGGTCACCACGCTCGACCGCGCAGGGAAGCCCGCACCCGCCCAGATCTCCCTGCTCAACGCCGACAGCGGTGCCTCGCTGAACGCGGAGATCCGTGCCGAAGGCACCCGCGACCTGCGGGTCCCCGAGGGCCGCTACATGGGCCTCGCGATGATCGCGATGACCATCGACGGACTCCGCCAGATCGCCATCGTCAGCGCCGACCTGAACGCCGGCTCGAACGAGATCGTCTTCGACGCCCGCAAGGCCCGTCGCTGGACCGCGTCCATGGAAGGCAAGGACACCAGGCCCGAGTTCATGGCCGGCAACCTGACCCGTACCACCGACGACGGCAAGTACGGCATCCGGCACAGCATGCTCGCCGGCGGCGCCTACGGTGCCTTCCCGCGCGACGCGCTCTGGATCACGCCCACCACGGAAACCCACCTCGGCAAGGTCGCGTTCAACGAGCGCTGGCGTCTCGCCGACGCGGACAGCGACACCACCGTGGGCGACACGTCCGTCCTCTACGACGCGGCCTACGCCCGGACCGAGGTCGGCGACGACCCCGAGCGACGGCTGACCCGCAGTGAGGTCGAGACGTTCGCCAAGGTCCGCATGACGTACCGGGGCATGAACGAGAAGCACCGTTACCAGGAGGGCAGCACGGTCTACGGGACCGGGCTGAACGGCCTCAACGCGTCCTCGCCGTCCTATCTGACCGTCCCCCGGGAGCGTACGGAGTACATCCAGGCCGAGGACCGGATCTGGCTGCGCTTCACGTACCGCAACAAGGACGGGGTTTCGGTGAACTACGCGCCCGCCCAGTTCACCTACCGGCCGGGCACCACCACGAAGGACACCTGGTTCACCGGCCCGTTCTCCGTGCTTGCCACCGGCCAGACCACCGGTGCGCGCCTTCAGTTGAAGCTGGACGACAGCGTCGACCCCGAGGGGCGCGTCGGCCAGAACGGCGACTTCAACTTCCCCCAGCGCGTCCAGACCACGACACGGCTCCACCGCAACGGCACCCTGGTCGCCGATCGGGGCTCGCTGATCGACAAGACCTTCGCCGACGCCGACAAGGCCTCGTACGAGCTGAGCCGTACGTACACGTCCGCCGGCATCTTCCCGATGGGCGGCGAGGCGACCTCCAAGTGGACCTTCACCGCCGGTGGTGCGGGTGACACGGCGACCCCGGTGAAGCTGCTCAACGTGGCGTTCGACGCGCCGTTGGACCGGCTGAACCGGGCGCGCGCCGGCCTCCCGCTGCTGGTGAAGGCCGATGTCACAGGGGCGGTCGACGGTCTGCGCAAGGTGCGCGCCTGGGTCACCGCCGACAACGGCGTGACGTGGAAGCAGGTCCTCGTCTTCGGCCACGACGGCGAGTACCGGTTCCTCGCACCGCACACGGCGCTGAAGCCGGGCGGCTTCCTGGGCGTTCGCGTCACGGCCGAGGACGGTAGCGGCAAGACCGTGGACACGGCGCTCCCCAGGGCCATTCCGGTCGGCTGATCCCGCATTGACGACACGCCGGTGCCACCGCCCCTTGGAGGGCGGTGGCACCGGTGTGTTCCAGGAGCAGACCGCGTTGCCTAATCGGCGGGCAGGGCCTCCCTCATGGCCTTCGCGGTGGCAGCCGGGTCGTAGTCCGCGGGGACGCCCTCGACCAGAATGATGTCGCCGCCGATGTGCCGGGACCGCAGCGGCGCGATCTCCCGGTACGCCGGCGAGTCCCACCAGGCCCGCGCCTCGGCGATCCCGGGGAACCCGATCATCACCACCGCTCCGGACCAGTCGCCCTCCTTCACCTCGTGTGCCGTCCCGTGCACGAGGAAGCGGCCGCCGTACGGCTCGAAGGTGGCGGGGATGCGCTCGATGTACTCGACGACCTCGGCGTGCGGGGTCCCGTTGTGCAGCTTCGCGATGGCGTAGGCGGTCATGGCGTTGCGTCCCTTCGGTCGGTTCCTGCTCCGTACACGGATGATCGTGGCATTGCGCCGTGGCAGGGGTCGATGACCTGGCAGGTAATCGACTCCGTCGCCCGGCCCCGCCCCGGCCCCGGTCGCGCGTCCCGCCGGACAGGCCCTAGTCGACGGTGACCGTGCAGTCGTGGGCCTTCGCCGAGCGGTCGGCGAAGGCCGAAAGAGCGGTGCGGAGGCCCGCGTGGTCGAGGGCCAGGTCGGTGGTGCGGTCGCGTTCGCCGCCCACGGGTTCGACGACGTAGGCGGCCCGGTCCACCGCGCCGCGGCACTCGGCCCACAGGACGTAGCGGCCGTCCGGGGCGTCGCCCGCCCGCTGGTCGGTCACGTCGTCGAGGAGGTCCCGCGTGCTCCGCTCCAGTGCGGGGCCGTACGACGCGGTGAACGTGTACAGCGGCGCGCCCCGCAGGCCGCCCAGGGTGCAGCCCTCGACCGGCTTCGGTCCCGGCGCGGTCTCCACGGCCGTACGGACGCCCCAGCGTGCGGCGGTCCGCGGGTCGACGATTCCGGCACAGCTGCCCGACACCGACGCGAAGGGCTCGTAATCCCAGGCGTTCACGGAGGTGGCGACCTTCCGCACCGGCTCGCCCTCGGTGACCTCGCACCCCTCCTGCTGCCGGGCGTAGGCCGTCGCCGTCCGGGTCAGCACCGCGGTGAGCTCCGTCCGGGCTTCCGGGTGGCCGAAGTCCGCCCGGTCGATCCTGGCGCTCACCTCCGCGACGACGCCGCCGCCCCGTGTGCCGCCGCAGTCGAGCAGGACGGTGGCGGACGCCTCGCCGCGGTCCTCCCGGTCGGGATCGAACGCGAAGCCACCGGTCCACCCGTGGCCCAGAGGCGCGTCGGTGCGTGTCGCGTCCACCGTGGCGAAGTGGTCCCGCGCGTCGCTCACCGTCACGCGGACGTCGATACGGCCGTCCTCCTCGTACTCCTCATCGGCTTCGCTCACCCGGCACTGCCAGAAGCTCCGCCCCGTCCTCACCTCCGCCGTCACTTCGGCCCCGCCGACCAGCTCCCGCACCGGATCGGCCGCCAACGTGCCGTCGCACGCCGAGTCCAGGGCGCGGTCGTGGAGCCAGGCCTGCAAACCGCCGGACAGCCAGAACAGGCCGCCCGCCACCACGGCCGCGCCGGCCGTCAGGCCCGCCGCGAGCCGGATCCGCCGCCGTCGGCGCATCCGGTCCAGCTCCTGCTCCTGGGTCTCCACGGTCTCCTCGCTCATCCCCACACCTTTCCGAGCACCTTCGTGTCACCGCAGTCGCCCGACGCGTCGAGGTAGCGCGCGAGGAGCGAGTCGGCGCGGGAGAGCAGCAGATCGCGGTCCGCTCCCTCCAGGCCGAGACGGTGCAGGGTCCGGCCGCCCGCGCACCGGGCCTCGGCCCACACCGCGAGTTCGTACGTCTTCGCCCCGGCGGCCGGCCGTCCGTCACGCCCGGCCATCGCGAGCTCGCGGCCGTACTCGGTACGCACCTCCGGCAGCACCTCGCCCCACCAGCTCGCGGAGCTCACCACCACGCCGCCCCCCGGCTTCGAGAGGGTCGAGGAACAAGCCCTGGCCCAGGCGTGCGTGGCCCCGTAGGCCGACTGCTCGGCGCCCTTCAGGGCAGGGCCGAGCAGCGCCGGGCGGAACCAGGCGCACTCCGCGGGCGGCGCGTCCGGCGCCTCCTCCTGCGCGGACGGGGAGACCGGTCGCACGTCCGTGTCCCGCACCGGCGCACCGCCGCAGCGCCCGCTCCCGCGTACGTCCTCGGCGACGGCGGCGACGAGCGTGCCGAGCCATTCGCTCGCCGGGCTGTCCGTCGAGGCGTGCACCCGGAAGGACGTGACCGGGCGGGCGTACCCCGGCAGGCCGTTCGGGCAGGGGACCGTGACGACCTGGTTCGCCCGCTTGTGTTCCTTGGCCCAGTCCGGCAGTTCCTCGTACGGGGTGCGGCTGACGACGTCGTCCACCCGGACGCTCTCCAGCGGCGGGTCCAGGACCGGCTCCGCCGTCACGGTGAACCACGGGTCGCCGTCGCCGTCCCCGCCGAGGGTGCACGACACAAGACCCCGCGGCCCGGGTCCGGTCCGCAGCGTCCACCAGGCGTCGTCGGCCAGCAGCTCCGCCGCGTCCTCCCGGGGCAGCGCCCCGCCGCACGCCCGGGCCAGCGCATCCTCGTTGTGCCGGTCGCGCTGCTCGCCCCGTACGAGGGCGAAGCCCGCCGTCAGTGCCACGAGCAGCAGGACCAGCGTCGCCTGCGGCAGCCACCGGTGCCGCCGGAACCGGGCCCATGCCGAGTCGCTCATCCCCGCCCCCCTCTTTTTGCTTCCCGCCCTCGCGCAGGGGCATCGCACCTGCGAATCAACCACCGCACGCTATCCCACCCGCCCCACGCGCCTGCCGCTGGACAGCCGCACCGTCCAGGCATAGCCTCCGACTCACCTATTCAACTTATTGAGTACGTGTACGTGAGGAGGGTCCATGCACCCGTTCCGCAAGGCCGTCGAGGACCGTGACCCGGACGCCCTGGAGGCGCTGCTCGCCGAGGACGTCGTCTTCACCAGCCCGGTGGCGTTCGCGCCGTACGCGGGCCGGGCGATGACCGCCGCGATCCTCCGCGGCGTGATGCGCGTCTTCGAGGACTTCACGTACGTACGGGAGATCGCGAACCCCGACGGCCGCGACCACGCCCTCGTCTTCACCGCGACCGTCGCCGGGAAGCAGATCCAGGGCTGCGACTTCCTGCACGTCGACGAGGACGGGAAGATCGACGACCTGACCGTCATGGTCCGGCCCCTGTCGGCGGCCCGGGCGCTCTCCGAGGCCATGGGTGCGCAGTTCGACCGGATCGCCCGCGAGGCGGCCGGCGGCTGAGTCGCCGAGTCGATGAGGGCCGGGGCGGGCCTCAGGCCACGGGCACGCCGCGGAAGGTACGCCGGTAGGCGAGCGGGGTGACGCCGATCGCGGCGTGCAGGTGCTGGCGCAACGAGGTGCCCGTGGCGAAGCCGACCTGCCCGGCGATGTCGTCCACGGCCAGGTCGGTCGTTTCGAGCAACTGCCGGGCGCGGGAGACCCGCTGCTGGATCAGCCACCGCCCCGGGCTCATGCCGACCTCCTCGTCGAACCGCCGGGCGAACGTGCGCAGGCTCATCCGGGCGTGCCCGGCGAGCTCGCTCAGGGCGAGCGGTTCGTGCAGTCGCTCCAGCGCCCACTGCCGGGTCGCCGAGGTGTCGTTCGCCGTCGCCTCGGGGACCGGCTGCTCGATGTACTGCGCCTGCCCGCCGTCCCGCCACGGCGGTGCGACGCACATGCGCGCGACCCGGTTGGCGACGGCGGCGCCGTGGTCCTTCCGTACGAGATGGAGGCAGACGTCCACTCCTGAGGCGGCGCCCGCCGAGGTCAGCACGGATCCGTCGTCGACGAAGAGGACCTCCGGGTCGAGCGCCACCTGCGGGAACCACGAACGGAAGGTCTCCACGAGCGCCCAGTGCGTCGTGGCGGGTCGCCCGTCGAGCATCCCGGCCGCGGCCAGCACGAACGCGCCCGTGCAGATGGAGACCAGGCGAGCCCCCGCGGGTACGGACGCGAGCGCCTCGGCGACCGCCGGCGGCACCTCGCGGGTGAGGAGCGACAGGTCGAAGGGCGGCAGCACCACCGTGTCGGCCGTGCGCAGCACCTCCGGGCCGTGCGCGACGGTCACCGAGAAGTCGGCATTGGTCCGGATGGGCAGGCCGTCCACCGAGCAGGTCGCGACCTCGTAGAACTCCGGCACGGCACCGAACACACGGTTCGGGATCCCCAGCTCGAAGGGGTACACCCCGTCCAGGGCGAGGACGACGACACGGTGGCGGTTTCCCCTGACGGTCATGGCAGAATCCTGTCGAAAGATGGCAATCATGCCATGGTACGCCGCGGGGCGGGCGGCGAGGCTGGTGGGCATGACGAATCACCGCACCATGCGCGCCATGAGCCAGGATCTCCACGGAACCCCCGACGTTCTCCAGGAGGTCGTGGTCCCGCGGCCCGAGCCGGGCCTGAACCAGATCCTCGTCGCCGTCCGCGCGGCCGGCGTCAACCCGACCGACTGGAAGCACCGTTCCGCCGGCCTGTTCCTCGACCGTCTGCCGCTCGTCCTCGGCTGGGACGTCTCCGGTGTCGTGGAGGCCGTCGGCTACGGCGTGACCGTCTTCAAGCCGGGCGACGAGGTCTTCGGGATGCTGCCCTACCCGTACGGCGTCGGCGCGCACGCCGAGTACGTGACGGGCCCCGCCCGCGCCTTCGCGCACAAGCCGGCCGGCATCGACCACGTCCAGGCCGGAGCCCTCCCGCTCGCCGCCCTCACCGCGTACCAGGCGATCGTCGACACCGCCCAGGTCGGCCCCGGACAGCGGGTCCTCGTCCACGCGGCCGCCGGCGGCGTCGGTCACCTCGCCGTCCAGATCGCCAAGTCCCGCGGCGCGTACGTCATCGGCACCGCGAGCGCCGCCAAGCACGACTTCGTCCGCTCCCTCGGCGCGGACGAGGTGATCGACTACCGCTCGGTCGACTTCGCCGAGGTCGTCGGGGACGTCGACATGGTCCTCGACGCGCTCTCCGGGGACACCCGCGTCCGTTCCCTCGACGTCCTGCGCCCCGGCGGCGTCCTCGTCTCCCTCCTCCCGGGCACCGACCCGGACGAGGCGACGAAGGCCGCGGCGCGCGGAGTGCGCGTGGAGACCCTCCTCGTGGAGGCCGACCACGCCGGTATGAACGCCGTCGCCGGTCTCGTCGCGTCCGGCGCGCTGCGCGCCCACGTCGAGGCCGTCTTCCCGCTCGCCGACGCCGCCAAGGCCCACGCCCTCGGCGAGACCGACCGCACCACGGGCAAGATCGTCCTGGTCGTGGACGGGGTGCCCGCCGCGGGCTGAGCGCCCCTCGACACAGGAAAGGCCGGCTCGGCGCTTCGCGCGCCGAGCCGGCCCTTTCCGTGTGCCCGAAGGGGCGGACGGACCGTTAGTCCGTGCCCATCTCCATCGCCGCGCGGTCGAGCATCTCGTCGTCGTCCGAGACCTCGCCGCGGGAGGCGATCGCCTCGGCGCCGCCCTCCGGCAGCTCCGTCAGGGTGCCGATCAGGCCGGTCGCGGCGGCCTGGGCGGCGCCGATGGCGGGGCTGCCCGTGCCGATCAGGCCGAGAACGGCGTACTGCTCCAGCTTGGCGCGGGAGTCGGCGATGTCGAGGTTCCGCATGGTGAGCTGGCCGATCCGGTCCACCGGGCCGAAGGCCGAGTCCTCGGTGCGCTCCATGGAGAGCTTGTCCGGGTGGTAGCTGAACGCCGGGCCCGTCGTGTCGAGGATCGAGTAGTCCTCGCCGCGCCGCAGCCGCAGCGTCACCTCGCCGGTGACGGCCGCGCCGACCCAGCGCTGGAGCGACTCGCGGACCATCAGGGCCTGCGGGTCCAGCCAGCGGCCCTCGTACATGAGACGGCCGAGACGCCGGCCCTCGTTGTGGTACTGGGCGAGGGTGTCCTCGTTGTGGATCGCGTTGACGAGCCGCTCGTAGGCCGCGTGCAGCAGGGCCATGCCGGGCGCCTCGTAGATGCCGCGGCTCTTGGCCTCGATGATCCGGTTCTCGATCTGGTCCGACATGCCCATGCCGTGGCGGCCGCCGATGGCGTTGGCCTCCATCACCAGGTCGACGGGGGAGGAGAACTCCTTGCCGTCGATGGTCACGGGCCGGCCCTGGTCGAAGCCGATCGTGACGTCCTCGGCGGCGATCTCGACCGACGGGTCCCAGAAGCGGACGCCCATGATGGGCTCGACCGTCTCCACACCGGTGTTCAGGTGCTCCAGGGTCTTCGCCTCGTGCGTGGCGCCCCAGATGTTGGCGTCGGTGGAGTACGCCTTCTCCGTGCTGTCCCGGTAGGGGAGGTCGTGGGCGACGAGCCACTCCGACATCTCCTTGCGGCCGCCGAGCTCGGTCACGAAGTCCGCGTCGAGCCACGGCTTGTAGATCCGCAGGTGGGGGTTGGCCAGCAGGCCGTACCGGTAGAACCGCTCGATGTCGTTGCCCTTGAACGTCGAGCCGTCGCCCCAGATCTGGACGTCGTCCTCGAGCATCGCCCGGACCAGCAGGGTGCCGGTGACGGCACGGCCGAGCGGCGTGGTGTTGAAGTAGGCGCGGCCGCCCGAGCGGATGTGGAACGCGCCGCAGGTGAGCGCGGCCAGGCCTTCCTCGACCAGCGCGGCGCGGCAGTCGACCAGGCGGGCGATCTCGGCGCCGTACGCCTTCGCACGGCCGGGCACCGAGGCGATGTCGGGCTCGTCGTACTGGCCGATGTCGGCGGTGTACGTGCACGGGACGGCGCCCTTGTCACGCATCCACGCGACCGCGACCGAGGTGTCGAGGCCGCCCGAGAAGGCGATGCCGACGCGCTCGCCGGCCGGAAGGGAGGTAAGGACCTTAGACATAGGAAGAGTATGCATGATCCTGCATGGTCATGCAACGTGGGGTCCGCGTGAAGATCGGCGCCGCGTGGGCTTACCCCTGGTACGGTCCCTCACCGACCGGTACTCCGCAACGGGAGCCACCGGCGTCCTGGGAGGGGTGGAGAGGGTGCAGCGAACGGCCGGGGTACTGACCGAGGAACTCGCCGAGGCGATACGCGGAACCGCCGAGGACATCGCGAAAGTCCTGCGCGCACCGCAGGGCGGGGGCGTCGGGCACCGCGGCGGTCTGCCGGTTCCCCGGTCCGTCTGGACGGTCGGCGAGGCCGCCGCACACCTGGCCCAGGCGAACGCCCTCATGGCCGACCTCGCCGCCGGTCACGAGCGCCCCTACGGCGACGGCACCCCCGGCAGCCTGGCCGAGGCCAACGAACGCGCCCTCGCCGGATTCGCCGAGCGCGACCCGGCCCTCCTCGCCGACATGATCACTGCGCAGGCCGAAGCCTTCCTCGACGCCGTCGAGCGGCGCCGACCGGACGAGGTGCTCACCACCCCGCTCGGCACCATGAGCCCGGCCGTCCTCGGCTCGTACCTGCTGACCCACATGCTCGGCCACGGCTACGACCTGGCCCTCGCCCTGGGGCGCCCCCACATGGCCGACGCCCACCGGGTCGCCCTCACCCTCCCCTTCATGTTCGTCGCGATGCCGAGGGTGGCCGACCCGGCCGCCGTCGCCGGTCTGACCGCGGCCTTCGCGGTACGGCTCCGGGGCGGCCCGGCCTTCGGCGTCACCGTCACGGACGGCGAGGTCCGGGTCGCCCCCGAACCGCCCGCACGCCCGGACTGCACGATCCTCACCGATCCGGTCGCCTTCCACCTGCTGGCCCTGGGGAGGCTCGACCCGTGGCCCGTGATCGCCCGGGGCAAGGCGCTCGGCTGGGGGCGCAAGCCCTGGCTCGCGCCCCGCTTCCCCCGCCTCTTCCGCGCGCCCTGACGAGGTTCGGGGGCGCCGGCCCCGCGCCCCCGCGCGCGGAGGCGCGGGCCGGTGGATGCTGGTAGTAGCCATGCGCGAGGAGGCAGACCATGACACGCACCCTGGAGTGGACGGTCGGCCTGGAACTGGTCGAGGAGAGCGGCAGGACGGACGCCGAGGCGCGCCTGAGCACCGGCACCTCGACCATCACGGGCCACGGCACCGCCCGCTGCAACCCGTCGGACGTGGACGTCCCGGCGATCGGCGACGAGCTCGCCGCGAGCCGGGCCATGAAGGACCTGGCCGGCAAACTCATGCGGGAGGCCAACCGGGAGATGGAGGCGGTGGGCGCGGATACCGTACCCCGGCGCACCGGCCCCGGATACGGCTGGCCGGAGGCGGTCTCCTGACCCCGGTCTCCTGATCCCTGGTCTTCCGATCCCCGGTCTCCCGACCCCTGATCTTCCGATCTCCTGACGGAGTCGCCACCCGCCCCCGGGGTCCGGCCGGACGGCACCGCCCGGCCGGTTCCCCGCTAAGCGGTGCCGCCGCCGTCCTCGTATGCGAGCCGGTCCACGACCTCCACGACTCCGTCCACCGTCTCGCACAGCCGGACCAGGATCGGCGCGGTGTCCGCGCTGTCCAGGGTGCCGCTGAGTGTCACCACGCCCTCGTCGACGTCGATGTGCACGGCGGCGGGGGAGAGGCGCAGGATGCGGACGACGACGTCCTCCCGGATCTCCTCCTGGATCGACCGGTCCCGCCGCAGGAACAGCTGGAGGAGGTCGCTGCGGCTCAGTACGCCGATGAGCCGGCCGTCCGAGTCCACCACCGGCAGCCGCTTCACGCGGTGCCGCTCCATCAGCCGGGCCGCCTCGACCGCCGTCCACGACGGGCGGGCCGTCAGGACCGGGCTCGACATCATCGCCTCGGCCGTGCTCGGGCCGTCCTTCGCGGTGTGCCGCCGCAGCAGGTCCGCCTCGGAGACGACGCCCACGGGCCGGTTCTCGTCGTCGACGACGGGGACCGCGGTGATGCCGTACTCGTCGAGGAGCCGCGCGATCTCCTTGAATGACGTCCCCCGCTGCACCGCGACCGCGGCCGGCGTCATCAGGTCCGCGACACTGCGGTTCCTCATCGTCCGTTCCGTCCCTTCTGCGTTCCGGACTCCATGGTCCCGCACCGGAGGTAGTCCTGGTGTGAGGGGGTGGTGATCGAGGGCCGGACAGGGGCATGTCGGAGATGGCATGTGCATGGTTGCACGGCTCGCGCCACCACGGTCTGTCGATCAGTCCCGTGACGGCGATCGACTTCGCCACCGGCCCGCGGGTGGCCACCGGCCCGCGGGTGGCCACCGTCGATGTCGGCGACCACCCCCGGCGCGTCCGGTTCGCCCGGGTGCCCGCCGACTGGACGGGCACCACGGGGTGTTGAGCCGGGGCGCGGCGAGCGTCAGGTGCGGTGCACCGCGACCTCGTGGAGCGAGTAGCCCCACTGGGTCGCGCGCCGCACCCCCTGGATCCGTACGTACCGCGCGGACTGCGAAGCGAACTCCGCCGTGTCGTAGCCGCCGTCACCGGCGTCCGTGGACCATGCCGTCCGCCAGTCCGTGCCGTTCTCGGACAGCTCGATGCGGTACTCCCGCGCGTAGGCCCGCTCCCAGTCGAGGGTGACCTTGCCCACCCGGTGCACGGAGCCGAGGTCCATCTGGAGCCACTGGCCGTCCGACCAGTTGCTCGCCCAGCGCGTGCCCGTGTCGCCGTCGACGGCACGGCCCGGCGCGTAGCTGGTGAACGGGTGCCACTCCGCGGAGCTCGCCGAAGTCGCCGCACCCGAGGCGAGGTTGATCCCCGGCTCGTGCTTCTCGGTCGACTTCCACGTGGTCAGGTACGACTCCGCGCCGTCGGCCAGCTCGTCCACGACTCCCTGGCCGCCGCTGAGCCGGATCTGCTCGATCCAGTCCGGGACCAGGCCGTTGTGCGCGGCGCCGTCGGTGTTGAGGTCCCACGTGCGCTCGCCCGTGACCTGACGGTCGATCATCGCGCCGCCGTCGGCGCTGCGGAAGGGGTACTTCACGGCGTTCGGCGCGTCCGGGCCGACCGGACCGGGCCAGCCTCCGACGCCGTTCATGTCCGTGCCGTAGCCGAGACCGACCCCGTACTTCTCGCGGAGGTCCGCCTTCTGGCCCGCCTCGCCGATGAAGCCCTCGGCGCCGTGCATGTACTGGGCGACGAAGCCACCGAGGCGGTAGAGCCGCTCGGTCCAGTCGAGGTCCATCCAGCTGTGGGTGGAGAGGACGCCCGGGTACTCCTGGGACTCCAGGATGTCGAGCGCGCGGCCGGCGGCCTTGACGCTCATGTGGTCGAGCTCCAGCATCATGCCCCGGTCGATCATGCCCCGCAGGGCGTGCTCGCCGAGTCTGGTGAGGCCCCGGGTGTTGCACTTGGCGTCGGAGGCGTACGAGGGCACGCTCACCCCGGCCGGCAGCTTCTGGGCCATCACGGGCGCGGCGGCCAGACCGATCGGGTTGTCGTGCTGCGGGCCCGTGCACTGCTCCGTGGCCCAGAAGGTCCCGGTGGACAGGAACTGGCCGATGTTGACGGCGGCCCCGATGGTCCCGGAGTCGAAACGCACGCCGCACAGCGCGTTGTCGAACTTGTGGCACAGGAACATGCTGCGCACGCCGAGCCCGTACAGCTCGTCGAGACCGCGGTCGATGTCGGCCTTGTCGCACTGGGCGACGTCGAGGATCTGCTTGCAGCCGAACGGCTCCGAGGTCTCGACGCCGAGGACCACCGCGAGCTTGCCCTGCTCGATCACCGAGCGCGCCTGGGCGGAGTCGGTGACGATCCGGAACCAGCCCTTTCCGGGGCCTCCGTACATGCCGTCGACGTAGTCCTGGAGCTCGTACGTCTTCTTGGCCTGGAGACGGATCGAATCCATCTCGTCACAGCCGCGGTCCCGGGGCAGGATCGAGCAGATCAGGCCGTTCGTCACCAGGTCGTTGACGAGGACGCGCTGCCCACCGCGCCAGGCGCGCTCGACCCAGGCGTAGTAGTTCTGCTGATGGGTCAGGGAGTTGTTGGCGGGCCAGTCCTTGAACGAGGGCCAGCCGACCGGGTCGTGCGTGCCGTCCGCGCCGCCGGTGATGTTCTCGAAGAGGGCGCCCCTGCCGTCCGGGTAGTGCTCGGGGCAGTCCTTGAGCGCGTCGGCGATGCCCGCCGTGGAGAACGTCTGACCGCAGATGAGCCGGCCGCCGAACCCTTCGTTGGACATCAGGTGGTTGTGCGCGTCGACGAACCCGCGCACCTTCCCCTGGGCGTCGGTCCCGGTGAACGGCGCACCGGTGACGTTGATCCCGGAATCCGGTGCGGGCCGGGATGCCGGCTCCCACCACGTACCGGCGGCGGATCCGGCGGCCGCCGCGGGGACCGGCCCCGATCCGAACAGGAGCGCGGCGAGGGCGAGGAACAGGGCGAGGAGGGCGGATCTGCCGCCGGTCCTTCGCGGTGAGGGTCGAATCATGGTCGGCGATGCCTCCGGTCGGTGGGGGTGTGCCGGGCGCCCCGAGAATCGCGGTGTCGAGCCAGTGAGTCAAGAGTCCGGGACAAACGACCTGTTGACGAAGTGACCGACCGGTAGACCGACCGGTAGCCTGTCACTCGCCGATCAGGGCCACCAACTGATCAGCTGTCATGTCGAGCTGGTCGTCGGCGACTTGCTTGTCGCCCAGGACCAGGAACTGGAGGGTGAGCCCGTCGATCGCCGCCGCCAGATACCGCGCCAGCACCTCCACCGGCACCCGGGGGTCCGTGCCCCGCACGACGCCCACCTGCTCGATCAGGGCGGCCGCCGACGCCACGTACTGCTCGTACTGGGCGCGTGCCAGATGCTCGAACCCGGGCTCGCGCAGGGCGTACTGGGTGAGGTCGTACGTCAGCATGTGCTCACCGGGGTGCGCGGTGACGTGGTCCCAGTACGTCTGCAGCCCGGCCCGCACGGTCTCGCGCAGCGTGGCCCGCGGCTCGACCGCCGACTTCACCCGGGCGACGTAGTTGCCGGTGATCGTCTCGATCGCGGCTTCGAGCAGCGCCTGCTTGGACTCGAAGCAGTAGTGGAAGACGCTCAGCGAGACGCCCGCCTCGGCGCAGATCGACCGCGTGGTCGTCCGCGCGACACCGTCCCTGGTCATCGCCCTGATCGCCGCCTCGACGAGCTGCGTGCGTCGTTCGGCCGACGGCATCCGCGCCATGGTTCCTCCTCGCGTCCGGCGACAGGGTAGGCGAGAGCCGCGCCCGTTGTAACGGCGGTCCGCGGCCCGCCGCGCGCTCCGGGCGTGCGACGAGACAGGACGGCCGGAGGCGTCAGGGTGTACGGGCTGTCGCTGTGGCGCAGCTCGGTCATCGCCGGTTCGGCGACCCGGTACATGGCGGTGCGCGGATCGTGACGATCGCGGCCGGGGCGGCGTCCCCACGGGTCAGGTGGACGACGGTCGCCTGCCGCGCAGCCGGCGAGGAGGCATCGATCGATCACCGGCGTACGGTCCCCGAGCGAGGCAGCGGCGGCCGGTGCGCGGGTTCCGGCGTCGTTGCGCTAGGTGACCAGCCCTGCTCCGCGCGTCGCTCGTCTTCTGGTTCCGTGCATCCCAGGCTCCTCCTTGTCTGTGGAGGAATCACGAGAGGGTCGCGGGAGACTGCTTACCCCCGTACCAGGTCCCGGCGTGGTATCTGCGCGATCAGGGGCGGCTCGCTCTCGCCCTCGTGGCCGAAATGCAGCTCATGCCGGGCGCGGGTGGCCAGCACGTAGTACGCCATGCGCAGCGACGCGGAGGTGGGGTCGGTGCCGGCGTCCGCGTGGGTGTCGGGGACCACCACGACGTCGAATCCGAGCCCTTTCGCGCTGGCCCGGTTGACGAGGGTGACGCCAGGGCGTGCGAGGTCGAGATTGCGGTAACGGCCGTGCTCGGCCTCCGCCGTGTACATCTGCGTCTTCAGTCGTGGCGCGGCCCGGTCGAGCTGGGTCATCAGGGACAGCTGGGACCGGGTGGACTTCAGGATCACTCCGATGGAGTGCCGGGGATGCAGCTGGGCCATGCCCACGAGCAGGTTCCTGAGATCGCCGCGCCGGGCGAACGCGTGTACGCGCGGTGGTGGTCCAGTGCGTTCGGGCAGTTCGGGAGACGCATGCCCGACATGGAAATGGCGAGCCACCTCCGCGATCTGCCGGGTGTTCCGGTGATTGCCCTCGATTTCCCGTACGGGACAGCCGCCGAGCGCCTTCGCGATCTCCGCGAGCGTCGAGTGGGTCGCGGTGAGCTGCTGGCACTCGTCCGCGTACACCGTGATCCGGGCTCCCAGCACCCGGCAGAATCGGTAGAACTCGGGAGGTAGGTCCTGGCCTTCGTCCACGACCACCGAGAGACCGGGCACAGGTTCGGTGAGGGTGGCTGTACGGACGAAAGCACCCCAGTCGTACCAGCCGTCCTCCGAACGAGGCGCGTCGGCACCGGTCTGTTCCCGGTACCAACCGGCGAGCCAGGCGTGCGCCGTGGCCACCTCCACTCTGTCCTGCGACGGGCCCAGTGCGGACACCATGGGCGTGATCGACTGCCGCAGCAGGTTCGAGCGCGTCAGCAGCACCGCCGGTCCACCGGTGAGCGCCTGCAGCACCGCCCGCTGTACGGCCAGCAGGCTCTTGCCGCTGCCGGGAGCCCCACTGACGAGGTGGTTTCCACCGAACGGAAGGTCGTCGAGTGCCGCCCGCTGGTGTTCCGTCAGGTCCAGGTAGGTGAGAGTCATCGTCGGTTCACTCCATCGCTGTCGCCGCAGCGGCGCGGGCAGCCGCGACGATCGGCTCGAAGTATCCGGGCACCTGCCCGCCACCCACCACCAGGGCACGGTCCAACAGCGTGTTGCCCGTCTCGCAACTGGTCTCCGGCAGAAGGGCGCAAGCGTGACACGCTGCCCGGTTGAGGTTGTCGAAGCCCTGGCCGGTGTGCTCGGCACAGAGCGGATCGGCGGAGCACCAGGCCGCCGCCTCCGCCATCCGCAGAAGTGTCTCGGCGAGTCGCGGGGGCTCACCCTGCTGGACGAGACCACCCAAGGTGCCCTCCGCGTCACCCGCCGCCGTGTAGATCAGCACTCCGTACTGGTCGTTCTCGGGCCGCGCGTACACCCGCTCGCGGAGGCTCGCCGTGGAGTAGCCCGATTCGAACGACAGCTGTCGGATGAGGAGATGCGCGAAGGTGTGCAGGAGAACGAAACGCGCGGACAGCTCTTCGCCGGTCACCGCCGCAAGCCGGTCTGCCTGGAACGAGCGGGACAGATCGTCACGCAACCCGGCCACTCGGTCACGTACTTGCTCGTTCCGCTCCCATCCGGTCAGCTCGCCCTTGTCCAGGGTGAGGAAGATTCCCTCGCCGAACACCTCCACGGCCGGCAGCCAGCGCAGCCGCCGCGATGTGTCGGCCGGGACGAACGCCGAACTGGGGGACACCCGGCGGAATCCCTGGAGCGCACGCACCTCCCGGAGCCGGTCGGCGAGCACGATCCTGCCCACCCGCTTCCCAAGGCCGGCCCACGGTTCCGCCGTTTCGCCACCGAGCCCGAGATCCGTCGCACGAACGGCGAAGTCCCTCGTGGCCGGTTGGGCGGGGGCAAGGAAGGCTGCCCACTCCTCACGGCTCAGCTCCGGCACCATGGGTGCGTCCGAGGTGCTCTCTCCGGCCGCACCCGAAGAAGACGCCGGAGCGACGCCGATCTCCTCGGCGAGAAGTGCGTCCAGCAGAGCGTCGTCCGCGCCGGTGTCCTCCTTGATGATGTCGCGGTACATAGCGGCCCGGGGCGTGCCGGCCACCCGGCACAGCGGGACCCAGAGGTCCGAGCCGCGCACCCGCTTGGCCAGCAGCTCGTCACCGGCGTCGGCCTGGGCCTCACCCTCGGGAATGTCGAGCGCGGAACTGACGACGGGGTAGTACACGTTGCCCGCGGTGCGCTGGACGACCTGGACCGGTTTCACGCAGTCGGCGGTCTCGTTGCGACGCTGCCATGGGTTGCGTCCGGAGCACCGCATTCCGTGCGTGCCGAGGACGTCGAGCAGATCGCGGGAGGCGCCGCAGTCCTTCCCGGTGCAGGAGACCGACAGTGCCTCAAGGCCGGTCGCGCGCTCGGATACATCGAAGCGGAGCCGGTCGCGTGACGCGCATGCCTGCCGCGCCTGCGGATCGAGGCGGGAGTGCGCCCAGAACCACCAGTCGACATCGCCGAGATGACCGTCCGCGCAGATCTGCACGAACCGCATCGGCGACAACTGCCGCACCGGCGAGCAGTTCGGGCAGCGCGGGGGTGTGCCCGGCTTCTCGTCGGCGATGCGCCACCGGGTCATGCGCCGGCACGCGCCGCAGAACAGCCATGCCGGAAAGCGGATGTACGGCGCTCCCGCCGCGTCCTGCCGGTCGAAACGGTCGTCGGCGGCCGGAGGAGCGGCATAGAAGCCGCTCGCTCCCAACTGGTGGGCCAGCCGGGGCGACCGGACCTCCTGGCGTTGCCTCGGCCAGTCTCCGATGCCGGTGGCCACGAACGACTCGCCCTGGATGTCGAACACCGCCCCGACGCCGAAAGGAAGGACCGTCTGGGCCTGGCGCACGCGCAGTCGCCTGCTCACAGTTCCGCCCCCTTCACCGTCACCTGGCACTCCCGGTCGACGTTGCGCATCGAGTGCGGGGTCTCCCAGAGGCCCCCGTGCTGCTCGAAGTTCTTGAGTAGATTCATCTGGCCCTTGCCCTGACTTCGGTAGTACAGCTCCTTGCCCTCTTTGCGGGCGTCGAGCGCGTGCTGCTGCCATGCGGTCAACAGATCGTCGAGCTCTTCGAGCACGGCGGAAGCGGCTCGGGCATCACCGGCCGCGGCCCGGGAGGCCAGCTGTTCGGCGAGGGCGACGACCTCCGGCAGCCGGTCGAGCATGTCGCCCGCCTGGTTCTCGGCGGACAGGCCGAGGTCGTGGCGTACGAGAATCACCAGGGCGGCGTGCAGGGCGCGGCGGCGTGAGGGCGCGGACCACGGTGTCACGCTCGTCGGCTCGACATGCCGGTACAAGGCCCTGTGGTAGGCCTCGAACGTCTCGTAGTGTGAACGGTCCCTCGGTCGTGTGGCGTTGAAGAACGCCACCACGAGTCCGGGCACGGCGTGACGGCCCACCCGGCTGGTCGCCTGGATGTACTCGGCGGTGGTCTTCGGCTGTCCCTGCATCAGCATCAGGGCGAGCCGTTTCACGTCCACGCCGACCGACAGCATGTTGGTGCACGGCAGGAACGACACCGCGTCCGCCGCGGTGTACGGCTTCTCCAACCGGTCCAGCAGCACGGGCTGTTCGGCCCTGGGGAGATTACTCGTGAGCTCCTGCACCGCGTTGTCCGTCAGAGTCCGTGTGCCGTGCCCGCTGCCGAGTCCGGCCAACTGCGCGGGGATGTCGTCGGCGGCGGCGGTGACCGTACGGCCGAGTTCCCGGAGGCTGTGGTGGTAGGCCACCAGGGTCCAGTACGCGTCCCGGTGTTCCTCCGGCAGCTCCCACGCGCCCTGCAGCATCGCCGCGGCCGTGGTGACGGCGGCACGGCCGGCCGTGTGCCCCTGCGCCATCACTCCGACGTACCGCCTGCCGGGCCGTGAGGTGTCAGGCTCCGCGAAGTACGAGTGGCGGGCATCGAGCCCGGCAGGCGGGAACAGCTGCACCGCGCGTCCGTACAGCCCTCGCACCTGCTCCCCGGAACGCCGGATGGTCGCCGTGGAGGCGACGACCTTCGGGCCGACGCCGTCCCGTGTGCACAGCCCGAGCACGGCCGCCTCGTACAGCCCGACGGTCGTGCCCAGTGGCCCGGTCAGCAGATGCAGCTCGTCCTGGATGACCAGGGACGGCGGACCGGCAGGGGTTCCGGCGCCGAACAGGCGCCCGGACCGGGGCTCCCACGCGAGTCGCGCGAACTTGTCCACGGTGCCGAGGACGAACGTGGGCGGGCGGTCGTAGAGCTGTTCGTCGACGACCGCGACCGGCAGTTCGCCGTGGAAGGCGCACGCGTCACTCGGGCAGAAGAACGCGAAGGAGCCGGCCTCCGCCCGCACCCCGTAGTCGCCGATGTCCGGCGATTTGTGGCTGGGCAGGATACGTGTACCGCACCACGGACAGCGGTCGAGGATGAACACGTCCTCCGGCTTGGCCGCCGCACGCACGTCGTCGAACGCTTTGCGTGCCGCCTCGTAGGTGTTCGGTGACGTCGCCTCGCCCACCCACAGACCGATGGAGAACGGATCCTCTCCCAGGGCGGCGGAGTTTTCGCGCCGCAGGCTCTCCAGTGCGCAGACCGTGGTCGCCGCACGTTGGAACTGCTGCGTCGTCAGCAGGCTCAGTGTGTAGCGGCTGAGGACCGCCGTGCCGCCGCCGTCGGGCTCACGACGCCGCAGCACCATCACGAACGCGGCCAGCAGCAGATACGCCTCGGTCTTGCCGCCTCCGGTGGGGAACCAGATGAGATCGGCGATCTCACGGTCCGGGTGTCGGGGGTCCGCCACTCCGTCGACTGCCAGCAGGAAGAACGCCAGCTGGAACGGGCGCCATGCCGCGTCGGGGAAGGGGGAGGGGTCGGCGGACGTCGCGCCGCGCTGCCGTGCTCGTCGCTCTCCTGCCTGGTCGCGCGCGGAGTGCCGCATCTGCAGTGCCATGGCGCGGTTCGCCGTACGGAACGCCTCAAGCAGCTCGGGTCGGTCGGGATCGCACAGGGTGCGGACGCCCGATTCGATCCGCTCCACGACGGCTTCGACGCGGTCGAGGACACGCTCCGCGGCCTCCCAGCCCCAGTCGGGGATCTCGGTGGCACGCTGCTCGACGTACCACTGTCGGTATCCGGCGGTGAACGCCAGGAGCTCGGATCGCAGCGTGTCCCGAGGCACGGCGGGGTCGGCGAGGTGGAGCACCCGCAGTACGGGCAGCCCTACCGGGCCCGCCGCCCGGGTGGCGGGTACCTCGGACCGGGGCATCACGGTGGCCGCGACACCGGTAACGGCGCCGTTCTCGGCGTGGAGCTCTTCCACCGCGCAGCCATGGCCGACGGCGCGTGTGACGACATGCCGGTACTGGAGCGTCAGTTCCTGCTCCTCCGGATCGCGGCTGGCGAGCCTCACACTCGGGTAGGGACGAATCCGCCCGTCGCGAGGACGGGCCTCCAGCCGTACTTGGAACAGCATCCGATCCCACTGTGCCGCCCGGCCTCGGCCCGCCGCGGGGGCACTGGTGTGGGCGGCGTTGACCAGAGCGACCGTGACGAGCTGCCCGCCGCCGAACTCGCGACGCCGGAGCCGGATCTCGGCCCGTCCGTCGAGCACCTTCGTCATGTGCTCGTCCGTCCCCAAAATCACGGTCTCCACCGGCAGGGCGATTCGCTGCCAGTACCTCGACCGCTCGTCCTGCCGGGTCTCGTAGCGGGCGGCCCCGCACACGACCTCCAGGGTCGACGCGGTCGTGTAGAAGCTGAAGCCGAGAGACGACGGCAACCAGGAGTTGGATTCGGGAATGGGATCGGCGGCCGGGGACGTGTCGTCGGCCGTCCCTTCGGTTCCCGGGCCGTCCAGCTCCTCGGCGGTCTCGGTCAACCGTCGCTGGAGGTCCGCGTCCTGGGGGTAGAGCGTGCCCATGAGGTACTGCCGGTCCGGCGGGGCGTCGAGCACCTCGTCCTCGCCCTGGGCCGGGCCGACCAACTGCCTTCGCAGGTAGTCGACGAGCTCGTCTCGCGGGTTCACGTGCGGGGTTCTCCTTGTCGTCGATTCGGGGCGTCGTGCTTCCGGCGTCTCTGCTTCAGCCTTGCTGCCACCACTTGCGCGGGTCGGGACCCTGCGGGATCGCGGGCGGAGCCTGGGGCGCCGGGCGGAGCGCCGCGAGCTGAGCCTCCAGCTCGGCGATGCGCGACAGGGAAGCCTCCTGGACTTCGGCGACACGCTGTTCGGCCCGTCGCTCGACGGCCCGCATGCGCTCGGCCGTCTCGCGCTCCAGCGTCTCGGCGGCGGTGATCCGCTGGAAGGCCGCGGCCTGGCCCTCCCGAAGACGCCCCTCAATCGCGGCCACCCGCAGGGCCGCCACCCTTTCGACCTCGCGGACGCGTTCTTCAGCCTCAGCCTGCGCGTTCCTTATGCGCTCGTCGGCCGCCTCGTGTGCCTCGCGGAGCTCCCGTAGCCGGTGCTCGGCTTCCTGGTGGCGGTGCTCCGCCGTGGGTGCGGGCGGCTGCGTCCCGCCGATCGGTTCCTCAACCGTGACGTCAGGAGGAGTGAATTCCTTGAGCGCCTGGGCGAGTGCCAGCCGTCCCTCGGGCTTCACCGGGGGGTGTGCGGACAGATAGACCCTGGGGCATTGGCCGAGCAGAGCGGGAGAGGGGCATTCGAAGAAGTCCTCCGGCCGTAGTCCCTGTTCCTTGAGGGAATCCAGCACCCGGACGAGCACATGGAGTGCCTGTGCGACGGGCTGATCCGGGAGTCGGTTGCCGTCGGCTGCTTCATCCACCGTCCGTGCAGGATGGGGGCCGAGAATCTCGTCCAGCAGGGCGTGGCCGAGCGCGTGACGCACATAGTGAGCCATCCATCGCACGCTCCGGTCCAGCGTGACGGGCAGCTCGATGGCCTCCTCCCACCGGCCTGAGTACCGCTCGATGGCGGGCGCTTCAGGTACTTGAGTCACGTCGGTCACCTGATGTACCGCGGGCATTTCGGCCGGATCGGGTGTGACAGGCATGTACGGGACCTCATGCGCCTCGGGTGTATCGGTTCCGGCGGACACGTTCTGTACCACGGGTTCCGTGGGTGACGGGGAAGGCTGAGGGGCGGGTACGGCGGGGACCGGTGTCCGAGGCGGGACACGTCGGGGTGCCTGTCGTGGCTTGTCCGGGGTGTTCCTCCAGCGGAAGCCGACCATGGACAAGATGATCTTGCGATGCATCGGCAGGCCGTCGCCCGACTCTCCAGCGGTCGACCGCTGTTCGGCTGCCCACACCCCCAGGGGGAAGCCGCCTTCGACATGGTCGTCGGCGGGCCGCGCATGCCCCTTCCTGGCGTGGAAGGCACGCATGGCGACAACGCCAGCGCTCCATTTGCTGCTCCGGAGGTCCCTGCTGATCCCGCTGACAGGGTTCCCGCCGGCGCGAGGGTCCGTAAGCATGGACCGCAGGGCGGTGCGCGGATCCCCCGCGGGAGCCTCCAGCGCGAGACGCAGTACGGAGAAGACCTGCCCTTCCAACTGCCTCACCCGTTCTCGCGTCACCTGGAGTTCCGTCCCGATGACGTCGAGCGTGGCCGGCTCCTGGCCGTCGAGTCCGATGCGACGGTTGACCACGTACGCGTAACGCTCGGGCAGGAGTGCCACGAACCGGTGGACGTCCCGGTCGGCGAGGGACCGCAGCACCGTCCCTTCCACGGAAGGGAGTGCCGTGCGGGTCTCGACGAGCTCTCCGAGGCTGGTTCCGTCTCCGATGACGCGGTCGAGCGAGTCGGTCACTCTGCTGATGCGCCGGATCTCCTCGACCTTGGTGATCGGCAGATCGCAGGCGACGGCGATGTCGGCGGCGCTCAGGGAACGCCCGGCGGAGAGCAGCTGACGCTCGGCGCGGGCTACCTTGTGCATCAGGTCGTGCATGTAGACCGGAACCCTGATGGCCCTGCCTTCGTCGGCGACGGCGCGACTCACCGCCTGCCGGATCCACCAGGTGGCATAGGTGGACAGTTTGTTGCCCTGTGACGGGTCGTACTTGCGGACTGCGTTGATCAGTCCGAGGACCCCGTGCTGGAAGAGGTCCGCGTACTCCAGGCCCTGGTCGACGTACCCGCGGACGATGGAGTGGACGAGCCCCTGGTTGTGTGCGATCAGGCAGTCGCGTGCTCTGCGGCGGATGTCCTGAGGGGAAAGGTCTGCCAGTTCCCTGGCGGTCGGCTCGACACCGACGCGGGCGGCCCCTCCGCGGAGCAGCACGCTCAGTCCGACCTCTTCGGCCGCGGTGAGGACGCGCTTCTCGGGCCGCTCGGTGAAGCGGTCCTCGTCGAGGACCTTCATCGCGGCCGATACGGCGGGGCTGAGACCGTCCGGCAGGACGGTGAGGGCGTCGGGCCGGGATGCCGCAGCGACGGGTTCGGACCTGGCCGGACTCTCGGTGGGCGACGGCTCGGCACGCACCGAGAACCGTGCGGTCGCCCTTGCCCGGAACTCGGCGGATTCGGAGGCCGTCAGACCCGCCAGGCGCGCCACACCTGTGACGACGCGCTCTGACACGGAGCCCGCGACAGCGTAGCGAGCGACCAGATCCAGCAGTATCCGAACGGAAGAGGGAACGCTTTCCGCCGTTTGTGGGTTTTCCGGGCGCGACTGTGCAACCTTCTCCCCATCGTGGGTGTCGGAGATGGTTGAGAACTGAACATGGCGATCGCTCACGCGCAGTTTCATGCGATCCAGCTCGGCGACCAGTCTCGCCCGTGCCGCTTCGTCGAGTCCCAACCGCGCCACCTCGGCCTCGAAGGCGATGGCCGGGACGGCGCCGTCGACCGCGACCTGCTGGAGGTTGCGGTGGAGCGCTGCGAGTGCGGCCCTGAGGTCCAAGGTCACCCAACTTTCACGCGGTGTGGTGGTGGGAGTACGCCCCTGATGCGGAGTCAGCATAGGGTGGTCTGTTGGCGATGTAAACAGGTTGATGCGTGGGTAAAAGTCGGCGTGAACGTGTACGCTGTCCTCGTCGGATCCGCTCCGTCGGCGACGATGGAGCCCCGGCGGAAGCCAAGGGGAGGCGTGCGCTCTCGACCAGAGGGTGCGCGGGAAGCATGTACGAGGGAGTGGCCATGGACCTGGAGACGGTCGCGGGACGGTTCAGGCTTCGCGGACCGGTCGGTACCGGGAACATGGGGGAGGTGCACCGGGCCGAGGACCTCCAGGTGCCTGAGGGGGCCGCGGGACGCCTCGTCGCCGTGAAGCTGATCCTCCGCCACCGCTCCGGTGCGATCGTCGACACCCGAGCCGACGCCAAGGCCGTTGACCGGTTCGCTCGGGAAGTGCGCATCATGCGCCGCCTCCAGCACCCCAACATCACGCGCATCGTCGACGGTGGGGTGGATACCGCCCGGGACTCCGAGCGGGGCGGGCTGCCCTACCTCGCGATGGAGCTCCTCGACGGCGACACCCTCGGAGACCTCATCGACGAGGAGTCGCAGCTTCCCGTGTCCTGGGCCGCCGCCATCGGCGCGCAGATCGCCGACGGCCTCGCCCACGCGCACGCCGCCCGCGTCATCCACCGGGACCTCAAGCCGCGGAACGTCATGCTCACCCAGGGCGGCGTCGTCAAGGTCCTCGACTTCGGCATGGGCCGCATCGCGGACGACTCCGACGAGACACGCCTGACCAGCAGTGGCACCGCGGTCGGCACCGCACGCTACATGGCCCCCGAGCAGTTCAGGGCCGGCCTCGTCACCGAGGCGGCCGACCTCTACGCCTTCGGCTGTGTGCTGTACGAGATGCTCAGCGGCGTCCCGCCCTTCACGGACGGCTCCGCGTACGACCTCGCCCAGAAGCACGTCAACACCGCCCCGACCCCCCTGGGGCTCATCCGTCAGGACCTTCCCCGGGAGCTTCTCCGGCTCGTCGACCGGCTGCTGGCCAAGGCTCCGGCCGACCGCCCGGAGAGCGCTGTCGCCGCACGTGAGGCGCTCCTCCCCCTGGCTGTCTCCGACGGCGGCGCGTCGGAGGTTCCGTCCTGGGGCGCGTTCGATCCCGTCAGGGGACTGCGCGTCCTCGTCGAGGCGCGAAAGCCCGCCGACAGCGTTCCGGAACCGGCCGCGACCGTGATCCCCACCGCCGAGGAGCAGACTCCCGCCCCCGCCCCCGGCATGGACGTCTTCGGCTTGCACCGCGAGCTCATCAAGGATTACCGCGCCTTCACCGAGGGCGGTACCGTCATCCGCGACGAGGTCATCCGGCAGTTCGTCGAGAAGGACCTTGAGGGCAAGTCGCAGTGGCCCGACCCCTGGCTGTCCCTCAACCCCTTCTTCGCGAGCGGCGGCACCGTCCTCGAACTCGCCGGCCAGAAGGTCCTGCATGAGGAGTGCGCCAGGATCTTCCAGGCGAAGAAGACGGCGGGCGGCACGGTCTGCGACGGCCGCTCCCTCACCCTCCACCAGCATCAGCGGGAGGCGATCGACGCCGCAGCGGCACGCGCCTCGTACGTCCTCACCACCGGCACCGGCTCCGGAAAGTCCCTCTCCTACATTGTCCCGATCGTTGACAGGGTCCTCCGCGACCGTGACGCGGACAGCGATGCCGACCGCGACGCCGAGGGCCGGAAGCCGGAGAAGCGCGTCCGCGCGGTCATCGTCTACCCGATGAACGCCCTCGCGAACAGCCAGCTCAAGGAGCTGGAGAAGTACCTCCGCGACGGCTACGGCGAGGGCCGCGAGCCCGTCACCTTCGCCCGTTACACCGGCCAGGAGGACGACCAGCGCCGCAAGGAGATCCGCGACAACCCGCCGGACATCCTGCTGACCAACTACGTGATGCTGGAGCTGATGCTGACCCGCCCCGCGGACCGGGCCAGCCTCATCAAGATGGCCCGTGGCCTGGAGTTCCTCGTCTTCGACGAGCTCCACACCTACCGGGGCCGTCAGGGCGCCGACGTCGCCCTGCTCATCCGACGTGTCCGTGAGGCCTGCCAGGCTGCCGACCTGCAGTGCATCGGCACCTCCGCCACCATGTCCACCGAGGGCACTCTCGACGACCAGAAGGCCGTCGTCGCCGAGGTCGCCTCCACGCTCTTCGGCGCCACGGTCCGCCCCGAGCACGTCATCGGCGAGACCCTGATCCGTGCCACCGATCCGGCTCCCGACACGGTCCCCGCCGAGCGCCTGCGGACCCCCGCCGCCCCGCGCGCCTACGCCGACCTGGTGCGTGACCCGCTCGCACGCTGGATCGAGACCCACTTCGGTCTCGCCACCGACGAGGAGACCGGCCGACTGGTACGCCAGCGGCCGGCGAAGATCGAGGAGGCCGCGAAGGAGCTCGCCGAGCGGTCAGGTGTCGACGAGGAAGCCTGCGTCGCCGCAATCCGCGCCACCCTGGAAGCCGGTTCCCAGGCCAAGAACCCGAACACCGAACGCCCCCTCTTCGCGTTCCGCCTCCACCAGTTCCTGTCCAAGGGCGACACCGTCCACGTCACCCTGGAGGACAAGAACACCCGTCACATGACCCGCGCGTACCAGGTCGAGCAGCCCGGCAGCGGCGGCAAGCCGCTCATGCCGCTCGCCTTCTGCCGCGAATGCGGTCAGGAGTACGTGACCGTCTGGCGTGACGAGAAGGACGGAGATGTCCGCTACGAAGCACGTCGCGACACCGCCGCAACCGGCGGACGACAGGGAGACGGCTACCTCTACATCGATCAGGACCGGCGCTGGCCGACGAGTACCCAGCAGGCCGTCGTCGACCGCCGGCTCCCCGAGTCCTGGCTCGAAGTCGACGACAAGGGCCAGGAGGTCGTCAAGAAGTCCTACCGCGACCGTGTCCCGTCCGCCGTCACCGTCGACCCGCTTGGCTACGAGGGCCGGGGCGAGCTGAACGCCGCGTTCATTCCGTCCCCCTTCCTCTTCTGCCTGCACTGCGGAGTCTCCTACGAGCAGACCCGAGCCAAGGACTTCGCCAAGCTCGCCACGCTCTCCCAGGAGGGCCGCTCCTCCGCGACCTCCCTCATCTCCGCCTCCGTCGTACGCTCCCTGAAGTCCGTCCCCGCCGAGGCCCTCGACAAGGAGGCGCGCAAGCTCCTCACGTTCGTCGACAACCGCCAGGACGCCTCACTCCAGGCGGGCCACTTCAACGACTTCGTCCAGATCACCCAGCTGCGCGGCGCCCTGTACCGGGCGGCCCTCGACGCGGGTGACGAGGGCCTCCACCACGAGGATCTCGCCTCCGCCGTCGCCAACGCCATCGGTCTCGACCCCGTCGACTACACCGGTGACGGCGATCTGCCGCCCGCCCTTGCTCGTAACGCCGCCCGGACCCTGCGCGACGTGATCGCTTTCCGCCTCTACCTCGACCTCGAACGAGGCTGGCGCATCACCATGCCCAACCTGGAGCAGACGGGTCTCCTGGAGATCGACTACGAGGACCTGACCTGGATCGCCCGGAAGCAGGACCGCTGGGCGGGCACCCACAAGGCCCTGCGTGACGCCGACCCCGCCCTGCGAGCCGAGATCACGAAGGCGCTCCTCGACGAGATGCGCCGCTCCCTCGCCGTCGACGTCGCCTATTTCCGTGACGACTTCGACTCGCTCCAGCGTGCCAGCGAGGAGCGGCTGGTCGACCCGTGGATCCTCAGCGCCGCGGACAAGCCCACGGTCGCCACCGCCTACCCGCACCCCTCGCGCCCCGGCCTGGACCGTTCCAACCGGTTCCTGTCCGCCCGCGGAAAGTTCGGCAAGTACCTGAAGCGCGCGGACGCGGCCTTCATGGAGCTCGGTCAGGACGACCTCCAGCTTGTCATCGAGGAGTTGCTGAAGGTCCTTGCCAAGGCCGGTCTGGTGAAGGAGGTCGCCGAGGCTCCGCAGCGCGCCGGTCGCTTCCACCGCCCCACCGGCCCCGTGCCGACCGGATACAGGGTGGCCGCCCAATCCCTCGTCTGGCGGGCCGGCAAGGGTGCGATCGGCGCCCACGACCCGCTGACCCGTACGTACCAGAGCGGCGACGGCCCGCGCGTCAACACCTTCTTCCAGCAGCTCTACAAGGACGCGGCGAGCGAGCTGGCCGGCCTGTTCGCCCGCGAGCACACCGCCCAGGTCGCCCCCCAGGAGCGGGAGAAGCGCGAAGAGGCCTTCCGCAAGGCGGAGCTGAAGCTGCTGTACTGCTCGCCGACGATGGAGCTGGGCGTCGACATCTCCTCGCTCAACGCGGTGATGATGCGCAACGTCCCGCCGACGCCCGCCAACTACGCCCAGCGCAGCGGCCGCGCCGGCCGCAGCGGCCAGCCCGCCCTCGTCACCACGTACTGCGCCACCGGCAACAGCCACGACCAGTACTACTTCCGCCGCTCCGACCGCATGGTCGCCGGAGCCGTCGCCCCGCCGCGCCTCGACCTCGCCAACGAGGATCTGGTCCTCTCCCACCTGCAAGGCGTATGGATTGCCGAGGCCGGGCTCAAGCTGGGCCGGGCCATCCCCGAGGTGCTCGACGTCTCCTACCCCGAGACCGGCGACCGCCCGCAGCCCGCGCTCCGGCTCCAGCCGGACATCCGCGACGCCTCGCTCGACCCCGACGCCCAGCGCCGCACCGTCGACGCCGCCCTGCGTGTACTCGCCCCGCTGATCCCGCAGTTCGCGGAGACGACCTGGTGGTACGACGACTGGATCCAAGACCGTGTCCGCACGGTTCCGCAGCGGTTCGACGACGCCTTCGACCGCTGGCGCGACCTGTTCCGGGCCGCACTCGACGACCAGTACATCCAGAACAAGCGCCGGCTCGACTACACCCTCACCGAGGGCGACCGCAACCGTGCCAACGGCCGCCGCCGCGAGGCCGAGACCCAGCTCAACCTGCTGATGAACGAGAGCGTCGACAGCAAGTCGGTGCTCTCCGACTTCAACCCCTACCGCTACCTCGCCTCCGAGGGCTTCCTGCCCGGCTACTCCTTCCCGCGCCTGCCGCTCGCCGCCTATATCCCCACCATCGGCCGCCGCCGCGGCGACGGCGACTACCTTCAGCGTCCCCGCTTCCTCGCCATCCGCGAGTTCGGCCCCGGCGCGCTCATCTACCACGAAGGCGCCCGCTACCAGGTCACCCGCATCCAGCTCCCGCCGGACTCCTCGGGCGATCTCGCCACGACCGCGTCCCGCCGCTGCGACCGGTGCGGCTACCACCACGACCCGGAGGAGCGCGCCGACCGCTGCGAGATGTGCGACGAGCCCCTGGGCTCCGCCACCCACGGCCTGCTGCACCTGCACACCGTCTACACCACCCGCCGCGAGCGGATCTCCTCCGACGAGGAGGAGCGCCGCCGCGCCGGTTTCCGCCTGGAGACCTCCTACCGCTTCCAGGACCACGGCACCCGCAAGGGGCGCCAGGACGCCCAGGTCTCCGACACGTCCGGCGAGCGGATCGCCGTCGTGTCGTACGGGGACTCGGCGACCGTCCGCATCACCAACACCGGCCGGGTCCGCGCCAAGAAGGACGAACCGGCCGGCTACTGGCTCGACCTCGCCGACGGCCGCTGGATGAACGACCGCGACGCCGCCGAGGCCTCCGGCGACTCCAGCGAACTGCCCGTCGTCGACCCCGACGGCAACGAGCGCCGCAGCAAGAAGCGCGTCCTCCCCTTCGTCGAGGACCGCCGCAACATCCTGGTCGTCACCCTCGACGAGCCGTTGTACGAGCCTGTCGCGCTTTCCCTGATGTACGCCCTCGAACGCGGCATCGAGGCCGCCTACGAGCTGGAGGACTCCGAGCTCAGCGCCGAACTCCTCCCGCCCGACGACGGTCCGCGCAACCGCATCCTCTTCACGGAGGCCGCGGAGGGCGGCGCGGGCGTGCTGCGTCGGCTGCAGTCCGAGCCGGGCGGCCTCGCCAAGGCAGCCGAACGGGCCCTGGAGATCTGCCACTTCGACCAGGACGGCACCGACCTCGCCCACCCGGAGTCCGCACGGCCCTGCGCGCTGGGCTGCTACGACTGTCTCCTGACCTACGGCAACCAGATCGCCCACGCCTCCATCAACCGCCATGCGGTGAAGGAACTCCTGCTGCGCCTCGCCTCGGCGACCGCGGCACGCGAGAAGCGCGGCGAGTCCCGAACGGAGCAGTTCCACCGACTCCTTGGTCAGACGGACACGCCTCTCACCCGGGTCGAGACGGCGGTGGCCGAGACCATCGCCCAGGACAACCTGCTGACCTGGCTCAAGGCCAAGGGCCTCAACCTCCCCGACGAAGGCGAGACACTGATCACCGAGGCCAATGCCCAGGCCGACTACGTCTACCGGCTCGGCAACCTCGACATCGCCGTCTTCGTCGACCTGCCGGACACGGAACCCACCGCCCTGCGCGACGAGGACGCCGAGGAACGCCTCCTCGACGCCCGCTGGGACGTCGTCCGCTTCCCGCACGACACCGACTGGGACACCGTCGTCGCCGCACACCCCCGCATCTTCGGCACCACCACCCACTGACGCCCGCCCACCACGAGGACTCGACCACCGACATGGCACTCACATACACCGCCGGATCCCTGGTGACCGCCCGCGGCCGCGAATGGGTGGTGCTCCCCGAGAGCGCCCACGACATGCTCGTCCTGCGCCCCCTCGGCGGATCCGACGACGACATCGCCGCCGTCTTCCCCGCCTTCGAGAACGTCAAGGGCGCCGAGTTCACCGCCCCCGAGCCCTCCGACCTCGGCGACCAGCGCGCCGCCGGCCTGCTGCGCACGGCCCTGCGCATCGGATTCCGCTCCGGCGCGGGCCCCTTCCGCTCCCTCGCCGGCATCGCCGTCGAACCCCGTGCCTACCAGCTCGTGCCGCTCCTGATGGCGCTGCGCCAGCAGACCGTACGCCTGCTCATCTCCGACGACGTCGGCATCGGCAAGACCATCGAGGCCGGCCTCGTCGCGTCCGAGCTGCTCGCCCAGGGCGAGGCCACCGGCCTCGCCGTGCTCTGCGCGCCCGCGCTCGCCGAGCAGTGGCAGGCCGAGCTGCGCGGAAAGTTCGGCATCGACGCCGAACTCGTCCTCGCCTCCACCGTGTCCAGGCTGGAGCGCGGCCTGGACCTCGGACAGTCCCTGTTCGACAAGTATCCGCACGTCATCGTGTCGACGGACTTCATCAAGTCCACCCGCCACCGCGACGACTTCGTCCGTCACTGCCCCGACCTTGTCATCGTCGACGAGGCCCACACCTGCGTCGCCGCCGACGACACCTCGGCCGGCGCCCAGAACCAGCTGCGCTACGAACTCCTCAAGCGCGTCGCCGCCGACACCGAGCGCCACCTGCTTCTGGTCACCGCCACCCCGCACTCCGGCAAGGAGTCCGCGTTCCGTAACCTCCTCGGCTTGGTCAAGCCCGAGCTGGCCCGCGTCGACCTGGACAGCGAGTCCGGCCGAACCCTGCTTGCCCGGCACTTCGTCGCCCGCAAGCGCGCCGACGTCCGCCAGTACCTCACCAAGGAAGACGGGCTGAGTGACGACAGCCTGGCCGAGAAGACTGCGTTCCCCTCCGACCGGTACTTCAAGGACGAGACGTACAAGCTCGCCCCCGCGTACCGCGCCCTGCTCGACGACGCCATCGCCTACGCGAGCGAACGCGTCGAGGCCGCCGGCAGCCAGGGCAACCGGGAGGCCCGCATCGCCTGGTGGTCCGCGATCGCCCTCCTGCGTTCGCTGGTCTCCTCGCCGCGCGCCGCCGCCCAGACCCTCCGTACCCGCTCCGCCGCCGCGGTCGCCGCCTCCGCCGAGGAAGCCGACCGCCTGGGCGCCCCGCTGACCAGCGACTCCGCCGACAGCGACACCCTGGAAGGCATGGACGTCGCCCCCGGCGCCGAGACCGAGGAGGAGAACGCGGGCAGCCGCCTCGCCGAGCTCGCCGTCCGCGCCGCAGCGCTGGAGGGCCCCGAGCAGGACCTCAAACTGAAGGCGCTCGTCAAACACCTCAAGGCCCTGCTCGCCGACGGCCACAACCCGATCGTCTTCTGTCGTTACATCCCCACCGCCGAATACCTCGCCGCTCAGCTGGGCAACGACCCGGAGACGAAGAAGCGCGGCCCGCTCGGCGCGAAGACCGTCGTCAAGGCTGTCACGGGCACCCTCTCCCCGCAGCAGCGCATCGAACGCATCGAGGAGCTGGCGGTGGAGGCCGGCGACGACGCCGCCGCCCGCCGTGTCCTGATCGCCACCGACTGCCTCTCCGAGGGCGTCAACCTGCAGCACCACTTCGACGCCGTCGTCCACTACGACCTGGCCTGGAACCCGACCCGCCACGACCAGCGCGAGGGCCGCGTCGACCGCTACGGCCAGAAGCGGGACCAGGTCCGCGTCATCACCCTGTACGGCGACGACAACGGCATCGACGGCAAGGTCCTCGAAGTCCTCATCAAGAAGCACCGCCAGATCAAGAAGGACCTCGGCATCTCCGTCTCCGTTCCGGACGAGATGTCCACGGGTGTCACTGACGCGATCGTGGAGTGGCTGCTCCTCCGGGGCCGCGAGGGCGAGCAGCAGGCCCTCTTCGGCTCCGATGCCTTCCAGCAGAGCTTCGGCGACCTGGAGCAGGACTGGAACTCCGCGGCCGAACGCGAGAAGAAGTCCCGCTCTCGCTTCGCCCAGCGCTCCATCCACCCGGAGGAGGTTGCCCGCGAGGTCGCCTCGGTGCGCGAGGCATTGGGCAGCGCCGGCGAGATCGAGACGTTCGTACGCGAATCCCTGGGCGCGCTCGGGGGAGTACTGCGCGAGACGGGCGACCTGTCCGCAGGGGACTTCACGGCCCAGGTCGGCGGCACGCCCGCCGGCCTGCGCGACGCGCTCGCCCCCGCCGTCGGCCCGGAGATCATCGAGAAGGACCGCCCGATCCCCTTCCGCCACGACCCGGCGGTGGCACGCGGCGAGGCCGCCCTCGTCCGCACGGACCCGGTGGTCGGCGCGCTCGCCGGACACGTCCTGAACGCCGCCCTCGACAAGGAGGCCGAGGGAGTCCGCCCGGCCCGCCGCTGCGGCGTCGTCACCACGGACGCCGTCGCCACCCGTACGACCCTGCTCCTCGTCCGCTACCGCTTCCACCTCACCCTGCCCTCGCGAACCGGCGAAAGGCAGCTCGTGGCCGAGGACGCCCGGCTGCTCGCCTTCCGGGGTGCACCGAAGAACGCCGAGTGGCTCACCCAGGAGGAGGCGGTCGCGCTTCTCGACGCGACCGCCACGGAGAACACCCCCGCAGACTTCGGCGAGCGGACCATGACCCGCATCCTCGGCCAACTGGACGCGGTGACCGACCGCCTGGAGTCCTACGGCGAAGAGCTCGCCACCGAACTGGACGACTCCCACCGCCGGGTCCGCAAGGCCGCCGACGAGATCGTCCGAGGCCTCCGCGTCACCGCCCAGAAGCCCGCCGACATCCTCGGCGCCTACGTCTACCTGCCCGCAGCCGCTTCCGGAGAGGCCGTCGCCTGATGTCCGCCACCACCCGCAACCAGGTCTTCTCCGCCGTCCAGACGGTCGGCGCGCTGCTCCCGGCCGACATGCTGGTCCGGATCTCCGAGGGCAAGGACGTCCCCGGCTCCAAGCCCGCCGACTACGGTCTGCCGACCTCCCGCTCCGTACGGGACGAGGCCGAGCGCAGCTGGGAGTACCTCAAGCCCCTCTGGCGCGACCTCCGCAAGCGCCTCCCTGAAGACACCGGGACGGGCGCCCCGGCCGCCGACCCGACGGGCCTCGCGACCAGCGACTGGCTGGCCCCGCTCTGGCGCGAGCTCGGCTTCGGCCCGCTGACGGCGATGGGCCCGGCGGGCATCGTCGCCGACTCCGACGCGGACAAGTCCTTCCCGGTCTCTCACCGTTGGCGCCACGCCCTCATCCACCAGACCGCCTGGAACGCCGGCCTCGACAAGCGCGTCGCCGGCCAGGTCCCGCCCCAGTCCATGCTCCAGGAGTGCCTCAACCGGACCGAGGCCCACCTGTGGGGCGTCCTCACGAACGGCCGCCAGATCCGGCTGCTGCGCGACTCCAGCGCGCTGGCGACCGCGTCGTACGTCGAGTTCGACCTCGAGGCGATCTTCGACGGCGAACTGTTCAGCGAGTTCGTCCTGCTGTACCGGCTGCTGCACGTCTCCCGCTTCGACGTGGCGGACGGCGCGGCACCGTCCGGCTGCTGGCTGGAAAAGTGGCGTACGGAAGCCATCGCCTCGGGCACACGGGCCCTGGACCAGCTCCGCAAAGGCGTCCAGGCTGCCATCACCACCCTGGGCACCGGCTTCCTCCGCCACCCGGCCAACAAGGCCCTGCGCGAGGACACGGACGTCAAGGCCCTGCACGGAGCCCTTCTCCGCCTGGTCTACCGCCTGCTCTTCGTCTTCGTGGCGGAGGACCGCGACGCGCTGCACGGCCTGGAGGCGAGTGAACAGGCACGCGAGCGGTACGCGGCGTACTTTTCCTCGGAGCGGTTGCGCAAGCACGCCCGCCGCCGCCGGGGCACGGCCCACGGCGACCTCTACCAGGCCCTGCGGATCGTCCTCGACGCCCTCGGCGACGAGAACGGCCGCCCGGAACTGGGCCTGCCGGGCCTCGGCGGCATCTTCGACGCCTCGGACGTGGACGCCCCGCTGGACGGCCTGTCCCTGTCGAACGAGTACCTCCTCACGGCCGTACGCCACCTCTCCCAGGTCCGGGACACGGGCTCGCGCCGCTGGCGCACCGTCGACTACCGGCACCTGGACGCCGAGGAACTGGGCTCGATCTACGAGTCCCTGCTCGAACTCGTCCCGCAGCACAGTGCGGTGGACCGCACCTTCGAACTGGTGGAACTGGCCGGCAACACGCGGAAGACGACGGGCTCGTACTACACTCCGTCCTCGCTCATCGACTGCCTGCTCGACTCGGCCCTCGACCCGGTGATAGACGATGCGGTCAAGCGCGGCGAGCAGGCGGCGACGTCGGCGGGCGAGCCGGACCCGTCGAACGCGATCGTCCGCGAGCTCCTCGGCCTGACGGTCTGCGACCCGGCCTGCGGCTCGGGCCACTTCCTGGTGGCGGCGGCGCGACGCATCGCGAAGCGGGTGGCGGCGGTACGGGAACGCAACCCGGAGCCGACGCTCGAGGCCGTCCGCCATGCGCTGCACGAGGTCGTGGCCCGCTGCATCTACGGCGTGGACCTCAACCCGATGGCGGTGGAACTGGCGAAGGTGTCGCTGTGGCTGGAGGCCCTGGAACCGGGCAAGCCGTTGGGCTTCCTTAACGCGCACGTGAAGCACGGCAACGCGCTGATCGGGGCGACGCCGAGTCTGCTGCGGGGTGGGATCCCGGACGAGGCGTTCATCGCGACGGAGGGTGACGACAAGAAGCACGCCAAGTCCCTGGAGAAGCTCAACGCCGAGGAGCGGAAGGGCCAGTTCACCCTCTTCGACATGGAGGACGAGGGTGTGAAGGTTGCCAACACCACCTTCGCGTCCGGCATGCGTCGCATCACCCACGCTCCCTCTGACGACCTGAGGGACGTACGTGGCCAGGCGGCGGCCTACGAACAGTGGGAGAAGTCCTCCGACTACGTCAACGCCCTCCACCTGGCCGACGCCTGGTGCGCGGCCTTCATGTGGCTCAAGACATCGGAGGCTCCGAGGGCGGTGACGCACGGTGTGTTCCGCGCCCTGGAGGACCCGAGCGCGTCGAGCGCGTCGAAGGCGACCCACGACGAGATCCTGCGGCTGCGGGAGCAGTACCACTTCTTCCACTGGCACCTGGAGTTCCCGGAGGTGTTCGCGGTCCCGGAGTCGGGGAAGGGGATCAGCGAGGCGACGGGCTGGGCTGGCGGTTTCGACTGTGTCCTTGGCAACCCGCCGTGGGACAGCGTGGAGCTGAAGGAACAGGAGTTCTTCGCGCAGCGCGCCCCAGAGATTGCCGCGATCTCGAACGCGAGCGCCCGCAAGAAGCAGATCGCCAAGCTCCAGGAAGACCCGGAATCGCTGGAACTGTACAAGGAGTACGCGGAGGCGAAGCGAGCCGTCTACGCGGAGAGCCACTTCCTGCGCAGGTCGAAGCGGGTACCCCTGACGGGGCAGGGGAACCTGAACCTGTACGCGGTGTTTGCGGAGACGGACCGGATCCTGACGGGGGAGCGGGGACGAGCCGGCGTCATCGTGCCGACAGGCATCGCGACGGATGCCAGGACGCAGTACTTCTTCAAGGACCTGGTGGAGAACGGTTCGATCGCGGCGCTGTACGATTTCGAGAATCGTAACGCCCTGTTCCCTGACGTGGACTCCCGAATGAAGTTCAGCATTCTGTCCATCATGGGCCGGGGACTACGTGAGCTTGTAGCGCGATTCGCCTTCTTCCTCCACGACCCGGCAGAGCTGGACGACGTGGATAAGGCGTTCACCCTCACCCCGGAAGAGATTGCCCTCCTCAACCCGAACACGGGCACGTGTCCGGTCTTCCGTACCCGTCGAGATGCGGAGATCACCCTGGGCATCTATCGCAGGGTGCCCGTTCTTCTGAAGGAGGGAGATTTGAATGGGAACCCGTGGAGTGTTTCGTTTTCTCAGGGGCTGTTCAATATGGGGCACGACTCTGCCCTTTTCAATTCCCGGGCAGAATTGGAAGCGGGGGGTTGGCGCCTGAAGGGCAACGTTTTCGTCAGGGGAGACAACAGGATGTTGCCTCTATATGAGGCGAAGATGACGGACTTCTTCAATCACCGCGCCGCTGACGTGGTCAAGAGTGCGACTGCGGTTAAGCGTCAGAATCAGCCGCACCCCCTGACTCTCGCGGAGTGGGAAGATGCTAACCGGTGGGCGCTTCCGGACAACTGGGTAGAGGAAGCTGATGTTCGCTCTAGGTTGGCTGACAAGGCGTGGAGTCGCCGTTGGCACATTGGGTGGCGGGATGTGACTAGTTCGACCAATGAGCGCACGATGGTGACGTCGGTCATTCCTGACGTCGGCGTAGGTCACAAGTTCCTACTTGCTATGTCGAAGGCTCCGGAACTCCTTGTGTCTGTGTGGTCGTCGTTCGCCTTCGACTATGTCGCACGACAGGGTATCGGCGGCAACTCGATGAGCTTCTTCATCGTCAAGCAAGTGCCCGTCCCAGGCCCTGATGAGCTTTCCGCGCACCGCAGTTGGGTCGTACCGCGAGTTCTCGAGCTCTCCTATACGGCGACCGACATGGACGGATTCTCGGCTGACCTCGGCGATGATGGGGGCGCCTTCGTCTGGGACGAAGACCGCCGCACCGTCATCCGTGCCGAGCTCGACGCCCTCTTCTTCCACCTTTACGGGATCAACCGCGACGACGTCGACTACATCCTCGACACCTTCCCCATCGTCAAGCGCAAGGACGAGGCCAAGTACGGCACGTACCGCACGAAGGACCTCATCCTCGCCGAGTACGACCGCATGGCGGCGGCCGGCGTAAGCCTCACCACCCCCCTCGTGGACGGCGAGAACTACACCTCCACGCTCACCCCACCCCCGGGACACGGCCCCCGCCACCCGGCAGCCTGACACTCACCACGCCTACGCGGCCCGGACCGGAGGGGAGCCACGGTCCGGGCCGCGACCCGAAAGGGGTCGACCATGGATGACGAGATCCAGCTGTTCAGAGACAGCGATGGCCTGGCGGTCATCGGAGACCCGGCGGCAGTCGAACGCTTCCTCGTCTCGGAAGGACTGCCGTCGAAGGGCCCCGGAACGCGACGATTCGGAACCGCCCTCGGCAGCGTGGCCGGATTCGCGCAGACGGGTTCCGACATTGCCGCCGGCTCGGGTCGCTGGGTGAAGCTGACCAAGGAGTCCGCGCAGCGCATCGACAAGATCGGGCTGAGGAAGAGCGCCAAGACAGGGCTCGAAACAGGAGTGCTGAAGGGACCCAAGGGCCAGATCAAGGGGTTCGTCGAGTTCGCGAAGGGGGCCGGACCGTTTAAGGGCAACCCGGCACAGATGGCCAACATCGCGGCGGTCATGGCACAGCTGGCGATGCAGCAGATCGGGGACGAGATCACCGAATACCTCGCCTCGATCGACGAGAAGGTCGACGACGTGCTCCGCGCCCAGCAGGACCAGGCGCTGGCGCGGATGATCGGGGTGGACTTCGTGCTCAAGGAGGCCATCACGGTCCGGGAGCAGGTGGGCCGAGTCTCCGAGGTCACGTGGTCGAAGGTGCAGAACACCTCCACGACGATCGCCGATACCCAGGCGTACGCGCTGCGTCAGCTCGACGCGCTCGCGGAGAAGACGGAGCGCAAGAGCAAGATCGGTGAACTGGCCAAGGCGTCCAAGGAGATCGAGTCCAAGGCGCGGGAGTGGCTCGCCGTTCTGGCGCACTGCTTCCAGCTCCAGGACGCCTTCGCCGTACTCGAACTCGACCGGGTACGGGAAACGGATCCGCACGGGTTGGACTCGCACCACCTCGGACTTCGGGCTGCCCGGAAGAACCGGATGGATCTCATCTCGGAGAGCACCGAGCGCCTCGTGGCCCGGCTGCACACGGCCGCCGGCACGGCCAACGCGAAGGTGCTGCTGCACCCGACCACGTCCCGCGAGGTGGTGCACGCGCGCAACCACGTCGAGGTCGCCGTCGTCGACTTCCACGGTCGGCTCGGGATCGAGCGCGATCAGGAGTCGTTGGAGGCACGGCGCTGGAAGCAAGCGGCCGTGGAGGTGAGGGACAGGGCGCTGGAGAAGGGCGCGGAGAACGTCGACGCCGCCCGGCGCCTCGGCACCGAGACCCTCGGCCGGGCCAGGTCGGCGACGGGCAAGCTCTCCAGCGGGATCGCCGAGCGAGCGCGCCGTCGGAGCGGGGACGACGCGGAAGCTTGAGAGAGCGGCGATGGTCAGCCAGTTGGAGTCCGTTGAGACTGGACCAGCGAGCCTCTCGGGCTCGATCTACCGCGAAGGGCTTCATGTGAGCCGATCTGGCCTTGTCAGCGGCCACTTCTCTGAGATCCATGCGGTGATGGTGGGCCGGGCGCTGTCGGCAACCAGCGGACTGAGGCCCCACCCGCACCCTCGATTGCGTTGAGCCCCGAAACAGCCCTGCCCGCCCCGAACGGGCCCGCACCCCAGGAGCCTTCTGCCATGATCCCGCCCAAGCCCACCGACGAGCCCACGCTTCTCGCCGCTCCCGTTCCCGCGCCCGCCAGACCCCGGCTGACCCGTCGCGCCGTCGTCCTGGCGGCTGTCTGGACACTGCTCGTCGCCGGTGTGTCTTCCGGAATCACCGCCGCCGTTGTCGGAGGCGGCAGCGGCGACAACGAGGGCGCTGCCGCGCCGACGGCCAGTCCGTCGATATGGCAGGACCCCAGAACCTACCCCGCTGATCCCCCGCAAGAGCCGGAGGCGGTCCCCAGCCCATCGCCCACCGCTGCGAGCTTCTCCATGGGGGAGAAGGCGAAGAGCGGCGGTGCGACGGTCGTCGTCAAGAAGGTCAGTGAGGCCGCGATTGTGACCCTCGACGACTACGACTCGGACAAGATCCTCAAGGCCGGTAGGGGAGCGAAGTTCGCGATCGTGGAGACGACCGTCTACAACGACGGCACCGAGTCGTTCGACCCCGTGTGCGGTGGCGGGATCTCGCAGGGTCTCATCGACTCCGAGGGGCGGAAGTTCGACGTCATCGAAGAGGTGTTCCTGGTCAAGGCCAACCACAAGGCCGAAGCCTGCGGCGAGGAGTTGCAGCCCGGGTTCAAGCGTGACGCCGTCTTCGTCTACAAGTTCCCCGCCGACGCGAGCCCGGCCGAGTGGTCGTTCTCCGGCTCCAGGGGCATGACCGAGGGCGACCTGGCCGTCGTGAATCTCAGCGGCACCACGTCGAGTTGACGGGCCATCCGTCCGGCCGATCATCCTGTGCGCGGCGGTAGCCCGCCCGCACCGACCCTGAACATCCCGCACCATCCGCCGCCGCCGCTGACCGCCCGGAGCCGTGCCATGACGCCGTACGCCGACGAGGAAGACACCCGCAAGGTCCAGACCGCCGTCATCGGCCGGGCCGGATCCGACATGCCCGTCTTCCTCCCCTTCGAACCCGACGAGTTCGACACCTTCATGCGGGGCCGTTCTCGCGAGGACTTCTACTGTGGGACCCTCCTCGGTGGCTGCGGAAAGAAGTTGACGGCCAGGCGGTACACGCAGAAGAAGTGCCACTTCGCGCACCGCCCACCCGTCCACTGCCGACGTACCGCGAACGGCGAGTCCAGCGCCGACCACCTCTACATCGGCAAGGCGATCCTGGACTGGCTGGGTCGCCAATGCGGCCACCCGACGGCGACCGTCACCTACCCGGACCTGGGCGACGGTCCCGGCGGTGCCATCGAAGTCCGGTTCGGCAAGGGGCGGCTCATCCGGGTCCAGATGGGACGGTTGTCCCTCCGTGCGTGGCAGGCCGACGGCGACCGGCTTGCCCGACAGCACCCGCGCGGCGCCCACTGGGCGTACGGACCCGACAGCGGCCTCGCCCACAACGAGATCGAGGCGACCGGCCACGCCATCCGCTTCTCCTGCCGCACCGAGGGCGGCACCCGGAAGGTGTACGTCGGTACTCAGCTCCCCGGCCACGCCGTCGAGTGGGCGACACTCCCCGAGTGCCGGCTGACGGAGGACGGCATTGTCACGCCCACCCTCGTCGCCAGGAAGTCCGTGCCTGCACCCGAGGGGCCCGCCCCGGTGGCCTTCCCCCTTCAGGGCGGAGCCATCGCCTTCACTGGCGCGGTCGAGATCCCGGCTCGCCAGGCCGACGGCACTCGCCTCTACGAGGCTGACGTTCAGCCCGAAGGCTCAGCCGTGACCCGCGCCCGGATCGCCCTTCCTCGCCAGGCCCCCGTCCCGTCGGCCCACCTGATCCATACACTCGGCGGCCTCGCCCACCTGGTCCCGCTGGCGGACGCCCACTGGCTCATACGCGCCGAGGCCGCGACCCCGCTCCCGCACGGGACGGACCCCCGCTGGCCGGACCTCCGCCCGCCCGCCCCGCCGAGGCCGCTGATGGGCGAAGGAGAAATGGTCGCCCTCTTCCGTAAGAAGCTGGAGCAGGTTCACCGCTTGCGTGGGCGTATCGACTGGGAGACATTGATCGGTCGCGCGGACGCGACACCCGGCGACTTCACCCCGGCGGACCGTGTCCGCATCCTGGCCGCGGTCGACTCGCCGCACACTCCCGGGACCCCCCTGCTCTCCGCCGTGGTGCAGCTGAACCGGGAGACCCCGGGCCCCGCCCCCTTCTTCTCGGACATCCTCGCCCGCCTCGGCCTGGGCGCGGACCTCACCGACGCCAGGGTTTACCACGCCTGGCGGAAGGCAATTCAGCACCGGGACCAGATCCCGGAAGCTCCGGGTCCGCCCGCCGTAGGCAATGAACGGCAGCTGCATGAGCGAAAGTTGGTGAGCGCCCTCCGCCGAGAGCTGATGCTCGTGGCCAAGGCTGGTGGCCGGATCAAATGGAGCATGCTCCTGCAGCGGCAGGGCGTCGCCACGACGTCGGTGTCGTTCGATGCCCAGGTCCGCATGCTCGCCGCCGTGGACGGGTCGTACGAGCCAAATGGTCCGTTGTTGTCAGCGCTGGTGAAGGCGAAAGGTACGAACGGCCCCGCCCCGTCCTTCGAGAAGGTACTGACCGAGTTGGGGTGGCGGCCGGACAGGAAGACACCCACGGTGACAGCCGCCTGGCGCATCGGGCGGGACCGTGCCTACGAGGCGGCCGGTCGTTCCCCAGACCACATCGCAGAGCGGAGCAGGGCCGCGCGGGTGCCCGACGGCATGGGCGTGATCAGCAGGAGGGCCGTGCGACCTGTACGGCAGGCTCTTGTCGATGCCGCGCGCCGTCAGGTCTGCGTCGGCTGGCACACGCTTGCCGCAGCGGCTGGAACTGAGCCGGGAGAACTCTCCGCCGAGATGCGGAGGGCCATCCTGACGGCTGTCGACAGGCAACCCCACATCCCCGGAGTGCTCCTGTCAGCCCTGGTCATCGGCCCCGGCCACACGCCTGTCCCGTACTTCGACGACATCCTCCGTGCCCTGGGCCGACCCTATGGTCTGCGCCCCATCGAACTGGGCCTGGTACGGAAGACCGAGCAAGCCCGCGCATTCGCCGCATACGCGCCCGCGAAGTCCACTGACCCCAAGGGAAGACCATGAGAACCACCCGCCGTCGCCTCGCAATCGGCATAGCTGCCACCCTCGCCGTCGTCACGCTCTCGGGCGCGGCCGGTGCAGTGGCCGGCGCATACGTCGTCGCGACCGGCCCCGCAGGCGCCCAGGGCCCGGCCGGGCCCATTGGGGCTGAGGGCCCGCGAGGGGCACAGGGCGGACAAGGCCCGCAGGGAGAGCGCGGGGAGCAGGGGGAGCGGGGCGAGGAAGGTGCGCAAGGGCCTGCGGCCCTTCCCGTCGTCGCCGAGTTCCCTGACGACGAGTCCGGTCCTGATCTGTCCGGAGCCCTGGTCATCGCGGACGGTAGGTGTCCCTTGGGAACGTGGTACTCGGAGACCGTCTATGTCGGGCGGAGCTCCGTCCTGGGCTCTCCAGGTGAACTCGACACACGCTCGATGATGCTCTGCAAAATCTCCTGAGCGCAATCCCCCCACACCACCACAACCGAAACGCTGAGCGAGTCCCCCCCCCCTTGATCGACAGCACCACCCCTCTCCACGACACCACCCCCTCCGCGATACGCGCCGAGCGTCGGCGGGTCGTCGAGTCCGTCCAGGCGCACTGACGGCCGCTCTTGAAGCGGCGACTGTTCGAGGTCTCGGACCGGCAACGGCTGAACCGTGAGGCCAGGGAGCGCGACTGAAGCCAGCTCATCTCGTCCACTCGGCGCGGCGCGCGTCTCGCCCGGCTCCTGGCGGTGGCGCAACTCCACTCCTGGGATGTCTCGCAGGACGTCACGGAACGTGGGGAACAGATCGTCGCGGAGCTCGCCGCGAACGCCGTACTCCACGGAGGGCTTCCAGGGCGCGACTTCCGGTTCGCTCTCGCGCTCGACACGGTGGTCGGCGGGCTCCGCATCGAGGTCACCGACGCGCGGGGCGACCGGCTGCCAGTCGTGACATCGCCGGGCGAAGGCGACGGCGGCAGGGGGCTGCCGCTGGTGGCCGCCCTCGCCGACCACTGGGGAGTCGTCCCTTACCCACCCGGCGGCAAGACCGTGTGGGCATCCCTCGCCCTGCCGCCCGCCGCGTGAGGATTCTGACCGGAACTCCGCCGCAGCGGCCGTACACCTCGCCGACCTGCGGTCCGCGTGGCCCGGGGGGAAGCTGGAGGCGGGGGAGCGCTCGGAAGGAGCCGTCGCCATGGGAGGACACTCGCGTCGCCCTCACGGACTCGTACGCCTCGCGGCCGTCGGTGTCGCGGCGGTCGCAGGCGCCGCACTGCTGTCCGGATGGGGCGGCGACGGTACGGCGGGAAGAGTCCAGGGGCCGGCCCCGTATCTCACCGCCGCCGGACTGGCGGTTGCGGCACCGGCCGCGCCCAGCCCGTCGGCCGATGACGTACGCACCCTCAAGCAGGGCCAGACACTCACCGTCGCCATTTCGCCCAACAACACTTTCGACATCCCGGCGAGCTCGGCCGACGTGACCCTTACCGCCTTGAAGCAGGCGGACCGGCTCCCGCAGGGCGAACACCTGAAGCCCGAGGTCGCCAAGGCCGGCACCACCTTCGTCTGCCTGGAGTTCAAGGTCAAGAACGTGAGTACCGAGGAGTTCGACACCTCGCATCTGGCCAGGGCGCGTTGGACCGGCAAGGACGGCGAGACGACGAAGGTCGACCAGGAGACCAGCGGGAACTGCGCCGCGCTCGGGCTCGTCGAGGAGAATCTGCTGACAGAACCGGACCCCCGCCCTGGTGAGTTCGTGCGAGGGACCACTGTGTTCGAAGTGCCCGACACACAGCCGGGAGTCCTGGAGTTCGCTGACGGCCTGGACCACCCCATGTTCAAGGTCGAGACGGCAGCCTCACGCTGACCTCTGTGCATGATGGCGCGGCGGACCGGCGTGGCGGATGGGCATACGCCCGGACTGGAGCCAGGTCTCGGGCGACCGAGTGACAGCGGATTCTCCGGCTCAAGCCGCACGACGAGAGGAGCGATGTGCTAGGCATGCGCCATGCACGCTCCCGCCTCCCTACCGTATGTGGACCTCACAGGCCCTCAGTGGCACTTGCTTGAGCAGCTGGTGACGGCACCGCTTGAAGAGACCGCCGGGGAGACTACCGCCCGCGGCCTCGACCCCGACCAAGTGCGGGCCGACCTGCCAACTCTGCTCTGGCTCAAGCTCGTCGAGAGACGGGGAGAGCGGCTCACGGCCACTGACCGAGGGGCGGCTGTGCACTACCGGTCGCTGTACGAGGCCTCGGAGGAGCGCCTGAGTGAGATCGCCCGGTTCGCCCAGGCCCAGGGGACCGTCGCGCCCGACTTCGCGCGAGCCGTGCGCTTGCTGGCGCAGAAGCCCCTCTCCTCCACCGAGGCATAGGCCGGTCCCGGTGCGGAGCCGGCCTGACCCGCCTCATGAGATCGAGTCCTCACCGAACAGGCCGTTCGGCGCCGGCCGGCGCGCTTTGCGCGAAGCTTCCTTGACCGGCAGCACACACGACGCGACCATTTGGGACCGCGTGAGGACAGGGCCGGCCAGTACCTCGTGGAGGAGTTCGCTCTGGGCCGGCGCGAGGTCAGTGAGACGGCGCAGTACCGAGAGCAGCTCGATGAGCTCCATCGTCCACTCGGCCGGCCAGACATCCACATGGATGTCGTCCAGCGGACTCGTGCGCTTACTGCTGGGCCTGGCCTTGCGATAGCCGAACCACTTGGTGACGACGTGCATGCCACCGACGTCATAGGACCAGACGGCCTCGGGCACGGGGGCGAACGTACCGTCGCCGACATGGAGGGTTCGCGTGTCGACGTCGTACCGCATCTTCTCCGGAACTGCCCGGCCGATGGGCGTGAGATAGCGAACCTGCCGAGGATCCCCTGGCAGGAACTCGATGCCGCCTTCCTTACGTCCGGCATCGTGGTCCACGCGGCGATGGCCGTACGTCGATGCCCACATCACCTCCCCGCCCAGCGCGACCGCCCGGCCCCACAGCCCTGGATCGCGTGTCAGCGGCACGCGTACACCGGGGGTGAGGAGTTCCTCGGCGAAGTGCTCAGTGAACCGGCCGTGCCCGGTGATGCCGAGCACATACGCAGCCAGATCCACCGCGTCGACCGTCGTGCGGCCGAGAGCGCGTGCGAGTAGAGGAAGGAGGCCGCTGAGGACGTTCGGTGAACCGTCGGGGTGGAGAAGCGGCATCACTCTGCCGCCGCGTCCGTTGAAATGGTGAGTGTCCGGAATCAGGTGGGTCGCCATCACGGCGGGGCCGGACTCGATCTCATGGGACGACTGCTGGTTGAGGAAGAGTTGCCCAGTCTGTTGCGTTGCAGCCCACAGATCAGGACGGGGGAAGTCGATGACGCGGTGATCAGGAATCAGCCACTGCCGGTCGAAGCTCCGCAGAGCTGTCCGGACCGCTTGCGGCTGGGTCGACCCCTCCTGGGCGATCGAGCGTTGGTGGACCGGCTGACCGGGCAGGGGGTCTCTCTTCCCGGACAGAGTCCGGTCACGAGTCTCCTTGAACAACTCCGCCTTGGCCACTGGATCCGGCTCCCGAACCAATCGCGCCCACCTCTTTCGCAGAGTCTCGGCGGACGGGGCACTCACCCACGAGCGATTCGGCTTGACCCCCGGACTGCCCCAGGGGAACAGGTCGTCCAGTGCCGGGAATTCGTCCCAGCCGGACTGAGTCCGCGGCGTGAACGGGAGCACGTCCTCGCTGTGCGCCTCTCGCCAGTTGTCGTCGTCCAACTCGATCGCCCGTAACGCCGCGAACTTCTCCGTCCGCTTCCCCGAAACGGACCGGTAGTGGACAACAGCCCTGGGATCCGACGCATGCCGCCCCCTCTGCCTCCGCACGAAGACACATATGGCGAGCGGTTGGGCGACTCCAGGGAACACGCGGGTGGCGACATCGGACCGCTGGCCTTCCGGGGAGAGGTTGATGACCCAGCCCTCGTCGCAGGTGCGCCGCAGGTACTCCCTCATGCCACGGCCGCCCGGCCCAGTGGTCCACCCGGAGGGTGAGATGAAGCAGACAACCCCCTGCCGGTTGTCTTCATGGGTGTCGAACACCTTCCAGGCCGCCCAACGCCAGAAGTACACGTACATGTTCTTGAGCATGTGCTCGTATCGGCCGTTGCCTGGAAGCCGGAAATCATCGAGCAGCGGCCTGCCGTGGCCGCTGCCCTTCTCCACCCACCCGCCCCGGTTCTCCGCCTTGTCGTCAAAGGGAGGATTGCCGATGACGACGGTCACGGGCGTCCTCGCCTTGACCTCATTGGCTCGGCGTCTGGAGTCGGACAGTGCGCCGTACAGGGAGGGGAGGTGGTCGTCCTCGACGAAGGGGTTGTCCAAGGTGTCGGTGACGAAAAGGTTGAGTCCGCCCTCGGGGAGGGCCGACTCATGGCGTTTGAGGATGTCGGAAGCACGTAGCTCCGCGACCGCGAAGGGGCCCATTTGCAGTTCGAACCCGTAGAGACGGCTTGCCAGCCGGGAAACGGCGTCCCCGGCCATGGCCGGGCCGTGTCGTTCGGCAGCCCACCCCGCCACCCGCTCGATGACGGTGTGCAGATACGTACCGGTTCCCATGGCCGGATCCACGATACGTACGTCCTCGCCGCCGAAGCCTTCCTGTTGCCCGAGGCGGGTACGCAGGACGTCCTCAGTGAGGCGGACCATCTCCGTGACGACCTCGTGTGGCGTGTAGTAGGAGCCGCTCTTCTGGCGCAGCGCCGGGTCGTAGACGGTCAGGAAGTGTTCATAGAGGTGAAGGTAGGCATCCTGGTTGCCGGAGCGGATCGCCGGCCAGTCGACTCCCGCGATTGTGCGCTGCAGGAGATCGAGGGTGACGGTGAACCGTTCGTTCACATGGTCAGTCAGAAGCTGGAGCGCCTTGCCCATCAGCGCGTGGTCCGCATCGAGGCGTCGGCCGATCTCGTGCAAGCTCGGGCCGTTGTCGAGCATCCCCTCGGACCGGGCCAGGAGGAGGGCGAACGTGACGGCCTGCGCGTAGCCGTCGGCGAACGTGGCATCGTCGGCGGAGGGGAAGAGTAACCGACGCCACTCGTTCTTCAGACCGGTGAACGGGCGGGCGCGCGCGTCGTCGTCCGGACTAGGTGACTTGGCCTCGGCGGCGAGCTGTTCCAGAACCGTCGACCTGAGCAGGCGGCACAGCGGGGCGAGATGTTGGACGAGCCGGGTGACATGGGCGATCCGGGGCGGTTTCCACAACAGGAACATCTGCAGCAGCGCGTCGAAAGAGGCAGGGTCGGCAAGAGCGAGTTTGTCCCCCGCGCTGTGGAGAGCGCCTGTGAAGTACACGGTCTCGCCGAGCTGTTGCCCGTCGCGGAAGAGCCGCCATTCGGTGCCGTTCGAGTACAGCAGGTTAGGCAGGTTCCGCAGCTTCTCCCACTGCTCCCTGTTGGTCCTGGCGAAGGTACCGGGGTCCACGGACAGCCCGGGCTTCTTGAGCTCGAGGTAGCCGGTGACTTCTCCACCCGCTCGTACCGCGTAGTCGGGTCTCACGCCGAGATCGGCGACACGGAACTCGTCGTGCCAGGAGACCTCTCGGAGATCGTGGTGTTCACCCATGGCCTGGAGGAGGTTTTCGAGCGGCCCGCGGATCGAAGCCTCCGGGCTTCCGGCGCCGGAAAGCTTCGCCTTGCAAGTGTGGCCGAAACGTGAAACGGCAGCGCGCAGCCAGTCGTACACGTCCCCCGACATATGCCCCCCAGGATCGCGACTGATGACGAGGGTAGCCACGGCTGGTCAGTGAGGGAAGACGGAGTGTGAGGGGGCGGCAGGCTGGCGCGACGATCGAACTTCCCTGTAGATCATCGGAGTTGTAGTGGACGGCCGGGAGGGATCGAATTCACGCTTCAGGAATCGAACATGCCGGAGCATCTGTTGACTACGTAAACGCGCATGTGTCAGCCTGGTTGTGCGGCTATGCCGGGCGGCCTCCCCGTGCCGATCTCGACGTCGATGCCCGACCTGAGGAGCGCCAGCCATGACCGAAGACACCCCTTCTAGCCCGGCCCCTCTCCATGACCTCGTCCTCGGTCGACTACTCGACTCCGGCCTGGCGCCCGAGGCGCAGGACGTCGTGCGAGCACTGCTGCCTGCCACTCCCGTCGGACACGGCCGGCGGACGGGAAACGTGTACCTGGAGTCGGTCTCGGCATCCGGGTGGCGCGGCATCGGCCCGGGCGTCACGCTCGACGTTCCTCCCGGTCCGGGTCTGACGATCGTGGCCGGGCGTAACGGCTCCGGGAAGTCGAGCATCGCCGAGGCGGCCGAGATGGCGCTCACCGGCGACAACTACCGCTGGCAGGACCGTACCCAGGTGTGGAAGCAGGGGTGGCGGAACCTGCATGACCACGACAGTCCGCAGGTTTCCGTCACGCTGTCCTTCGGAGGTGCCGAGCCTGCCGGCACCGTGCGCCGGAGCTGGCACGGTATGGGACTGGCGGACGCCCGCACATTTGTCCAGCGATGTGACATGCCGGATGCTGCGCTTCAGGAGGTCATCTCCACGGACGACCTGGCGCTTTACCGGCCGTTCCTGCCCTATAGCGAACTGGGTGCGATGATCACCGCTTCGCCGAGCGTGCTGCATGATGCTCTCTCGCAGATCCTCGGATTGGACCTGCTCGGCGCGACCGACAAGAAGGCCCAGGTCCTCGCCAAGTCGCTGACTGACAGTGTCAACGCGGCGACCGCGATCGCGCGAGGCGTCCGCGAGAGGCTGTCGGAACTGGACGATCCCCGTGCGGCTGAAGCGGCGGACGCTCTCGCGGGCAAGGCCCCAGACCTCGGTCGGGTGCGGGCGCTCCTTGATGGGAGCACGCTCGCCGACGACGAGGATCTGGCGCGGTTGCGCCGACTGGCAGGGCTGGAGGCGCCTGACCCGCATACCGTCAAGATGACCGTCGCCCGCCTTCGTGAGGCAGCCGCAGCGGCCGACGATGCGCGCTTCAGTACCGCCGAGGACGCACGGCAGCTCATCGAGCTGCTCGAGAAGGCTCTCGACCACCGCCGCCGTCACCCCGAGTCCGCCGACTGTCCGGTGTGCGGCAGCAGCGGCCGCCTCGACCGGGCGTGGGCGGCGCGTGCACGCGAACAGGTCGAGCGCCTCCAGGCCGAAGCCGCAGCGGCGCGGAGAGCGCGTCAGGACCTGGGCGCCGCCAAGCGGGCCGTTCACGATTTGGTGCACCCCGTGCCGCCTCACCTCGAATCGGACGAACCCGATCTCGCCCCGCTCTGGCATGACTGGACGACATGCCGGGCAGTCGCCGACGCGCACGAGTTGGCGGTGCGCGCCGAGCGGGCCTCGGCCGTCCTCGGTGACGCCTGCGCCCAGGTGCGAGACGACGCAGCCAGGCGGCTCGCTGCCCGGAACGCCCGCTGGCAGACCGCGGCCGGGCAGCTCGGGGAGTGGCTGAGCCAGGCCGAGGCCGCTGAGGAAGCGAAGCCCCGGATCCGGCATTTGAAGGCCGTGCGCGCCTGGTTGAAGAAGACGACCGAGGAACTGCGCGACGAGCGACTGCGGCCCATCGCCGACCAGTCCCAGGCCGTGTGGAACCTGCTGTGCGAGCGCAGCAGCGTCTCCCTCGGCGCGATCGCTCTCACCGGGACGACGACCAGCAGGAAAGTAGTACTCGATGTCTCGGTCGACGACATCGAAGCGCCCGCCTTCGGGGTCATGAGCCAGGGCGAACTGCACTCTCTTGCCCTGGCCTTGTTCATTCCCCGGGCCACGCACGAGAACAGCCCGTTCCGGTTCCTCGTCATCGACGACCCGGTCCAGTCCATGGACACGGAGAAGGTCGACGGACTTGCCAAGGTGCTGGATCTCTATGCCCAGCATCGGCAGGTGATCGTCTTCACCCACGACACCCGGCTCGAGCAGGCCGTCAGGCGCCTCGGCATCAAGGCCACGGTCAAGTACGTGTCGCGCCAGACCGACTCGGTAGTCCAGGTGACCGACGTGAGCGATCCGGTGTCCCAGGCGCTGGACGAAGCCCGGGCGATCGCGCTGGACCCGAACCTGCCCTCCGACGTGGCGGACCGCGTACTGCCGGCGATGTGCCGGGTCGCTCTGGAAGCCGCCTACCTCGAACGTGCCCGCATCGCGTTGCGCGCCGCGGGACTCGACGAGCGGGCCGTGGAGGAGCGGATCGCCGCCGTCGGACCGCTCACGGAGTTGGTGGCCCTCACCCTCGCCCCGTCGGACGCCCGGCTCAACCGAGGTGACGTGCTCGACAGCATCGCGGCCGATTACGGCACCTGGGCGAAGGCGCTCGTCCTTCTCTGTAACGAGGCTTCCCACCAGGCACCTCGCACCCCCGTCGGTGACCGCCGCGACCTCGTGCGACGCACCGAGCGGCTCGCCAAGGCGGTGCTCGCCCGATGACTCTTCCCACGAGCGGACTGCTCGCCGCCGCCGACCAGTTGCTGTCGGGACACACCCCCCAGGGCGCGGCGCACACGCTCCCCCCTGGGCTCCGAGCCAGGGCCGCGGCAGTCCTGCTCCGGCTCGCTCTGGACGAGACGCTCGACTTCTTCTGGCAGAGCGTGAGCCCGCACATGACCCGCAACGGCCGCAGCCGGCTGATCTGCCTGCAGTGGTATGTCCGTCCCTCGGTCGCCCGCCAGTGGTACGCGGTATGGTCCGCCCTCAGCGCCGCCTGCCACCACCACACCTACGAACTGCCGCCGACTCCGGCCGAGGTACGTGCCTGGCACCAGGACGTGACCGAATTGCTGAGGATCCTTCCCTCGGCCCGGCTCTGACCCTCGCCCCGCTCCGCACCGCGGAGCACGGCCTTCGATGACGACCAGAGGAGCATCATGGACACCCGTCGCTACCGCATGGTGGTCACCAGCGGACTCGACTACGTCAGGACCGGCGCCGCCGTCGACGACCAGCTACGCCGGTGGCTGAAGGAGGCGCCGAAGGGCTACGACGTGGACGCGTTCACTGAAGGGCGCAACGAGATCGCCCGCGGCGTGACCCTCGACCACGACGCGAGCACCGGGACTACCGGTGCCTACGGACGATGGAGGCTTCGAGAGACAGCGCCTGGCGGCATCTGGCAGACAGTCGTACTGGCCCGGCAGGTGAACGACGGGCCGACATGGGTGCAACTCGACGTCGAACATCTGCCCGACGATCCCGACATACTTCCCGTCCCAGCGAAGACACCACGTCTGGCCAAGAGCCTGCTCACCGTGTTGGAAGCTCGTGACGGCCGCGCAGATGTGACAGCCATGCCGCAGGTTGTCGAGGCGGAAGACGTCGAATCGGTCATCGACGAGCTCTGTGACGCAGAACGGCGTCTTCCGATCGTCCTGGCGAGCACCCCATACGGAGAGGACTTCGACAAATGGCTGGAAAGGACCGTCGACCCGCTGGTCCGCCCCCTCGCCGGACTGGCGGTTCTGTACGTCCTGACCTCTGAGGCGGGTGCGGAGTTCAACCGGCACCTCGAGCACCACCGTGTCTACGGCGGAGGCGTCCGTACGTACCTGCCGGGTGTCGATCCGGCCTGGTCCGCCGACGCCCAACGGCACCGGGTGATGTCGCGCCGGCTGATCACCGAGAGGCCCCAGCACGCTCGCCGCATCCTCGCCCAGCTGCCCCAGAATCTCGCGGCTCGTATCCCGCTGCCGGCGGAACTGGACTCGGTCCCGGTGATGCGCACACGTACGAGGGAAGGTGTGGGCGGCTCCGAACTCGACTCGCTGCGCGACGAGAACCATGCACTGCTGGAGATTCTCGACGAGGCGGGGCGCGAACAGCGCGTGCGCGCGGACGAGATCCGGGACCTGAAGCACGAGCTGCGCAGGGCGGGGGACAACGAGACTCAGTTCATCGTCGACTACGACGAGCAGTACCAGGAGCTTCACCGGGCGAAGGCGCAGGTACTGGATCTTCAGCAGCGGTTGGCTGTCTTCGTCGCCGCCGAGGAAGCTTACGCCGTGTCCGGGGGTCTCGGTGACGGCCCTTCCTCGTTCGATGAGATCCTCACCCGGATCGATGCCATGCCGAGAGTCCATTTCACGGGCTCCCGGAAGACCGCCCTGGAACTCGACGACCAGGCCTACGGCTCGTCGTGGGTGCGCATGGCCTGGGATGCTCTCCTGGCCCTGAGGGACTTCGCCGACGCTGCCGCAGAGGGCGAGGTCGCCAGCGACTTCAAGCAGTGGTGCGCATCCGCCCCCAGCGGAGTACACGTCCTGTCGCCGCGGAAGATCGTCCGTGACGAGTCCAAGAGCGTGAAGGCCAACACAGCCTGGCGCAAGGAACGCACTTTCCCGGTGCCGGCACGTGTGCACGAGGAACGGAAGATCTTCATGGGCGCGCACGTGCGGATCGGCGGGGGCAATACGGTGGCCCCCCGGCTCCATTACCACGACGCCGCTTGCGCGGACCACGGGATCTATGTCGGTTACATAGGACCCCACCTGACCAACACCCTGACCTGACGCCCACCGTCGACTGTCGAACGCCGCAGGTAGGGTCGAGAAGGCGTTGACGAGGAGTGAGTGTGAGCGAGCAGTACGACCAGAGTCCCGAGCCCGTGGCGTATCCGGAATTCCTGCTGCGTCTGCCCGGGGGAGGGCCCCGGGCGCGGGGGCGTCTCCTTGCGGAGAAAGGCACCAACGGCAGCCAGAAGTTCGTCGTCCTCGCGGGCTCGCCGGCACGGCCGGAGGTCGTCCCCTCCTTCCCGGAGCGGATGCCATCCTCGCACCGGTTCCGGGAGCAGCTCATCGAGCAGGGAGCGATCCGGGAATCCGCGACCTGGACGGGATGGCTGGAGACGGACCGCGACATCGAGTGCAACTCGCCGTCGGCCGCGGCGGAGATCCTCGTGGGACGTAGCGCCAACGGATGGGTGGAGTGGAAGACCGCTGACGGGCACCCACTGGGAGACTTCCTGAACCACGCCGGCTGGGGCCCCAGCCGTGCCTGGCTCGTGCGCGGGTCCAACGTCACCGGCATCGACTTGGTGCAGCGCATGTGGCTGCCGGAGCAGCGCGTCTCCCTCGCCGCCACCCGACTGCGACAGGACGTCGCCCAGGGCGTGAGCAAGGACCGGCTGCGCTCCTTCGTCGAGGAGGACTACGAGTCGGCGGCCACGTACAACCAGAAGCTGGAACTGGTGGAGGAACTGCACGCGTTCCTGTCGCGCATGAAGCCCGGCGACACCGTGTGCACGATCTCCCGGGGGCAGCTGTACGTCGGCGAGGTCGCCGGAGCCATGGAACAGACCGTCTCGGACGGGGGCCGGTCCAACCTGCGGCGGCCCGTCGAATGGCAGGCCCGCGGCTACCCGTACGACGAGCTGCCCGAGGAACTGCAGCAGAAGCTGTCGGTACAGCACGACATCGTCGACCTGACCGTGGTCAAGCCGCTCCTTGACGGCCTTGGACTCTCTGACGCCGAACTGGCCACGGAAGCCGAGGCGGCGGCCGACGGCGACGCGAGCGCCGAGATCGAGGTGATCACCCAGCGCCGGCGCGAGCTCGAACTACCCGAACCGGGAAAGGAACTGGCCGACGACCTCCTCGTCCACGACGTGGACTGGCTCAATGAACTGCGCGACCTGCTCTGGGACGAGCGGCAGCTCGTGCTCTACGGGCCGCCCGGCACGGGGAAGACCTTCCTCGCGCTCCGCCTCGCCGAGTTCCTCGGCGGCGGACCCGAGCAGGTCAAGCTCGTGCAGTTCCACCCCTCCTACGCCTACGAGGACTTCTTCGAGGGCTTCCGGCCGCGCGAGGACCCGGACACCAGGGAGGTCGCCTTCCGGCTCACGGCAGGCCCGCTGCGCGAACTCGCCGACCTCGCCTCCCGGGAGGGCAACCGGCACATCCCCCACTTCCTGATCATCGACGAGCTCAACCGCGCCAATCTGGCCAAGGTCTTCGGCGAGCTGTACTTCCTGCTGGAGTACCGCAACAGGTCGGTGCGCCTGACCTACTCCGGCGACGACTTCGCCCTGCCGCCGAACCTCTTCGTCATCGGCACCATGAACACCGCCGACCGCTCCATCGCCCTCGTCGACGCCGCCATGCGCCGCCGTTTCGCCTTCGTCGAACTGTCACCCCGCACCGAACCCACCAGCGGCCTGCTCCGGCGCTGGCTCGCGGCCCAGGGCCTGGATCCCGAACCCGCCGACCTGCTCGACGCCCTCAACGCCCGCATCGACGACCCCGATTTCCGGATCGGCCCCTCGTACCTGATGAAGAAGGGCGTCTACCGCGAAGGCGGTCTCGGCCGCACCTGGCGCACCAAGATCCTTCCCCTGCTCGTAGAGCACCACTACGGTGAAGGCGTCGACATCCAGGCCCGGTACGGGCTCGAAAGCCTGCGTAGGGCGATCGATCCGGAGAACGTGGTGTGACCGCCATCCCCGCCGTCCGCCTCGTCGAGCATGCCCCGGCGGTCCGGCTGCCCCTGCCGGCAGCCGTCGGACAGGCGCTCGCCGCGTCCCGGATCGTCGACGCCGCACCCGACCCGGACCAGCCCGGCCAGTGGAGACTGCGGGCGGGCAGCAAGGTAGGCGCGGTCACCTTCCGGCTGCCCGGCACCGGGGACTTCATGCTGCGGATCACACCCAAGGTGCCCATCGCCCGGCTGTTCTTCCTCATGAGCTACGCGTTGTCCCCGTCCACCGCTCCGACCGGCCACGACGTCGACGTCGCCGAACACGCCGACGTACTGCCGGCCTTCGCGCACGCCTACGAACGCCAGCTCGCCAGAGCACTCGGCCAGGGACTGATCCAGGGATACCGGACCACCGAGGAGAGCGCCCTCGTCGTCCGGGGCCGCGTCCGCGAGGCCGACCAGATACGGCGCCGCTTCGGACAGCCGCTCCCCGTGGAGGTCGTCTACGACGAGTACACGACCGACATCGCCGAGAACCGCATCCTGCGCGCCGCCACCGAGAAACTGCTCCGCTTGCCCCAAGTGCCCCGGGACGTGCGGCGCCGCCTTGCCCACCACCGTGGCCGGTTTGCGGACGTCGCACCGCTCGTCGGGGGCCAGCCCCTGCCCGCCTGGCGGCCGACCCGCCTCAACGCACGTCACCACAGTGCCCTCCGCCTCGCCGAGACCGTTCTGCGTGGTGCTTCCGTCGAGCACGGCGAGGGGCCGCTCCGCATCGAGGGTTTTCTCTTCGACATGAACAAGCTCTTCGAGGACTTCGTCTGCACCGCCTTGCGGGAAGCCTTGGCTCCATACGGCGGCCGGGCCGAACTCCAGGCCAAGGGCATCCATCTCGACCAGGGCAACACCGTCCGCATGAGACCCGACCTCGTCTGGTACGCGGATCACGGCGTGGCCCGCGCGGTCGCCGACGCCAAGTACAAAGCGGAGAAACCCGAAGGCTTCCCGGAAGCCGACCTCTACCAGATGCTCGCGTACTGCACGGCACTCGGCCTGTCCGAAGGACACCTCGTCTACGCCAAGGGCAACGCACCCCACGCCGCCCACCGCGTCCGCAACGCGGGCATCACCATCCACCAGCACGCGCTGGACCTGGACAGATCGCCGGACGTCCTCCTCCAGGACGTCCGAACCCTCGCCGAGCACCTCGCCTCCGGCGCACTCGTATGATCGCCACGTCGATCCCCATGTCCCCTGAGGAGTCCGCCCCGTGCCCCAACTCGCCTTCGCCAACTCCTTCTGGGAGAGCTACGAGGTTCTGGAGAAGCAGGTCAGAGCAGGCGTACGTAAGGCGATGACCAAGTTCCAGCTGCTGACGGTCGCGGAACTGCACGCGGACAAGGGACTGCACCTCGAATCCGTCGACAAGGCGCGGGACCCGAGGATGCGGACGATCCGCATCAACGACTTCTGGCGCGGTGTCGTCCTCGCACCCGACGACGGCAGCGACACCTTCCTCCTGCTGAACGTGGTGCCCCACGACGACGCGTACACCTGGGCCGCCAAGCGCCTCTACACCGTCAACACCGCCACCCGTGGCCTCGAAGTGCGCAACGCCGTCGCCATCGAACAGCTCACGCCCGCGCTGGAGAAGGCCGCGAGCACGGCCCCCAAACTGCTCTTCGCCTCGTATTCCGACACCACCCTTCGCCACTTGGGCATCGACGACCAGGTACTCCGGGCGGTGCGGACCGTCATCGACAGGCCACAGCTCGACGCGTTCGGGACGCTGCTGCCCGAGGACCAGTTCGAGGTCCTCACCTTCCTCGCCGAAGGGTTCACACCCGACGACGTCTACCGGGACGTGGTCGCCGTGCGCAGGCCGGCGGACGCCACACCCGAGCCGGACGAGGACCTGGCCACCGCCATCGCCAACACCAGCAGTCGGATCACCCTCATCACGGAGCCCGACGAACTCGCAGACATCCTGGCGAAGCCGTTCGCGGCATGGCGCGTCTTCCTGCACCCCTCCCAGCGGCGTCTCGCCTACCGGGTGTCGTACAACGGGCCCGCCCAGGTCTCCGGCGGCCCGGGCACCGGCAAGACCGTCGTGGCCCTGCACCGGGTGAAGCACCTGCTGTCCCGGTCGCCCGACGCCCGCGTCCTCCTGACCACGTACACCAACGTGCTCGCGGCCGCACTTCGGGATAACCTCGCCCTCCTCCTCGACGACGAGGCACAGCTCGCCCGCGTCGACGTGACCACGGTCAACGCCTACGCCTTTCGGCTGGTGCGCGACCTGGGCGGCCGGACACCCACCCCCATCGGGGACCAGGAGGAGCGGCGCGTCTGGCAGCAGGTGGTGAAGGATCTTGGGCTGCCGTGGACCGAACAGTTCCTGGCGCAGGAATACCGGCACGTGATCCTCGCTCAGGATCTGCGGACCGTCGACGAGTACCTCGGTGCCGGCCGCAAGGGTCGCGGGACAGCGCTCGGACCGCTGAAGCGGGCGCAGCTGTGGCGAGCGATCGACGCGTTCCGGACCACGCTCGCCGGGAAGGGGGTCCGCACCCACCTCCAGATCTGCGACGAGGCCGCTCGTCTGATGACGGAAGCCGGCCGCGCGACCCATGGGTACACGCATGTGGTCGTGGACGAGGCACAGGACCTCCACCCGGCCCAGTGGCGTGTGTTGAGGGCAGCGGTCGCACCGGGATCGGACGACCTGTTCATCACCGGCGACCCGCATCAGCGGATCTATGACACCCACGTCTCGCTGGCGTCGCTCGGCATTCAGGTCACGGGGCGTTCCAGCCGTCTGCGGATCAACTACCGCAGCACGGAGGAGATCCTGGTGTGGTCCACCGGCGTACTCGCCGACGAGCCGGTCGCCGACCTCGGCGGCGACGGAGGGGACAGCCTCGCAGGGTATCGGTCGCTGCTGCACGGCAGGCGTCCCCATGTCGGCGGCCACCCTTCGGAACAGGCCGAGGTCGCGGCGCTGGTCGAACGCGTCCAGGGATGGCTGGGCCAGGGGATCCGCCCCGCCGAGATCGCCGTGTGCACGAGGTTCAACCTCCTGCTCGACAAGGTGCGCACCCGGCTCGAAGCGGCCGGCGTACCGACGGTGAAGGTGAAGGACAACCCGGCGCCGACCGCCGAGGGGGTACGGCTGGCGACCATGCACGCGATGAAGGGGCTCGAGTTCCGGTGCGTGGCGGTCGTCGGTGTGACCGAGGGCGCCGTGCCGTTCGCCCGCGAGATCACGCCGCCGGAGGTCGACCGGCTCCAGCACGACTCGGACATGCTGCGGGAGCGGTGCGTGCTCTTCGTGGCCTGCACGCGCGCCCGGGAGGCCTTGCACGTGTCCTGGAGCGGCGAGCCGAGCCCGTTCCTGCCGGAGGCATGACGGCTCCCTTACAGGGGAGCCGGGAAGTCAGCTGCCGTCGCCTTCCGACGGCGGCAGCAGGGCTCCACCGGTGAGACCGTCACGCGCCAGCGTGGCGGCGCGCTCACCGAGCTCGGTGAGGTCCCGCACGAGCCGCTCGAACTCGACGAGGGAGCGGAAGGCGGCGCCGTACCGGCGCTGGTCCTCGATCCCCATCTGAGGGATGCGAGCGCCACGCGTGTCGGTACGGAACGTGCCGCTCGCAGTGGTCGACCGGCGATTATTGGCGGAGCTTCGGAGGAACCCGTTGAGGTAGTCGGTGTCTAGCTGCTCGCTGGTCGACACCGCCGCGTCCTCGGACGTCCTGATGAGTCCGGCGCGGGCGAGTTCGGAGAGGCTCACCACGGCGCCGTCCTGCAGGTTGCCGCCGGCGCCTTCGGACAGGGTGGGCAAGAGGTCCTGCAGCAGGGCCAGTCGCTTGCCGATATCGGCCCGGACAGCTGCGTACTGAGCTGCGTAGTCGGTCAGCCGGGCGGCGATGTGGGTCGACGGTGTCAGATCGACGGTGTCGTCGAGCAGCTCGATACGAGGTACCTCGGTGCTCTGCCCCGGCTGGGGTTCGAACGACGCGTCGAGCGCGTTGCCGGTGAGGTCGGTCATGCGAACGGACTCGACCAGCTGGTGAGCGTCCGTCGGACGCCTGAGCACCCACAGATGAACCGAAAGGGAGTGGGAGGCGGCCATCCCTGGAGGGAGGGCAACGACGTGGGTCAGCAGGCCACGACGTACCACCTCGGCCCGGATGCGGCGTCCGGCCTTTCGGTAGGCGACGGAGGTGGGCATCACCATGACGACCTGACCACCTGGGGTGGTGTGGAAGTAACAGTGCTGCAGCCAGGCCAGCTCGCTCTCGGCGCGGGATGGAACGCCGAACTCCCAACGCGGATCCAGGAGAAGGTCCTCCCGCCCCCAGTCGGCAACGCCCACCGGCGGTTCGCAGACCACGAGTTCGGCTTTGAGATCTTGGTACTGGTCGTTGCGCAGGGAATCGCCTGCCCGGACTGTGACATCGGGGAGAGCCATGAGCCCCCCGCGAAGCTCGGCGAAACGGGCGTTCGCGGGGTCGACGTCCTGGCCGGACAGCGCGTCGGCCCGGCCGCCGAAGGAGAAGAGCAGCGAACCGATTCCGCAGGCGGGATCCAGGACGGTTCTCGCCTCCTCGCCTGCGAAGTACATGATCGCTTGCGTGAGTCGTGGGGAGGTGATGCCATCGGACCCGGCGCGCCCGGAGGAGTCGACGTACCGGGCGGTGAGACCTGCGAGCAGCTCGGCGGGGGAGCGGTCCGCGGCCAGTTCACCGATGAGGGAACGGAGAGCATCCTCGCGGCTTCCCCTGCTGGCGCGGTCGCCCTGGACCAGGATCTCCGCGACCTGCGTGAGCCCGCGGACCATGTCGTCGCCGTAGATGGTGCGCAGCTGTTCCCACAGGCGGACCTCGGCGGACGCCTCCTTGCCCTTGCCCTTGCTCTGGTTCGCGAGCCAGGATCGGACCTCGGGAAGGGAGAAGAGCGGGCTGCCGGCACCACCCGCGACAGGGGCCGGGAAGTCCTCGTGACGCCTGCGCCAGTTGGAGACGGCGGCACGCGTCACTCCCGTCAGCCGGGCGATCTCGGCTGCGGTGACAAGGGGCTCTGTGGCTGCCAGGCGTGCGGTGTCATCCTCCATGCCTCCAAAGGTACACGGAGGGCTAGCAGATTACGCCTAGCTCATGTGTTGGCGATGTAAACGAACTGCATGTCTGTGGTCAAATGCAGCCGAATCTCAGCCCCGGTCCAGGTCCAGGACTTCGCGGAGCGCCGCCACCGCGTGGGCGCGGTGGTCGTCGAGCCAGCGCACGGCGGCGTGCTCGTCGCCGTGGAGGAGCGCGGAGAGCACGGCGCGGTGCTCGTGGACGGCCTGTGCGCGGTGCGAGGTCTTCGTGTAGTAGAGCGAGCGGTACGCGTCGGTGGAGTCCCACAGGGTCGCGATGAGGCGGACCAGGCGCGGCATCCCGGACGCCTCGATCAGGGTGAAGTGGAAGCGCCTGTTCGCCGCCGCCATCCCCGGCACGTCACCGTCCTCGGCCGCCCGCTCCACCTCGCGCTGGATGGCTTCGAGCGCCTCGACCGTACCGTCCGGCATGCGGCGCACGGCCATGCGCACCGCCTCCGTCTCCAGGAGCTCCCGGATCCGGTAGATCTCCTCCAGGTCGGCGAGCGAGAGCTCCGCGACGAAGTACCCCCGGTGTATGTGGTGCACGACCAGGCCCTCGGCCTCCAGGGCCTTGAGCGCCTCGCGGAGGGGGACGCGGCTCACGTCGAACCGGGCCGCCAGCGCGTCCTGACGGATCTGGTCGCCCGGCTTGAGCTCCCCGCTGGTGATGGCGCGCCGCAGTTCCTCCAGGACGAACTGCTGGGCGGTCTGCGGCCGCCGTCTCTGCACCGCGCTGCTCATCGCCTGTGACCTTCCGTTCCCGATGTCGCCCACCGGCCGCATCCACCGCCGGTGACCACCATCTTCCTATGGATCAGGGCGTACGCGCGGGCCGTCCCAGGGCCGCGAGCAGCGCGTCCGTGTGCTCGCCCAGACGCGGGGGAGCTGCTCGGTACGAGGGCGGGGTGGCGCCGAGCCGGATCGGGTTGACGACCTGACCGGGGCCGGCGGCAGGCTCGGGGACGCGCGGATCGAGCCCCAGCCGGTCGGCGAGGTCGAAGGCGGCGGCCAGGTCGTTGATGGGGCCGCAGGGCACCCCGGCGGCCGTCAGCTCCTCGAACCAGTCGTCGGCCGTGCGCGTGCCGAGCGGCCCGGACAGCGCCTCGACCAGCTCCTCGCGGTGCGCGACCCGGGCCGTGTTGGTCGCGAAACGCGGGTCCTCGGCGAGCTCCCGCCGGCCGAGCCGCTCACACAGGGCGCGGAACTGGCGGTCGGTGCCGACCGCGAGGACCAGCGGCCGGTCCTGGGCCTCGAAGACCTCGTACGGCGCGATGCTCGGGTGCCTGTTGCCCATCGCGCGCGGGACGACCCCCGCCCCGAGGTGGGCGGCGGCCTGGTTGGTGAGCGCCGAGAGGAGCGAGGTGAGCAGGGAGACCTCGACGCGCTGGCCCTCGCCGGTGCGCTCGCGGTGCCGGAGGGCGGCGAGGACCCCGAGGCCCGCGTGGAGGCCGGTGATGACGTCGACGAGGGCGACGCCCGCCTTCGTCCCCGGGCCCTCCGGCTCGCCCGTCACGCTCATGAGGCCGCCCATGGCCTGCACGAGCAGGTCGTAGCCGGGCAGCCGGGCGCCCTCGGCGGTGCCGAAGCCGGTCACCGAGCAGTAGACGAGCCCGGGATTGCCCGCGCGCACGTCCTCGTACCCGAGCCCCAGCTTCTCCATCGTGCCGGGCCGGAAGTTCTCCACCAGGACGTCCGCGCGGTCGACGATCGCGCGCGCCGTCGCCAGGTCCTCCGGGTCCGTCAGGTCGAGCGAGACGGAGCGCTTGTTGCGGTTCACCCCGAGGAAGTACGTGGCCTCGCCGCCGGCGAACGGCGGCCCCCACGCGCGGGTGTCGTCCCCGGAGCCCGGCCGCTCGATCTTGATGACGTCCGCGCCCAGGTCGGCGAGGAGCATCGTCATGTACGGCCCCGCGAGGACGCGGCCGAAGTCGGCGACGACGATCCCGTCCAGGGCACCCGCCGCGGCGGCGCCCGGTGTGCCCTCTTGGTCTGCGCGCATTCCGCTTCTCCCTCGCCGGCGATTCCGTCGGACGATACGACTCCACGATCGGATTTTCCATACTGGATCCAATATCCGATCTGACGCTACGCTTCGGATCGCCGAGTTGCACAGTCGCCAGTCGCCAGTCGCCAGTCGCCCGTCACAGGAGGCCGTCCGTGAAGTCGCCGTCCACTCCCGTCCACCCCTTCGACCTGCTCGCCCTCGACGGCCTGCTCACCGACGAGGAGCGCGAGATCCGCCGGACCGTGCGCGCCGTCGCCGACCGCGAGCTGCGGCCGCACGTCGCCGGCTGGTTCGAGAAGGGCGAGATCCCGGCCCGCGAGCTTGCCCGCACCCTCGGCGGCATCGGTGTCCTGGGCATGCACCTGGAGGGGTACGGCTGCGCCGGCACCAACTCCGTCGCGTACGGCCTCGCCTGTCTGGAGCTGGAGGCCGTCGACTCCGGACTGCGCTCCCTCGTCTCCGTCCAGGGCTCCCTCGCCATGTACGCGATCTGGAAGTACGGCTCCGAGGAGCAGAAGCAGCGCTGGCTGCCGAAGATGGCGGCCGGCGAGTACATCGGCTGCTTCGGCCTCACCGAGCCCGACGCCGGCTCGGACCCCGGGGCGATGCGGACCAACGCCAAGCGCGACGGCTCGGACTGGGTGCTCAACGGCACCAAGATGTGGATCACCAACGGCTCCGTGGCCGATGTCGCCGTCGTCTGGGCGCGCACCGAGGACGGCGTCCGCGGCTTCCTCGTCCCGGCGGGCACCCCCGGCTTCAGCGCCCCGGAGATCAAGATGAAGCTCTCGCTGCGGGCGAGCGTCACCAGCGAACTGGTCCTGGAGGACGTGCGCCTCCCGGCCGACGCGATGCTCCCCGACGCCCGCGGCCTCTCCGGCCCGCTCGGCTGCCTCAACGAAGCCCGCTTCGGCATCGTCTTCGGCGCCCTCGGCGCCGCCCGCGACTGCCTGGAGACGGCGATCTCCTACGCCCGCGACCGGACCGTCTTCGCCCGCTCGCTCGCCTCCTACCAGCTGACCCAGCAGAAGCTCGCCGACATGGCGGTCGAGCTCGGCAAGGGCATGCTGCTCGCCCTCCACCTCGGCCGCCTCAAGGACGCGGGCGAGATCACGGCCGAACAGATCAGCGTGGGCAAGCTGAACAACGTACGGGAGGCCATCGCGATCGCCCGCGAGTGCCGCACGATCCTCGGCGCCAACGGCATCACGCTGGAATACCCGGTGCTGCGCCACGCCAACAACCTGGAGTCGGTCCTCACCTACGAGGGCACGAGCGAGGTCCACTCCCTGGTCATCGGCAAGGCGCTCACCGGCGAGCAGGCCTTCCGCTGAGCCGAGCCGGAGGCCCGACCATAGGTGCGGATGTCCGGGGGGCGGCGGTCAGGCCGCCGTCACCCGGCCGACGAAGGCGTCCAGGTTGGCCGTCGTCCGCGCGATCCGCTCGTCCACGGTGAGGGACTCCTCCTGGCGCCCGGCGCGCAGCTTCGGCTGTCGCTTGCCCCGGACGTAGAGGGAGCAGGCGAGGTCGGCGCAGAGATAGATGCCGACGGTGTTCCCCTCGCGGCCGCGGCTCCCGGCGAGCGGCGCGACGAGGAGAGTGACGCCCGAGGAGGCGTGCGCGGTCAGACAGACCTGGCACATGCTGGACCTCACGGCGCTGGTCCGGCCGGTGGCCGGGACCCGCAGGGTCACGCCGAGCGGCCCGTCCTCATGGGGGACGACCAGGTGCGCGCGCAGCGGCGCGCCCGGGTCGACCCAGCCGAGGAAGTCCAGCTCCTCCCAGGGGAGTTCGGCGAAGTCGAGCGGCAGCTTGAGCCGCGCCGCCTCACCCTTCGTGCAGTTCACGAAGGACGAGCGGATCTCTTTGTCGGTCAGCGGTTTCACTCGTTGGACCGTACACGGACCGCCGATGCGCGGCACCCGAATATGCGGCGACCCCAGGCCTGAGGACCGCGGCCTCAGGCCCCTGGCCTCAAGCCACCCAGTCCGGCAGCGCCGGGTCGGCGAACCGCCCCGGAGTCCCGTCGAGGGCCGCCGCGAGCCGCTCGGCCGCCGGCTCGTACACGTCCTCCGGCAGCGTGTACGGGATCCGCAGCCGGTGCTCGTGCGTCCCCGGGTCCACCCCGAACCGCGCGCCGCCCTCCACCCGCACCCCGTGCCGCAGGGCACGGGAGGAGACGGAGGAGGCAACGGGGCGGCCCAGGTCGATCCACAGGCACATCCCGCCCGGCGGCACCGTCCAGTGCCAGTCGGGCACGTGCCGGGCCAGCGCCGTCGTCAGAGCGTCCCGGCGCCGGCGCAACTCCTCAAGGCGTCGTGGCACGATCGTGTCGAGCCGCTCCATCAGGGCGACCGCGACCAGTTGGTCCAGGACGGACCCCGACAGGTCGGCCGTGATCCGGACCCGGGCCAGCTCGGTCACGACCCGGGACGCGGCCCGGACCCAGCCGACCCGCAACCCGCCCCAGCAGCTCTTGCTCAGCGAACCGACGGAGACGATCTGCTCGCCGTCGCCCCCGCCGGCCGCCGCCGCGAACGGCGGTGGCGCGGGCACGTCCAGGGCGATGTCGGCGAGCGTCTCGTCGGCCACGAGCCACGTCCCCGTGGCACGCGCGGCCCGCGCGAGCTCCCGGCGCTGCTCCTGCGGCATCAGATGCCCGGTCGGATTGTGGAAGTCGGGGATCAGATAGGCCAGCCGCGGCGCGGTCTGCCGCAGCGCGGCGTCGACGAGGCCGGTGTCCCAGCCGGTCTCGGTCACCGGCACCGGGGTGATGCGCAGCATGCGGCCGCGCATCGCGTCGAGCGCGTTCGTGTACGAGGGGTTCTCGGCGAGCACCCGGTCACCGGCCCGGCCGAGCAGCGTCAGGACCAGCGACAGCGCCTGCTGCGCGCCCGTGGTGACGAGGATCTGCTCGGGCCGGGTCGGCAGGCCGCGGGCCGTGTACCGGTCCGCGATCGCGGCGCGCAGGACGGACAGTCCGTACGGGTGGTAGCCCTGCGTGCCGGCGTAGCGGGGGAGTTCGGCGGCGGCCGAAGCGAGCGCCGCGGCGAGCTCGTCCGGGGCCTGCGGCGCGGCCAGGGCGAGGTCGATGGTGGCCCCGGCGTCGTCCTGGAAGGCGCCGAGCGGGGTGGGCGCCTGACCGTCCGGCAGCGCGGTCCAGGTACCGGCACCGCGGCGGCTGTGCGCGTACCCGCTCTCCCGCAGCAGGTCGTACGCCCCGGTCACGGTCGTCCGGCTCACCTGCAGCACCGTCGCGAGCTCGCGCTCCGCCGGCAGCCGCAGGCGCAGCGCCACCCGCCCGTCGAGCAGGGCCTCGCGGACCGCCCGCGCGAGCTCCCGGTAGCCGAACCGCCCCTCGACCGGCGGGGTGAGGAGCGACGCGAGCTGGCGGCCCGTCAGGGTCCGGTCCGCTGTGTGGAACACGCGTGCCACTGCCATGCCAATCACTCCTTATTGGCTCTGCTGTCCAGGCCAATCAGAGTACAGACTCCTGTCCAGTGGCCTGGTGGCCACCTCCCCACGGGAAGGAGACGACCGATGTCCGGACACTTCACCGACCGCGACGAGCGGATGTGGCAACAGCGCGCCGAGGAGCGCAAGGCCCGGCCCCTGACGATCGGAGCCTGGCTCCGTGGCCTGCGCAGGAACGCCCGTACCTCCGTACCGGGTGGATCCGGCACGGAGGTACGGGCGGACGGGGGCCGACGGGCCGAGAGGTCAGATGACGGGCGCGGCGCCCGGACCGGCCCCCTGGACTGAGCCCGGTGCCGAGCCCGACGCCGACTGCGGGACGGACGGCGCGTCCGACAGGGGCAGCGACGGGGACGGGGGCTGGGACTGGCTCTGCGGGGACGACGGGGGGAGCACCGACGCCGACTCGGCCGCCGGCGAGGTCGTCGTCAGCTCCGCGGACTCGTCGGTGGCCGGACTGGACTCCGGAGCGGGCGACTCCTCCGCCGGCGGCGACTCGGACGACGGCGACTCGTCGGCCGGGCTCGTCGAGTCGGACGGCGAGGACGGGGAGTCCGACGGGGACGTCGAGTCCGACGGGGACGTGGAGGCCGAGGTGGACGGCGACTCGGAGGGCGGCTTCGAGTGCGACGGCGGCGGAGGCGGCGGCGGAGTGGGCTTGTCCTGCGTGCCGGTGTCGCCGTGCTTCCGGGCGAACCAGCCGTCGTCCTCGGGGTCGTACACGACGAAGACGTTCACGACCGTCACCGACGGGGCCACGACCACGACCTGCGAGGAGTTGTACCCCTGCCAGGGCGTGCCCGTCGTCTTCGGCGCCTTCTGCGCCACCGGTTCGGTCAGCGGATTGCCGCACGCGCAGCGGACGCGCGGTACGCCGCGGCCGTCGACCAGGACCGCGGTCCCGCTCTGGAGGGTCGCCTGGTACGAGGTGGCGGCGCCGTCCCGGAAGCCGTGGTTCGTCACGCGGGTGTCGGCCCGGAGCTGAAGCGGGGTCAGGGAGCGGAGATAGCCGGGGACCGCGTTGGGCTCGATGTCGAGGACCCCGGCGAAGGCCGCGTTCTTCGCAGGCTGGGCGGAGAGGTAGCGCACCTGCTGCTCGACGTCGCAGCTCGCGACCGACTGGGTTCCGCCGTAGAGGCCGGGTGTCGAGCCCGACACCTGCGGCGTGCCGGCCTCGGCCGTCGCGGTACGGGGCGGCAGCGAGGGCGGCGAGGCGGAGGCGGCGCCGGTGCGGGCCGTCGACTGGGTGAACGGGTCGGGGCCGGACGCGGCGGCGTTCTGGAGGAAGACCTCGCCGCCGCCGGATCCGGTCGAGCCGTTCGTGTCGCCGGGCTGGTTGGTCAGGACGACGGCCAGGGCCACGCCCGCCACGAGGACGGCGGTGGCCGACGCGACCTTCGGGACGGAGCGCCACCACGGGCCGCCACCGCCGCCCTTGCCGGCGTCGCCGCCGGACGGGCCGCCTCCGCCGGACGGGCCGCCTCCGCCGGGCGCGCCGCCTCCGCCGGACGAGCCGCCGCCCGGGCCGCCGCCCGAGGGCGGGCCGGGAGGTGGCGGGGGGCCGCCGCCGGTCCCGGGGCGGTTGCCCGGTTCCGACAAGGGGCCGGAGGGCGGGCCTGACGGCGGTACCGACGGAGGGCCGGACGGAGGGCCTGACGGCGGGTGGGAAGTCACGTTTTTCCCTTTCTTCCGTTCCGGGCCCATTGTGTGCGCGGAACGGTGCCCACCCGCAAGCGGAGGAACACCCACCGGCAAGCGGAGGAACGCCCACCCGCAAGCGGAGGAACACCCGTCCACAAGCGTGGGAGACCGTCCACAAGCGGGCGGCCGCCACCGGTACTAGCGTGGACAGCGTGAGCAGTCGGCTCTCCACCTCAGCGAGCCCCGTGACCCCGACCGGGCTCTTCGTACGCGTCGGCGTCCAGGCACTGGCAGCGGTGGTCGCCGGGTACGTCGCCATGGGCGTCGTCGCCGGACTCGGCCTCTGGGCCGCGGGCGCCGCCGACCTGCCGGGCGGCTTCACCGCCGTCCTCGCCGCGGTCGTCGTCATGGCCGCGGGCGGCAAGGTCGACCTCTCCGGCGACGCCGGAGACCTCGCGGGAACCCAGGCCGAACTGACCGCGATGCCCCTCACCGTCACCCTGGTGGGCGCACTCGTCATCGGCTACTGCTTCCTCCGCCCCCTGCGCCACCACGCGGTCGCGGGCACCCGTGAACTCCTGCTCCGCGCCGCGGGGACCGTCGTCCTCTGGCTGGCCGGCCTCCTGGGCCTCTCCGCCCTCGCCCGGCACGACTTCCCGCTCACGATCGGCGGAGACACCTCGGAGGCGTCGCAGGATTCCCTCGGGGACCTCTTCGGCGAGCTCCTCGACGCCGTCAACCCCACGGTGGGCTTCCGTACCGACGTCGGGCCCACCCTCTTCTACGGGCTCCTGTGGATCCTCGGCGTGCTCGTCGTCGCCCTCCTGGTGTCCCGCAGAACCCCGCTGCCGCCCCGCCTCGTCCGCTACCACGAGCCCGTCCGGCCCGCCGCCCACGCGATGCTCATGCTCCTCCTCGCGTACGTGGCCGTGGGCCTGGTCATCGGGATCGTCGTCGCGGCGGCCAAGGGCCATGCGGCGGAGACCCTCGCCGTCCTCCTGCTCGGCCTGCCCAACGTGTCCTGGCTCGCGCTCGGCGTCGGCATCGGCGGCTCGTGGGAGGGCAAGGTCGAGGGCCCGTTCGGCCTTCCCATGCCCCAGATCCTCGACGCCGTCCTCCGCGACGGCGGCGGCAGCACCGACCTGTCCACGGTCGACCTTTCCTCGCTCGCCGCGGAGGACGCGAGGGCCTGGTGGCTGCTGCCCATCGCGGTCGTCCTGGTCCTCGCCGCGGCCTTCGCGGCGGCGGTCCGCTCCCCGGCCAGGACCAAGCTCTGGCAGCACTCCCTGCGCATGGGCATCGCCTTCGCCGTGACGATGCTGGTCGTCGCCCCCCTCACCCTGGTCGAGGCCCGCTTCGGTCTCTCGATCCTCGGCATCGGCGACCTCGAGGCACTGGGCGGCGAGGTGCTGCTGCGCCCGGACGTCTGGAAGACGGTCGGCTTCGCCCTCCTCTGGGGTCTCGTCCTCGGCTTCCTCGGCGGCCTCCTCGCCTCCCGGGTCCACCGCAAGGGCGAGGCGGAGAAGAAGTAGACCTCAGAGCTCCCGGAAGACGGGCCGTGCCCACACCGGCGGTGCCGGCGGCGGTCCGGGCCGTCGGGTGCGCGACGTGACCACGGAGCCCCCGGCCGCGCCCGGGCCGGCCAGTGCAGCCCGCAGCTCCGCGACGAACTCCAGACACGTCCCGTACCGCTCTTCGGGGGACTTCGCCAGCGCCCTCGCGAAGACCGCGTCCGCCGCCTCCGGCAGCCCCGGGCGCACTTCGGAGAGGGGCGGCGGCGGATCGTACTGCTGCGCCCACAGCACCGCCCAGTCCGTGTCGCGCCGGAAGGGCGGCGCGCCGACCAGGGTCTCGAAGACCACGCACGCGAGGCTGTAGACGTCGCACCGGCCGTCGACGGGCTTGCCCGAGATCTGCTCCGGCGCCACGTAGTCCAGGGTGCCGACGAACTCGCCCACGGTCGTGAACCCGGTCAGCGAGAGCGACTTCTTCGTCAGCCCGAAGTCCGTGAGGTAGACGTGCTCCGGATGGTCACGGTCGGTGCCCTCGGCCACCAGGATGTTGCCCGGCTTCACGTCCCGGTGCACCAGGTCGTGCGCGTGCGCCGCGTCCAGGGCGGAGGCCACCTGGATGGCGATCCGCCCCGCTTTCGCGGGCGGCAGTGGCCCCTCGCGGTGGAGCAGGGCCACCAGGTCCTGCCCTGCCACGTACCGCATCGCGATGTACAGGACGCCCTCCGTCTCGCCGGCGTCGAAGACCGGCACGATGTGGGGGTGGTCGATGGAGGCGGCGACCCGTGACTCGTGCGCGAAGCGTTTGCGGAAGGTGTCGTTGCGGGCCAGTTCGGGCGCGAGGAGCTTCAGGGCCACCGTCCGGTCCAGGCGCAGGTCGCGCGCCCGGTACACGACGGCCATGCCCCCGCGTCCGATCTCGCTCTCCACGCGGTAGCCCGCGATCTCCTTGCCGAGGAGCCCCGAGGGCCGGCCCGCCGGGAGCTCCGCGTCCTGCGCGCCGCCGGCCATCAGTCCTCACCCGCCGCTCCGGGCGGCCGCTCCACGACCTGCGTCGGCGGCGGCCCGGCCGCCACCGCCGGGTCGGCCTGGGGCACCACCTGGGTCGGCTCGTACGCGGGAGGTGCCTCCGCCGCCCGGTCGCCGGGGGCGGGCCCGGCGGGCTCCGGGACCTCTTCAAGCCGCGGCGCGGGGGAGCCGGCGGCCGAGGGGGCCGCGGACGCCGCGTACGTATGGAGTCCGAGGCCGTCGCAGAACACCCAGCGCTCGTGCTCCGCGTCGTACAGCCACACCGACTCGCCGTCGACGACCATCCCCACCCGCAGGCCGCGGGTCCGCAGCCGGAAGGCCTCGCCGTCCAGACGGCCGGCGCCCAGTTCGTCGGCCGCCCGCCGGTACCGGCCCAGCGCGTCCTCGGCGCGGGCGAGCAGGGGTCGCGGATCGGCCGTCCTGGTGAGCGGCCGGCCCGCCGCCGGAGGATCGTCCGGCACGGTGACGAGGAGCCGCGCGTCGACCCACGCCGACCAGCCGTTGGAGCACAGCACGTGCCCCCAGTCCCCGGCCCGCTCCGTCAGCCGCACCGGCAGGAACGCGTCGAGCGAGACCGTCGGCAGTCCCGGATCGGGGGTTTCCCAGGCGGGCAGACCGTCGCGCGGCACGACGTGGGTGGGCCGGAAGTCCGGCACGCCTTCGGGTACGGGGACGCTCACGGGCCTACCTCCGCATCACGACCGGCTCGTGGCGGCGCAGCAGCCGCGCCACGACCACTCCGAGGGCGAGACAGATCACGACCAGCATGCCCATGTCGAACAGCCAGGCGTCCAGGGTGTGGCGCATCAGCGGATCGTCGGTCTTGTCGGTCGGCGCGACCTCCCCGATGTCGAGCGTCGCGCCCATCGCGGCGAACGCCCAGCGCGAGGGCACCAGCCACGCCAGCTGTTCCAGGCCGGGCGTACGCACCGACAGGAGCGCCCCGCAGAACACCACCTGCACGATCGCGAGGAGGACGAGCAGCGGCATCGTCACCTCCTCCTTGCGGACCACGGCCGACACGAGGAGGCCGAGCATCATCGCGGTGAAGGAGAGGAGCGCGACGGCGAGCGTGATCTCGACGAGCGGGGGCAGCAGGACGCCCTTGCCCCCGGGCACGTTCAGCGGGACGCCGATCAGGGCCACCAGGGTCAGGACCACCGCCTGCACGACCGTGATCAGGCCGAGGACCACCACCTTGGAGGCGAGGTACGCGGAGCGGGACAGTCCGACGGCTCTCTCGCGCCGGTAGATCGTGCGCTCCTTGACCAGCTCGCGCACGGCGTTCGCCGCGCCGGTGAGGACTCCGCCCACACAGAGGATGAGCAGCACGTTCAGCGTCGACTCGGGATTGAGCTCGCCCTCGGACAGGGCGCGGGCCATCGCGCCCATCACGAACGGCAGCGCGATCATGATCGCGAGGAAGGTGCGGTCGGCGGAGAGCGCGGCCGTGTACCGGCGGACCAGGGTCCGCAGCTGGGAGCCCCAGCTCTGCGCCTTCGGCGGCGGATCGGTTTCCGGTACGAGCGGCACCGCGCCGGAGGGCCCGCCGTCCCCGGTGGGCAGCAGCGGGCGCGCGGTCGCGTCCGAGACGTACCGGCGGTGGAAGTGTGAGGACCGGTACTGTCCGGCCCAGTCGCGCTCCCGGTCGTTCTCGAAGGCCTCGAAGGCCTCCGGCCACTGCGTGTAGCCGAAGAAGCCGAGGGTGTCCGCGGGCGGTCCGTAGTAGGCCACCCGGCCGCCGGGGGCGAGGACGAGCAGCCGGTCACAGACGTCGAGGCTGAGGACGCTGTGCGTGACGACGACGACCGTGCGCCCGTCGTCCGCGAGCCCGCGCAGCATGTGCATCACGGACCGGTCCATGCCCGGGTCGAGGCCGGAGGTCGGCTCGTCGAGGAAGAGGAGCGAGGGCTTGGTGAGCAGTTCGAGGGCGACGCTCACCCGCTTGCGCTGGCCACCGGAGAGACTGTGGATCGGCTGCTCCGCGCGCTCCACGAGACCGAGCTCGCGGATCACCTCGTCGACCCGGGCGCGGCGCTCGGCCGGCGCCGTGTCCTCGGGGAAGCGCAGCTCGGCGGCGTAGCCGAGGGCCCGCCGGACGGTGAGCTGGAGGTGCAGGATGTCGTCCTGCGGGACGAGCCCGATGCGCTGGCGCAGCTCGGCGTAGTCCCGGTACAGGTCACGGCCGTCGTAGAGCACGGTGCCCCGGTCGGCGGGGCGCTGGCCGGTGAGTGCGCCCAGGAGGGTGGACTTCCCGGCGCCGGACGGTCCGACGACCGCGAGCAGGCACTTCTGGCCCACCGGGAACGACACCTCGTCGAGGAGGGTCTTGCGGCCGTGGTCGACGGTGACGGCGAGCTCCTGGACGTCGAGGGAGATCTCGCCGTTGTCGGTGAACTCGACGAGCTGCCCGCCGATCAGGCAGAACGCGCAACGCCCGACGCCGACGATGTCCTCCGCCGTCACGCGCGCGTCCACGACGCGGCGGCCGTTGAGGAAGGTGCCGTTGTGACTGCCGAGGTCGTGGATCCAGTACGTGCCGTCGGGCTTGGCGCGCAGTTCGGCGTGACGGCGGGAGACGACGAGGTCGGAGACGACGACGTCATTGTCGGGCGCGCGGCCGATCCTGATGCTGTGGGCGGGCAGCGGCCGCACGGACGTCGGCTGCCGGAAGGTGCCGGTGGCGGCGGGGTACGAGACGGAGGAGGGTCGCAGCGGCTCGGCGGCAGGGGGCTCCGCGAGGGGTGCTGCGGGGACGGGGGGCGCGGGGGCGGACGGCTCAAGGGGCGCGGGCTCGGGGGGCGCGGGCTCCGGGGGCGCCGGCTCCGGCACCGGCGGTGCGGGGACAGGCGCCTCGTGGACCGGGGTTTCGTGGCTCGGCGGCTCGGGGCGCGGGGTTTCGTGGACCGGCGGCTCGGGCGGCGGGGCCTCGTGGTGCGGCGGCTCCGGGGTCGGGGGTGCCGGCGGGTGGGCCCGGGGCGCGGTCGAGAGCACCGCGCGCGGGCCGTCCTGCGGGTGTCCGAACCGTACGACCGTGCCGGGGCCGACCTCCCGTACCCCCGACACCCTCAGCCCGTTCGTGAAGGTGCCGTTCGTGCTGCCCTCGTCCGCCAGGTCCCAGTGGCCGGCGACGGCGCGCAACTGTGCGTGGTGCCAGGACGCCCGGGCGTCCGAGAGCACGAAGTCGCTGGTGGGGTCGCGCCCGATGCGATAGACGCGGCTCGGGTCCATGAGCGTCGCGTCCCCGTCGATCTCGAGGATCAAAGCGGGCGCGGCGGGTGCGACGGGCCGCTCTCCCATGCGTGAATCCTATCCGTCGGCGCTGATCCCTGCCCGGGATGAGGCGCCGGTAGGGTGGGCGCTTCCGCCGCCGGACGCGGCGCCCGACGAAGGAGGCCCACCCGTGCCGAAAGGTGTCACCGGGCGACGGCCCCGCACGCGCGCGGCGCTTCTGAAAGCCGCCCTGGAGGCCTTCGCCGAGCACGGTTTCCACGCCACGACGATCGAGCAGATCTGTGAGCGCGCGGGTTACACGCGGGGCGCGTACTACTCGAACTTCGCCAGCAAGGAAGAGCTCTTCCTCGCGCTCTTCGACGAGCACAGCGACCGGACCGTACGACGGCTCGCCGACGAGATCGACGCGCTGACCGCCGAGGAGTACACGCTGGCGCGGCTGGCGGAGCTCGCCGCCCGGATCGAGCCGGACGAGCGGGACTGGTACCTGGTCACCACCGAGTTCACTTTGCACGCCATTCGCGACCGGCAGGCCGCCTGGGTGCTCGCGCGTCACGACGAGCGGCTGCGCGCCGAGATCGCCCGCGGTCTCACCCTCGTCCTGCGCCGGGCCGGGCGGGAACTGACCGTGGACGCCGACCGGTTCGCCCGGCTCATCGTGGCCCTGCGGGAGGGCGGACTCGCGCAGAGCTACGTCGAACCGGCGGCGCTGCCGCCGGGGAGCCTCGAACGCGAGTTCCTCGCCCCGCTCCTGGAGGTGTCGACGCGGGAACTCCCCGTCCCCGAAGGTCAGTCGAACAGGTCCGGGTCGGACGCGGTGATCTGATCCCACAGGGGGCGCGCCTGGAACCAGCCCGCGAGGTGGCCGCCGACCTGGCCGCGGGTGAGGAGTGCCGTTTCCCGGTCGATCGGCTGCGGGGTGCCCGCCGCCATCGCGAGGAGCTGGGCCTGGCAGGACCGCTCCATGGTCACGAACCACCACACGGCCTCGGCGACGGAGTGACCGACCGTCAGGAGGCCGTGGTTCTTGAGGATGACGGCCTTGTGCCCGCCCAGGGCCTTCGCGACCCGCTCGCCCTCCTCGGTCTCGTTCACCACGCCCCGGTAGTCGTCGTAGATCCCGTGGTCCTCGAAGAAGGCACACGCGTCCTGGGTGATCGGGTCCAGTGGGATGCCGAGGCTGGAGAACGCCTTGCCGTGCAGGGAGTGCGAGTGCGCGGCGGCGACCGCGTCGGGCCGGGCGGCGTGGACGCGCGAGTGGATGACGAACGCGGCCCGGTTCACGGGCCTGCGCCCTTCGAGGACGGTCCCCTCGTGGTCCACCAGGATCAGGTCGGAGGCCTTGATCTGGTTGAAGCTCACCCCGAACGGGTTGACCCAGAAGGCGTTCGGATCCCCGGGATCGCGGACGGTGATGTGCCCCGCGACCCCCTCGGAGAACCCGAGCCGACCGAAGATCCGGAACCCGGCGGCGAGCTGCTCCTTGCGGTAGCGGCGCTCCTCCTCGACGGTCTCGAAGGAGGGCGGCAGCGGCAGGACGACCCCGTCGGGCAACGGCCCGACAGCGGCGGCGAGCGCGGGCGGCACGGTGCTCATGGCGGCTCCTCGGCTTCCTGGGCGAGCGGGTGGGGCACGGCGCGCCAAAAGATACAGAGATGTATCCGATACGACAATGGATCGGCGTCAGGCCGCCGGGCCCCGGAACCCGGGATGCCGCCGCACGGGGGAGTCCGCCCGAGTGGCGGGGCTTGCGGCGTGGGGTTTTCGCTGGTTACGTTCGGGGCCGACGATGCAGAAAGCGCTTTCTGGCGTCGCCGCTCCACCGCACTTCTCTACTGAGCCCCAGCACCCCAGGAGTCCACCGCGTGCCCACCGCCGACGTGCTGATCTACACCCGCACCGCCGGGTACCGCCACGACTCGATCCCCGCCGGCGCCGCCGCCCTCGCCGAGATCGCCGGCGATCAGGGCTGGGGAGCCGAGGTCACCGAGGACCCGGCGGCCTTCACACCCGGGCGGCTGGCCGGGTGCGCCGCCGTCGTGCTGCTCTCCACCACCGGCACCGTCCTGACGCCCGAGGGGCGCGACGCCTTCGCCGCGTACCTCCGGGGCGGCGGCGCCCTCCTCGCCGTCCACGCGGCGGCCAACGCCGAGCCGGACTGGCCCTTCTACGGGGAGCTCCTCGGCACCCGCTTCGACGGCCACCCGGAGATCCAGCCCGGCACCGTGCTCGTCGAGGACCCCGGCCACCCGGCGACGGCGCCGCTCCCGGGCCGCTGGGCCTGGACCGACGAGTGGTACAACTTCACGGCCAACCCGCGCGGGACGGGCGTACGGATCCTGGCGCGGGCCGACGAGACCTCGTACAGCGGCGGCACCCTCGGCGACGACCACCCGCTGGTGTGGTGCCGGGAGGTCGACCAGGGGCGCGTCTTCTTCACCGCACTCGGGCACTCCTCGGAGGCGTACGACGATCCGGCCTTCCGCGCGCACCTCTCCGGCGCGCTGGCGTGGCTCACCGCCTGAGGCCGGAGGCCACCCGTCGGTGGGCGCCCCTCCCCGTCGGATCACCCTGCCCCACCAGGCCGGTGTCACCCCACCGCCCCGCCCCTGTTGCGCCGCCACGCCCGGCGCGGGAGGTTGCCGGTGGGGGCCGATGGCAGGAGGAGAGACGTCATGGGCATCGCCACGGTGAACCCCGCGACGGGCGAGACGCTGCGCACCTACGAGGCCCACGGGCCCGAGGAGGTCGAGCGGCGCATCGCGGCCGCGCACGAGGCGTTCCGCCAGTACCGCACCACGTCCTTCGCCGAGCGCGCCCGCCTGATGCGGGCCGCCGCCACACTGCTCGACGAGGACACCGAGGACATCGCCCGGACCATGACGGTCGAGATGGGCAAGCCGATCGCCGCCTCCCGCGCCGAGGCCGCCAAGTGCGCCAAGGCCATGCGCTGGTACGCCCGCAACGCCGAGGAACTGCTCGCCGACGAGCATCCGGCCGAGAGCGACGTCCAGGACTCCGGCGCGGACCTGGCCCGCGTCCACTACCGTCCCCTCGGCCCGGTCCTCGCCGTCATGCCGTGGAACTTCCCGCTCTGGCAGGTGATCCGCTTCGCCGCGCCCGCTCTCATGGCGGGCAACACCGGCCTCCTCAAGCACGCCTCCAACGTGCCGAGGACGGCCCTCTACCTCGGCGACCTGTTCCGCCGCGCCGGATATCCGGACGGCTGCTTCCAGACACTCCTCATCGGCTCCCGAGACGTCGAGGCCGTCCTCCGGGACCCCCGGGTCGTCGCCGCCACCCTCACCGGCAGCGAACCCGCCGGCCGGGCCGTCGCCGCCGTCGCGGGCGACGAGGTCAAGAAGACCGTCCTGGAGCTGGGCGGCAGCGACCCGTACATCGTCATGCCCTCCGCCGACATCGTGCGGGCGGTGAAGACCGCCGTCACCGCGCGCGTGCAGAACAACGGCCAGTCCTGCATCGCCGCCAAGCGGTTCATCGTCCACCAGGACGTCTACGACGACTTCGCCGAACGCTTCACCGCCGCCATGAACGCCCTCACCGTGGGCGACCCCCTCGACGAGTCCACCGACGTCGGCCCCCTCGCCACCGAGCAGGGCCGCACCGACCTGGAGAGCCTCGTCGACGACGCCGTACGCCGGGGCGCGCACGTCCTGTGCGGCGGCGGCCGCCCGGAAGCCGAAGGGCTACGGCGGGGCTGGTACTACCGGCCGACCGTGCTCACGGGCATCACCCCCGCGATGCGGATCCACCTGGAGGAGACGTTCGGGCCGGTCGCCACCGTCTACCCGGTGCGTGACATCGAGGAGGCCGTCACCGTCGCCAACGACTCCCCGTTCGGGCTCAGTTCGAACGTCTGGACCCGGAAGGAGGAGGACATCGCCTTCTTCGTCCGCGACCTGGAGGCCGGCGGCGTGTTCGTCAACGGAATGACGGCCTCGCACCCGGCGCTCCCCTTCGGCGGGATCAAGCGCTCCGGCTACGGCCGAGAACTCTCCGGCCACGGCATCCGCGAGTTCTGCAACGCGACCACGGTCTGGCAGCGCGCCTGACCGGATGACGTCCGGGGCGGGCCGTCAGCCCCGCGTCCACGCCAACAGCCGCTCCGCCGGCCAGGTGTTGACCACCCGGTCCTCCGGTACGCCGCACTCCTCGGCCCGTGCGCAGCCGAGGATCTGCCACTCCAGCTGACCCGGCGCGTGCGCGTCCGTGTCGACCGCGAAGTACGCGCCCGCGTCGACCGCGACGCGCAGCAGCTCGCGCGGGGGATCGAGGCGCTCCGGGCGGCTGTTGATCTCCACCGCCGTACCGGCCTCGGCGCACGCCGCGAAGACCCGTTCCGCGTCGAACTCCGAAGCGGGCCGCAGCCGGCCGCCCGCCACGAGCCGCCCCGTGCAGTGCCCGAGCACGTCCACGAGAGGGTCGCGGACGGCCCGTTCGAGCCGGCGGGTCATCGGGCCCGCGTCCATCCGCAGCTTCGAGTGCACCGAAGCGACGACCACGTCCAGCCGTTCGAGCAGCTCGGGTTCCTGGTCGAGCGAACCGTCCTCCAGGATGTCGCACTCGATCCCGGTGAGCAGCCGGAAGGGCGCCCACTCCTCGTTCAGCCGCGCCACCACGTCCAGTTGCTCCCGCAGCCGCTCCGGCGAAAGACCCCGCGCGACCGTGAGCCGCGGCGAGTGATCCGTGAGCACCGCCCACTCATGCCCGATCCCCGCCGCCGCACGGCCCATGGACTCGATCGTGGCGCCGCCGTCGGACCAGTCGGAATGGAGATGGCAGTCGCCGCGCAGCGCCGCCCGCAATGTGGCACCGGCACCGGCAGCGTCACCGTCCGCCGGCTCCACCGGCCCCAGGCTCGCTTTGAGCTCCGCCTCAAGACCCGCCAGGTACTCCGGCACCCGGCCCTCCAGGGCTTCGCGCACCACCGCCGCCGTCTTCGGCCCGAGCCCCTTCACCGACTCCAGGGTCCCCGCTGCCGCGCGCCGCGCCGCCTCGCCCGCAGGCAGGGCGTCGACGGCGGCGGATGCCGTACGGAACGCCCGCGCCCGGTACCCCGGTGCCTGGGTGCGCTCCAGCAGGAACGCGATCCGGTTCAACGCGGCCACGGGGTCCACGGCCTCCTCCTCACCCGCCGCCCGGGGCGGCGTCTGCCGCCATCGGAGCCGGCTCGATCTCGCACCAGACCGCCTTCCCCTCGCCGCGAGGTTCGACGCCCCAACGGGACGCGAGCGCGTCGAGCAGGAGCAGTCCCCGCCCCGACGTGGCGGCCTCACCGGGGGTACGCCGCCGGGGCCAGGCGCTCGACCGGTCCTGCACCGAGAGCCGTACCCTCCGCACCGGCTCCGGCAGCACCTCCAGGGTCAGCACCGCGCCGCCCTCGGTGTGCAGCAGGACGTTGACGAGCAGCTCGCCCGTCAACAGCTCGGCGTCGTCGGCCAGTTCCGGCAGACCCCAGTCGCGCAGCGCCTGCCCCACGGCCGCCCGCGCGTCCGAGAGCCCCTGCGGATCGGCCTGGTGGATGTACTGGTGGATGCGCGGCGCCCGGGGCGTGCCCGGGTCCGGGCTGCGCCGCAGCACGAGGAGCGCGACGTCGTCGCCGGAACCCCACCGCTCCCACAGCCGCTCCGAGAGGTGGTCGGCGAGAGCCTCCGCCTGCGGCGGGCCGCTGCCGATCGCCTCGGAGAGCGCGGCGAGCCCCGCGTCGATGTCGGAGCCGGGCTGCTCCACCAGGCCGTCCGTGCAGAGCACGAGCGTCTCCCCGGGCACGAGGTCGAGCCGCGTCTCCGGGAACTCCTCGTCCCCGAACACGGTCGCGAGCCCCAGCGGCAGTCCGCCCCGCAGGTTGGGCTGACCGACCCGGCCGTCGGTGTGCCGGATCAGCGGGCCGAGATGCCCGGCCCGTACGGCGCGCAGGGTGCCGCTCGCCAGGTCCACCTGTGCGTAGGTGCAGGTCGCGAAGCGGTTGGTGTCCAGCTCGGCGAGGAAGCGCGACGCCCGGGCGAGGACCGTGGACGGGGCGTGCCCCTCACCCGCGTACGCCCGGAGCGCGATCCGCAACTGCCCCATGATGGCGGCCGCGTGCGTGTCGTGCCCCTGCACGTCGCCGACGACGATCCCCACCCGGCCGCGGGGCAGCGGGATCACGTCGTACCAGTCGCCGCCGACCTGCCGTCCGCTCCACGCCGCGTGGTAGCGCACGGCGATCTCGCCGCCGGTGATCTCCGGAATCCGGCGCGGCAGCATCGTCGCCTGGAGACCCGTCGCGAGCTCTCGCTCCTCGTCGAAGAGGATCGCCCGCTGGAGCGACTGGGCGACGATCGCCGCGAGACCGAGCGCGAGGTTCCGCTCGTCGGCGTTGAAGGACGAACGGCCCCGGTAGAACAGCGCCATGCCGCCCAGCGAACGGGCCTGCGCCACCAGGGGCAGGTAGCAGGCGGACCGGAACTGCAGCCGCGACAGGTACGGCGCCAGCTCGGGGAAGTCCCGGCCCAGCGACTGGAACGAGGACACGAACCGCGGCCGGCCGCTCAGCACCGTCTCGGCCAGCGGAAGGCCGCGGTCGAGCCGCCGGGTGCGGAAGTCGTTCAGGGCGTCGAGGGACTCGCCGCTGAGCGCGATCACGTTGAGCGAACCGTTCTCGACGAGCCCGAGCGCCAGCCCCTCGGCGCCGAGCCGGGCGAGCCCGCCCGGACCGGTCAGGGCGGCGGTCACGTCGTCGACCGTCACCGCGCGCGACAGCGCGTTCGTGGTGCGTTCGACGATGCTCGTCTGCAGCTCGCGCCGCTTCTCCAGCTCCAGTACGAACGCGGAGTGCGTGACCTCGGCGGTCGTGTCCCGCACGACTCCGACGATGCGCTGCGCCCTGCCGTCCGGCTTGCGCAGGATCCGTGCCTGCACGTGCGTCCAGTGGGGGGCACCCTCGTCCTGCGGGATCGGGAAGTGCGCGGTGTACGACACCGAACCGCCCTTCACCGCGTCCCGGACGATCCCTTCGAGCCGGGTCCGCTCCTCGGGCGCCAGGCGCGCGACCAGTGTCGCCGGGCGCCCGTCGTAGGTGTCCGGGGCCAGCCCGAAGACCAGCAGCCCGGCCTCGTCGACATCGATCGTGCTCGTGTCGAGATCCCAGTCGAAGCTGCCGGTCCGGTTCATGGCGAGCCGCTCGGCGGGCCCGATCTCGCCACTGCGCGTATGCCGGTCGTCGTCGGTCATCCCCCCCATTGTCGAACCCGTACCCCGTGGACGCCATGGCGGTGACACGGCGTGGCGCAAGTTCGCCTCGACGGGCCGGGCGCCCGGTGGGTGTCCCCGGCGGGGCAGAATGGGCCGGTGCAGCCGTCCTACCGTGTTCTCGGCCCCTGTCAGGCCCTCCGTACCGACGACGGGACGGAGGCCACGCTCGGCGGTGCCAGGCTCCGGGCGCTGTTCACCGCGCTCGCCGCGGGCGCCGACGGCGCCGGTGGAGCCGGGCGGCCGATGAGCACCGGCGCGCTGATCGCCCAGGTGTGGGCCGACGACGACCCGGCCGCCGACCAGGACCGGACGGCCGCGCTCCAGGCCCTGGTGGGCCGCCTGCGCCGGGCCCTCGGGCACGAGGCGATCGTCTCCGAGCCCGGCGGCGGCTACCGGCTGGCCGCCGACCCGGACGCCGTCGACCTCCACCGCTTCGAACGGCTCGCCGCCGAGGGCGCGGCCGCCCTCTCCGGCGGGGACGCCGTGCGGGCCGCCGCGCTCCTCGACGAGGCGCTCGGCCTGTGGCGCGGGCCCGCCCTCGCGGACCTGCCGGGCCGGGAGGGCGATCCCCTCGTCGTACGGCTCGAACAGCGGCACACGCGGGCGCGCCGCGACCGGTTCGCGGCGGATCTGGACCTGGGGCGGGCCGCCGACGTCCTCGCACCCCTCACCGCCCTCGCCGCCGGGCACCCGCTCGACGAGCCCGTCCAGGCCCTGCGCATCCGGGCCCTGCGGGCCGCCGGACGGCCCGCGGAGGCCCTCGCGGCGTACGAGGACGTGCGCACGGGCCTCGCCGACCGGCTGGGTACGGACCCGGGCCCCGAACTGCGCGCCCTGCACGCGGAGCTCCTCGAAGCGCCCGCGCCCGGACGCGCCGGGGACGGGAGCGGGGGCCTCCGGAGCGGGGGCCTGCCGGCCCGGCTGACCTCGTTCATCGGCCGGGACGGCGAACTGGGCGCGCTCGCCGCCGGTTGGGGCGGCCCGCGGCTCGTCACCCTCACCGGACCGGGCGGCGTCGGCAAGACCCGGCTCGCCCTGGAGGCGGCCGAGACCTTCGAGGGCGGACCGGTGCACCTCGCCGAACTCGCCTCCGTACGGGAGGAGTCCGCGGTCGCCGCCGCCGTCATCGGTGCGCTGGGGGCCCGTGAGACCCACCTCTGGAACGGCCCGGCCGTCGCCGACGCGGCCGGGCCGAAGGACTCGCTCGCCCGCCTGGTCGAGTACTGCGCCGGACGGCGGATGCTCCTCGTCCTCGACAACTGCGAGCACGTGATCGCCGCGGCGGCGGAGCTCGCGCACACGCTTCTCACGCAGTGCCCCGGCGTCACCGTCCTGGCGACGAGCCGGGAGCCGTTGGGGGTGCCGGGGGAGGTGCTAAGCCCGTTGGGGCCGTTGCCGGTGGAGATGGCGTTGCGGCTTCTGGGTGAGCGGGGTGCGGCGGCGCGGCCGGGTTTCCGGGTGGGGGACGACGTGGGGGCGGCGGAGGAGGTGTGTCGTCGTCTTGACGGGTTGCCGTTGGCGATCGAGTTGGCGGCGGCGCGGTTGCGGTTGTTGTCGGTGCGGCAGATCGCGGAGCGGCTTGACGATCGTTTCCGGCTGTTGACGTCGGGGGCGCGGACGGTGTTGCCGCGTCAGCAGACGTTGCGGGCGGTGGTGGACTGGTCGTGGGAGTTGCTGGACGGGGCGGAGCGGGCGGTGTTGCGGCGGCTCGCGGTGTTCACGGGCGGGTGTGATCTGGCGGCGGTGGAGATGGTGTGCGCCGAAGACCGGGATGGTGACGTCCTGGACGTCCTCGGTGCCCTTGTCGACAAGTCGCTCGTGGTCGCGGGGCCGGGTCCCGAGGGTGAGGGGATGCGGTTCCGGCTGCTTGAGACGGTGGCGGAGTACGCGGGGGAGCGGCTGGACGAGGCCGGTGAGCGGGCGGCGACCGAGCGGCGCCATCTCACGTACTACCGCGAGCTGGCCCGCCGTACCGACCCCGAGCTCCGCGGCGCCGGACAGGTCGCCGCCATCGCCGTCCTGGAACGCGAACACGGCAACCTCCGCACCGCGCTCCGGACGTCCGTGGCGCTCGGCGACGAGCAGGAGGCGCTCAGCCTCGTCCACTCCCTGAGCTGGTTCTGGCAGCTGCGGAACCACCAGACGGACGCCCGGACGTGGGCAGCGACGGCCGCCCGGCTCGGACCCGACCCGTTCCAGGAGCCCGTCCGCCCCGCCGAACCCTTCGAAGGCCGCTGCGTCGACGTGCCGCCGCCGTGGACCGGCGAAAGGCTCTGGGAGGCCCGTCGCGGAGCCCACCTGTACGCGTTCGCGACCGAGGGCGGCGAGGGCGCCACCGCCTTCGAACGGCCCGAGACCCGCGCCCGGCTCGCGGCCCTCGTCGCCGCGTACCGCCCGGGCCTCCCGCAGACCTGCCGCCAGCCGGGGACGATGTGGTACTACGCCCTCCTGATGACGGGGGAGTCGGCCGGCCTCGACGAGACCCTGAAGCTCATCGTCGAGTCCTGCCGCGACCACGGGACCGACTGGGACCTCGGCTTCGCCCTCCTCGTGCGCGGAAAGCTCCTCGGCCACGGCCCCGCGGACGCCGACGAGGCACTCGCCATCTTCGAGGCCGCCGAGGACGCCTGGGGCGTCGCGGAGTCCCTCTCGGCGCGGGGCGAGGCGTACGAGCGCGCCGGCCTGCTCATCGAGGCCGCCGCCGACTTCGAGCGGGCCGCCCACGCCGCCGCCTTCGTGGGTGCGCGCTCCCAGGTGCCGCTCTTCACCGCGCGCCTGGCCGCCGTACGCCTCCGGCTGCGCCCCGAGCGGAACGAGGCGGCCGAACGGCTCCTGGCCGAAGCCGCCGACGAGGCGGGCGCGTGGGGGGCCGAGGCCGCCGGCACCGGTCGGCTGCTGCTCGCCCAGCACTACGCCCACACCGGGCGAGCGGCCCTCGCCCGCGCGCAGCTCACCCGGCTGGAGGACGAGTTCGGCGAGCACACCCCGGCGCTCTTCTGGGGCTTCGTCGGTGGGATGCGGGGGTGGCTCGACTGCCTGGACGGCGCCCACGACCAGGCCCTGGACCGGCTGGCCCGTGCCGTCGTCGACCTGGAGACCCTCGCCCGCCTCGTCGCCCCCTACCTCGTCGTCGCCCAGTTCTCGACGGCCGCCTGGGCCCGAGGCGGGCGCGGCGCTCCGCGCGACGCCGAGACCGGAGCCGCGCTCCTCGGCGCGTACGACGTTCACAGTGGTCCCGGGACCGGCAGCGGCTTCCGTCCCTTCGCCCCGCAGACGGAGGCCGCGATCCGCGCCAGAGCGGAGCAGGCGCTCCGCGAGCGCCTCACCCCGGCGGAGTACATCCGCCACTACACGGAGGGCACGAAGCTCTCCGTCGCAACGGCCGTGGACCTCGTCCGGAGGCCTCAGGAGGCCCTGGATGCCTGACCGTTATGCGTACCGCGTCACGTCCTGACGCGGGGACCGGCCCGCCGGCCGGCGGAGCGCGGCCACCACCGTGGCGAGGGCGGGCACCGCGCAGGCGTCGGCGTACAGGAGCGTCCAGTCGCCCGCGCCCGGGTCGAAGGGAAGCTGTTCCTCCCGCGGACGCACGACGCGGAGCCCGTCCTGCCCGCCGTCGGGGCGGACGGCGACGTGACCACCTGCCGGTCGGGTCCGTCGAGCGTGAATCCGGCCAGGGACGGGCCGCCGAGGGTGACACGCAGTGTACGCGGGGTGATCCGGCGGACGGAGGTCACCCGCAGGCGCCGCAAGGGGAAGGCGCGGGGCTGGGACACGGCTGACTCCTGGGGTGGGAACGGGCTCGCCGACGGGCTCACTCACCGTGCCGGGGCTCGTCGACACGCCACCGACACCCCTTCGTCCCCCTCGGCGGGGAAGGGCCGGGCACCGCCCCGGATGCGCTCCCGTCGGCAGGACACGAGAATGGCGAGTGCCGGAAGAACACGTAGGAGGCGGCATGAACGCTGAGCCCGACAAGATGTCCGCGGGGGATCTCCCGACGCCCGACCGGCTGCTCCACGCCGGATCGGAGGGCGAGTTCACGGCGGAGGACCTGGTCCTGGCCTCCGGCCGTGACGTGAATCAGAAGAGCCTCGCCTGGGCCGAACGCCGTATGGCGGAGAAGGGGCGCGCCTCCATGGACGAGCTCCTTCCCTAGACCTGTCGTCTCACCCGTCCCCTCGGCCCCGGATCGGCTTGCCCGATCCGGGGCCGCGGCCTTCCGTATTTGTGAAACACGTTCTACCGTGGCCGCCGTCACGCGACGCCACAGGACGCCGTAGGGCGCGCCGCCACGGGAGGCCCCCATGCACCTCGAGTACACGCCCGCCCAGAAGAGCCTGCGCGCCGAGCTCCGTGCGTACTTCGCCGGGCTCGTCCCGGACGACTTCCACACCCGGTACGAGGACCCCGCCGCGCAGAAGCGTTTCTACCGGGAGACCGTGCGCCGGCTCGGCGCGGACGGCTGGCTGGGGGTGGGCTGGCCCGCCGAGTACGGGGGGCGCGGGCTCTCCCCGATGGAGCAGTTCATCTTCTTCGACGAGGCCGCCCAGGCCGGCGTGCCCCTGCCGCTCATGGCGCTGAACACCGTCGGGCCGACGATCATGCGGTTCGGCACCGACGAGCAGAAGGCCTACTTCCTGCCCCGGATCCTCTCCGGCGAGATCGACTTCGCCATCGGGTACAGCGAGCCCGACGCGGGCACCGACCTCGCCGCGCTCAAGACCCGCGCGATCCGGGAGGGCGACGAGACCACCGGCCAGTACACGGTCAACGGGCAGAAGATCTGGACGACCAACGGCGACACGGCCGACTGGGTCTGGCTCGCCGTCCGCACGGACGTCGACGCCCCGCCCCACAAGGGCATCACGATGCTCCTCGTCCCGACGAGCGACCCCGGCTACTCCTGCACGATCATCAACACCCTCGCCTCGCACGACACGACCGCCAGCTACTACGACAACGTCCGCGTCCCGGCCTCGCGCCGCGTCGGCGAGGAGAACAAGGGCTGGCGCCTCATCACGAACCAGCTCAACCACGAACGTGTGACGCTCGCGGCCCACGGGACCATGGCGATCCGCGCCCTCCATGACGTGCAGCGCTGGGCCGCCGACACGACACTCACCGACGGCCGGCGCGTCCTGGACCTCCCGTGGGTCCGCCGCACCCTGGCCCGCACCCACGCCCGGCTGGACGCGATGAAGCTCCTCAACTGGCAGATGGTGAACGCCGTCCAGCACGGCACCCTCACCCCCCAGGACGCCTCGGCCGTCAAGGTCTACGGCTCCGAGGCCCGCCGCGACGCCTACGCGGCCCTGATGGAGGTCGTCGGCTCGGCGGGCGCCCTCAAGGAGGGCTCGGCGGGCGCGGTCCTCCACGGCGAACTGGAACGAGGCTACCGCTCCGCCGTCATCTTCACGTTCGGCGGCGGCAACAACGAGATCCAGCGCGAGATCATCTCCTGGATCGGCCTGGGCATGCCCCGCGTCCGCCGCTGAGCCGATGTGACGAGGGGCGGCGGGCTTGAGCGGTGCTGCCGGCACACTCTCAGACGGAGCTGCGGGCCTCCTCGTAGTCCGGCTCCGGTGTCGGATCCTTCTTCTTTCCGGCAGCAGGCAGGGTCATCAGCAGCACGGCCGCTCCGAGGAGTGTGATGGCCGCGATCCAGCCCGCACCGACGTGCATGGCGTGGATGAACGCATCATCAGCGGCCTGAGCAAGAGTGGGCCGGTGGACGGCGGTGGCGACGTGGCGGGCCTGTTCGGCGGAAACGCGCGCCTGATCCTGTACCGGACCGGGTGCACCCTCCAGCGAGGGTTCGATCGCACGTCGGTACATGATCGACATGATCGTGCCGCCTACGGCGATTCCGATCACGCTGCCGGTTTGTCGCACGGTGTTGGTGACGGCCGATCCTGCGCCGGCCCGTTCCAACGGCAGGTCGCTGATCAATGCGGCCGTGACGGGGCCGATCACCATGCCGACCGAGAGGCCCTGTACCAACAACAGGATCTCGATCCAGACGAGTGGAGTGTGGAGTCCGAGGAATCCGTACCCGCCCATGGTCAGAGCGGCCACGGTGAGCGCCGGCACGGTGACAAGGCGTAGTGGCAGGCGCCGAACCAGGCGCGAGGCAAGGGGCGCCCCCGCGAGCGCGCCGACTGCGGTCGGGATATTGGCCAAACCCGCCTCCATCGGCGAAAATCCGCGCGCGCCTTGCAGGTAGAACGCGTTATAGAAGGTGATGGCGGCCACGCCGAAGAGCAGCAATCCGAGCGCCGCATTTCCGCCACCGAATGTGCGTTGCGCGAACAGTCGCGGATCGAAGCTGGGCACCTTGACGCGCAGTTCGACGCATACGAAAACGGCCAGCAGAACCAGACCGACAACGATCGGCACCCAGACGCCGGTGCGACTCCATGCCGCCACCTGACCCGCCCGGATCAGCCCGTAGGTCAACGCCACGAGCCCACTGATCGACAGCAGCATTCCAGCGGGGTCCAGTGGCCGCAGAGTGGGGCTGCGGAAATTCGGAACCAGCACGGCGAGCCCGACCGACGCCAACAGCGCGACCGGGACATTGATCAGAAAGACCGAGCCCCACCAGAAATGATCGAGCAGGAACCCCGCCAGCACCGGGCCTGCAGCCATTCCGACACCGGCCGACGTCGAGAAAATGCCGATCGCGGCAGCTCGCGCGGGGCCGGTAAAGGTCCACATGAGGATGGCCATCATGGCGGGCGTGATCAGCGCGCTGCCCACCCCCATCGCAGCTCGAGCTGTGATCAGCAGGCCCGCATCGCTTGCGTACGCCGCCCACAGCGAGGATCCGGCGAAGATGATCAAACCACTGGAAAACACAGTCCGGTGACCGAACCGATCGCCCAACGCGCCTGCAGTGAACATCAAGGTGGCGAAGGCCAGAGTGTACGAACCGGTCGCCCATTGCAGCTGACCGGGATCGGCCCCCAGTCCACGGACCGGGTCTGCAAGGGTCTCCAGCGTGGCACTCAGGACGGTATTGTCCAGCCAAATCAGCAGCGAACACAGCATAAGAACGGCAAGAATCAACTGCTGCCTGAACTTCGGCAACGTTGGAGGCGCGGTCATGAACACCTTCGAATATCGATCGGCGGGAACCTGAACGACTGGACCATAAACAAGCTCAACGGCGCCGTCAAGCTTGGAATTTCTTGTCGAAACTGTTGCGACTGAACGGAATTTATGTCCTCTGCAGGATTTGCGGACTGAACAATTTCGTGCCCTCTTTTGGATTTACGAGTTGAAGGATTTCATGACTTCCGGAGGGTTGTGACGGGGCAGTTATCATGCCCTCCAGTGAGCCGGGGAGGGTATTTCCTTCGGGGGCTCCCGCCGAACGACTCGCGCCGCGATCGGTTGACTGACGAGAGGGACGAGGAACAGCGCATGAACCATCCCCGTGTACCCGCACGGCTCCTCGCCCGCGAGTTCCTGCCCGGTGTCAGCGAGGCACTGGGGAACATGGACGGCTGGCTCCTGCGCGACGGCGCGCACTGGCTCGTCACGCGGCACGACGGCGTGATCACCGCCGGAAGGGTCGCCACCGACTCTTCCCGGGTACTCGCCGACCGCGCCACGTGGAGCGACCCGGTTCCGGGCGGCTCCGGTACGTACTGCTCACCGCTGCCCGACGGCGCCCTGGCTGTCAGCGGCCGGGAGGCCGTCACCGTCCACGAGGCCGACGGCACCGTCCGCTGGGAACACCGCCACGGCAGCTGGTTGCATTCGCCCGCGGCCTCCGGCGCGTGCACGCCCGACCCCTCCGGCCGTGCCCTCCTGACGGCCATGGCGGGACCCCACGGCCCCGGCGGGTCCTACGCCGGCGACATCTGCCGCGCCCTCGACCTGGCCACCGGCGAGGTGCTGGCCGAGCATGTCCTGCCGTCCTTCTCGGCGACGTACGCCTTCCAGCAGTTCCCGGACGCACGCTCCGAGGTGCTGCTCACCGCATCCATGGGCCAGGACGGCACCCTGTGCCTGCTGGTCGCCCGCACGGCCGCCGGGCTCGACATCCGGGCAGCGGGCACCGCGGAGGAACCCTACGTCGGCCTCGGCGGCGGCGGGGTGGTGGTCGGCCAGGACGTCGGCGGAGGGTACCTCTGCCGTACGCAGGGCGGCGCCGACGACGTGATCGTCGAGGCCGGTGAGGTTCTCCCCGAGGGGTGGGTCTTCGTCGGCTACACCCCGGGATTCGCCGACGACCGGCAGATCCTGGTCGTGGCGGCCGAGGAACAGTGGGCGGAGGAGGGCACCCATCTCCTCCTCGACGCCCGTACGTTGAGGCCCCTCGCCGCAGTCGCCTACCCGCGGACGCCGGGGGTGGCCGCCATCCCGCTCGGCGACGGCACATGGCTCACCCACGACGAAGAGACGGTGCAGCGCTGGACGACGACCTGATCCGGATCCGCCCGCGAGTGAGGCCGTGAGCGGAACCCGTGCCGTGCCTCAGCTCAGAACGAGCAGTACCGCCAGGGCGACGAGGAGCGAGTCGATCCGGTCCAGCAGACCGCCGGAGCCGGCCAGCCAGCGGCCGGCGTCCTTCGCGTGGGCACCCCGCTTGACCATCGACTCCAGCAGGTCCCCGAGCGGGCCGCCGACCGCCACGGCCACCGCCGTCTGCCACGTCAGGGACGACAGCACGGCGAGCGCGCAGAGACCGGCCGCCGACCCGGCCAGCGTGCCGCTCCACCGCTTGGCGGGCGACAGCGGGGAGAGCCGGGGGCCACCGAGACGGCGACCCGCCGCGTACGCGACGATGTCGGCGATCGACACGGCCACGAACAGGACGAGACCGAGGGCGCCCGACGGCACGAGGCCGGCCAGGGCACCCAGCCACACGAGCCCGAGCAGCCCCGCCCCCAGGCGGCGGAGCCCGTGCTCCGCGTCGCCCGACAGCAGGGGCACCCCGGCGATCGCGAGCGCCCCGACCGCCGCCACCCGGAGCATTTCCCCGGGTGCCAGCCAGGCGGTCAGGATCAGCCCGACGAGCGCCGCGCCGAGCACCGCCCGGTCCACCGGGCCCAGCCGCAGCAGCCCGCCGTACTCCGCCACCGCGATCACCCCGACCGCGGCCGCGAGGACCGCGATCCCCGGCGGGCCGAGCCAGAACGCGACGGTGACCAGGGGGACTCCGAGCGCCCACACGCACCAGCGGACCATCAGCTCGCGCTGCCGGGTCGCCGCCACCGCGATCCCGCCGACCGCCAGTGCCCCGCCCAGGTACGGCACGAGACCGGCGACCGTCGGCGTCACCAGGAGACCCGCCCGTCCCGCACGCCCGACGCCACCGGCGCGCCCGACGCCACCGGCACCGGTGCGCCCAGGGCCTCCAGGGCGCTCCGGCAGGCCGCCACGATCCGCGCGTTCTCCGCCGTGTCGCGGACGGCGACGCGGACGGTCCGCCCCTCGTACGCCGGGGACATCGGCGACAGGTCCCGCAGGTACACGTCGTGGCGGCGGCACTCGCGCACCAGCAGGGGCGCGCTCGGCCCGTCCGGCGGCAGGGTCACCGTGAGGAAGTTCGACACACCCTCGTCGACCGAGGCGAACCCGTCGAGCTCCGCGAGCCCGGCGGCGAGCTCCCGGCGCAGCACAGCGGTGCGCGCCCAGCGTTCCGCGTAGTACGCGGGGTCGCGCAGCGCTGTCACGGCGGCCAGCTGGGCCGGCAGGCTCACGGGCCACGGCGGCGTCCAGCGGCGCAGCTCCCCGGCCGTGTCCTGGTCCGCCACCAGATACGCGGCCCGCATCCCCGACAGCGCGTACATCTTCGACAGCGAGGTGCAGACCACGACCCGGGGGTCGACCGAGGCGAGCCCGGCCAGCGAATCCGCCGGATCGACATAGCCCAGGTACGCCTCGTCGATCCACCACCGGGTCCGCGCGGGCGAGGCCTCGATCACCGCGCGCAGCGCGTCGGCGGGAGCGTGGCGACCGGTCGGGTTGTTCGGATTGACCACGACCACGAGGTCGTACCGCCCGCTCGTGGTCGCGGCGGCGAGCCGGGCCGGATCGAGCAGCCAGCCGTCCTCCCGGCGCAGGCTCAGCCGGTCGACATGGCAGCCGATCACCCGCTCGGTGACGTGCGCGTACTCGCCGTAGCTCGGATCCAGCAGGAGCACCCGGCTGCCCGGCGTCAGCCACCGGCCGAACGCCCGGAAGATCAGGTCGGACGAGCCCGCCCCGACGACCAGCGACTCCACCGGCAGCCCACGGACTCCGGCGATCTCCGCGAGCAGCCCTTCCGCGCCCGTCGGCGGCGAGGTCCGCGCCGCCCACCCCGGATCCTCCGACAGGACCGCGCGGACATCGGGGGACGGCGGGAACCAGGCGTCCAGCACGTCTGCCGCGACCACCTCGTGACGGCGGTTCAGCGTCCGGAAGTCCGTACCGATCGCCGAGAAGAACGCACCGCCGTGCTCGCAGCCGTCCGCGCGCGGCGCGAACGCCACGTCCAGCCGCCAGTCGAGGTCCGCCCGCAGCCGCTCCAGGGTCCGCCCGTGGCGCTCCGCGACCGTCCTCGTCAGCTCGGCCACGGAGCCGGTCAGCACCTCGAAGGAGACGGCGCCCGAGTGGACCGTCCGCCCCACCGGCCGCAGCCCGGCGGCGAGATACATGTCGAGCAGCTCCGTGCGCCCCATCGCCACCACCCGGCGACCGCCCCGCGCCGCGACCCAGCGCAGCGCCGCGTACATGAGGAGCGGCGCCGCCGCGGTGGACCGCCAGCGCTCTTCGACGGTCAGGACGCGGATCTCGAAGGGCGCCTCCTCCGTCAGGACCGGCAGCTCCTCGCGCGTCAGGTACTTGTCGAGCGAGTAGCGGCCGACCCACGGCGGGGTGAGGCTGACGAAGCCGATCCGCGTCTCGCCGCGCGCGGCCACGAGATACACGTTGTCGCCGTCGAGCCCGTCGCTCAGCCGCCCCGACGGATCCACCGGATGCTGGCCCAGCTCCTCCGCGTACACGCGATGGCGCAGCTGGTGGATCCAGTCGTGATCCGCGGGAGTGGCAGCGCGCAGCTGCAAGGCGTGGTTCATGTGTGTCCCCCTGTGACGCATGACGCTCCGGTGTTCGAGCATCAGCATCGCGGAGGCCGGGCGACGATACCTGAGTACGCCTACTCACCTCGGGGGCACTACGCATAGGGCCGTGGCGTGCGGCCCCGTGCCGACGTCAACTCCGCAGATGCGAAGCGCCATTGAGGTCGAGGATCGTGCCCGAGGACCACTCGGCGGCGGGGGAGGCGAGCCACAGCACCGCCGCCGCGACCTCCTCGGCCGAGCCCACCCGCCCGAACGGGCTCTGCGCCCGGATCGCTTCGCCCTCGGGCCCCTCCACACGCGGCGCCACCCGTTCCGTCGCGAAGAAGCCGGGGGCGACGGAGGCGACGGCGATCCCGTACGGCGCGAGCGAGACCGCGAGCGACTGACCCAGGGCATGCACGGCGGCCTTCGTCGCCCCGTACGCCGGATGGTCCGGCTCGCCCCGGAAGGCGCCTCGGGAGCCGATGTTCACGATCCGGCCGCCCCCGCCCTGGTCGATCATCCGCCGTGCGGCGAGATGGCTCAGGTTGGCCGTGGCGAGCAGGTTCACGGCCACGTGCCGCTGCCACACCTCCACCCACTCCTCGTACGGGGTCTCCGCCAGGGGGTGGCGGATATTCACGGCCGCGTTGTTCACCAGCACGTCGATTCCGCCGAGTGCCTCCGCCGCCGCGTCCACCACGGCCACCGCCCCCGACGGGTCCGCGAGGTCGCCGCCGACCAGGGTGTGGCCGCCGCCGGCCAGGGAGGCGAGAGTGGTACGGGCCTCCTCCTCGCGCGAGCCGAAGTGGACTGCCACCCGGTCGCCGTTGGCCGCGAACGCCCGGGCCACCGCGCGGCCGAGCCCCCGTGACGCGCCGCTGACGAGCACGCGTCGACCGGATGCGGGTACGTTCATGACTGGTGCCTCTCGAAGATCGGGTGTTCTGCCCGGCGGTGACGATACGGCTCGGCCCGACCGCCTCACCGTCCGACCGCCTCTCCGCTCGACCGCCTCTCCGTCCGCCGTCGCTCCGTTTGCGGACATGTCGACATCGGGTTTGGGTGTGAGACGAGGACCACCCCCCCTGCGCATCAGGAGCTCGGCATGTCGATGGCGTTCGGTTCACCCTTCGGTTCGTCCGACGACCCGTTCAGCGATCTGCTGAGCCGGTTCTTCGGGATGTCGCCGGCGTCGTCGCCCCCTGCCGTGCAGCGCGTACCGATCGGGCGGCTGCTGACGGAGTCGTCGCACGAACTCCTCAACCTGGCCGCGCGCAAGGCGGCCGAGGACGGCACGTCCGACCTCGACACGGAACACCTCCTGTGGGCGACGACCCAGGTCGACCCCGCGCGGCGGCTCCTCGCCCAGGCCGGGGTGGACACCGAGGCGCTCGCCGCGGAGATCGACAAGGTGCTTCCCGGGGAGTCGCAGGAACCGTCCGCCGAGCCCGGGCTCACCCCCGCCGCCAAGCGCACGCTCGCCCTCGCCCACGCCACGTCGCAGGCGTCCGGGGTCTCGTACATCGGCCCCGAGCACATCCTCGGCGCGCTCCTCAACGACGCCGACTCGGGCGCCGGGCGGTTCCTGCGCGCGGAGGGTGTCGACGTACGGAAGGTGCGCGGCGTCGCGGACCAGGCGGTACGCGCGGACGGCGCCGCCGGGACCGGGACCGGGACCGGAGCCGGGGCGGGCAGGCAGGGCAAGGCGGGCGCGCAGGCACAGCAGCCGTCGACGACGCTCGACGAGTTCGGCAGGGACCTGACCGAGGAGGCGAAGGCGGGCAGGCTCGACCCGGTCGTCGGCCGGGCGGAGGAGATCGAGCAGACCGTGGAGATCCTCTCGCGGCGCTCCAAGAACAACCCCGTGCTGATCGGCGAGCCCGGCGTCGGGAAGACCGCCATCGTCGAGGGACTGGCCCAGCGCATCGTGGCGGGCGAGGTGCCCGACGCCCTGAAGAACAAGCGCGTCGTCTCCCTCGACATGTCCGGCCTGGTCGCGGGCGCCCAGTACCGCGGCCAGTTCGAGGAGCGGCTGAAGAAGGTCATCGAGGAGGTGCAGGAGGCCGGCGGCGACATCATCCTCTTCATCGACGAACTGCACACGGTCGTCGGCGCGGGCGCCGGCGGCGAGAGCTCGATGGACGCGGGCAACATGCTCAAGCCCGCCCTCGCGCGCGGCGAGCTCCACGTCGTCGGAGCGACGACGATCGACGAGTACCGCAAGTACGTCGAGAAGGACGCCGCCCTCGAACGCCGCTTCCAGCCCGTCCTCATCCCCGAGCCCACCGTCGAGGAGACGGTGCAGATCCTCGAAGGACTGCGGGACGCCTACGAGGCCCACCACCAGGTCCGCTTCGCCGACGGCGCCCTGACCGCGGCCGCGGAACTCTCCGACCGCTACATCAGCGACCGCTTCCTGCCCGACAAGGCCATCGACCTGATGGACCAGGCCGGCGCCCGGGTACGGCTGCGCAGCGCCGGCCGGTCGACCGAGGTCGTCAGCCGCGAGGACCGCCTCGCGAAGCTGACGCGCGAGAAGGACCAGGCCGTCGCGGGCGAGGAGTTCGAGAAGGCCTCGGAGCTGAAGCGGCAGATGGCCGAGATCGAGGGCGAGCTCGCGGGCATCGAGGAGCGCCGCGAGGGCGTCGTCTCGGTCACCGCCTCCGACATCGCCGAGATCGTCTCCCGCCGCACGGGCATCCCGGTCTCCCAGCTCACCGCCAGCGAGAAGGAGAAGCTCCTCAGGCTGGAGGAGGAGATGCACGCGAGGATCGTCGGCCAGACCGAGGCGGTCACCGCGGTCTCCGAGGCCGTACGCCGCAACCGGGCGGGCATGGGCGACCCGAACCGCCCCGTCGGATCGTTCCTCTTCCTCGGGCCCACGGGCGTCGGCAAGACGGAACTCGCCAAGACACTCGCCGAGCTGCTGTTCGGCGACGAGGACCGCATGATCCGCTTCGACATGAGCGAGTTCCAGGAGAAGCACACCGTGGCCCGGCTCGTCGGCGCGCCTCCCGGATACGTCGGTTACGAGGAGGCCGGCCAGCTCACCGAGAAGGTCCGCCGCCAGCCGTACAGCGTCGTGCTGTTCGACGAGGTGGAGAAGGGGCACCCCGACGTCTTCAACACACTGCTCCAGATCCTCGACGACGGCCGGCTCACCGACGGACAGGGCCGCACCGTCGACTTCCGCCACTGCGTCGTCATCATGACGTCCAACATCGGCGCCCATCGCATCCTCGCCCACGAGGGCGACGCGGCCGAACTCAAGGACGAGCTGATGCAGGACCTGCGGGGGAAGTTCCTGCCGGAGTTCCTCAACCGCATCGACGACATCATCGTCTTCCACAGCCTCACCGAGGGAGACCTGTCGGAGATCCTCGAACACCTCCTCGACCGCAGCAAGCACCGCGTCCACGCCCAGGGCATGACCCTCGAGGTCACCGAGGCGGCGAAGAAGCTGCTCGTCGCGCACGGCTACCAGCCGGCGTTCGGCGCCCGCCCGCTGCGCCGCACGATCCAGCGGGAACTCGACAACCGCGTCGCCAACCTGCTGCTCGGCGGCGAGGCCGGGCCCGGCGACACGATCGTCGCCGACATCGTGGACGACTCGCTCCACTGCACGGTCCGCAAGGGCGAGCCGCAGGAGCGGGCCGCTTAGGGCCTGTCCGGCGGACGTTCCAGAGAGGCGAGAATTCGGTGGCGGGTCGTCATGAGCAGCCCTACGATCATCGCGATGACGACTACTCACTCTGTTCACAGATTGGGGGACCCGTCCGCGCAAGGTGAGTGCTGATGCTCACCTCGACAGCGAACGGGGCCTCCCGCCTCTCCCTCTGGCTGCGCGTGCGCGAGTTCGCCGTGCCGCCCTCCATGATCGAGACAGCCTCCACCCGCCGCCTCGGCGGCGACTGGGCGGGGGCCTGTGCCGCCGCCGGGATCGATGTCGATCTCGATCTCCGTTCCGTGGGCCGCGTCCACGGCCGGGAACTCGCCCGCCGCGTCCGCGACGATCTGCGCCATCTGGCACCCGATCTGCTGCGGTGGCACATGCCGCGGATCGCTCCGGACGGACTGCTGCGACCGGGCCTGACCATTGCTCTGGCCCGGTACGGGCAGACCGGCCCGGACGGTGCGGAACCGGCGCCGCACCTCGTGGTGCGGACTCCGCCCGCCTGGGCGGACGCCGGTCAGCGGATCAGCCTCGCCCTGTGGGACGGTCACCCCACGGGCGCCGCGGCACGGCATCCGCATCCCCGCCCCAGCCGGCGGTTCCGCCTCGACCTGCACCGCCACCTGTGGGACGCCCGCAGGGCTGATGAGCTCCGCGTCCGGTCGGGGGACGGCCGCGAACCCGCTCCCGCTCCCGCTCCCGCCTCCGGTCCGGCGGAACTCCTGACGGTGCCTCTGCCGCCCGGGCTCAGCTGCGCCGTCGACCGGTGGGCGGCCGAGGCGGAGCTCGTGAACCGCGCGGAGGGCCGACCCGGCGGCGGCGCCGTCGTGGTGCGGCTCGGCTCCCGGCGGCGGGTGCTCCTGGAACCACTCCTCGACGGGTTCGCGGCGGTCACTCCGCAATCCCCGCAGACCCCGCAGACCCCGGAACCCGCGGAGCCTTCGGAGAACCTCGCCGACACGCTGCCCGTTCTGCCCGACGCGGCCACATGGGTCCTGCCCGACCTCGAACTGCTCCGCGCCGGACTCGTCGAGGTCGACCGACTGCACCCGCTCGTCGCCGCGGCACTCGTACCGGACCATCGGCCGACCGGCCCCTTCCGGCCACCGGACCCGGCGGGACAGCCCCGCCTCGTGGAGTGCCGGGGCGCCCGGCACCGGATCGGCCTGGTCGACGGCGTACTGGCCGCACTGGACCACGAACCGGCCGAGGTCGGACGAGAGGAACTCCTCGCCGCCCTGACGGGTACGCCGCTGCCCTGCCTCCAGGCCATCGACGAGGCCCATCGCCGACCGGACTGTCTCACCGGCGTCCGCGAACGCCTGGACCACGGGGACACCGCCGGCGCGCTCGCCGTCGTCGAAAGCCTCCTCGGCCCGGACGCACTGCTGCGCGGCGGCGCCCTGCGCGACGAACTGGAGGCGGCCGCGCACCGGCGGATCACGTACGGCCTCTACCGGGCCGGCCTGATCGGCCCAGCCCCCGACCGACTCCTCCCGGGCGCCCGCCGTCCCCGCGACCGGCGTTCGCACCCGCGCGACGTGACCCGTCGCTGACCGGGGAACCTCCATCCCTGCCCTGCTTCCGCCCCCCCGGCCGAATCGGCCGTCCCGAACCCTCAGGTGATCACCCATGCCGACGAACACCCTGTACGCCGCCACCCCCGCGCACCCCGACGGGATCGACCAACTCGACGTCGCCGGTGAGCTGCTGGACCTGCTGCGCGACACGAGCACCGAGCCGCGCCCCGACCCCCAACTGGAGGCCCTGACCCTGGCCGTCGCCGCCGACCTGCCCGTACTCCTGTGGGGCGAACCGGGCATCGGCAAGACCGCGGCCCTGACCCAGCTGGCCGCGTCCCTCGACCTTCCGCTGACCACGGTGATCGCCAGCGTCCACGAGCCCTCGGACTTCTCGGGACTCCCCGTCGTCGGGGACGATCCCGCCGAGCAGGGCATCCCGATGGCGCCGCCGGACTGGGCCGTGCGTCTCGTACGGGCCGGGCGGGGGCTGCTGTTCCTCGACGAGCTGTCCACGGCGACCCCCGCCGTGCAGGCCGCCCTGCTGCGCCTCGTGCTCGAACGGCGGGTGGGCGCCCTGCGGTTGCCGCCCGGTGTGCGCATCGTGGCCGCCGCCAACCCGCGCGCCTCGGCGGCCGACGGCTGGGAGCTGAGCCCGCCCCTGGCCAACCGGTTCGTGCACCTCCAGTGGACCCACGACCACGAGGTGGTCGTCCGCGGTCTCGGCGGGACCTGGCCGCGGGCCACCCTGCCGCGGCTCGACCCGGCGAAGCTGCCGGAGGCCGTGGACTTCGCCCGCCGCGCGGTCTGCGGGCTCCTCGCCGCCCGCCCCGCGCTCGTCCACCGACTGCCGAGCGGAGAGACGCGCCGGGGTGGCGCCTGGCCGTCACCCCGGAGCTGGGAGATGACCCTCCATCTGGTCGCCTTCGCGACCGCGGCGGGCTCCGCGCGCGACGTCCTGTCCCTGCTCGTCAGAGGCACCGTGGGCGACGGGCCCGGCCTCGAACTCCTGGCCGCCCTGGACCGGATGGACCTGCCGGACCCCGAGACGCTGCTCGCCGACCCCGACAACGCCGGCCTGCCCGAACGGGGAGACCTGCGTCAGGCCGCACTGGACGGAGTCGTGGCGGCGGTCCGCGCCCGCCCGGACAAGTCCCGCTGGGACGCGGCCTGGGCCCTCCTGGCCCGTGCGATGGAGACCGGGGCCCCCGACCTGGTCGTCGTCCCCGCGACGACCCTCGCCGCGCTGCGGCAGGAGGACTGGGACGTTCCGGCGTCGATCGAGCGGCTCGCCGGAGCGGTGTCCCTGTCCCGGCGGGCGGATCGCGCGGCCGACCGGGTCGCGGTCGCGGAAGAGGTGGCGGCCCGATGACCCGACGTACACCGAACGGCCCGGCCGCTCCCCACGCGCCGGAGGCACTCGACCGCGACAAACTCTTCGCCGCCCGGCTGCACGCCGTCCGCGCACGGCCCTATCTGGCGACCGCGCTCTTCGCCCTCCACACCATCGAGTCACGGCAGGTGCCGACGATGGCCGTCGACCGGTACTGGCGTTGCTACGTCTCCCCGGCCTTCGTCGACCGGATGCCGGTGGAGGAGCTGGCCGGGGTGTGGGTGCACGAGGTGTCGCATCTGCTCCGCGACCACCACGGGCGGGGTGACCGGGTCGCGAGACAGCGCGGTCTGACCCGCCCGGGCGACCGGTTGCGGATCAACATCGCCGCGGACTGCGAGATCAACGACGACGTGTTCGGCGACGGCCTTGCCCGGCCCGAAGGCGCCGTCGATCCGGAATCCCTGGGGCTCCCGGAAGGCGAGCTCATGGAGGACTACCTGCGTCAGTTCCGGCTCGGTCCGCACCTGGAGAGCGCGGCCTGGCTGGACTGCGGCAGCGGCGCCGACGGCTTGGAACGGCCGTGGGACCTGGGGCCGGACGGTGCGCACGGGCTCAGCGAGCAGGAGCAGGACGCCGTCCGGTTCCGGGTGGCCCAGGGCATCACCGGCCGGCCGGGGGACGCCCCCCAGGGCTGGCGGAGGTGGGCGGAGGAGGCCTTCCACGCGCCCCAGCCGTGGCGGGAGCTGCTCGGAGCGGCGGTGCGCTCGGCGGCCACCGGCTCGGGAGCGGGCGAGGACCACACGTACGGACGGCCCTCGCGGCGCGCGACGGCGGTGCCAGGAGCCGTCCTGCCGAGCCTGCGGCGCAGACCGCCCAGGGTCTCCGTGATCATCGACACGTCCGGCTCGGTGAGCGACGGCGAGCTGGGCAGCGCGCTCCTCGAAGTCGCCGCGATCTCCCGGGCCGTCGGAGGCCGTCGTGACCTGGTCACCGTGGTGCCGTGCGACGCGGCGGCCCGGATCGCGCACCCGCTGTGCCGCGCCGAGGGCATCCCGCTGATCGGCGGCGGGGGTACGGATCTGCGGACCGGCTTCGCCGCGGCACTGGCCGCGCGGCCCCGGCCGGACGTCGTCGTCGTGCTGACCGACGGCCAGACACCCTGGCCACGGAGACGACCGCCGTGCCGGACGGTGGTGGGACTGTTCTCCCGCCAGTACGCGCGCTGGAGCTGGGACGAGGACGACCCCGACCACGTACCGGACTCGCCGCCCTCCTGGGCGCGCGTGGTGGACATCGGCTAGGGCCTGTCCGAGGCCCGGCTCAGGTGCCCAGCGCGCGGGCCAGGAGCCCGCGGCGGTGGCGGGTGCCGGTCTTCGTGAAGACGGACTTGAGATGGTCCTGGACGGTGTGCGCGGACAGGGACATCGCGTGCGCCGCCGTGCCGGTGTCGGCGCCGTCCGCGAGGTGGCCGAGCAGTTCCGTCTCGCGAGCCGTCAGGCCGTGGGCGCGGCAGAACACGTCCAGGCGGTCGGTCGGGGTGGTCTCCTCGATGGTCACGGCGATCTCCCGGTCGAGCGGTGTCGATCCCTCCGCGCCCGGCACACCCGCGCCCGGCACGCCCGCGCCCGACCCGCCTGCGCCCGGCACGCCCGCGCCCGCGCCTGTCACTCTCGATCCGTGGTCGATCCGTGCCGCGCGCAGCGTCAGCCACAGGCCGTCGGCGAGGTGCACGCGCGCGCGTGGCGGGTTCGGATCGACGCCCGCCTCGCGGGCGAGCAGCTGCGCGGCCACGTTGTACGCGGCCGCCGGGACCGGCGCCCGGCCCTCCTCCGGCGGGATCAGGCCCGCCAGATAGGCCGGGGCCTCGGGCGTCTGGCCGCGCACCCGCAGGTCCGGGGAGAGCAGCAGCACCAGCGGGCCCGGCCCGGCCGCACCGGGCGGGCGCGCCGGGAACCCCGCGGCCTGGGCGCGCCGCAGTGCCTCGGTGACCGGCGCGGCCACCGCGTCCAGATACGCCAGGTCGGCCGCGCCGAACTCCGCCCCGTACCGCCACAGATCGAGGAAGCCCCAGCAGCCGAACCGGTCGCGGAACACCGCCGACGCCACGTCCCGCACCCCGGCCGGCCGCAACAGCTCCTCCCACAGCGGCCCCCGTTCCACCTCCGGCAGGCCGCTCAGCGCGGCGGCACCCTTCAGGGACGTCCAGCGGTCCGCGCGGGTCAGGTACTTGAGCCGGATCAGCCGGGGCAACTCCGGCAGGACCGGTACCCGGGCCACCGGCGCGCACCCCACCGACGTCACCGGATCGGTCAGGAGGAACGCGAACGCCTCGGCGCCGAGCAGCGCCCGGAACTCCCGGAGCAGCCGGACCCGCAGCGTGTGCGCGTCCCCGTCGGCCCCGCCGGCCGCGCAGATCCGCAGGACGCGCTCGCGGGAGCGGGCGTGCGCGGCGGGAAGGGGCATGGGCGGAGCGTACGGGCCGATACCCCAGAGATCTGGGATGTACGCGACGCGGTGCCGCGGTCCACGCTGGAAGCGTTCCCCCGGACGCCGGGAGGAGGAGCCGTGATCACCCTGCACATCGAACACCCGATCACCGACTACACCGTGTGGAAGGCGGCGTTCGACCGCTTCGCCGACGCCCGCAGGGACGCCGGAGTGCTCCGGCACCAGGTGCGCCGGCCCGTCGACGACCCCGCCTACGTCGTCGTCGACCTGTCCTTCGCGACCGCCGAGCGCGCCGAGGGCTTCCTGGACTTCCTCCGTACGCGCGTGTGGGCGAGTCCCGAACGGGCCCCGGCGCTGGTCGGCACGCCTGCCACCCGCGTACTCGTCACGGAGGAGGAAGCGGAGACCTGACCGGGCCCGAGTCGTTCGGGACCGGTTCTCCCGGGACCTGCTGTCCGGGGCGGCTTCCGGCGTAGCCTGAGCGCCATGAGGCAGGACGCCGACCCCGGGCTCTTCGGACCCCGCTCCGTCACCTGGCAGCTCCACGGCGACCCCGTGATGTGGATCGCCGGCGTCCGGGCCCTCTGGCTCCAGGCGCTCCACCCCGTCGCCGTCCGCGGCGTCATGATCAACAGCAGCTTCCGCGAAGACCCCTGGGGCCGCCTCATGCGGACCGCGAACTTCGTCGGCACGCTGAGCTACGGGACCACCGGGGCGGCGGAGGCGGCCGGCGCCCGCGTCCGCCGGATCCACCGGCTGCTCGGCGTGGACGACCCCGAACTCCTTCTCTGGGTCCACTGCGCCGAAGTCGACTCGTACCTCTCGGTGGCGCGCCGCTCCGGGATCCCGCTCACCGACGCCCAGGCCGACCGCTACCTCGACGAGCACCGCGTCTCCGCCCGTCTCGTCGGCCTCGACCCGGACGCCGTACCGGGCTCCGCCGCCGCGCTCGCCCGCTACTTCGCATCGGTGCTTCCCCGGCTCGCCGCCGGGCCGGACGCGCGGACCGTCGAGGAATTCCTGCGCCGTCCGCCGGTCAAACCCGCCCTGGTACCGGCGCGCGAGGTGATCTGGCGGCGCGTGACGGCCCTCGCGTACGACACCCTGCCTCCCTACGCCCACGCGCTCTACGGCAGGCCCGCCCCGGCGCCCGAGACCGTCACCCACCGGCTCACCGCGACGGCCAACCTCCTCCGGTGCGTCCCCGACCGCCTGCGCTGGCGGCTGCCGCCGCGGCACATCCTCCGGGCCATGGACCGCCTCGGCCAGGACACCCGCCCCGACCCCCACGCCCTCCTCGGCGCCCCGGGCGCGGGCGTCGGTACGCCCCCCGACCCCTGACACGCGCCCTACCTGTACCCACTGTCGGACCCTGCGGCCATACTGGACATGTCGGGGAGGGTGCACGCAAGCGACGGGGGCGACAGCACACGATGGGGGACAGCAGGCTGATCCAGGGCCGGTACCGCCTGCACGAGGTCATCGGCCGCGGCGGCATGGGCGAGGTCTGGCGTGCCACCGACGAGGCACTCGGGCGCGGCGTCGCCGTGAAGTGCCTCAAGCCGCTCGGTCCGCAGCACGACCCGCACTTCCTCTCGGTGGTGCGCGAGCGCTTCCGGCGCGAGGCCCGCGTCGCCGCCGCGCTCCAGCACCGCGGCATCACCGTCGTGCACGACTTCGGCGAGTACGACGGCGTGCTCTTCCTGGTCATGGAGCTCCTGGAGGGACGCAACCTCAGCCAGCTCCTCACGGCCAACTCCAAGCACCCGCTGCCCGTCCAGGACCTCGTCGAGATCGCCGACCAGGTCGCCGACGCCCTCGCCTACACGCACCGCCAGGGCATCGTGCACCGCGACCTCAAGCCCGCGAACATCATGCGGCTGGCGGACGGGACGGTGAAGATCTGCGACTTCGGAATAGCGCGCCTCGGCACCGACATGGGCTTCACCTCCAAGCTCACCGGCACCGGCATCGCCATGGGGACGCCCCACTACATGTCCCCGGAGCAGATCGGCGGCGGCGAGGTCGACCACCGCAGCGACCTCTACTCGCTGGGGTGCGTGCTGTACGAACTGGCCACCGGTGCCCCGCCCTTCGACCTGGACGACTCCTGGGCGATCCTCATCGGACACCGGGACACGGTGCCGCGCCCGCCGCGCTCGCACCGCGCCGAGCTGCCCCCCTACTTCGACCGGATCGTCGTCGACCTGCTCGCCAAGGTCCCCGAGGAGCGACCCGCCGACGCGGGCGACCTGCGGCGCCGGATCGTCTCGGGCCGCTTCGCCCCGACCCCGGTGCCCGTACCGGTCCCGGGGCCTGGCCTGGAGCTCGCGGAGACCGCGCCGTACCCGGTGCCAGGAGTCCTGGTACCCGGCCCCGGTGCGCACGCGCCCGTGTGGGCCCGGGGGATGAGCGGCGGACACCGGCCGGTGGTCGCGGGCGCCCCGGCCGGCGCCGCCACGACGCCGCGTCCGGTCGCCCACGACCCGGCCGCGGCCGTGCTCACCACCGAGTGGACCACCGCCACGCGCGCGTCGGACGCGAGCTCGCTCGCCGACGAGACGGCGGTTCCCGCCCCCGGGCCCACCGCGGAGCTGCTCGCCGTGCTCGCCGGCCGCCACCGCGCCGGGATCGGCCTCGGCCGACTCGACCGCTGGGACGAGTCCGAGACGGTGCACCGGTCCGTCGCCGAGCACCGCGCCCGCGTCCTCGGCGACGACCATCCCGACACGCTGACCAGCCGTTACGAGGTCGGCTTCGCACTCGCCCGACTCGACCGCCCTGCCGAGGCCCTCGACGCCTTCGACCGCGTCGCCGAAGGCCGCGCCCGGGTCCTCGGCGACGACCACCCCGACACCCTGGCGGCGCGTCAGGAGCGGGCGTACGCGCTGGGCCGTCTCGGCCGGCACACCGAGGCGTACGAGGTGTACGTCGCCGTGCTCGCCGCCCGCGAGCGCACCGTGGGCCCCGACCACCCCGACACGCTGCGCTGCCGGCACAACCTCGCCTTCACGCTCGGGCGCCTCGGCCGCCTGGAGGAGTCGTACCGCACGGCACACGAGGTCGTGGAGGCCCGGGCCCGGCTGCTCGGCGAGGACCACCCCGACACGCTCGTGACCCGCCACGAAGTCGCGTACACCCTCGGACGGCTGGGGCGCGGGCAGGAAGCGCTCGCCCAGTACCGCGCCGTGGCCGACGCGCGCGCCGCGGCCCTCGGCGACGACCACCCGGACACCCTCACCGCCCGCTACGAGACCGGGGTCTGCCTCGGCCGTATCGGGCAGGCCGCGGACGCGCTCGACGTCTGCCGTGACGTCGTCGCGGCCCGCACGCGCGTGCAGGGCTCCGACGGCCCCGAGACCCTGCGCGCCCGCCACGCCCTCGCGGTCAACCTCGGCAGGCTCGGGCGGTGGGAGGAGGCGCTCGACGAGTCCGAGAGCGTCCGCTCCGCCCGGGAGCGCGTCCTGGGCCCCGACCACCACGACACCCTCCTGAGCCACCGCGAGACCGCCGTCGCCCTCGGGCGGCTCGGCCGCTGGGAGGAGGCCCTCACAGCCCACCGGGCGATCGCGGCCATCCGCAGGCGGGTCCTCGGCCCGGACCACCCGGACACCCTCGCGGGCCGTGACGACGAGGCCCAGTGCCTGGAGCGCCTCGGCCGCCCCACGGAGGCCGCCGCCCTCCACCGCGCCACGTCCGGCCTCCCCGCCTCGGACTAGGCATGAGCCCCGACGCTCGGCTGCGGCTCTGCGGCTCTGCGGCTCTGCGGCTCTGCGGCTCTGCGGCTCTGCGGCTCAGCCGCCCAGTGGCCCAGCGGCCTCCCGCCCTGCGTTCATCCGGGTCCCCAAGTCCAGTTCACGCCCGTCGGGCCGACCAGGGTGAGGTCGACGGCCGCGCCCGCACTGTGCGGCGCGATCTCGGGCGGGGACACGTACCGGCTCGCGGCCGTACGGATCCGCTCCGTCGGCCATCCGGTGGCCCGCGGTCCCGCGGTCTTCCCCAGCCCGTCGATGCCGTGTGAGCATGAGCCATGACCGCCCGTGCCCCGCTTCCCGGCGCCCCCGGCGCACCCCGCGCGTACGACGCCGTGATCGTCGGAGGCGGTCACAACGGCCTCGTCGCCGCCGCCTATCTGGCCCGTGCCGGCCGGTCCGTCCTCGTCCTGGAGCGGCTCGGTTCCACCGGTGGGGCGGCCGTCTCCACACGGCCCTTCGCCGGGGTCGACGCCCGCCTCTCCCGGTACTCGTACCTCGTCTCGCTCCTCCCCGAGAAGATCACGCGGGAGCTGGGGCTGCGCTTCGCCGTACGGAAGCGGTCCATCTCCTCGTACACCCCGAAGGGCGACGGCGGTCTCCTCGTCGGCGGAGGGTCCGACCGCACGCGGGCCTCCTTCGCCGCGCTCACCGGCTCCGACCGCGCGTACGAGGCCTGGCAGGCCTTCTACGGCCGTACCGGCCGGGCCGCCCGCCGCATCTTCCCCACGCTCACCGAGCCGCTCCCCACCCGTGCCGCGCTCCGCGCCCGCGTCGACGACGCCGAGACGTGGCGGATGCTCTTCGAGGAACCCCTCGGCGTCACCGTCGAACGCGCCTTCGCCGACGACCTCGTGCGCGGGGTCGTCCTCACCGACGCCCTCATCGGCACCTTCGCCGACGCCCACGACCCCACGCTCCTCCAGAACCGCTGCTTCCTCTACCACGTCATCGGCGGCGGCACCGGCGACTGGGACGTCCCCGTCGGCGGCATGGGCGCCCTCACCGACGCCCTCGCGGACGCGGCCCGCACCGCCGGGGCCCGCATCCTCACGGGCCACGAGGTCACCCGTATCGAGACCGACGGACGCCGTGCGGCGATCACCTACCGCACGGCCGACGACGGCGAGGGCACCGTCGAGGCCGGCCAGGTGCTCGTCAACGCCTCCCCGCAGGCGCTCGCCGGTCTGCTCGGCGAGACGCCCCCGCCGCCCCCGGAAGGCGCCCAGCTCAAGGTCAACATGCTGCTCACCCGGCTGCCGAGGCTCCGTGACCGTTCCGTCGACCCGAGCGAGGCCTTCGCGGGGACGTTCCACATCGCCGAGGGGTACGGGCAGCTCGCCGCCGCCCACGCCGAGGCCGCCGCCGGACACCTCCCCACCGCCCCGCCCTCCGAGATCTACTGCCACTCCCTGACCGACCCGACGATCCTCGGCCCCGACCTTGCCGCCCGGGGCCACCACACCCTCACCCTCTTCGGACTGCACACACCCGCCCGGCTGTTCGCCGCCGACAACGACGGCACCCGCGCCACCCTCCTCAAGTCCACCCTCGCCCAGCTCGACGCCCACCTCGACGAGCCGATCGCCGACTGCCTCGCCCTCGACGAGGACGGCCGCCCCTGCATCGAGGCGAAGACCCCGCTCGACCTCGAACGCGAACTCCGCCTGCCCGGCGGCCACATCTTCCACCGCGACCTCTCCTTCCCGTACGCGGAGGAGGGCGCCGGCCGCTGGGGCGTCGAGACCCGCCACGCCAACGTGCTGCTGTGCGGAGCGGGCGCGATCCGGGGCGGCGGAGTCAGCGGCATCCCCGGCCACAACGCCGCGATGGCCGCCCTCGGACGGTGAGCGGACAGCGCGCCCGGGTTGACGCCCGACCGTCCCCGCCTGGGGCGTGAAGCTGATCTGCGAGCGCGCTTAAGAAATCCTCGATGGACCAGGAGCCCCGCGTACGGAAGATTCTCTTCCAGGGATCTTGGGTGCTCAGTCGCGCCCGGACCCGCACATCACAGGACACGCACGTCGGGAGCCGATGCATTGAAGGCGCTGGTCAAGCTGAAGGCGGAGCCGGGACTCTGGCTCACGGACGTGCCCGAGCCGGAGACCGGCCCCGGGGACGTACTGATCAAGGTCAAGCGGACCGGCATCTGCGGCACCGACCTCCACATCCGCTCCTGGGACGGCTGGGCGCAGAAGTCCATCGCCACCCCGCTGACGATCGGCCACGAGTTCGTCGGCGAGGTCGTCTCCGTCGGCCGTGACGTCGCCGACATCGCCGTCGGCGACCTGGTCAGCGGCGAGGGCCACCTCGTCTGCGGCAAGTGCCGCAACTGTCTGGCCGGCCGCCGCCACCTCTGCCGCGCCACCGTCGGCCTCGGCGTCGGCCGCGACGGCGCCTTCGCCGAGTACGTGGCGCTGCCCGCCTCCAACGTGTGGGTGCACCGCGTCCCCGTCGACCTCGACATCGCCGCGATCTTCGACCCCTTCGGCAACGCCGTGCACACGGCGCTCTCCTTCCCGCTCGTCGGCGAGGACGTCCTCGTCACCGGCGCGGGCCCGATCGGCATCATGGCCGCCGCCGTCGCCAAGCACGCCGGCGCCCGCAACGTCGTCATCACCGACGTCAGCGAGGAGCGCCTCGACCTGGCGCGCAAGACGGGCGTCACCCTCGCCCTCAACGTCGCCGAGCAGACCATCGCCGACGGCCAGCGGACCCTCGGTCTCAAGGAGGGCTTCGACGTCGGCCTGGAGATGTCGGGCAACCCGCACGCCATGCGCGACATGGTCGCCAACATGACCAACGGCGGAAAGATCGCCATGCTGGGCCTGCCCAGCGAGGACTTCGCCGTCGACTGGGCGAAGATCGTCACCTCCATGATCACGGTCAAGGGCATCTACGGCCGCGAGATGTTCGAGACCTGGTACGCGATGTCGGTGCTCCTGGAGGGCGGTCTCGACCTCGCCCCCGTCGTCACCGGCCGATACGCGTACTCCGACTACGAGGCCGCCTTCGACGACGCGGCCTCCGGCAAGAGCGGCAAGATCATCCTCGACTGGACTGCGGGAGCCTGACCCATGTTCGATTCCGTACGCGACGACATCCGTGCCACCCTCGAAGAGATCCGCCAGGCCGGGCTCCACAAGCCCGAGCGCGTGATCGGCACCCCCCAGTCGGCCACCGTCGCCGTCACCGCGGGCGGTCGCCCCGGCGAGGTCCTGAACTTCTGCGCCAACAACTACCTGGGCCTGGCCGACCACCCCGAGGTCGTCACCGCCGCCCACGCGGCGCTCGACCGCTGGGGCTACGGCATGGCGTCCGTCCGCTTCATCTGCGGCACGCAGGAGGTGCACAAGGAGCTGGAGGCCCGCCTCTCGGCCTTCCTCGGCCAGGAGGACACGATCCTCTACTCCTCCTGCTTCGACGCCAACGGCGGCGTCTTCGAGACGATCCTCGGCCCCGAGGACGCCGTCATCTCCGACGCCCTCAACCACGCCTCGATCATCGACGGCATCCGCCTCTCCAAGGCCCGCCGCTTCCGCTACGCCAACCGCGACATGGCCGACCTGGAGCAGCAGCTCAAGGAGGCGACCGAGGGCGGCGCCCGCCGCAAGCTCATCGTCACCGACGGCGTCTTCTCGATGGACGGCTACGTCGCCCCGCTCGCCGAGATCTGCGACCTGGCCGAGCGGTACGACGCCATGGTGATGGTCGACGACTCGCACGCGGTCGGCTTCGTCGGCCCCGGCGGCCGCGGCACCCCCGAGCTGCACGGCGTCATGGACCGCGTCGACATCATCACCGGCACCCTCGGCAAGGCCCTCGGCGGCGCCTCCGGCGGCTACGTCGCAGCCCGCGCCGAGATCGTCGCCCTGCTGCGCCAGCGCTCCCGCCCGTACCTCTTCTCCAACACCCTCGCCCCGGTCATCGCCGCCGCCTCCCTCAAGGTCCTCGACCTGCTGGAGTCCGCCGGCGACCTGCGCGACCACCTGAACGCCAACACGGCGCTCTTTCGCTCCCGCATGACCGAGGAGGGCTTCGACATCCTCCCCGGCGACCACGCCATCGCCCCGGTCATGATCGGCGACGCGGCCGTCGCCGGCCGCATGGCCGAGCTGCTCCTGGAGCGAGGCGTGTACGTGATCGGCTTCTCGTACCCGGTCGTGCCGCAGGGCCAGGCCCGGATCCGCGTGCAGCTCTCCGCCGCGCACTCCACGGAGGACGTGAACCGGGCCGTGGACGCGTTCGTCGAGGCCCGCGCCGCCCTCCAGGGCTGAGGCGGGCGCAGGCCCCGCGGCCTGCGAGACTAGGGGCATGATCGAAGCGCGGCGGTTGCACATCCTCCGTGCGGTGGCGGACCACCGTACGGTCACGGCGGCGGCCGCCGCGCTCTATCTCACCCCGTCCGCGGTCTCCCAGCAGCTCGCCGCCCTGGAGCAGGAGACCGGCCACCGGCTCGTCGACCGCAGCGCCCGCGGCGCCCGGCTGACCCCGGCCGGCGAGATCCTGCTCAGCCATGCCAACGCCGTCCTCGCCCAGCTGGAGCGCGCCGAGTCCGAACTGGCCGCCTACGGCTCCGGCGAGGCCGGTACGGTCACGGTCGCCGCCTTCGCCACCGGCATCGGGCTCGTGGTGGCCCCCGCCATCAGGGCCCTGGCCGACTCCGCCCCGGGCATCCGGGTCCGGGTGCGGGACGCCGAGGGCGACGAGAGCCTGATGATGGTCCTCGACCGACAGGTCGACGTGGCCGTCGCGGTCGAGTACCGGGGCGCTCCGGGCGAGGACGACGCCCGGCTCACCCGCGTCCCGCTCTACGCGGAGCCCTTCGACGCGGTGCTGCCCCCCGGCCACCCCCTCGCCGCCGGCGAGCGGGTCGCGCTCGGCGACCTCGCCAAGGACGCCTGGATCGGCCAGTCCGCCGGTAATCCCTGTCACGACGTGACCGTCCTGGCCTGCGAGTACGCCGGATTCACGCTGCACCCGGAGCACTCGTCCGACGACTTCCGCGCCGTCGTCGCCCTCGCGTCGTCGTCCGCCGGCGTGGCCCTCGTGCCGCGGTCGGCACTGCGCGGCATGGAGCTCACGGGCGTGCACGTCCGCCCGATCGACGGCGTCGCCCCGACCCGCAGGGTCTTCGCCGCCGTCCGGCGAGGCGCGGAGGAGCACCCCCTGATCAGCCCCGTACTGACCGCGCTGCGCGCCGCGTCGCAAACCGGCGACTGACCCGCTCGGCGGACGGGCGCATGCCCGCCGCCGAGCGGGTCGTCCCGGCTACCGGACGGTGGACAACCCGCCTACCAGATGGTGGAGAAACCGAGGCGCAGACGCTCGTCCTCCGTGGCCACGGCGAGGGAGCCGTCCCGCACCAGGGTGGCCTCGTCCGGGGTCAGCGCCCGCTGGAAGAGACGCACGTCGTCCAGGGTGCCGCGGAAGAGCTGGGCGACCCCGGCCGGCTGGTTGGGGAAGTCGGGCCGGGCACCGATGTGGATGTTGAACTCGCCGGTGGGGGTGAGGTTCCGTTCCGTCGCCGAGTTGCCCGCGGGCATGACGGCCGTGGCGGGAACGCCCCCGTCCACCGAGAGGCCGAGCGTGAGGCTGTCGCGGGTGAACACGACGTGGTGCCACCCGCCGTCGTTGTACGAGGAGGGCAGCGTCACCTCCGTGGAACCGATGTCCGTGCCGACGGTGGCCCGCAGGACGTCGGCGGTTCCGGTGCCGGGTTCGGCCCGGACCGAGAAGTGCCGCCCCTTCTTGAGCGGGTCGGTGCCGGGCATCCCGTACGCCCACACGATCGGCAGTGTGCCGGTGGTGGCCGTGTGCCGGAACCAGGCCGTGACGGTGAAGTTCCGGTCGTCGACCCGCAGGGAAGGCGAGCAGACGAGACGCAGGTAGTCGTCCTGGCCGTCGAACTCCATGGCCTTGCCGCTGCCGCGCGCTCCCAGCGCGGCCCCGCCGTGGATGACGGCGTGGTTGCCGGGCTCGCCGGCAGCGCGCTCGCGGGTGTCGGCGGTGCGCGGGCGGCGCAGCTCCTTCTCGGCGGTGTCCATGGCGCCCTCGGTGAAGGCCGTGAAGACGACGTTGCCGTGCGGGATGTTGCCGGCGGTCTCGTACAGGACGCCGATGGAGCCGCTCGACAGCACGGTCAGGTCGGAGTAGCCGGTGCGGGCCGCGGAGACCAGGGTGCCGACGGTCTTCCAGGTCTTGCCCTCGTCGTACGAGGAGCGGACGGCCAGCTCACGTCGGTCCTCCAGCGGGCCGGCGCCGAGGCGCGAGGGTCCCGAGTAGAGGAGCCGGTTCGGCTTGCCGTCGCGGTCCTGGGCGTGCAGCCGCAGCAGCGAGCCGAACGTCGGGGACGTGTCCAGGTTGGCCACCGGGGTGAAGGGCGCGGCGAACGAGGCGCCGCCGTCGGCGCTCGTGGTCTCCAGCCGGTGCTCGTTCGTGGCGCAGCGGGTCGGCTCGGAGTTGCGCGCGTTGACGTACACGCCGCCGTCGACGGTCTGGGCGACCGTCAACTCGGCCGGGTACGAGCCGGACTTGGCCACGGGGGCGGTGGTGGCGCCGAGCTGCCAGGTCAGGCCGCCGTCGTCGCTGTAGGACAGGTGGGCGCCCGCGGTCGTGTTGCTCCCCGCCGTGTGGTCGCCGGGCACGATCAGCCGGCCGTGGTGCGGGCCGCGGTCGAGCTGGATGCCGTGGCCGGGGCCGGTGGACACCCAGCTCCACCCCGCGGCCTTCAGCTGCGGCAGCGCGACGCCGGCGGACCAGGTCAGACCGTTGTCGGTGCTGTGGACGGCGTGGACGGTACGGGCGAAGCCGCTGCGCGAGGGCTTGGCCGCGTCACGGTTCCAGTCGCTGCTGGAGTACAGCAGCGTGATCCGGCCGGTGACCGCGTCCACGACCGGGGCGGGGTTGCCGTGCGCGAGCGCGTCGCCCGCGCCGACGACGACCTGGAGGGCCTCCCAGGTCGCACCGCCGTCGAGGGACCGCTTGAGCACGAGGTCGTTGTCGCCGACGTCGTGGCAGCCGGTCGTCGTCAGCCGCGTGCGGCCCTCGGCGAAGGCGAGGAGGACACCCGTCTTGCTGGTGACGAGGGCCGGTATCCGGGTGCAGAAGTAGTTCTCGCGCGCCTTGAACGGCTCGGTGGACACCTGCGTGGTGAGCGACGCGGTCGTCGCGGTCGTCGCGGAGGCGGTCGTGGCCGTAGTCGTGGCGCCGGCGATCGTCGTCGACGCGGCCGCGCGCGACGGCGGCGTGACCGCGAGGACGACCGCGGCCAGGACCGCGAAGGAGAGCGCGCACAGCCATGCGGGCAGCGCGAAGCGGCGAGCGCCCGGTGGACGGCGCTCGGACAGGGGCAGCATGAAGGAACACCTCGGTGTGAAGGTGAGGGCGAAGGACGATGGGGCGGCTGGGCCTCGAAGCGGTTGTGCCGCGTTCGTCAGCGGGCCGGTTGCGGCGACCCCCGCGGAGCGGAAGGCCACCGCGAACGGGCGACGCGACGGACGCTCGCCTAGGCGTTCGTCCCATCCCCCGGTGAGATCTCCCGGCGGGGACGCTACCTCATGTGATCATTTGTGCGCAGTCCGCCCCGGTAGTCCGCCCGTAGACCGTACGTGCGGGCTCAATCGGCCGACCTGGCCCAGCCGTTCGCCTCGATCCGTGCCCCGTCCGCCGGCCGCGCCTCGTCGAACACCGGGCGCCCAGCCCCGTCGAGAAGCCGCAGCCCGTCCACGTACACGCCCCGTCCCACGTACCGCTGGTCCGTGGTGTACCGCCAGCGCAGGAGGGTGTCCGCCCCGGGCAGCGGTGCGGACACGGAGTGCCAGCCGCGGCCGGACCAGCCGCCGACCGTGCCCGTCGGGTGCTCGGTGCCGCCGTCGGTGGTGAAGGGCACCGGCTGCCACGTCGTGCCGCCGTCGGCCGAGGTCTCCAGTGCGACCGGGTCGGCGTGCGGCTCGGTGTCCCACCACAGTGCGCACTCCAGGCGTGCAGCGCCTGCCACATGAGGGAGCGTCAGTGTGGACGTCGTGGTGCTCGCCATGCCGGAGAACCAGGCATGGCGGCCCCGGGCGGGGCGTACGGGGACGGCGCGGGCCAGGTGGTTCGCCGCGGTGACCCGGGGTGCCGAGCCGGAGCGCCATGAGCGCACCGGGTGGACCGAGTTGCCGAGGACGATCAGGAAGGCGTCGGTCGTCGGGTCGAGGACGAGGCTGGTGCCGGTGAATCCGGTGTGGCCGGCCGTACGCGGGGTGGCCATCGCGCCCATGTACCAGTGCTGGTAGAGCTCGAAGCCGAGGCCGTGCTCGTCGCCGGGGAAGGCGGTGTTGAAGTCGGTGAACATCAGGTCGACGGACTCGGGGGAGAGGATGCGGGCCCGGCCGTACGCCCCGCCGTTGAGGAGGGTGCGCGCGAGGATCGCGAGGTCCCAGGCGCGGGAGAACACCCCGGCGTGGCCCGCGACACCGCCCAGACTGTAGGCGTTCTCGTCGTGGACCTCGCCCCACACCATGCCCCGGTCAAGACCCGACCAGGGACGCCGGGCGTCCTCGGTGGCGGCGATGTCGGGCCGCCAGGAGAGCGGTGGATTGAAACGAGTGCGGTGCATCCCGAGCGGAGCGGTGATCTCGTCGTGGAGCAGGACGTCCAGACCGTGACCGGTGATCTCCTCCAGGATCAGCTGAAGGGAGATCAGATTGAGGTCGGAGTAGAGGTACGTGGAGCCCGGCGGGTTCGCCGGGATCTCGTTCCAGAGCAGCCGCAGCTTCCCCTCCCGGGTCGGCTCCCGGTACAGGGGGATCCAGGACCGGAACCCCGACGTGTGCGTGAGCAGTTGACGCACCGTGACGTCCTGCTTCCCGCCGCCCCCGAACTCCGGGAGGTACGCGGTGACCTTCGCCTCCAGTTCGAGGGTCCCGCGCTCGATCTGCTGCACCGCCAGGATCGACGTGAAGAGCTTCGAGACCGACGCCAGGTCGAAGACGGTGTCCTCGGTCATCGCGAGCTGCTCGCCCGGCGGCAGCTCGACTCCCGTGTCCGTCTTCTCGTCGTACGCGGAGTAGCGGACGGCCGAGCCGATGGGCCGGTGCAGGGCGACGGTCCCGCCGCGCCCGGCGAGCAGCACGGCCCCCGCGTACCAGGGGTGCGTGGGGGAGGGGGCGAGGAAGGCCTCGGCGTCCGTGACCAGCCGGTCCAGGTGGTCCGCTAGCAGCCCGGCCCGCTCGGCCGACCCGCGCCGCAGGATCGTCCGCCGCGCCGCACCCCCAGGACCGGCCGCCGCCGCGGCCCCCGGCACCGCACCGATCATCACCGCACCTCCCAGTGCCAGTACCCCGCCGCCGAACGCGCGGCGGCTCAGAACTCCGTCTCGTGCTGTCGCATCCTCCGTCATGCCCACCCTCTCCCACGACGCGCCGCGACGAAACGTCGACCTGGCGCCGCTTTACGGCCGGATCCGGTCACGGCATCACGGCTTCCGGCGCGCCTCGCAGAGCCTGGTGGCACCACGGGGCGCGACGGGTACGCTGCCCATCCGTGCAGCCGGGCCGCCGCACTCTTCGAACCGACGGGGGAGCGGTCCGGCTCAGGGGTGGGTGGCAGCGCAAGAAGACCCGGGGGTAGCCGTGGCGTTGGTCATGTGTCCGCTGTGCAGTGACGACGAGGACATCGAGGTGGGCGCGACGCTCGACGGCGGACGCCGGATGGTCAGGCATCGGTGCGGCTTCGAGTGGGAGCATCGAGAGCCCTTGTCCCCGCAGGGACAACCGGCCCGCTCCTTCGAGGTGCTCAAGGCGAGATTCCCCAGGGCCGAGGACGTGGATCCCGAGCGGCTGGAGCGCGTGGCCCGGCTCAAGGAGCAGTATCTCGCCGTCAAGCCGGACTTCGATCCGCGCGTGGCGGCCTACTGGTCGACGTACCAACAGGTTTTCGCCCCTGACGGGCTGCGGACGTGCAACCCGCAGGTGCTCAAGGACTTCGCCAACTCCGAGATCGGTGCGCGGCCCGGGAACCAGGCCACCTTCAACTCCGCCTGGAACGACTTGGGGGATGCGGCGGCGGCGGAGAGAACCCGCGCGACGATCGGGTACCTCCTGCACGGACCCGACGGGGTGCCCCTGGAGGATCGGCTCCAGCACCTGCTGGCAGGCACGAAGCCGTTCTCCATGACCGGCTTCAAGGAAGCCCTCCTCACGCGGGTTCTGTGCGTGATGCGCCCTGACCGGTTCCTCACGATCCTCAAGTACACGACGGATGCCGGCGGCAAGCGCGAAATCGCGCGACTCGTCTACGGCTTGGAACTTCCGGAGCCCGAGTCGGTGAACTGGACCCGTGGGCGCCTCATTCTCTGGAGCAACGATCTCCTGCGCACTCTTGCCGGTGAGGGTTTCGCCAACCAGCAGCACGCGGCGGCGTTCCTGTGGTGGGCCAAGGACCGGGTCGACGGGTGAGCGTCGTCTGCGGGGCAGAAGTCGACCGAGGAGAGGAGGGGCGCCGTGTCCCAGGAGGAGCGTGACGCCAGGCTGGGTCTCACGGGCCTGACCGGTGCGGAGCGAGAGGCCCGGGTGCGTCTGCTGACGGAGCAGATCGCGCGGGAGGTCGCCGAGGCGAGGGCCGCACTGGATGCGCAACGGGCAGGACGCCGCGCGTCACAGGGCGCCGGGCAGGCCGTCGACGCCCCGGAGGAGGGGTGAGGCGCGGCGGACGGCACCCGAGGAAGAGGCGCCGTCCCCAAAGAATCTGACGCAGCATCAGGAAATCTCTTCCCTCCGCCGCGCCGCTGCGGCATCCTGCCGCCCATGAAGACGGAGCTGAGTCGCACACTGGGGATCGAGCACGCCATCTTCGGCTTCACGCCCTTCCCCGCGGTGGCCGCCGCCCTCACCAGAGCCGGTGGATTCGGAGTTCTCGGCGCGGTCCGCTACACCGCGCCCGACGACCTCGCCCGCGACCTCGACTGGATGCAGGAGCACACGGACGGGCTGCCGTACGGCCTCGACGTCGTGATGCCGGCGAAGAAGGTCGAGGGCGTGAGCGAGGCGGACGTCGAGGCCATGATCCCCGAGGAGCACCGCGCGTTCGTCCGCGCGACCCTCGCCAAGCACGGCGTGCCCGAACTCGCCGAGGGCGAGGCCTCCGGGTGGCGCATCACCGGCTGGATGGAGCAGGTCGCCCGCGGCCAGCTCGACGTCGCCTTCGACTACCCGATCAAACTGCTCGCCAACGCCCTCGGCTCCCCGCCCCCGGACGTCGTCGCCCGCGCCCACGACCACGGGGTCCTCGTCGCCGCCCTCGCGGGCAGCGCCCGGCACGCCCGCCACCACGCCGAGGCCGGCATCGACGTCGTCGTCGCCCAGGGGTACGAGGCGGGCGGCCACACCGGCGAGATCGCGTCCATGGTCCTCACCCCCGAGGTCGTCGAGGCGGTGTCCCCGCTGCCCGTGCTCGCCGCCGGCGGCATCGGCAGCGGAGAGCAGATCGCCGCCGGACTCGCCCTCGGCGCCCAGGGCGTCTGGCTCGGCTCGATCTGGCTCACCACCACCGAGGCCGACCTGCACTCGCGCGCCCTGACCGCCAAGCTCCTCGCCGCCGGCTCGGGCGACACGGTCCGCTCGCGCGCGCTGACCGGCAAGCCCGCGCGCCAGCTCCGTACCGAGTGGACCGACGCCTGGGACGACCCGGCCGGCCCCGGCCCGCTCCCCATGCCGCTCCAGGGGCTCCTGGTGGCCGAGGCCGTCTCCCGGATCCAGAAGTACGAGGTCGATCCGCTCCTCGGCACGCCCGTCGGGCAGATCGTCGGCCGGATGAACTCCGAGCGCAGTGTCCAGCAGGTCGTCGACGAGCTCACCCGGGGCTTCGAGAAGGCCGTCGACCGCATCAACCGCATCGCGGGACGGAGCGAGGCATGAGCCAGGCGACCACCGGATTCTGGGCCCAGGCAGCCGCGGACCCGGGCCGTACGGTCCTCGTCGCGCCCGACGGCGAGGAGTGGACCGCCGGCCGGCTGCACACCGAGGCCAACCGGCTCGTCCACGGGCTGCGCGCCGCCGGACTCGAACGCGGCGACGCCTTCGCCGTCGTCCTGCCCAACGGCCCCGAGTTCTTCACGGCCCATCTCGCCGCCACCCAGGCCGGGCTCTACCTGGTCCCCGTCAACCACCACTTCGTCGGCCCCGAGATCGCCTGGATCGTCGCCGACTCCGGCGCCAAGGTCCTGCTGGCCCACGAGCGGTTCGCCGAGGCGGCGACCGTCGCCGCCGACGAGGCCGGGCTCGCCCCGAGCCACCGCTACGCCGTCGGCACGGTCCCCGGCTTCCGCCCGTACGCCGAACTCCTCGAAGGCCAGGACGGCTCCGCACCCGCCGACCGCACGCTCGGCTGGGTCATGAACTACACCTCCGGGACCACCGGACGGCCCCGGGGCATCCGCCGGCCGCTGCCCGGGAGGCTCCCGGAGGAGACCCCGCTCGGCGGCTTCCTCGGCATCTTCGGCATCCGGCCAGGCGACGGCAACGTCCACCTCGTCTGCTCGCCGCTCTACCACACCGCCGTCCTCCAGTTCGCCTCCGCGGCCCTGCACATCGGGCATCCGCTGGTCCTCATGGACCGGTGGACGCCGGAGGAGATGCTGCGGCTGATCGACCGGTACGCCTGCACCCACACCCACATGGTCCCGACCCAGTTCCACCGCCTGCTCTCCCTCCCCGAGGAGGTACGGGACCGGTACGACGTCTCCTCCATGCGCCACGCCATCCACGGCGCCGCGCCCTGCCCCGAGCACGTCAAGCGGGCGATGATCGAGTGGTGGGGCCGGTGCGTCGAGGAGTACTACGCGGCCAGCGAGGGCGGCGGCGCCTTCGCCACGGCCGAGGAGTGGCTGAAGAAGCCCGGCACGGTCGGCAGGGCCTGGCCGATCAGCGAACTCGCCGTCTTCGACGACGACGGGAAACGCCTGCCGCCCGGCGAAGTGGGCACCGTCTACCTGAAGATGAACACCGGCGGTTTCCAGTACCACAAGGACGAGGCGAAGACGGCGAAGAACCGCATCGGCGACTTCTTCACCGTCGGCGACCTGGGCGTCCTGGACGAGGACGGCTACCTCTTCCTCCGCGACCGCAAGATCGACATGATCATCTCCGGCGGGGTCAACATCTACCCGGCCGAGATCGAGGCCGCGCTCCTCACCCACCCGGCCGTCGCGGACGCCGCCGCCTTCGGCATCCCGCACGCCGACTGGGGCGAGGAGGTCAAGGCCGTCGTCGAGGCAGCCGAGGGACACGAGCCGGGACCCGCGCTCGCCGACGAGATCCTGGCCCACTGCGGCGACCACCTCGCCGGCTTCAAGCGCCCCAAGTCCCTCGACTTCGTCACCACCATGCCCCGCGACCCCAACGGCAAGCTGTACAAACGCCGCCTCCGCGACCCGTATTGGGAGGGCCACGACCGCCCGCTCTAAGGGCCGCCCGGCCGGGCGGTGTCCCGCCCCCTTAGACTTCGTCCGCGAGGAGGTCTCCCACGGTGACCTCCTTCCCCGTTCGGCACGGAGCTTGAGAGGGACAACACGATGGCGGGTCGCGATCCCTTCGTACTGGACGACCCGGTGGGCGAGTCCCTCCGCGGCCGTCACGCGCATCTCGCCCGCAGTGTCGGCCGGGCCGCCACCTATCTGCCGGACGTCTCGACCTTCGCCGCCGTGTCCACCGACCCGGATCCGGCGAGGTGGGCCGACCTCACCGAACTCCTGGGCCGGGGCGCGTTCGCCGACATGTTCAGCTGCCCGGTTCTCCCGCCGTCGGACTGGGAGCCCGTCTTCGTCCTTGAAGGCCGCCAGATGATCCGGCCGGACGGCGGTGCGTCCGGGCGTCCGGGCGACGAGACGGACGACCGCGTGGTCGAACTGGGTGCGGACAGCCTGCCCGAGATGCTGGACCTCGTCGAACGCACCCGGCCCGGTCCGTTCTGGTCCCGCACCCCCGAACTCGGCACGTATCTCGGCATCCGCGAGAAGGGCACGCTGGTGGCCATGGCCGGCGAGCGGCTCCGGCCGCCGGGGTGGACCGAGATCAGCGCGGTCTGCACCGCGCCCGAGGCCCGCGGGCAGGGGCACGCGGCCCGCCTGGTCGACGCGCTCGCGGCACGTGTCGAGGCGCGGGGCGAAGGCGCCTTCCTCCACGTGGCGGAAGCGAACACCGGCGCGATCGCCCTCTACGAGAAGCTCGGCTTCGTGACGCGCAAGCACGTGACCTTCCGCGGTTTCCGCACGCCGTAGCTCCCGGCGACCGGCTACGTTCCGGGCACGGCCCGCCCGCGCGTGAGTGCCGGGACCAACTGTGCCTCCTCGTACGTGAAGTGGTCCTCCAGCCGGGTCGCGAGACGGTCCACCTCGGCGCGGAGAACCGCCGGTGTGACGTCCGAGGCGAGGAGGTCCTCCAGCTCCTCCACGGTGTGGGCGACCACCTTGTGCTCCTCGCGCATCCGGTCCAGCGAGTCGGACAGCTCCGGGAACTCGCGCTCCAGGAGGTCGAAGGCGCTGTCCTCATTGTGGTGGTGGGCGTGCAGCGCACCGCAGAAGGTCAGGCAGTGGCGGGCCAGCCGGCGGCCGAGTGCCGGGGCGGCCCGTACCGCCGTGCCGGGCGCGTTCGCCGTGCCCTCCGCCTCCTTCGCCGCGGCGTCCAGCCCCTCCCGTAAAGCCGTCAGTTCGGCCCGGAGTTCGGCATGGACCGCGACCAGGTGGTCGGCGATCGCCCGGTGCCGCGCCGGGTCCCCGAGGTCCACCCGGTGCAGGGCGACGACCGGGATGGTCCTGTCCGTGGCCGCCTGGTAGGCGGCGAACCCCGGTTCGCGGTCCGCCTGTTCCGCGTACAACCGGTCCCGCTCCGCGCCCTCCGCCACCACCGCCGTCGCGATGAAGCGCTCGACGGTGCCCTCCGGCGTGCCCAGCTCGACGGTCACGTGCGGGTCGGCGCTGAGGTTGTGGAACCAGGCGGGGTGCTTCGGCCCGCCGGCGTTCGAGGCGAAGACCAGGAGCCGTGCCCCGTCGCGTGCGTACACGGCCGGAGTGGTGTGCGGCCGCCCGGTGCGGGCGCCCGTCGTGGTGAGCAGGAGCAGGGCCGCGCCCTCGAACATCCCGCCCACCAGGCCGCCGTTGGCGCGGAACTCCGCGATGACCTGTTGGTTGAAATCGGACATGGCTGTGCCTTCCGGTAGCATCGACCCCGACGGATCTATTTGCTTTGAAAGCAAAGCTAAAAGGGAGGGTGTGAGGTGTCAACCGCACACGAGGGTGACGAGGCCGCCGACGGGCCGGAACTCGACGAGGCCGTGCGCACGTTGCTGCTGCTCATGCCTCGGATGGTCTCGCGCGTGAAGCGCATCAGGATTCCCGACGAACTGCAGACGCTCACGCTCGCGCCCCGCCATCTCTCGTTGCTCGCCTACCTCCTCTTCGACGGGTCGCTGAGCGTCAACGAGCTCGCCGCCCGCCTGGAGGTCGCCCCGACGACGGTGAGCCTCATGGTGGGGGACCTGGCGAAGAAGGGCGTACTGGAGCGGGTCGAGGACCCCGCCGACCGCAGGCGCAAGATCGTCTCCATCGCGCCCGCGCACGCCGCCGCCATCGACGGCTGGCTCGGCCGCAGCGCCGGCGCCTGGCGCTCGGCCCTCGCCCCGCTCGACGCGCCGCAGCGACGGATGTTCCTCGAGACCCTCAGTGCGTACGAGCGAGGCCTCAGCGACCCCTTGGATTGACCGAACCGGGCAAAAGCCCCCTTTGTGGCAGGATGCGGATCATGAGTTCGAGCACGGCGTCATTGACAAGGCAGTGGACCACCTGGGGGCCGGTGGTGGCGGCGCTTGCGCTTGGCGCGGCGTGGGGGCGTGACCTCCCCGGCTTCGCCGTCGCGCTCATCGCGGTCTGCCTCATCGCCGCCGTCCTCGCGGCCGTCCATCACGCGGAAGTGGTCGCCCACCGCGTCGGCGAACCCTACGGCTCGCTCGTCCTCGCCGTCGCCGTCACCGTCATCGAGGTCGGACTCATCGTCACCCTCATGGCGGGAGGCGGGGAGAAGACCTCGACCTACGCCCGCGACACCGTCTTCGCCGCCGTCATGATCACCTGCAACGGCATCGTCGGCCTGTCGCTCCTCGTCGGTACGCTCCGCACGCGCGTCGCGGTCTTCAACGCCGAGGGCTCCGGCGGCGCGCTCGCGACCGTCTGCACCCTCGCCGCGATGACGCTCGTCCTGCCGACCTTCACCACGAGTGAGCCCGGCCCCGAGTTCTCCACCGCGCAGCTCGCCTTCGCCGCCGTCGCCTCCCTCTGTCTGTACGGTCTGTTCGTCGCCGTGCAGACCATCCGGCACCGCGACTACTTCCTCCCCGTGCCGCGGCCCGGCGAGGAGTCGTCGGACGACCACGCCGACCCGCCGGGCAAGCGCGAGACCCAGGCGAGCCTCGGCCTGCTCGTCCTCGCCCTCGTCGCCGTCGTCGGCAACGCCAAGCTGGTCTCGCCCACCATCGAGGACGGCGTCGAGTCGGCGGGTCTGCCCAAGGCGGTCGTCGGTGTCGTCATCGCCCTGATGGTGCTGGCGCCCGAGACTCTCGCCGCCGTCCGCGCGGCCCGCCGGGACCGTATGCAGACCAGCCTCAACCTCGCCTACGGCTCCGCGATCGCCAGCATCGGTCTGACGATTCCGGCGATCGCGCTCGCCTCGATCTGGCTGTCCGGGCCCCTGGTCCTCGGCCTGGGGCCGGTCCACATGGTCCTGCTCGTCCTCACCGGTGTGGTGAGCGCGCTGACCGTGGTGCCCGGACGGGCGACCCTCCTCCAGGGCGGCGTCCACCTTGTGATCTTCGCCGCCTTCGTCTTCCTGTCGTTCAGCCCCTGACGACCACCACCCGCAGCGCCGGCGAGCGCAGGATGTCCTTCTCGCAGAACCGGGAGGTCACCCAGCGCTCGCCCGCGTACAGCCGGGTCTGGTCGCCGTAGTGCGGCGACGCCGGGTTCGAGGACTGGGAGTACGAGAGCAGGGTGCGGGCCACCGGACACCGGCCCCCGTCCCAGCCCACCGCCTGTACGTGGCTGGTCCCGTGCGCGACCTCCACGTAGCCGCCGCCCGCCGCGTTCCACACGGGCTCCGTCTTGTTCCAGACGCCCAGCGACTCGGTCCCGCCGCTCACCGGGAGCCGCTCCCCGTTCCGTGCGACGAACTGGTGGGAGCCGAGCGGCGCGTCCAGCGGGATCCCCGCCGCCCGCAGCTCCGCCGCCGCGTCCCGCAGCGCCTTCGCGAAGCCCGGCGCCGCCGTGTTCACGGTGTGCGGGGTACGGACCGGGTCCGCCGCCGAGAACGGCACCTTCCACTGCTCGGCCGGCGGCACCGTACCGCTGAACTTCCGCCAGAACCGGTCGAAGAACAGCGCCCCCCGGCTCCCGGCGTTCACCGTACGGTCCCACGCCCCGATCACCCGGCAGGCCTCGGGATCGTCCGGCAGCGCCGCGGGACAGGCCGCGGCGACGTCGGCCGCCGCCAGGTCACCGGCCGGAACCCGGTTGGCGAACTGCTGACGCTGGAGGTCGGCCACCGTGAGCCGCCCCCGGTCCGCCATCGCCGCCACGTCCTCGACACCGCCCCGGGTGCGCAGCGAGCGCTGGGTGGCGATGGTGCCGAAGACCCGCTCGTAGCCGGTCAGCGGCCGGTCGGCGTTGGTCAGCCACGCACTGTCGTTGGAGTTCTCGACGTACGGCGTGTCCCGCAGGACCGGCATCCGCGCCGGGCCGAAGACCCCCGGCTGGACCGCGTCCGGGTCCGAGCCGAGCGCGCAGTCGGAGCGCGAGCCGTCGAGCACCGCGACACCCGAGGCCGGATAGGTGGCCCGGCCCAGCGGGGTCGAGCAGCGCTGGGCGAGCTCGTCGGTGATCCGCGGGAGCACCTGCGACTGGCTGAAGTAGGAGCGCCCCGCCGAGTCGGCCGCGATCGTGTTGACCCACGGCAGCCCCTGGACGCGCCGCAGGGTGTCGGCGATGTCCTGGGTCGAGCGCGCCTTGCCGAAGCCGAGCGCCGTGTCGGAGCCGCGCATGTTGGTCGCGTTGGGGTCGTTGAGCGCGTACGCCGTCGTCGCGGTCCACGGCAGCGGGAGCTGCGCGCCGAGCCCGCCGACGACGGGGCCGTACCGGGTCCACCACTGGGTACGGGTGACGGGGGCGCCGTCCTTGACCGGGACGGTGACCGTGCGCGCGGTCATCCGCTCGGGCCGGCCGTCCACCAGGTAGGCGGTCGGGTCGCCCGGGGCGAGCGTCAGCTGGTGGAGGTTGAGCGGCACTCCGGTGGCGACGGTGTGGCTCCAGGCCACCTTGTCGTTGAAGCCGATGTTGACGACGGTCGTGCCGAGGAGCGAGGCGCCCGAGACGTTCAGCTCGCCCGGGATGGTCTGCTGGGACTGCCAGAAGCGGCGGCCGCCCTGCCAGGGGTAGTGCGGGTTGCCCAGGAGCAGCCCGCGCCCGTTGGCCGACGTGGCCCCGGAGAACGCGACGGCGTTGGAGCCCATCGTGGCGTTCTCCGCGGCGAACAGGGCGCGGGCCGCCTCCGCGGTGCGCGCCGGGTCGGGTGCCTGCCCGGATGCCGGGGGAGCGGTCGCCGGGGCAGCGGCGGGCGGCCGTGCGCCGGTGATGCCGTCGACGGCACGGCCCTGTCCGCCGAGGACCGAGACGGCGAAGCCACGCCGGGCCACGTCGAGGGCGCTGACCGGGCGGACCCAGTCGGCGCCGGCGCAGGCGGGGTCCGTGATCCGGTTCTTCCGCAGCCAGGCGTTGTAGCCGGCCGCCCAGCCGCGCATCAGCTCCTTGAGATCGCCGCTCGGACCGGCCGGCGCGGGGGTCCGGACCAGCTCCTCGACCGTCCCGGCGTCCTTCACGCCGCGGAAGTACAGATCGCTGGACACGTTGGTGGCGGCCGAGGACAGCGAGCCGTCCGGGGCGGCGTCCGGACCGAAGTACCGGGAGCGTTCGCCGTTCACGGTCAGGAAGCCGTCGGCGAGGACACAGACCTGGTCGGCGGCCTGCGCCCAGCCCGTGCCGAAGCCCAGGTTCGCGTAGTCCTTCGCCACGATGTGCGGGATGCCGTACTCGGTGTACCGGATGACGGCCGACAGGCCCCGGTCGGACGGCCGGTGACCCCGGTCCCCGGAGTCGGCGGCCGCCGCGCCGGGCAGCGTGGCGGTGACGACGGCGAGGGCCGCGCCGGTGAGTGCCAGGTGTTTCAGGCGGGTGCGGAGGTGCAAGGTGCCTCCCAACGGATGGATGAGCACTGCGGGTCGGACCATGCACGCAGTTGCGTGCCCCCTTGTCAACATCCCGTTCGGTATCCGAGGTCGGGGGAGGTTCCGAGGATGTACGGGGTAGCGCCCGGTACTTGACCTTCCGCCCGTTCCGCGCCCAGGATCACCGCATGGAACGACTCCTCAGCCGCACTGTCGACGGCGTTCTGCGCATGAGCGCCCAGCGCGTCCCGGACCGGATCGCCCTCCGGTACGCCGACCGGACCTGGACGTACGCCGAGCTGGACGCGGCCGTCTCCACCGCAGCGGCCTTCCTGCGGGAGCCGCACCACGGCATCGGCCTCCCCGAGTCCGCCCGCGTCGCGACCTACGGCCACAACTCGGACGCCTACCTCATCGCGTTCCTCGCCTGCGCGCGGGCCGACCTGATCCACGTGCCGGTCAACCACCACCTGACCGGCGACGACCTCGCGTACCTCCTGGAGCAGTCGGAGAGTTCGCTCGTCCTCGCCGACCCCGCCCTCGCGGACCGGGTCCCGGACGGATTCGCGGTCAAGGCCCTCCGGGACGCGCCCGGTTCGCTCCTCGACGCGGTCGCCGTACCGGAGGCGTACGAACCCGACCGCGACGCCCGGGAGATCGTGCAGCTCCTCTACACGTCGGGCACCACCGCCCTCCCCAAGGGCGCGATGATGACGCACCGCGCGCTCGTCCACGAGTACGCGAGCGCCGTCGAGGCCCTCGACCTGCGCGAGGACGACCGGCCCGTGCACGCGCTGCCGCTCTACCACTCGGCGCAGATGCACGTCTTCCTGCTGCCCTACCTCGCGGTCGGCGCGGAGAACACGATCGTCGACGGACCCGACCCGACCGTCCTCTTCGACCTGATCGAGGCGGGCCGCGCTGACAGCTTCTTCGCGCCGCCGACCGTATGGATCGGCCTCGCCAACCACCCGGAGTTCGCCGGTCGGGACCTGTCCGCGCTGCGCAAGGCCTACTACGGGGCCTCGATCATGCCCGTACCCGTCCTCGAACGACTGCGGGCGCGGCTGCCCGGACTGCGCTTCTTCAACTGCTTCGGCCAGTCCGAGATCGGCCCCCTGGCCACCGTCCTCGGACCCGACGAGCACGAGGGTCGGATGGACTCCTGCGGCCGGCCCGTCCGCCATGTCGAGGCCCGGGTCGTCGACGAGGACGGGAAGGACGTGCCCGACGGCACCGCAGGGGAGATCGTCTACCGCTCACCGCAGTTGTGCGACGGCTACTGGCGCAAGCCGGAGGAGACCAAGGCGGCCTTCCGGGGCGGCTGGTTCCACTCGGGCGACCTCGCCGTGCGCGACGCCGAGGGCTTCCTCACCATCGTCGACCGGGTGAAGGACGTCATCAACTCCGGCGGCGTGCTCGTCGCCTCCCGGCAGGTCGAGGACGCCCTCTACACCCACCCGGGCGTCGCCGAGGTCGCCGTGATCGGCCTCCCCGACGAGCGCTGGATCGAGGCGGTCACGGCCGTCGTCGTCCCGCGCGGCGAGGTCACGGAGGCCGAACTCCTCGCGCACGCCCGCGAGAAGCTCGTGCACTTCAAGGCCCCGAAGCGCGTCCACTTCACCCCGGAGCTGCCCCGCAACGCGAGCGGCAAGATCCTCAAGCGCGAACTGCGGGACCGCTTCGGCGGGGCGGGGGAGTCCTGACGGGGACTCCCATGTGACGGGTGGGAGTCCCCGTCAGGGGACCCCTGAGTGCCTGACGCCGGACCCCCACCTGACGGGGTGGGAGTCCCGACGGGACCCCCCCACGGGTGGGGGAGTCCTGTCGGGACCCCCCCCACCCGTCAGGTCCCGTGCCGTCAGGCCTCCCGCTCCCGCAGGTCCACGATCCGCCGGAGCTTGCCCATCGACCGTTCCAGCGTCTCGGGGTCGACCACCTCGACCCCGACCGAGACCCCGACCCCGTCCTTGACCGCCGCCGCGATCGCCCGGGCCGCCTCCGCGCGCTCCTCGCCCGTCGCCTCAGGCCGGGCCTCCGCCCGTACGGTGAGGGCGTCGAGCCGCCCCTCCCGGGTGAGCCGCAGCTGGAAGTGCGGGGCCACGGACGGCGTCCGCAGGACGATCTCCTCGATCTGGGTGGGGAAGAGGTTCACCCCACGCAGGATGATCATGTCGTCGCTGCGCCCGGTGACCTTCTCCATCCGCCGGAACACCCGCGCCGTTCCCGGCAGCAGCCGGGTCAGATCGCGCGTCCGGTAGCGGATCACCGGCATGGCCTCCTTGGTCAGCGAGGTGAAGACGAGCTCTCCCTCCTCCCCGTCCGGCAGCACCTCGCCCGTGAACGGATCCACGACCTCCGGGTAGAAGTGGTCCTCCCAGATGTGCAGTCCGTCCTTCGTCTCCACGCACTCCTGCGCCACGCCTGGGCCGATCACCTCCGACAGGCCGTATATGTCGACCGCGTCGATGGCGAACCGCTCCTCGATCTCCTTCCGCATCGCCTCCGTCCACGGCTCGGCGCCGAACACCCCCACCTTCAGGGACGTCGAGCGCGGATCCACGCCCTGCCGCTCGAACTCGTCGAGCAGCGTGAGCATGTACGAGGGGGTCACCATGATGATCTCGGGCTTGAAGTCCTGGATGAGCTGCACCTGCCGGGCCGTCATGCCGCCCGAGGCGGGGATCACCGTGCACCCGAGCCGCTCCGCGCCGTAGTGGGCGCCGAGTCCGCCGGTGAACAGACCGTATCCGTACGCCACATGGACCTTGTGCCCGGGTCGCGCCCCGGCGGCGCGCAGGGAGCGGGCCACCACGTCCGCCCAGGTGTCGAGGTCCCGGTCCGTGTAGCCGACGACGGTCGGCCGCCCGGTGGTGCCGCTGGACGCATGGATCCGCCGCACCTGGGACTGGTCGACGGCGAACATGCCGAAGGGGTAGTGGTCGCGCAGGTCGGACTTGGCGGTGAAGGGGAAGCGGGCGAGGTCCGCGAGCGTACGGCAGTCGTCGGGGGACAGCCCGGCCGCGTCGAAGGAGTCGCGGTAGAAGGGCACGTTCTCGTACGCGTGCCGCAGGGTCGCGCGCAGTCGCTCCAGCTGGAGCGCCGCCAGCTCCTCGCGCCCGAGCCGTTCGCCGCTGTCGAGCAGTCCCGTCAGATCCGGCATGCGCCGCTCCTTCACCCGTACCGTCGTCCACGCTGTCGTAAAACGGACTACCGATCATTCGGTAGATCCTTGTACGGGCCAGTAAAACCACTGGGGCCCGGGGGTTGGCAAGGGGTGGGACGTGATCACTCCCACCTGTCGGGTGATTCGCCCCGGGATCACGCCTTGGGGTGCTTTCGGGTGAATCGAAACGGTCGGGTGACAAAGCGGGGAAAAGTGAACGTCATGTCCACCCAGTCCACGCTCGACACCGCCGACACCCCCGAGGTCCACTTCTGGGCCGTGCCCGACCTCACCGGCCTCGCCTTCGACCCGCTGCTCGCCAAGCTGCTGCACGAGGACCCCGTCACCCGGGTCCGGCTCCCGCACGGCGAGGGCCACGCCTGGCTCGTCACCCGCTACGAGGACGTCAAGTTCGTCTCCGTCGACCCCCGCTTCAGCCGCCAGGCCGTCTGGGGTCGCTCCATCACCCGCGTCGCCCCGCACTTCATCCCGATGGAAGGGGCCGTCGGCTTCGCGGACCCGCCAGACCACACCCGGATGCGGCGCGTCGTCGCCCGCGCGTTCAGCGCCCGCGCCCTGACCGCGCTCCGCGGTCACGCCCAGGAGGTCATGGACCGGCTCCTCGACCGGGTCGAGGAACACGGCGCCCCCGCCGACCTCATGGAACTCGTCAACCGCCCCTTCCCGCTCGCCATGGTCAGCGAACTCATGGGCGTCCCCGAGGGCGACCAGCCGCTCATGGCCCGCTGGTCCGACACGATCATCTCCGCAGGCGCCGGACGGGAGGCCGGAGAGCAGGCCAAGGCCGAGATGGGCCGGTACGTCACCGAACTCGTCGGCCGCAGCCACGGCACAGGCAAGGAGACCCTCGCCGCCGTCCTCGCCGACGCCGTCGACGAGGACGCCCTCACCGAGCACGAGGCCGTCGGGCTCGCCGTCCTCATCCAGATCGGCGGCGCCCACGCCGTCCGCAACAACAGCGCCAACATGGTGTACGCGCTGCTCACCCACCCGGAGCACCTCGCCCGGCTGCGCGCCGAACCCGAACTCCTCCCGCAGGCCGTCGACGAGCTCCTCCGCTACATCCCCCACCGCAACGCCGTCGGCCTCTCCCGGATCGCCCTGGAGGACGTCGACGTCGGTGGCGTCACCATCCCGGCAGGAGAGCCGGTCTACGTCTCGTACCTGACCGCCAACCGCGACCCGGACGTCTTCCCCGAGCCCGAGCGCCTCGACTTCGACCGCGGCTACAACCCGCACGTCGCCTTCGGCCACGGCCCGCACTACTGCCCGGGCTCCGCCCTGGCCCGCATCGAGTCGGAGATCCTCCTCGACTCCCTGTGGACCCGCTTCCCGGACCTGCGCCTCGCCGTCCCCGAGGAACAGCTCCGCTGGCAGCGCGGCGCCCTGATCCGGGGCCCCGAGACCCTGCCTGTCACCTGGTGAGAGGACCCGGCATCCCGTGACCGCCAGCCACAGCCATCGGACCGGGGCGGCGGCCTCGTCGTGCCGCCCGGCCACGGCAAGACCCTCACCACCGCCGCCCAGCACCTTCAAGGTGACCGGCGAGCACTCCCGTACCGCCTCCACCTTCGAGGTCGTCGTGCCGCCCGGCTTCGACGTCGGCGCCCACGCCCACGGGCACAGCGAGGAGCTCTTCTACGTCCTGGAGGGCGAGCTCGACGTCCTCGCGTTCGAGCCGCTCGTCCGTACCCCGGACAGCTGGCGGGAGTGGGAGTCCGGCACGGGACAGCGCGCGGTACGGGCCACGCGCGGCACGCTGATCCTGGTGCCGCCGGGCTGCCCGCACGCCTTCGCCAACCCCACCGGGGAACCCGTGCGGATGCTGTTCCAGGCCTCGCCCCCGCCCGACCACGAGCGGTACTTCGAGGAGCTCATGGACATCCTCGGCTCGGGCGGCGAGGTCGACCACACCGCCGTCGAACGGCTCCGCCGCCGCTACGACATCGAACAGATCACCCCGCTCCGGCACGACGCGGGGCAGCCGGGCATCCCCACCTCGTGACCCCACCGGCGGAGCATCACCGCCCGGCGCTCCGGCCAGGCAAAACCTGTTGCCGGGCGCCCGGGCCCGGTGCTGGAGTGACCCGCATGGAACCCCAGCACATCCGTGACCTCTACGACCGTCAGCTGCGCCGCGAGGCGCGCCCCGACGGACCCGGCTGCCGCGTCGAGCGCGTCGGACCCGTCGTCCGGCAGACCGGGCCGGCACACGCCTGGAACGGCGTCCTCTGGTCCGGTCTCGACGCCGCCGGGGCCGACGCCGCCATCGCCGGACAGATCGCCCACTACCGCACCGCCGGACTCCCCTTCGAGTGGAAGCTGTACGGGCACGACGGCCCCGCCGACCTCGCGGACCGCCTCCTCGCCGCCGGATTCACCGCCGAGGACCCCGAGACCCTCATGGCCGCCGAGGCCGCCGCCCTGCCCCAGGACGTGCCGCTCCCCAAGGGGGTCGAGCTCCACGCGGTCACCGACGAGGCCGGGGTGCGCCAGGTCGTCGAGGTCCACGAACGCGCCTTCGGCACCGACAGCTCCCACATCGGCCGTCAGCTCCTCGACCGGCTCGCCGCCGACCCGGACACGGTCACCGCCGTCGTCGCCGTCGCGGCCGGCGAACCCGTCAGCGCGGCCCGCCTCGAACTCTGCCCGGGCACCGACTTCGCCGGACTCTGGGGCGGCGGCACCGTCGAGGCCTGGCGCGGCCGCGGCCTCTACCGCGCGCTCGTCGCGCACCGGGTCCGCATCGCCGCGGCCCGCGGCCACCGCTACGTCCAGGTCGACGCGGCGGACACGAGCCGACCCATCCTCCGGCGCCTGGGCTTCCTGACGCTCTCCACGACGACCCCGTACACGTACGGCACCTGAGGCCGCGCGCGGCTCCGGTCGGCCGTGCCGGGGGCCCCGTCAACCGTGCCAGGGCCCGTCAGCCGTGCCAGCCGCCGGTCAGCCGTGCCAGACACCGGTCACGGCGGTCCTCGCGACGAAATCGGCGAAGTCGCGAGGCTCGCGGCCCAGCGCCCGCCGGACTCCGTCGGAGAGGTGGGCGAAATGGCCCTCGCCGATCCAGCCGAGGAGGAGGCTCAGCATCTCGGCGACCTCCTCGGGCAAGCCTCTCCCCGTGGCGTAGCGCGTGAAGTCGGCCGGCGAGACGGGCCGGTAGGCGATGTCCCGGCCGGTCGCCCCGCCGATCTCCCGACTCAGCGCGCCCAGGCTCAGCAGCCGCGGCCCGGACAGCTCGTACGCCTCCCCCGCGTGACCGGCCTCGGTCAGGGCCGCCACGGCGACATCGGCGACGTCGTCGAGATCGACGAACGGCTCGACGCCGTCCCCGGTCGGCAGCACGACCTCGCCTTCGAGGAGCTGTCCCCGGAAGAACCCCTCCTCGCTGAAGTTCTGCATGAACCACGCCGGCTTGAGGATCGTCCACTCCGCGCCGGACTCCCGCACCGCACGCTCGCAGGGAAGCTTCTCCTCGCCTGCGGACGCCAGCCAGTCGCGGTGGGACAACAGCACGAGCCGCTCGACACCGCCCGCCGCCGCGAGCTTGCCGAAGGCCCGCATCGACGTCGCGGCGTCGTCGCGCTGCGAGTCGATCAGATAGGCCGCGCCGACGCCTTCGAGCACCGGCTCCCAGGTGTTCTCGTCGGTCCAGTCGAAGCGGGCGGGCCCGTCGCCCTGCCGGGAGGCCACCCGCACCTCGTGACCGCGTGACCGAAGACGGGACACCACACGGCGTCCCGCCTTGCCCGTACCTCCGAGGACCAGAATCGGTCGTTCCTTGATCATCATGTGATCAGTCAACCGGAGCGCCGCTGAGTCACGGAATGGCCTCCACGCTCACCTCGATGTCTCAGCGTCTAAGATCGCCGCGTGGATCCCCTGGCGAGCCTCCTGCACGAAGTGCGGTCCGACGGCGCCCTGTTCAGCCGGAACATCGTGGCACCCCCCTGGGCGGTCCGCTTCACCGCCGGGACACCGCTCGCCGTCGTCACGATGCTGCGTGGCACCGGCTGGGTCGTCCCCGGCGACGCCGCACCCGTCGCCCTCGGCCGCGGCGACGTGGCCGTCGTGTCCGGGACGGAGCCCTTCACGGTCGCCGACGACGACCGTGCGGACACACAGCCCTTCTACGTCGTCCACCCCGACGGCTGCACGACGGGCGACGGCGAGTCCGTCGGCGACGACGTCATCCTCGGCCTCCGCACCTGCGGGAACGGCAGCGGCGGCTCGACCGTGCTGCTCACGGGCAGTTACCAGGTCGACGGCCGCGTCTCCGAACGGCTGCTGAGGGGGCTGCCCCGGGTGCTCGTGGTCCGCCACGACGGCACGCTCGGCCCGATCCTGGACCTCACCGACCGGGAGATCGACCGCGACGACGCGGGACAACAGGCCGTGCTCGACCGACTCCTGGACCTGTTGCTGCTGGCCACGCTGCGGGAGTGGTTCTCCCGCCCGGAGGCCGACCCGCCCGCGTGGTACCGGGCGCTCGGCGACCCCGTCGCGGGCAGGGCGCTACGGCTGATCCACGACCGGCCCGCGCGTCCGTGGACCGTCGCCGCCCTCGCCGAGGAGACGGGCGTGTCGCGCGCCACCCTCGCCCGTCGCTTCAGCGACCTCGTGGGCGAACCTCCCATGGCGTACCTGACGGGCTGGCGTCTCGCCCTCGCCGCCGACCTGCTGGCGCGCACCGACGCCACCGTGGACGCGATCGCCCGCCAGGTCGGCTACCGGAGCGCCTTCGGGCTGAGCGTGGCCTTCAAACGCGTCTACGGAACCCGCCCCAGCCAGCACCGTACGGGGCCCGCCCGCACGGACGGTCCGATCGGGGCCGCTGCCCCCTAGGGAGTGTCCGGCGGATCAGGGCGTCCAGTGCGCGGGGCGCTCGAAGCCCGCCGGGAGACGGGTCGCCGCGTTCCCGCGCGCCGCGTTCAGCTGCGGCTGCGTGAGAAAGAGCGCGCCGGTCAGATCCGCCCCCGACAGATCGGCGTCCCGCAGGTCCACGCCGATGAGATCGGCGAGCGTCAGATCGGCCCCGGTCAGGTCGGCGGCGATGAGGAGCGCCCCGCGCAGATCCGCGCCCCGCAGTTTCGCGCCACGCAGCCGCTTGCCGATCAGGTCGGCCCCCCGACGGCTCTTCGGCTTCCCGCCGGCCGTCGCACGGACGAGCTCGCTCGTCCGCAGGAGCAGCGGGTTCACCTCTGCCCGCACGGGTGCCACGTCGAGCTTCTCCAGCGCGTCGGGCGTTCCCCCGGCCAGCTCCTCGACCCGGGCGAGCGCCCCGCGCAGCTCCGCGTGGAGCGGCCGGGCGGCGGCCAGGGCCAGGGCCTCGGTGAGGTAGCGCAGCAGCTCGTGGAGCTGGCGTACGACCGGGAACACCTCGTACATCCGGCGCGCGGTCTCCGGCGCCTCGCGCCAGGACACGCCGCCGAAGGTCACCTGGGAGACCCGCTGGCCCGCGCCGAAGCAGTCGTACACCGTGCAGCCCTGGAAACCGCTGGGCCGCAGCCGGGTGTGGATGCCGCAGCGGAAGTCCTCCTGGAGGTTGCGGCAGGGCTCACCGGACGACTTGTTCACGGCGAAGTCGGCCGACTTCGCGAAGGGCAGCGCCACGCAGCACAGCCCGAAGCAGTTGGCGCAGTCGCCGCGGAGCGCGGATTCCCGGATCTCGGGCACGGTGGAACGGTTCCTTCACATGTCGGGGGACGTCCGCCCACCGTATCGCGCCCCCAGGGGGCGTCTTGTCGATCATGCAGCCCTCGGCGAAATCCGTTGCGAAGATCAACAACGGGCCGTGATGATCGGCGGCATGCCCACCTTCACGACGTACGACGGCACCGAACTCGCCTACCGCGCGCAGGGGGAGGGGGAGCCGCTGATCTGCCTGCCGGGCGGTCCCATGCGCGACGCCGCCTACCTCGGAGACCTCGGCGGACTCGCCGCCCACCGCACCCTGATCGTGCTCGACTCCCGCGGCACCGGCGCGAGCGCCGAGCCCGCCGACCCCGGCACGTACCGCTGCGACCGCCAGGTCGGCGACGTCGAAGCCCTCCGCGCCCACCTCGGCCTGGAGCGGATCGACCTCCTCGGCCACTCCGCCGCCGGAAACCTGGCCACCCTGTACGCCGCCGCCCACCCCGAGCGCATCCGCTCCCTCGTGCTCGTCACCTCCATCGGATGGGCGCTCGGACTCGGCACCACCGACGAGGAGTGGGACGAGGCCGTCGAGGTCTTCGCCGACCGGCCGTGGTACGAGGAGGCCCGGGCCGGGCTCGCGACGATCGGCCCCGACACCCCCCTGCCGCGCGTCCTGGAGATCGTGGCGCCCTTCGGCTACGGCCGCTGGGACGAGGCCGCCCAGGAGCACGCGGCGAAGGCGGAACAGGAGATCCGCTGGGAGGCCGCCTCCGCCTACCACGGCGAAGGCGCCTACGACCCGGAGGCCACCCGGCGCGCGCTCACCGCGCTCACGGCGCCGGTGCTGATCCTGGCGGGGGAGTACGACGCCGGCCCCACCCCGGCGAGGGCGGCCGAGATCGCGGCCTGCTTCCCCGACGCCGAACTCGTCGTCCAGCCCGGCGCCGGACACTTCCCCTGGGTGGACGACGCGGACGCCTTCGTCCGCCCGATCGCCGCCTTCCTCGACCCGGAGGTCCGCACGGTCACCGTGGACGGCGTCCGCCTCGCCTACCGGGTGCGCGGCCCCGAGGACGCCCCGCCCGTCGTCCTGGTCCACGGCCGCGGCGAGAACGGCACCGGCTGGCACGGCGTCACCGGGGAACTCGCCGCCGACCACCGGGTGTACGCGCTCGACCTCCGCGGCCACGGGCTGAGTGACCACCCGGGCCGCTACGGCTTCGAGGACCTCCGCGACGAACTCGGCGGGTTCCTGCGTGCCCTCCGCCTCGCCGGGGCGACCGTCGTCGCCCACTCGATGGGCGGCGCGGCCGCCTGCCTCCTCGCCCAGCGGGAACCCGGCCTGATCGGCCGCCTCGTCCTGGAGGAGGCGCCCGCCTTCCTCCCGCTCGACCCCGCGCGCCCGGTGGCCGAACGTCCCGACGGCCGGCTCGCCTTCGACTGGGAGGTCGTCACGACCACCGACGCCCAGCTGAACGCCCCCGACCCCGCCTGGCGCGAGGGCCTCACGGCGATCACCGCCCCCACCCTCGTACTCGCCGGAGGCCCGGCCAGCCACGTGCCCCAGGACCAGCTGACCTGGCTCACCGAGCGCATTCCGGGCGCCCGCCTGGTCACGATCGACGCCGGGCATCTGATCCACGCGTCCCGGCCGGCCGAATTCCTCGGCGCGATCCTGGAGTTCGGGCTCTAGGCGGAATTCACACCAACCTGCCGGGGACGGGCCGGCGACCGGACTTCTCCGCGGGCATGGCCTGGCTCACGGGAGCGCTGCCCACGGTCTTGCACACCGTCACGACGGTGACGTACGCGGAGTCCCGCACGGTGTCGCCGACCTTGTCCTCGAAGGTGTCCGCGTCGTCGCCGAGAGCCGCGGTCACGCCGGGGTTCGTGGTCTCGGCGGACGCGTCGCGGATGTCCGTCGCCAGCCGACGCGCCGCAGCCGTCGCGGCCGGATCGTCTCTGTAGAGGTCCACGGCGTACGTGGGGTTCGTCCGCCGGAACGTGCCGATGGCCCGGAAGGCCTCGTCGCAGGCGGCTCGGGGGTCGTCGGACTTTCCGAAGGGGCACAGCCAAGCCGCCGGGACCGCCGCCGTGACACACAGCAGGAGCACGAGGCCCGTCACGGCCGGCCTGCGTGCCAGGCCCGGCCGGCGCGGCGACTCGGCGGGTTCCGGTGCGGGTGCGGGAGCAGGTACCGGTGCCGGTGTGGGGGTGGGTGCAGGGCTGTCGACACGAGTCGCGTCCACCACCGCCAGCCCCGCGCCCGCTCGGGCGCCATGTACTCCATGGAGCCGATGACCGCACCCGCCGTCGTCAGGGTGGTGTCGGCGTGATGGACCGCGATCCCGAAGTCGGCGAGGAGGGCCTCGCCGGTCCCTCTGAGCATGACGTTGGCCGGCTTCACGTCGCGGTGCACTGTTCCCGCGTCGTGCGCCGCCCCGAGCGCCCCGAGCAGCTTCGCCGCGAGACCTGCGGTCTCCTCCACCGACAGGGGTCCCTGGGCGTCGATCCGAGCTCGGAGACCAGCCGGTAACGGCCGCCGATCACCTGACCCGATCGTGCCCCCTGAGCCACGGCCGCCCCCGGACCTCGTCGCTGTCGTTGCCGGGCCCAGCCTAGCCCTGCGGGTGTTCGGCGGTGCGGGCCTTTCACGGCCGTTCCCGCCGGTCGTTCGGGGAGGGTGCGTGGAGGTTCTCCCACGCCGATGATCTCTCAACAGGGGTTCGTGGTAGGACTGTTCCGGCCAGTCGACGCGGCTGGCCGGGGAACGTCTCCACGGACGGGGGAACACAACGTGGCGGTCACGGTTCCGGGCTGGGCGGACACACTTCTCGATCTGATCGGGGTGGCGTGGCCGAACGTCGACGAGGACGCGTATCGCGAGATGGCGGACGCTCTCAGGGAGTTCGCGGAGGACCTGGAGGACGACGGTCAGCTCGCGAACAACCACTTCGAGCGGTTGCTGTCGTCGGGTGAGGGCGAGGCGCTCGATGCTCTGAACGAGCACTGGGCGAAGATCAAGACCAAGCATCTGAAGGACATCTCGGGTGCGGCGCGGACGGTCGCGGGCGCTCTGGACACGGCGGCGGGCGCGATCGAGGGCATGAAGCTCGCGGCGATCGTGCAGCTGGGCTATCTGGCGGCCGAGGCGGGTATCGCGATCTCGCTGATCCCGGTGACGGGTGGTCTGTCGGCGCTGATCGGCGCGGGGGCGATGCGGGCCACGCAGGAGGTCATCAAGCGGCTGATCAAGGAGTGCGTGGAGGAGGCCGTCGGTTACGTCGTGGCCGCGATGACCGAGCCCGCGGTGGCGGCCCTTGAGGGCATGGCGGCCGATCTCGTCGTCCAGTTGGGCGCGGTGGCGATCGGTCTGCAGGACGGGGTGGACCTCGACCAGACCAAGGACGCCGGGCAGGACGGCTTCAAGGAGGGCGTCCAGACGGGCAAGGAGGCCTTGAGCCTGGCCTCCGCCGGTGGCGGGAAGGGCCCGGGTGGCGGGCTGAAGAACCTGCACATCGAGCACCAGGAGCACGACCACGCCTCCACCCAGCTCAACACCGTCAGCGCGGGCATCCACGGCAAGACCGCGGGCAAACTCACGAAGGCGAAGACCGCGCACGGCCGGACGCGGGGCCGCGACTCGATCGCCGACGCGATCGACCCGATCGCGGACAAAGCCCTCGAAGCGCTCACCAAGGCCGCGAAGAACATGGGCGACCACGTCGGCCAGACGCTGCCCAAGGCCGTGAAGCAGATCTCGGTCGACCACAAGAACACCGACGACAACCTCCGCGACCGCTTCGCCCGCCAGCGCAAGGGCGACCACGACAACAACGGCGACGGCAAGGGGAACGGCTCGCCGCGCAGGGACCCCGGTGACGACATCCGGACGATGCCCAACTCCGTCAGGGACGCCAAGGACGACCCCCGTACCCACGGTGTCTCCCTCGACAAGACGGTCTGCAAGAACGACCCCGTCGACGTCGCCACGGGCAAGATGCTGCTGCCCCAGACGGACCTCACCCTGCCCGGCGTCCTGCCGCTCGTCCTGCGCCGCACGCACGTCTCGACGTACCGCTACGGCCAGTGGTTCGGCCGTAGTTGGGCCTCCACCCTGGACGAGCGGATCGAGGTCGACGCGTCGGGCGGCGGCGCCATCTGGACACGCGAGGACGGCGCGGTACTGATCTTCCCCCGACTGCCCCGCCCGGGCGACGACCGGGTCATGCCCCTGGAGGGCGACCGCCTGCCGCTCCTCCACGGCGGTGTGGCCGGCGACGAGACCTCGTACGAGATCCACGATCCGCACAGCGGCCAGGTCCGCGTCTACACCGGCAGCCCCTACCGCAGCTCCACCGCCTACTGGCTGTCCGCCGTCGAGGACCGCAACGGCAACCGGATCGGGTTCTCGCGCCGCTCCGACGGCGCACCGACCGCCGTCTCGCACTCGGGCGGCTACGTCCTCCAGATAACCGCCGACGCCTCGCGCGTCACCGGCCTCGCCGTCCGCGGAACCGGAGAGCCGGCCGCGCTCGTGGGCTACACCTACTCCCCGTCGGGCGACCTCACCCGGCTGACCGGCCCCGAAGGCCCCACCGGCCCGGCCATGACCTTCACGTACGACGGCGACAGCAGGATCACGTCCTGGACCGACCGCAACGACACGACCTTCCGGTACGTGTACGACGCCGAGGGCCGGGTCTCCGGCACCGTGGGCCCCGACGGCATCCTCTCCTCGCGGTTCGCCTACGACGTCCACCCCGACACCGGCCACCGCATCACGCGGTACACCGACTCCACGGGCGCCACCACCACCCTGGTCCTCAACGACCGTCTCCAGGTCGTCGCCGAGACCGACCCTCTCGGCCACACCACCCACCTCACCTGGGACGCGTACGACCGTCCGCTGAGCCGCACCGACCCGCTCGGCCACACCACCGAACTCACCTGGGACGAGGACGGGAACCTCGTCGAGGTCCGGCTGCCCGACGGGAACACGGCGACGGCCCGCTACGACGAGCGCAACCTGCCACTGGAGGTGATCGCCGCCGACGGCACGCCCTGGCGGCAGACCTTCGACGACCTCGGCAACTGCACGTCCACCGAGGGCCCGGACGGCGCGGTCACGCACTTCACCCACGGACCCACCGGCGCCGTCGCCTCCGTCAGCGACCCCTTGGGCGCCACCCTCCGCATCCGCTCCGACCGTGCCGGACTCCCGCTGGAGATCACCGGATCCGACGGCGGGGTGGCCACGGTGGAGCGCGACCACCGGGGCCGGCCCCTCGTGATCACCGACCCGTCCGGCGGACGCGAGGAGTTCGTCTGGGACCACGACGACCGGCTGAGCAACCGGACCGCCGCCGACGGGTCGCGGGAATCCTGGACCTGGGACCCGGAGGGCAACTGCCTGGCGTACACGGACGCCGCCGGCGGCGCCTGGACCACCGAGTACGGCCCCTTCGACAAGCCGCTCGCCCGCCTCGCGCCGGACGGCGCCCGCCACGAACTGCGCTACGACACCGAACTGCGGCTGCTCGGGGTGACCAACCCGCTCGGCCAGGACTGGCAGTACCGCTACGACGCGGCCGGGCGGCTGGAGGCGGAGACCGACTTCGACGGCCGGGAGCTCACCTACGGCTACGACGCCGCGAACCGGCTGACCACCCGCACCACACCCCTCGGCCGGAGCGTCACCTACACCTGGGACGCCATGGAACGCCTGGTGGCACGCGACGCCGACGGCGCCGTGACCCACTACGCGTACGACCGCTCCGGCGCCCCCGTCGAGGCCCGCACCGCCACCTCCACGCTCACCGTCGAACGGGACGCGCTCGGCCGTCCCCTCGCCGAGACCGTGGACGGACGCACGCTCCGCCACGCCTACGACACCACGGGACGCCGCGTCACGCGCATCACCCCGACCGGCGCGATCAGCCAACTCCTGTACGACGCGGCGGGAGACCGGGTCGCCCTGATCACCGGGGGGCACGCGCTCACCTTCACCCACGACCCCCTCGGCCGCGAACTCACCCGCAGCTGGGGAGGCCAGGGGACGGCCACCACGCTCACCACCGACTGGGACCGGATCGGCCGGCCCGTCGGCCAGACCCTGTCCGCGTCCGGTTCACCGGAGCCGGTGCGGGCCCGCGACTACACCTACCGCGCCGACGGCTACCCCGTCACCCTGGGCGAGACCACCGGGAGCCGGACACGGCGGGACAAGCGCATCACCCTCGACGCCGTGGGCCGGCCGCTGTCCGTCGAGGCACCCGACTGGGTGGAGCGGTACGCGTACGACGCCGCCGGCAACCAGACCTCGGCCGAATGGCCCGAGGCGGCGGGACACACCGAGGCGCGCGGCCCGCGCCGGTACGAGGGCGCGCACCTCGTCTCAGCGGGCGGCGTCCACTACGAGCACGACGCCGCCGGCCGGGTCGTCCTGCGCCGCCGCACCCGCCTCTCCCGCAAGCCCGACGTGTGGCGGTACGCCTACGACGCCGAGGACCGCCTCGTCGCCTGCACCACGCCCGACGACACCCTGTGGACCTACACCTACGACCCGCTGGGCCGCCGCAGCGCCAAACACCGGATGGCCGCCGACGGCACCACCGTCGTCGAGACGATCCGCTTCACCTGGGACGGCCCGCTCCTCGTCGAGCAGTACGACGAGACCGCCGGCACCATCCTCACCTGGGAGTACGAGGGGCACCGGCCGCTGGTCCAGTACGAACGCAGGCCGCTCGACGACGACGAGGTCGACGCGCGCTTCTTCGCCGTCGTCACCGACCTGGTCGGCACCCCCACCGAACTGGTCTCCCTCGAAGGGGACACGGCCTGGCGCAGCCGGTCCACCACCTGGGGCGCCACCGGGTGGAACACCGCGGCCACCGCCTACACCCCGCTGCGCTTCCCCGGGCAGTACGCCGACCCCGAGACCGGGCTCCACTCAAGCTACTTCCGGCACTACGACCCCGACACCGCGCGCTTCACGAGCCCCGACCCGCTCGGCCTCGCCCCGGCGCCCAACCCCTCGACCTACGTGGTCAATCCGTGGGTGTGGACCGACCCGCTGGGCCTGGCGCCCAAGCGGTGCCAGATGGACGCCTACGACTGGGACGGCTCGATCCGGTACGGACGCCTCGACCACCTGGGCAGGCCCACCGGCGTCTACGCCTGCCTGCGGCCCGACATCATCGACGCGAAGAAGGGCACGGAGGCCGGCAAGCTCAAACCGCCGGGCTGGCGCGGCGACGGCACCGCCTTCAACGAGGCCCGCGGCCATCTCCTCGCCGACCGGCTCGGCGGTGCGGGCAAGGGACGACTCGCCTGGCACAACCTCGTCACGCAGACCCAGACCCCGACCAACTCGCCCGACCAGCGCGACCAGGTGGAGCAGGTCATCTTCGACCAGGTGACGAAGAACAAGGAAGTCGTGCAGTACCACATCAAGCCGATCTACGAAGGGGCCAACCCGATCCCGATCCGGCTGGAGTTCACGGCGTTCGGCAACAAGGGCTTCTCCTTCACCCACAGTCTGGAGAACCCGGCCGCGGGCGTCCGCACCGCCGTCCCCGGCCTGTAGCCGCCCGGCTTCCGACCGCCGGCCGATAGCATCGAAGCCGAACCGCCCCTGGAGGATCCGCGCATGACCCGCACCACGCCCCCGCGTCCCGTCGACATCGAAGCGGTCTTCCCCGCCCTCGCCGCGTACCGGCGGACGGCGACCCGGCTGCACCCCCGGCAGGGCACGGCGAAGCCGGAGGAGAGCTCGGTGGCGGGGCCGCTGCTGTGGCCGGCCGACGAACCGTGGCCGGTGTGCACCTCCGTGCACCCGAAGGGCACGGGGCACCTGCTGTCCGACGTACGGGCCCGCCGGCGCATCCAGGACGAGGCCCGGGGGCGGGACTTCACCGACGAGGAGCGGCGGCTCCTCGACGGGATGACGTCCGGGACGCACGCCCCGGACCTCCGTGACGACGACCCGCTGCCGATGCTGGCCGTCGCCCAGCTCTACGCCCGGGACGTACCGGACCTCGCAGGGCCCGAAGGACACGACCTGCTCCAGGTGTTCTGGTGCCCCTTCGAGGTCCACGGCCCGGAGCGGACCATCGACGTGGAGCTGAGGTGGCGGCGCTCCGCCGACGTCGGCGCGGTCCTCGCCCCGCAGCCCGAACCGCCGGTCGCGGGCCGCGAGGAGTGCGTCCCCACGTCCTGCGTCGTCCACCCGGAGCAGGTCGTCGAGCACGAGTACCTCGGGCTGCTCGGCGAGGACCTCCAGGAGGAGATCGCCGAGTGGGAGGAGGGCCTCCTCGACGAGGAGGACGACGACGAGGACGCGTACGACTCGTCGTCACCCGCGAACTACGCGACGTACGAGGAGTACGAGGCCGCGATGGCCGCCGCCCGCGCGGAGGAGCCCGAAGAGATCGACTACATGAGCGATCTCTCGATCGCCCCGGGCTGGAAGACCGGCGGCTTCGCCTCCTGGCACCTGACCGACCCCAGGCCGGTCGACTGCCCCGCGTGCGGGACGCCGATGCCGCCGCTGCTCACCGTCGCCACGGTGGAGTGCGACGGCGCCTCGCGGAGCTGGCTGCCGGTCGAGGACCGGGCCGCGGCGGACGACCCGCGGGTGATCGACCCGGCCGGCGTCTACCTGGGCCGCGGCCTCATGCGCGTCCACACCTGCACGACCGACCCGGCCCACCCGCACCGGCTCAGCTTCCAGTGACGGGCGTTCCCGCGTCCGCGTCCACGGCCACCGAACGGGCCCAGCGGTAGTCCGCCTTGCCGCTCGGGGAGCGCTGGATGCGGTCGGTGAGGACCAGCTGGCGGGGGACCTTGTACCCCGCCAGGCGCGCGCGGCAGTGGTTCTGCACCGCTTCCAGATCCAGCGGCGGCGCGTCCGCGCGGAGCTGGACGACCGCGGCGACGTGGTTGCCCCAGCGGGCGTCGGGGACTCCGGCGACCAGGGCGTCGTACACGTCGGGGTGGGACTTCAGGGCCTGCTCCACCTCCTCCGGGTAGACCTTCTCGCCGCCCGTGTTGATGCACTGCGAGCCGCGCCCGAGGACGGTGACGACGCCGTGCTCGTCGACGGTCGCCATGTCGCCGAGGAGCACCCACCGCACGCCGTCCTTCTCGAAGAAGGTCTCGGCGGTCTTGGCCGGGTCGTTGTAGTAGCCGAGCGGGACGTGGCCGCGCTGGGCCAGGCGGCCCGTCTCGCCCGTCGCGACGGGCTCGCGGGTCACCGGGTCGACCACCTGGGTGCGTTCGTTGACATGGAGCCGAAAGCCCTTGTCCGGGCCGGAGTCGTCCGTCGCGCGGCCGTTGGAACCGGACTCGGTGGAGCCGAAGTTGTTGAGCAGCAGTACGTTCGGCATGAGCTCCTGGAGCTGGGCCCGCACCGTGTCGGACATGATCGCCCCGGAGGACGAGAGGCTGAAGAGCGCCGACAGGTCCGTGCCCTTGAGCGGTCCGCGCAGGGCGTCGACAAGCGGACGCAGCATCGCGTCGCCCACCAGGGAGATGCTGGAGACCTTCTCCTTCTCCAGGGTGCGCAGGACCTCCTCCGGCACGTACTTGCGGTGGAGGGCGACCCGCTGGCCGTAGTTGAAGGCGATGAACGCCGTCAGCGTGGACGTGCCGTGCATCAGCGGCGGCGCCGGGAAGAACGTGATGCCGGGACCGCCGGCCGCGACCCGCTCGGCCAGCTCCTCGGGGCGCTTCACGGGCTCGCCGGACGGCTCGCCGCCGAACAGACCCGCGAAGAACAGGTCTTCCTGGCGCCACAGGACGCCCTTCGGCATCCCGGTCGTCCCGCCGGTGTAGATGATGAAGAGGTCGTCCCCGGAGCGCGGCCCGAAGCCCCGCTCCGCCGACCCGGAGGCCTCCGCCTCGGCGAACGGCACGCAGTCGAGCGCCGGCGCTCCCTCGGGCGGGGTCCCCACCCGCACGAGGTGCCGCAGCTTCTCCGTCTGCGGCAGCGCCGCCGCCACCCGCTCCGTGAACTCGGCGTCGAAGACGAGCGCCGCCAGGTCCGCGTCGCGGTAGAGGTAGACGAGCTCCTCCTCCACGTACCGGTAGTTCACGTTCACCGGCACGATCCGCGCCTTGAGGCAGGCGAGGACCGTCTGCAGGTACTCGACGCCGTTGTACAGGTGGAGGCCGAGATGCTCACCGGGACGGATGCCCGCCTCGACGAGGTGGTGGGCGAGGCCGTTCGCCGCGGCGTCGAGTTCGGCGTAGGTGAGGCGGCGCTCCTCACCCGTGCCCGGGTGATCGACGTACACCAGAGCCTCGCGGTCCGGGACCACGTCGACCACCGATTCGAACAGGTCGGCAAGGTTGTACTCCACCGTTCCTCCTGACCCCGGCTCGCGCTGACTCGTACGGGTACGCAGTGACTCGGCGGTCATTAGAGCGCCGACCGGCGACGGGGGGAAGGGGGTGCGCAGAAGAATCTGACTGAGTGTCAGAAAACTATTGAACTGGACCCCCCACTCCTGCAACCTGTTCCAGAACTGGAGACGGGAGACCCCATGGGTGGCACCGAACATCTGGACGTGCGGCGCGAAGGCGCCACGCTCGTCCTCACCTTGAACCGGCCCGAGGCAAAGAACGCCCTCTCGCTGCCGATGCTCGTCGGCCTCCACGACGGCTGGCTGGAGGCCGACGCCGACGACGGCATCCGCTCGATCGTCCTCACGGGCGCGGGCGGGGCGTTCTGCGCGGGCATGGACCTCAAGGCACTGGCCGGCAAGGGCATGGAAGGCGAGCAGTACCGGGACCGGCTGAAGGCCGACCCCGACCTGCACTGGAAGGCGATGCTGCGCCACCACCGACCCCGCAAACCCGTCATCGCGGCCGTCGAGGGGTACTGCGTGGCCGGCGGCACCGAGATCCTCCAGGGCACCGACATCCGGGTCGCCGGCGCCTCCGCCACCTTCGGCCTCTTCGAGGTCAAGCGCGGCCTCTTCCCCATCGGCGGCTCCACCGTCCGCCTGCCCCGCCAGATCGCCCGCACCCACGCCCTGGAAATGCTCCTCACCGGCCGCCCGTACACCGCGGACGAGGCCGCCCGCATCGGCCTCGTCGGGCGCGTCGTCCCCGACGGCACGGCGCTCGACGCGGCCCTGGACATCGCCGAACGGATCAACGCGTGCGGGCCGCTGGCCGTCGAGGCGGTGAAGGCGTCGGTCTACGAGACGGCCGAGATGACCGAGACGGAGGGTCTTGCCGCCGAGCTGAAGCGGGGCTGGCCGATCTTCGACACGGCGGACGCGAAGGAGGGGGCGAGGGCGTTCGCGGAGAAACGGGCGCCGGTGTACCGGCGGGAGTGATCTTTCTCCACGCAACGGCCCCATCACCCGCACCCGACGCCACCGTCCGCCCCCCCCCGACAAAGGAGCCGCCCCATGCCACCCACCCCCGCCTCCCCGCCGGAGGCCCTCCGCGCACCCCTCGTCGTCGAGTTCCCCTTCACCCGCTCCCTCGGCCCCGTCCAGTCCGCCTTCCTCACCGGACTGCGCGAGCGGACCGTGCTCGGAGTGCGCACCGAAGCCGGCGACGTGCTCGTCCCGCCCGTCGAGTACGACCCCGTTACCGCCGCCGAGCTCCGCGAGCTCGTCGAGGTCGGTGCCACCGGCACTGTCACCACCTGGGCCTGGAACCCCGAGCCCCGCGCCGGCCAGCCGCTCGCGACCCCCTTCGCCTGGGTCCTCGTCCGCCTCGACGGCGCCGACACCGCCCTCCTGCACGCCCTCGACGCCCCCGGCCCCGAGGCCGTCCGCACCGGACTGCGGGTCCGGATCCGCTGGGCCGCCGAACGCTCCGGCGCCATCACCGACATCGCCTGCTTCGAGCCGTACGAGAGCGACGACGAAGCGGCGGAACCCCCGGTCCACGACGGGCAGTTCGACGGCGCCGTCACCGGCATCGTCGCCCCCGCCCGCCTCGACTACACCTACAGCCCCGGCCGCGCCCAGACCCGCTACCTCCACGCGCTCTCCGAGCGCCGCACCGTCGGCGAGCGCTGCCCCTCGTGCACCAAGGTGTACGTGCCGCCCCGGGGTGCCTGCCCCACCTGCGGCGTCGCCACCACCGACCAGGTCGAGGTCGGTCCCCGCGGCACCGTCACCACCTACTGCATCGTCAACATCAAGGCCAAGGGCGCTGCCATCGAGGTCCCGTACGTCTACGCCCACATCGCCCTCGACGGCGCCGGGCTCGCCCTCCACGGCCGCATCGCCGGCATCCCGTACGACGAGGTCCGCATGGGCCTGCGCGTCGAACCCGTGTGGAGCGAGGACGGCCGCTACCCCGACCACTACCGGCCCACCGGCGAGCCCGACGCCGACTACGACACCTACAAGGAGCTGCTGTGATGCCGCACCGGCCGGAACGAGAGGTGGCGATCGTCGCCTTCGCCCAGAGCGACCACCGCCGCCGCACCGACGACCTCTCCGAGGTCGAGATGGTCATGCCCGTCCTGCACGACGTGCTCCGGCAGACGGGACTCAAGGCCTCCGACATCGGCTTCACCTGCTCCGGCTCCTCCGACTACCTCGCAGGACGGGCCTTCTCCTTCACCATGGCCCTCGACGGCGTCGGCGCCTGGCCGCCGATCTCCGAGTCCCACGTCGAGATGGACGGCGCCTGGGCCCTGTACGAGGCATGGGTGAAGCTCCTCACCGGGGAGGCCGACACCGCCCTCGTCTACGCCTACGGGAAGTCCTCGCCCGGCTCCGTACGCGACGTCCTCACCCGCCAGCTCGACCCCTACTACCTCGCCCCGCTCTGGCCCGACTCCGTCGCCCTCGCCGCGCTCCAGGCCCAGGCGCTCGTCGACGCGGGCCACACCGACGAAGCCGCCCTCGCGGCCATCGCCGACCGCAGCCGCGCCGACGCCGCCGCGAACCCGCACGCCCAACTGCCCGGCGCCCGCCCGCAGGGCGAGTACGTCGTCCAGCCGCTCCGCACCGGCGACTGCCCGCCCGTCGGCGACGGAGTCGCCGCCGTGATCCTCGCCGCCGGCGACCGGGCCCGGGAACTCTGCGCACGCCCCGCCTGGATCCGGGGCATGGACCACCGCATCGAGGCCCACTCCCTCGGCGTCCGCGACCTCACCGACTCGCCCTCCACCCGCCTCGCCGCCGAGCGCGCCGGAGCCTTCGATCTCCCCCATGGCCTTAAGGGCATGGGAGGTGCCCCCAACGTCGACACCGCCGAACTCCACGCGCCCTTCACCTCCCAGGAAGTCGTCCTCGCCAAGGCGCTCGGCCTCGACGACACCGTCCGCATCAACCCCTCGGGCGGCGCCCTCGCCGCCAACCCCGTCATGGCGGCGGGGCTCGTCCGCCTCGGCGAGGCCGCCGCCCGCATCCACCGGGGCGCCTCCGACCGCGCCCTCGCCCACGCCACCTCCGGGCCCTGCCTCCAGCAGAACCTGGTCGCCGTCCTGGAAGGGGACTCCGATGCCTAAAGAGCCCGTGGCGATCGTAGGGATCGGCCAGACCAAGCACGTCGCCGCCCGCCGGGACGTCTCGATCGCCGGACTCGTCCGCGAGGCCGCCGTCCGCGCCCTGGAGGACGCGCAGCTGACCTGGGCGGACATCGACGCCGTCGTCATCGGCAAGGCCCCCGACTTCTTCGAGGGCGTGATGATGCCGGAGCTGTACCTCGCCGACGCCCTCGGCGCCGTCGGCAAACCCATGCTCCGGGTCCATACGGCCGGATCGGTCGGCGGCTCCACCGCACTCGTCGCCGCCAACCTCGTCTCGGCGCGCGTCCACCGGACCGTCCTCACCCTCGCCTTCGAGAAACAGTCCGAGTCCAACGCCATGTGGGGCCTGTCCCTGCCCGTCCCCTTCCAGCAGCCGCTGCTCGCAGGCGCCGGAGGCTTCTTCGCCCCGCACGTCCGGGCCTACATGCGCCGCACCGGCGCCCCCGACGCGATCGGCTCCCTCGTCGCGTACAAGGACCGGCGCAACGCCCTCAAGAACCCGTACGCCCACCTCCACGAGCACGACCTCACCCTGGAGAAGGTCCAGGCCTCCCCGATGCTCTGGGACCCGATCCGCTACTCGGAGACCTGCCCGTCCTCGGACGGCGCCTGCGCCATGGTCCTCACCGACAGCGCGGGAGCGGCACGTTCGCCGCGACCGCCCGCCTGGGTGCACGGCGGCGCGATGCGCAGCGAGCCCACCCTCTTCGCCGGCAAGGACTTCGTCTCGCCGCAGGCCGGCCGGGACTGCGCCGCCGACGTCTACCGGCAGGCCGGCATCACGGACCCCCGGCGGGAGATCGACGCCGTTGAGATGTACGTGCCGTTCTCCTGGTACGAGCCGATGTGGCTGGAGAACCTCGGCTTCGCCGAGGAGGGCGAGGGCTGGAAGCTCACCGAGGCCGGGGTGACCGAACTCGACGGCGACCTCCCCGTGAACCCCTCGGGCGGAGTGCTCTCCACCAACCCCATCGGCGCCTCCGGGATGATCCGGTTCGCCGAGGCCGCTCTCCAGGTACGCGGCGAGGCGGGCGAGCATCAGGTGGAGGGCGCACGACGGGCGCTCGGCCACGCCTACGGCGGCGGCGCGCAGTTCTTCGCCATGTGGCTCGTCGGCGACACCCCGCCCACCGGCTGAGTCATGACGGCGGGGTACGCCTACCCTGACGTCCATGAACGCGGAACGTGATCTGACCCGGCTGCTCGCCGGGATGCGGCCGGAACTCGACCCCGGCCGCTACGTCTTCACCACGGTGGACGGCCCCGCCCCGGCCGGGGTCGCCCCGGTGGTCACCGTCACCGAGGACGAGGGCCTCACCCTCGTCGTACGCCAGGAGGAGGCGGACGCCGCCTCCCTCCCGTACGACTACGTGGCGGGCCGGATCACGCTGCGGGTGCACTCCGCCCTCGACGCCGTCGGGCTGACGGCCGCCGTCGCAGGGGCCCTCGCCGGAGCGGGGCTCAGCTGCAACGTGGTGGCGGGTTTCCACCACGACCACCTCTTCGTGGAACACGCCCGCGCGCAGGAGGCGCTGGCCGTTCTCGAACGGCTCGCGAAGGAGGGGTGACCCTCGGGGTCACCCCCAGGTCACCCCTAGGGAAGCGAAGGGCGTCACTCCTCCCCAGTCATGATCGCAGGGAGGGTCCACCGGCCTAGGCTGAAGCCAACTCCAGTCGCTCCAGCCGTATATGAGGACATCCCGTGACGTCGCACCGCAAGGCCACCGCAGTCTCCGTACTCGCCGCCTCCGTCGCTCTGCTCGTGCCCGCCGCCCCTCCCGCCGCGGCCGCCGCCCCGGGACCCGGGCCGGACCGGGCCGCGCTCCAGCAGGCCCTCGACGCCACCGTCGCCGCCGGCGTCCCCGGAGCCGTGGCCGAGGTGCGCACCGGGCGCGGGGTGTGGCGCGGCAGCAGCGGGACCGCCGATCTGGCCACGGGACGTACCGCCAAGGCCGATGACCGGTTCCGGGCCGGAAGCGTGACCAAGACCTTCACCGCCACGCTCGTCCTCCAGCTCGTGGCCGAGGGCAAGGTCCGGCTGGACGACACCATCGAGGGACAGCTCCCCGGCGTGGTGCCGGGCGGCGAGCACATCACCGTACGCCAGCTGCTCCACCACACCAGCGGCCTGGCCAACTACACCGACGTCCTGCTGAGGAAGCCCGACCCGGTACGGGACGCACAGAAGGCCACGTACACCCCGCGCGAGCTCATCGCGCTCGTCGCCGATGCGCCGAACAGACCCGCCCCCGGCACCACCTGGGAGTACTCCAACACCAACTACGTCGTCCTCGGACTGCTCGTCGAGCACGTCACCGGGTGGTCGCTCCGGTACGAGACGGACCGCCGCATCCTGCGGCCCGTGCATCTGAAGGGCACCTCCTTCCCGACCACCCGGAGCATCCCGGGCCCGCACCTGCACGGTTACGAATGGCTCGACGGCCGCGGAGCGGGCGCCGCGCCCACCGACCTCACCGAGTTCAGCCCCGCCGCCTACTGGGCCACCGGGACCCTCATCTCCACCACCCACGACCTGAACACCTTCTACAAGGCGCTCTTCGACGGCCGGCTGCTGCCGCCCCACCTGGTGCGGGAGATGCGTGCCATGCAGCCCATGAACCCCGGGCGGCCCGGGCGTTCCTACGGCCTCGGCCTGGAGAGCAACGCGAACACGTGCGCCGCCGACGGGCCGGTCGTCGGCCACACGGGAGAGGTCGTCGGATACCAGACGTTCAGCTTCACCTCCGCGGACGGCGAGCGGCAGGTCACCCTCTCCGTCAACACCGGGTTGACCCTGTCCGACGCGGCGGCGACAGCCGCCATGAAGGTGCTCTCCACCGCTCTCTGCCGAGCCGAATGAGCGGTGGACGCCACCGCGCGCCCTCGCTTGGACGTTTGACGGTCTCAACTCACTCCTTCGGGCGTACGCTGGGGCTTTCGCGGGGCCTCCCGCCCGGCACCCCGCACCGTGCGCCGGGCGTGCGCCCCCGGTGTGGGGGTGGAACGTGGTACATGGGAACGGCAGGCCTGCCCGTAAGGGATTCGGCCTCTTCGAACGCGAAGCGGCGCTCACGGCGGCCAAGGAGGCACTCGACCTCCTGACGGGTCTCGCCGAGGAGCCCCCTGCCCGGCCCGACCGCGTACCCGCACCCCGCGAGCCCCGCGGCCCCCGTCTCGTCGCGGTTCCCGACGGAGGACCGACCCCCGCCCGGCCCGCCCCCCTCCCCGGTGCGGAGCCCGCCACGCGCCCGCGCCCCTTCCCGGGCCCGGCGGATGCGCTCGACGGAGCCTCCACCGACCTGCCGCACGCCACCCGCCGCGGCGGCATCCTCGCCTACGCCGCCCCCGCCGGGCTCGGCAAGACCACCCTGCTCGCCGAGATCCGGCGCCTCGCCGCCGCCCGCGGCTGCACCGTGCTCTCCGCCCGGGGCGGAGACCAGGAGCAGCGGGTCGCCTTCCACGTCGCCCGACAGCTCCTCCAGCCCCAACTGGCCCACGCCTCCGACACCGAACTCCGCGAACGGCTCGGCTCCTGGTACGACATCGTCGGCCCCGCCCTCGGGCTGCGCGCCACCGGCGCCGGCTCCCCGCCCGACCCGCAGGGCCTGCGCGACGGACTCGACTGGGTCCTCACCCACCTCGCCGTCCGGCGCGCCCCGCTCGTCGTCGTCCTCGACGACGCCCACTGGGCCGACCCCGAGTCCCTCGGCTGGCTCGCCGCCTTCGCCCCGCGCGCCGAGGAGCTCCCGATGCTCCTCGTCGTCGGCTACCGCCCCGACGAACTCCCCGACGAGGGCGCGGAGTTCACCGGACACCGCTCCGGACAGCGGCCCCTCGGCCTCGCCCCGCTCACCACCGACGCCATAGCGCAGCTCGTCCGTGACCGCGTCGGCGCCCACGCCGACGACGCCTTCTGCCGCGAGTGCTGGACCGTCACCTCCGGCAACCCCTTCGAGGCCGTCGAACTCGCCGCCAAGGTCCGCGACCACGGCCTCGAACCCACCGCGGGCGGCGCCCACGAACTCCGCGACCTCGCCGCCGCCCTCAAGGGCAGCGGCCTCGTCACCCGGCTCGAACGCCTCGGCCCCGCCACCGTCCGCCTCGCCTGGGCCTGCGCCGTCCTCGGCACCGAGATCTCCCCGCAGCTCGCCGGGGCCGTCGCGGGACTCGGCGACGAGGCCGTCGCCGACTCCGCCGGGCGCCTGCGCGAGGCACGGGTGCTCGCCGAGGCCGACGGCCCGGACGAGCCCCTCGAATTCGTCCACCCCCTGATCGCCGGCACCGTCTACCGCTCCATCCCCGCCGCCACCCGCGTCGCCCTCCACGGCCAGGCCGCCTGGTGCGTCGTCGACGCCGGCCTCGGCTCCACCGCCGCGGCCCGCCACCTCCTGGAGACCCACCCCGAGGGCGACTCCTGGGCCGTCGGCCACCTGCGCGCCGCCGCCCGCGAGAACCTCCGCGCCGGCGCGCCCGACGCCGCCCGACGCTTCCTCGCCCGCGCCCTGCGCGAGCCCCCCACCGCCGACGACCGGGCCGCCGTTCTCTTCGAGCTCGGCTGCTCCTCCCTGCTCACCGAACCCGCCACCACCGTCAACCACCTGCGCGCCGCCCTGGAGGAACCGATCGCCGACCCGGCCCTCCGGCACGGCATCGTCTACCGCCTCTCCCAGGTCCTCGCCCACAGCGACCGGCTCGTGGAGGCCTCCGAACTCCTCGGCCGCGAGGCCCGGCAGACCACCGACGCCCGCAGCCGCCTCCGCATGCAGGCAGAGAAGTTCATGTGGGACGCCTTCCGCGCCGACGAACCCGAGTCGCCGGCCCGCTCCCGCCGCCTCACCGCCCTCGCCGACCGGCTCACCGGCCGCGACCTCACCGAGCGGTACGTCATCGGCCTGCGCGCCTGGGACGCGACCCTGCGCGCCGAACCCTCCGCCGTCGCCGTGGGGCACGCCGAGCGCGCCCTCGAAGGCGGCCTCAGCTGGGCCGACGAGAGCCGCGGCTTCGAGGTCCCGGTCCTCACCGCCCTCACCTTCCTGTACGCCGACCGTCCCGGCCGCGCCGAGGAGCTCTTCGCCGACGGCACCGCCGAGTTCGAGCGCCAGGGCTGGCGCGGGGCCCACCTCTCCTTCGCGTACACCCTGCTCGGCTACATCCGCTACCGCCGGGGCCGCCTCGTCGAGGCCGAGGACTTCGTCCGCGCCGGACTGCGCCTCGCCGAGCGCGTCGGACCGCGCACCCCCGCCCAGTGGTACGCGGTCGGCGTCACCATCGAGGTCCTGCTCGCCCGGGGCCGGGTCGAGGAGGCCGACCGCATCGCCCGCGACCACGACTTCGGCGAGCCCTTCCCGGCCGCCGTCACCTTCCCCGACTCCCAGACCGTCCACGCCGAGCTGCTCCTCGCCCGCGGCCGCACCGACGAGGCCGCCGCCGAGCTGGCCGCCGTCGGCCGCCGCCTCGACCCGCGCGGCATGCGCAACCCCGCCTGGTGCCCCTGGATGCTCCACCTGGCCGTCGCCGAGGCGGTCACGACTCCCGCACGGGCCCGGCGGACCGCCCAGGAGGCCGTCGCCCGCGCCCGGCAGTACGGGGCACCCTCCGCGATCGGCTCGGCGCTCCGGGTGCTCGCCGAGGTCTCCGCGCCCGCCGACCGGGTGAAGCTCCTGGAGGAGTCCGTCGACTGGCTCGACCAGTCGCCCGCCGCGTACGAGCTGGCCCGCTCCCTCGTCGCCCTCGGGATCGCCCTGCGCCGCACGGAACGCGCGGGGGAGGCCGCCGAGCACCTCTACCGGGGCCTGGAGGCCGCCCAGGACTGCGGCGCCGATGGCCTGGTCGACGAGGCGCGGGCCGAGCTCGCGGCGGCCGGACTGCGCCCCCGCGCCCTCCACCCGGCCGGCACGGACACGCTCACCGCCCGTGAGCGCCAGGCCGCCGATCTCACCGTCCGCGACCGGGACGCGGCCCTTCACCTCGGCGTCGACGCGGCCACCGTCAACCGGCTGCTTTCGGCCGTCTACCGGAAACTCGGCACCGACCGGACCGGCCTCGACCAGGCCCTGCGGAAGACGGGCCGCCCCGGTGAGCAGGCCTGAACGGAGAGGGGCGCCCGGCGCGCGGCATCGCGCGCCGGGGCACGTACCATGGCCGTATGTCCTTCCTCCGCCGCCGCAGCGCCGCCACTCCCGCGGGTCCGGACTTCGATGTCCTGGCCATGGATCCGGGCGACTGGCCCGGCAATCTCGGCGCCGGTCTGCTGCCCGCCCCCGACGGCTCCTGCCAGGGCGTGTTCCTCCGGTACGACCTGTTCGGCGGCCGCGGCCCCGCGATGATCATCGGTAATCTCCCCGAGGGTTCCCCGGCGCGCGAGCTCGCCGACGGGCAGATCCCCTTCGAGGTCGCCCAGCTCCTCGCGGCCCTGGAGAACGACGAGCCGGTCGAGGTGCTCGACACCGAGGACGTCCCCGTGATGCAGGGCGACAATCTCCTCATCGTCCGCCGCCTCAAGCTCTCCGAGAGCCGCATCTCCTGCGTCCAGTTCGACCGCAGCGACAACGTCCTCGTGACGATCGCCAGTTGGGACCGGCCGATCACCGACGACCTCTACGCGCTGCTCAAGCCCCTGCCCGCCGAGCTGTTCCAGCAGGGCTGACGGGGAGCGGGGGCCGATGAGCGCGCGCGTCGACGCCTGGATCTGGGCGGTACGCCTCACCAAGACCCGGGCACAGGCCGCCGCGGCCTGCCGGGCCGGGCACGTGAAGGTCAACGGCGACCGGGCCAAGCCCGCGCAGTCGGTGAAGCCGGGAGACGAGGTCCGGCTCTTCCACGGCGGCCGTGAACGGATCGTCGTGGTCAAGGAGTTGCACATCAAGCGGGTCGGGCCGCCCGTCGCCGTCGAGGCGTACGTGGACAACAGCCCGCCCCCGCCGCCCCGCGAGCACGTGGCCGTCGCTGCGGTGCGTGACCGGGGCGCGGGCCGCCCCACCAAGCGCGAGCGCCGCGAGATCGACGACCTGCGTGGCCGTCGCCCCTGACGTACGCCCGTTCCCACGAGGGCCGTCCCCGGAACATCCCGGAGACGGCCTTCGTCCGTGTCAGCGCGGAGCGGAGCCGATCAGCGCGGCGACCCGCGCGGCGGAGGTGCCCAGGCCCGTCGGGCCGCGCCCCACCAGCGGGGTGCCGCTGCCCACGTGGACGTCCTCCGCGCCGTAACGCCGCACGCTCTGATGCCAGTTGAGGATGCCCGCGAGCCAGTCCTCCAGCTCCCGCAGATACGCCTCGAAGGCCGCCCGGCCCTCCTTGTCGAGCGCGAAGTCCTCGTACAGCAGCGGGACTTCGTTCTTCTTCAGGTGCTCGTACTGACGCAGCCGCCCCCGCATCAGGTCGTCGACCATCGCCACCCCCGTCGGGTAGTCGCAGTCGAAGAACTTCTGCAGGACGAGCACGCCGTTGTGCACCTCGCCCTCGACCTCGATCTCCTTCTGGTACGAGAACAGGTCGTTGATGAGCGTCGCGTAGTCGGCGACGGAGTTCTCCAGGGCGCGGACCGTACCCGTCCGGTAGATCTCCGCCGGCAGGGCCTCCGTGTGCCGCAGCCGGCAGAGCAGCATCGTCAGCTCGGAGCCGAAGGTCGTCCGGCGCATCTCGATGTAGTCGACGGGATCGGGCACGCGGTGCTGGGCCTGGTTGTGCAGCTCCCAGAGCCAGCTGTCCAGCATCGCCTCCAGCGCCACCCTGAGCTGGGCCCGCGCCTCGGGCCCCATCGGTCCCGCCGTGCGCGCCCAGAGATCGGCGAGGGAGACCTCCAGGGGGTGCGAGGCGGCCGCCCCCACCGCCGCCGCCGGATCCTCAAGCGGCATGAAGGCCTTCAGCCCGTCCGTGAACCGCTTCGCGCCGCCGAGGTCGCGCGGCCGCCCGAAGACGAGCGGGTAGTAGTCGTCGCCGTACGTCCCCCAGGTCAGCCACTCCGCGCTGAGCTCCAGCTCCTCCAGCGTGGCGTCCGGGTCGATCCCCGCCGAGCAGAGCGCGAAGTCGAAGCCCTCCGCCAACGGCCGGTCCCAGATGTCGTTCAGGAGACCCATGCGCTCGGCCCAGTCCACCGAGAGGCGCAGCGCTTCCTTGTGGTGCGGGCTGAGGGTGAGCGGGTACGGCAGGTCGAACTCCGGGAGCAGCGAGGGCCCCACGTGCTGGTGCGGCGTGTGCGTGAGCGCGCGCAGCCGGGACGCGGCCGGACGCCCGAAGAGCGTGCGGATGTCGAGGGCGGAGGTGCCGATCACCCCGTCGAACCCGGAAGGGCCGCCGACCATGCCCTCGTTCATGTACCGGCTGGAGCGCATGTGCCATTCGTGCCCGCCGGACTGCCAGTCCTGGAGCCCCTTCGCGTACGCCGCCACGGCCGCGCACTCCGCCGGGCCCAGGCCCTTCTCCGCGGCGAGCAACGGCACTTCGGTGAGGGCCGTGTTCTCGAACTGCTGGAGCCGCGAGGTCAGCAGGTCGTTGACGGCGTTCGCCGCCTCCTGCGTCGTGCAGCCGAGGAACTTCTCCAGGACCAGCACGCCGTTGCTGTTCTCGCCCTCGTCCTCCACCTCGCGCTGGTACGAGAAGAGGTCGTTGCGCAGATGCACGGCGTCCGAGAAGGCGTCCCTGAGGACGCGCAGCGGCCGCGAGTACGCCACCCGGTCGGGGACCTCGGCGCCCGCCGCGTACTCGACGAGACCGGCCGACCAGGGCGCGCCGCCCACCTTGCGGCGCATCTCGATGTACTCGACGGGGTTGGCGATCCGCCCCTCGTTGATGTTGTCGAGTTCCCAGAGGGACTCGTGGAGCAGGTGCTCGGTCGCCTCGGCGAACCGCACCCGCCAGGCGTCGGACATCGACGGGATCGTGCGCCGCCAGAGGTCCGCGAGGCCCGCCTCGACGGGATTGGTCGGCTCGGGCATCCCCGTCGCCGGGTCCGCCGGCATGAACAGCGGCAGCCGGTCCAGATAGGCCTTGCTGCCCGCCCGGTCCTGGGTGCGCTTGAACATCTCCAGGAAGTGGTCGTCGAAGAAGAAGACCCACGTGTACCAGTCCGTGACGAGGTCGAGAGCCTCCGCGTCGCAGTCGGGATGGGTGTACGAGCAGAGCAGCGCGTAGTCGTGGGACTGGAGGTCGTGCTCCTCCCAGACGCCCGAGCCCTCCAGCATCCCCATCTCCCGCGCCCAGTCACGGGTGTGCGTGCGGGCGGTCTCCACATGGGGATTGAGCCGCGCCGGATACGGAACATAGAAATCCGGCATAACGAAGGGCTGAGGCATTTCCTGAGGGGCCTTCCGGTGAGCAGGTGCTGTGACCGGCCCAGCCTTACCCGTCGCCCGGATGGCACACGCGATCTCCCGAATAGTCGTATGAACGCCGAGAGGGTGGTGCCGAAGCGTTTCCCCGGCACCACCTCACGCCTTTCGGCCACACCCCTATCGGCTCTGCGAAACCCGCACGTCAGAGGCCTTCACAAAGGCCACGCGATGGCCGAACTGGATCTCGTAATACTCCTCCTGACCCCGGACCACCGTGTGCCCGCTGCTGTCGAACACCGGCGCGAAGTAGTACTCGCCCGGAGTGCGGTCACCCACCACGTACCGCTGACCCGCGAGCAGCTTGTACGGGAGCGGAGACACCGCCTGCACCGGAACCCCCGCCGGGTACGCCGAGGCCTCCGGATACGCCCGCCCGTAGACCGGCACCTCCGCGAGCCCCTCCCGGGGAGTCAGGACGAGCCCCCGCGCGTTCACCGCCGTCGGCTCCTTGCGCGGGTTGTGGAACCACGCCGGCTGCCCCAGGTACCAGATCGCCGTCCACTCGCCCCGGCGCTCCGCCACCGCGAAACTCTGCCCCGTCGAGGCGCGCGCCCCGGTGTCGTTGACCCCGGTGGTCGAGTCCTGCCCACCCGGCCGCAGCCCGATGTCCTTCACCAGGGGCGCGTCGGCGCTCGGCGCGGTGTGCAGGCGCACGGCCCCGCTCCCGTGCGGCGCACACACCTCGCCCGCCTTCACACAGCCCGTGTAGACCGGCTGATGGGCGCTGTAGTCGGGCCGGATCGTCACCACACCGGCGTTCGGACCGGCGCTCGGCGTGATCGGCCGGCCCAGCAGCCGGAAGTAGTGCGCCCAGTCCCAGTACGGTCCCGGGTCCGTGTGCATGCCCCGGATCGTCGAGGTCACCGTCCCCGGCACGGTGTCGTGCCCCAGGATGTGCTGCCGGTCCAGCGGGATGTCGTAGCGCTGGGCGAGATAGCGCACGAGCCGCGCCGACGTCCGGTACATCGCCTCCGTGTACCAGGAGTCCGGCGCGGTGAGGAAGCCCTCGTGCTCCAGACCGACCGACTTGGCGTTCACGAACCAGTTGCCCGCGTGCCAGCCGACGTCCTTGAGCGGCAGGTGCTGCGCGATGTGCCCGTCGGAGGAGCGCAGCGAGTACTGCCACGACACGTACGTCGGGTCCTGCACCAGCTTCAGCGTGACGTCCCAGGTCGCCTCGGTGTCATGGATGACGATGTAGTCGATCGACTGCGACGAGGGCCGGTTCGCCTTGTCGTGGTTGCCGTAGTCTCCGTCGCCGAACTCCTCGTACGGCGCGGGGATCCACTCGCAGGCCACCGAGCGCGGGCACTCCACCGGACCGGCGGCGGGCCGGCGCAGCCCGAGCGCGTCGACCTGCTCCGTGGCGGGCGCCACCGCCGGGACGGCCGGCAGCGTCACCCGCTGGCCGCTGTCCGTCGTGCGGGACTCGCCGGTCCTGATCACGTCGAACACGTCGTTCGCGTACGTCGCGGCGGTCGCCGAGTCGTCGGCGCCGGAGTACCGCGCCACCGCCCCGTACCAGTCGGCGGGGTCGCCGCTCGCGGGCAGCCCGGCCTCCCGCTGCGCCGCGGCGAGCAGCGCCGCCCCACCCTCGATGTTCGCGGCCGTGGAGCCGCGCAGCTCCTCGGCCGGGATCCCGGAGAGCGCGGACGCCCGCTCCAGCGTCCGCAGCCGGCCGGGCAGCGCCTCGGGCGCGGGGACGGGAGCCTCCGACGCCGTCCGGGCCGTACGCGAGGAGTCGCCGCGCGCGTCCTCCTCGCCGTCGGAGTGGTGCGGGACGGCGGCCCCGGCGAGCGCCGTCACCGCGTCCGTCAGGTGCATCGGCCCATAGCCCCCGGTCACGCTCGGCGCACCGCCGTGGGCGTCCCAGCGCGACTGCAGGTACGAGACGGCGAGCAGGACGCTCTCGGGCACGCCGTGGCGCGCGGCCGCCCGAGCGAACTGCCCTTGGAGCGTGCCCGCCTCGGGCACGTCGGCGACGGCGGACGGAGCCGCGGACAGCAGAGGGAGCAGCAGGGCGGCGGACGCGACGGCGCCCGCCACCCTGGGGACACGGCGAGGGGATCGCGACGGGGGTGACACACGTCTGTCGGACGCGGAACGGAGCAAGGCAGCCTCCAGGGGCGGGGGGTGACACGGGGGCGTGCGGGACCGAACCCGTACAGGGGTATCGGCTCCCGGACGATCCGTCAATCACGCCTGCCCACACGGAAGTTCCCACGTCAGGACGGGAATGGAGGCCATTCGGCGGAGTTTCGCGGAGACGGGTCCCGGGCCTGGGACGCGTCAGTGGAGTGGACCAATGGGGCCGCCGCCCGCGAGGCTCGCGCGGCGGACAGGACAGTGCGCCGTGTCGTGGAAGAACGACGACGCATCCGGCGTCGGCGGAAACTCCGGCTGAAGGCCGCCCTCCTCGGACGTTCCAGAGGCGGGCAGACCAGCAAGGTCCACCTCGCCGCCGACCGCAAGTGCCGCCCGCTGGCGTTCATCCTGACCACAGGCCAGGCAGCGGACAGCCCGCAGTTCATCCCCGTCCTGAAGAGGGTACGGGTACGCGGGCCCGTCGGCCGACCCCGCATCCGGCCGGACGCGGTCGCCGGGGACAAGGTGTTCTCGTCCCGCGGAAACCGCGCCCACCTGCGCAAACGCTGTATCAAGGCCGACAAGATTCCCGACAGCTACCTCGCCGGTCTCCACCTGCGCGCCTCGATGATCTGGATCAAGCACCTCACCAGGACCACCCGATGATCACGACTCGATATGCCCCTAGGTGACGCGCTGAGGTGCCGGACGCCACGGGCGGGCAGGAGTTGAGTCAACGGTCAACCAGCCGTGGACGCGGGGCCTCACCCGTGGATTCCGCGTCGGTGCCGACCGGGCCGCGGGGAAGCATCCGGTCCAGCCACTTCGGCAGCCACCAGTTGGCCCGGCCGAGGAGTGTCATGGTCGCCGGTACCAGCACCATGCGTACGACCGTGGCGTCGATGAAGATCGCGGTGGCCAGGCCGAGCCCGAACATTTTGGTGGAGGGGTCCTCGGCGACGGCGAAGGACAGGAAGACCGCCACCATGATGAGGGCGGCCGAGGTGATGATCCGGGCGGTGCGCGAGACGCCCTCAACGATCGCCGTGCCGTTGTCGCCGGTGCGCACGTACTCCTCGCGCACCCGCGAGAGAAGGAACACCTCGTAGTCCATCGACAGGCCGAACAGGATGGCGAAGAGGAACATCGGGATGAACGACACGATCGGAACCGTCGCCTCCAGCCCGATGAGCGCACCGCCCCAGCCCCACTGGAAGACCGCGACCATGATGCCGTAGGCCGCGCCGATGCTCAGCAGGTTCAGCAGCACCGCCTTGAGCGGTACGACGACCGAACGGAAGACCAGCATCAGCAGCAGGAACGAGAGCGCCAGCACGGCGGCGACGAACACCGGCAGGCGTTCGCTGGTGCGTCGGCCCACGTCGGACAGGCTCGCGGCGGCGCCGCCTACGTGCGCCCTGGCCGGGCCGTGCCCGATCGCCGCGGGCAGCACCTCGGTGCGCAGCCGGGAGAGGGTGTCGGCCGTGGCCTTGTCCTGAGGGCTGGTGGTCGGGAACACCACGAGGGTCGCGATGCCGGTGGCCCGATCGATGTGCGTCGGCGCGACGGATGCGATGCCCGGATCCGCCGCGACCGTCGCGACGAGACGGTCCACCACTCCCGGATCACCGGCGGGGTCCGCGGCGATGACGAGGGGACCGTTGGTGCCCGGGCCGAACCCCTCGGCGACGAGGTCGTGGGCCCGGCGCTCGGTACGGCTCTGCGGCAGTGAGCCGTCGTCGGGCAGGCCGACGCGCAGGCCGAGCACGGGCAGCGTCGCCGTCAGCAGCAGCGCCGCCGCGCCGACCGTGTACGGCACCGGGTGCTGGCCGACGTGCCCGAGCCAGCGCCGCCACCCGACGGCGGGGACGGCGCCCGCCGTCGGGTCCCGCCGTCGGCCGAGGCGGCCCGACCGCCCGGTCCGAAGTGCCCGGCCGATCCGGCCGGCCCGGCCCAGCCGAGGGCCCGCCGCGCCGAGGAAGGCCGGCAGCAGCGTCACCGACGCGAGCACCATCGTCAGGACGACGATCGAGACGGCGAGCCCGCCCACCGTCATGAACGGCACGTTCGCGACCGCCAGGCCGAGGATCGACACGACGACGGTGCCGCCGGCGAAGACCACCGGCCGCCCCGCCGTTGCCACCGCTCGTCCGGCCGCCGCCTGCGGATCGAGCCCGCACGCGAGGTACTCCCGGTGCCTGGCGAGCACGAACAGCGCGTAGTCGATGCCCACTCCGAGCCCGACCATGCTGCCCAGGACCGGTGCGAAGGTGGGGACCTCTGTCACCCCCGCCAGTACCGTCATCGTGGCGACCCCGATGGTCAGCCCGAAGACCGCCATGCCGATCGGCAGCGCGGCGGCGACGAGCGAACCGAACGCCAGGAACAGGATCGCGGCCGCGGCGAGGAGGCCGATCAGCTCGCTCGTGCCGCCGTCGGGGTCGGAGAAGGCGTAGAAGAGGTTCCCGCCCATCTCGATGCGCAGGGGCAGTTCGGCGCGCAGCCGGTCGCCGAGATCGACGAGGGCGTCGAGGTCTTCGGCCGACAGCCGGCTCTGGTCGGGGTACTGCACCCGGACGACCGCGATCCGCCCGTCGGCCGAGACGAGGCCGCCGCGCACGGCGGTGTCCCCGCCTGCGTCGAGTGCCCCCGCCGGGTCGCTCGTGCCGAGCACGTGCGGCAGCCGCTTCACCTCGGTCTGCAGCCGCGTGAGAGCGGTGCGCGCGCCGTCGTCGTCGAAGAACGTCGCACCGTCGTCGAGGGGGGTGACGACCACTTGGGCGGTCATCCCCTCCTGGCCGGTACCGGCCCGCTCGATCAGTTCCGCGGCCCGTTGGGAGTCCAGTCCCGGAGCGGTCATCGAGTCCGCGGTCCGCCCGCCGAAGGCGATCGCGGCGAGGACGGCGAGCGTGGCGGCGATCAGCCATGCCGCGATCACCCGCCAGGGATGGCGGGCGGCGCTTGCGCCCAGGCGCAACAGGGCTTTCGAGAGCATCGGGTCCTCCAACCACCTCAGCGGCCGTCCTTGTACGGCCTCCGATACCGAGGCTCGTCGCCACGGCGCTCCGCGGCATCGGCCCGCGGGCCGCGGATCCCTCGGCCCCGGGGCGGAGTGACGACCCGTCCTTTCGGCCGATGCGCGGCACGCTGCGGTCCCTAGGCTGAGAACCGTGCTCCGAGACGACCTGCGAACCCTGTGGACCGAACCCCGGCCGCCCGACGCGCCCGCCCGGGTGCTGCGGGACTGGGCGCTGCTCGCCGCGGGCCTTGCCGGTGTGGCGCTGGAGGCCACCCTGCGCGAGAACGTCGTGTGGCGGCCGGTGGCGGTGGTGTTCGCCGTATGGCTGTGCCTGCTGCCCCTGTGGCGCCGGACCCGCCCGCTGGCGATGGTGACGCTGGCGTTCGGCTCGGTGAGCCTGCTTCCGGTGGCCTCGCTCGTCGCCGCACCGCGCGAGTCCGTCGGCCTGTACACCGGCGCGGTCGTGCTCGTGCTGGTGTACGCGCTGCCCCGGTGGGGATCGGGACGGGAGATCGTGCTGGGCGGCGCGGTGATCCTCGCGGTCGGCGCGCTGTGTGTCGTCACGGACGGGACCCCGGTCGTCGAAAAGGTCGTGGGCTTCGTCTTCCTGCTGATGCCCGGCGTGGTCGGGGCTGCCGTGCGGTTCCGGGTGACCGCTCGCGAGCGGCAGTTGGAGCAGGTGCGCTCCCGCGAGCGCGAGCAGCTCGCCCGGGAACTGCACGACACGGTGGCCCACCACGTGTCGGCCATGGTGATCATCGCCCAGGCGGGCCGGGTGCTCGCGGGCACCGACCCGTCCGCCGCCGTCGAGGCGCTGGAGGGGGTCGAGGAGGAAGGGGCGCGCACGCTGGAGGAAATGCGCGCCATGGTCGCCGCGCTGCGCGACCGCGGGGTCGGCGCCGAGCTGGCGCCGCCTGCCGGAGTCGCGGACCTGGAGCGCCTGGTGCGCACCCCGGGTGGTCGCCTCAGGGTCGACCTGGGGCTCGACGGCGAACTGGACGCGCTGCCCCCGGCCGTGGACGCGGCCGTCTACCGGATCGTGCAGGAGTCGGTGACCAACGCGCTGCGCCATGCGGTCGACGCGACCGAGCTCGTCGTTCGGGTCGCCGCGGAACGGCACACGGTACGGGTGAGCGTGCGCGACAACGGCCGGCGCACCGGCCGGGGTCGCGACGGATACGGACTTACCGGATTGCGCGAGCGCGCGACGCTGCTCGGCGGCACACTACGAGCCGGCCCGGGTACCGACCGGGGCTGGCATGTCGACGCCGAACTGCCGAGAGCGAGGAGCGAGAGCGGTGTCCATTCGCGTCCTCGTCGCTGACGACCAGACGATCATCCGCGCCGGGTTGCGGATCATGCTGAACGCCCAGCCCGGCATCGAGGTGGTCGGCGAGGCCGCCGACGGGCGGGAGGCGGTACGTCTGGCCCGCGAACTGCGCCCCGACGTCTGTCTGTTCGACATTCGTATGCCTGTACTCGACGGGCTCGAGGCCACCCGGCTGGTCGCCGGCCCGGGCGTCGCCGACCCGCTGGCCGTGGTCGTCATCACCACGTTCGACCTCGACGAGTACGTCTACGGCGCGCTGCGTGCCGGCGCCCGCGGATTCCTCCTCAAGGACACGGGACCAGACCTTCTGGCCCAGGCCGTACGGTCGGCGTCCGGCGGTGAGGCGCTCATCGCGCCCAGCGTCACCGTCCGTCTGCTCCAGGCATTCGCGGACCTGCCCGCCGGCCGGCCCGTGGCCCAGCCGGTCTCCCCCGTCACCGCCCGGGAGGAGCAGGTGCTCCTCGCCGTCGCTCGCGGGCTGACCAACACCGAGATCGCCGATGCACTGCACATCAGCCTCAGCACGGTGAAGACGCATCTGGCCAGCCTGATGGCCAAACTCGGCGCCCGCAACCGGGTCGAGATCGCGATGTGGGCCTACGAAACGCGCCGTATCCTCCCCGGAACCTGAGCCGGGTGCCGGGCCATGTCCCATGAGTCCCCGCCCGGACATCAGTGCACCGGTCGGCTCACGTCGGCTCCACGTGCCTCACCCGCCCCAGAGCGTGACGTACCAGGAGGCCGGAACCGGGACGGTGAGACACCCGATACGACAAGACTCCCGACAGCTACCTCGCCAGTCTCCACCTGCACGCCTCGATGATCTGGATCAAAGACCTCACCAGGACCACCCGATGATCACGACTCGATACGCGCCCTAGGGCCCTGTCGTCAAAGTTCCGCCTGGGCCGCTTGGGCAGCCGGCGCTCCTTTGACGACAGGGCCCCGTATCGCCGGCCGGACCCGCCTCTTCAGCGCGTTCCGACCGCCGCGCGCACGGCCCGCCGTGCCATGGCGCAGTCGTCGTGCAGCCGCCTCAGCAGCAGCCGCTGCTCCTCACCCGCGGAGAGCACGCCGGAGGGCACCGGGACCGTCCCGGCCGGCGGAGCCTCCTTGATGGTGCGCTGCACCGCCGTCTCGTAGGTACGGATCTCCCGCGTCAGCACGATCATCAGGTTCACCAGGAAGGCGTCCCGGGAGGCCGGGCCCGCCTGCTGGGCGAGCTGACTGATCTGGCGCCGGGCCAGCGGTGCGTCACCGAGCACCGCCCACAGGGTCGCCAGGTCGTAGCCGGGCAGGTACCAGCCCGCGTGCTCCCAGTCGACGAGGACGGGACCGGCGGGGGAGAGCAGGATGTTGGAGAGCAGGGCGTCGCCGTGGCAGAACTGGCCCATGCCCTGCCGGCCGCCCGCGTGGGCCAGACCGTGCAGCAGCTTCTGCAGGTCGTCCCGGTCCCGGTCGGTGAAGAGACCGAGCTCGTGGTAGCGCGCGATCCGTGTCCCGTAGTCCAGCGGGGCGTCGAAGGTCCCGGCCGGCGGCCGCCAGGCGTTGAGCCGGGCGATCGCTCCGAGTGCGGCCCGCACGTCGGCGCGCGGCGGGGCCTCGACGGGGTGGCGCGAGAGCGCCGCCGCCCGTCCGGGCATCCGCTCGATCACCAGCGTGCAGTTCTCCGGGTCCGCGGCGATGAGCCGGGGCGCCCGCACCGGCGGGCGGTGACGGACGAAGGACCGGTAGGACGCTATTTCGTGCCGGAACCGCTCGACCCACGCGGGGGAGTGGTCCAGTAAACACTTCGCGACCGCCGTGGTCCGTCCGGTCGTCCCGACGATCAGGACGGAGCGCCCGCTGCGTCGCAGCACCTGGACCGGGTTGAACTCCGGGCAGATGCGGTGGACCGCGGCGATCGCCATCTTCAGCTGCGCCCCCTGCGGGCCGGACAGGTCGATTCTCCCGCTCACCGGCTGCGTGCCGGTGCCGCCCGTCCAGCGCCGGGGCCGTACGGCCTGGGGCGCGGGGGCGAGGTACGGCCCGGCACCCGCCGGGACGATGCGGTGCTGCGGCCGGGGCGGGGCGGACACGGAGGACGATGCTGTGTACATGGAGGTGACAGATCCCTTCGTGGTCCGACGAGTTGCGTGCGTCGCCCCGCCCGCCCCCGGTCCGCACCCTGGGGAATGAGGGCCGGTCGGCGGGGCGGGGTGGCGCGTTCCTACCTGACACCGGGACGCGGGTGGCGGAACATCGGGCGCACCCTGGCGAACCCTGGCGAATAGTCGCCAGCCCTATGACAGGGGGTTACTGTCAACTCAGCCGAGAACCTGGGGGCTTAGACGTGACCGGACAAACCAACACCCGCCTGGCAGACCTGTTCGGCCTGGCCGGCTGGTCCAAGGGCGAACTCGCGAGACTCGTCAACCGGCAGGCGGCGGCCATGGGCCACCCCCAGCTGGCGACCGACACCTCGCGGGTGCGGCGGTGGATCGACCGGGGCGAGACCCCGCGCGATCCCGTCCCCCGGGTGCTGGCAGCACTGTTCACCGAGCGACTCGGCCGTGTCGTGACCATCGAGGACCTCGGGTTCGAACGACACGGGCGCGCCGGAAAGCGGCAGACCGTCAGGCAAGACGACAACCCTGACAACCTGCCCTGGCCACCCGATCGTACGGCTGCGGTCCTCACCGAATTCACGGGAATGGACCTCATGCTCAACCGACGCGGCCTGGTGGGCGCGGGTGCTGCGCTCGCCGCCGGCTCCGCACTCAGCAGCAGCATGTACGACTGGCTGCAGACCGACCCCGCACGCAAGGCCACCGCCCAGCGCGCCACCGATCCCCTCCACGCCGACCCCGCCGGGTTCGACCGCTACGAGGCCGCCCCCGTCGGGTCGGAGGAGATCGAGGCGCTGGAGTACTCGGTGAACGTGTTCCGCGCGTGGGACGCCTCCCGCGGCGGCGGCCTTCAGCGCAAGGCCGTCGTGGGCCAGCTCAACGAGGTGGGCGGCATGCTCGCCTACCGCCACGCCGACCACCTCCAGCGGCGCCTCTGGGGCGTCGCGGCCAACCTGGCCGTCCTGGCGGGCTGGATGTCCCACGACGTGGGCCTCGAACCCACCGCGCAGAAGTACTTCGTCATCGCCGCCCACGCCGCGCGCGAGGGCGGCGACCGTCCCCGGGCGGGCGAGGCGCTGTCCCGGGCCGCCCGTCAGATGGTGCACCTGGGCCGACCCGACGACGCCCTCGACCTGATGAAGCTGGCCAAGGCCGGCGGGGGCGAGGAGATGCTGCCGCGGACCCAGGCCATGCTGCACACCATCGAGGCCTGGGCGCAGGCCTCGATGGGGCGCGGCCAGGCCATGAAGCGGACGCTGGGCGAGGCCGAGGAGCTGTTCGTCTCCGACCGGGCGGACGTGGAACCGCCCAGCTGGATGCAGAACTTCGACGAGGCCGACATGCACGGCATGCAGGCCCTCGCCTACCGGACCCTCGCCGATCACGACGCCTCCGCAGCGATCCCCGCGCAGCGGCACGCCAGGCTCGCCCTGGAGCTGCGCAGCCAGGGGCACAACCGCTCCAAGCTCTTCGACTTCATCTCGATGGCCTCGGCCTGCTTCATCGCCGACGACCCGGAGCAGGCCGACCGGTACGCCCGGCTCGCCCTCGTCTCGATGGGGGAGACCTCTTCCCACCGGACGTGGCACCGGCTGCGGGAGATGTACCGGCTCACCGGGCAGTACGCGGGCCACTCGAAGATCGAGGTCCTGCGCGAGGAGATCGAACTGGCCCTCCCCAAGTCGCCGGTCAACCGGCCGAGAACGGGTCAGGCCTGAGCCCTCGCGGGGGCTCAGGGCCTGTCGCGGGGCAGGGATACGACAGGACCGATCCGGAGCGGACACGCCGATGACCCGAAACCTCTCGTGGTTCCGGGGCCCTCGGCGATCCGTGTCTCCGTCAGCTGCCGACCCGCACCACCATCACGCAGGCGTCGTCCTCGCGCGGTGCCTCGCCGAACTCCTCGACCACCGCGCGCACGCAGTCCTGCGCGTCCCGTGCCTCGGTGAGCCGGGGGCCGAGGGCGAGCAGCCGCCGTGTGCCCGTGTCGTCGTGCACGCCGCTGCCGCGGGTCAGTCCGTCCGTGTGCAGTACCAGCAGGTCGCCGGGGAACAGCCGGGTCTCGGTCTCGCCGTACCTGCCGCCGGACGTCGCCCCGAGCAGCACACCCTCGGGCCGCCGGAGGGCGTGCCCCGTCCCGTCGCGGAAGAGCAGCGGGGCGGGGTGGCCGGCCTGCGCCCAGGTGAGCGTCTGGGCGACCGGGTCGTAGCGGCAGCACATCGCACTGCCGAGCGCGGGCTGTACGGAGGTCTCCAGGAGCTGGTTGAGGTGTCCCATCAGGGCGCCTGGGCGGATCCCGGCGACGGCCATGCCGCGCAGCGCGCCGAGGAGCATGGCCATGGAGGAGGTCGCGGCGACTCCGTGGCCGGTCAGATCGCCGACGGTCAGCAGTGCGTCGCCGTCGGGCAGGGCCAGCGCGTCGTACCAGTCGCCGCCGATGAGACCGGTGCTGGCGGCCGGCAGGTAGTGGGCCGCCACGTCGAGCGGGGCGGGGCCGTCGTGGGCGAAGCGGAGCGAGCCGCGCCACGGCGGGAGCACCGCTTCCTGGAGCTCGACCGCGACGCGTCGCTCGGTGCGCTCGATCTGGCGGCTGCGCTCCAGGCTGTCCCGGCTCTCGCGGACCGCCCGCTGGCTGCGCCGCAGCTCGCTGACGTCTCGTAAAACGGCCCACATGGAGGCGGTGCAGCCGTCGGCGTCGAGGACGGGCTCACCCGTCATGTGCACGGTCCGCACGCGGCCGTCCGTCCGGACGATCCGGAACTCGCCGTCGATCGGCTTGCCGTCGATGAGGCAGTCCGTCACCAGCCCCTGGAGGACGGACTGGTCCTCGGCGAAGACCATGGAGGGCAATTCGTCCAGCGACATCGGGCCGCTCTCGCGCGGGCGGCCGAAGATCTGGAACAGCTCCTCGGACCAGCTCACCTCGTCGGTGAGGAGGTTCCACTCGGCGCTGCCGACGCGGGAGAGCAGCGAACCGGTGCGGGCCGGGGCGGCCTCGCCGTAGGCGGTGCCGGGATCGGCCTCCGAGGCGAGGACGGCGTCGGGGACGGCGTCCGGGGCGGTGTCGTGCTCGGTGTCGGTCCCGAACCCGCTCCCCGGTGCGACCCCCTCCGGGACGCCGACCCGGAGCTGGCCCAACTGGGCTCCCAGATCATCGAGTTGGTGGACGGCGAGGTCGCACAGGGCGCGCTGCCACCGCTGCTGGGGGTCGTCGTCGTTCGCCACGGCGTCCCGGCGGACGGCGTCCACCTCGCCGCGCAGGCGACGGGTCTGCGAGATCAGCGCGTCCACCGCGCCTGGCTCCGGCGGTTGGGCGGGACGGTCCGCGAACAGATGGGACGGCATGTCGTACTCCGATACAGGCGCGGCGCGGCCAGGTGGGAAAAGGAGGCCCGCACACGACTGTTGCACAGCCCGGGACACCTCGTAAGGGATTTGGCAACACTCGATCCGGTGGTGCATCTGACATATGCCAACGGCCCGACGATTATCGGACAGGCCGCGACGCGTTACGGTGCGGGGGTGGTGATCGACGGCGGAAACGGCACGGTGGGCACGTACGCGGCAGGTACGCCGGTGCGGGAAGCGAGCGCGCGTGCGAGCACGCGGGCCGACGCGCGGCCCCGCGCGTATCCGGGTGCGGACATACATGCGGACGGGGGCGTGGGCGGGGGCGCGGACGTGCGCGGGGGCGCGCCGGGCGCGCCAGGCGCTGCGACGGTGGGCACCGCGGTGCTTCTCGCGGCCGCGCCCGCCGGCCGGGGCCGCGCCATGGACGCCGCTTCCGTACTGCCGGTCCTCGCCGCCGTACCACCCGCCGTCCTCACCGGCACCGCCACCGCGTCCGTCGTCGAACTCGCCGATCCGCTGGACCCCCAGACCGTCCTCACGCGCCTGCGCGCGGCGGCGGCGAGCCCCGGTCCCCTCGTCGTCTTCCTCGCGGGCCAACTCCACCTCGACAAGCGGCAGTACCTGCCCCATCTCGCCCTGGCCCGCACCACCACCGCGACCCTGCGCTACACGGCGCTGCCCTGGCACTGGCTCGCGGGCGAACTCGGCGGCCGGCCCGCCGGCACCACGACCGTCGTCGCCGACCTCGCGGCGGACCCCGACGTCTGGCAGCGCCTCACCGCCGCACCGGAGTTGCTGCAATTGGGCCCCGGAGCGCACCTGTACGGACGGGTGACACCCGCCCCGCGCCGGGGTGAGCCCACGACCCCCGAATACCTCCGGGCCTGGGCGGAACTCTGGCGCGCCGGCGCCCGTCTGCCGGTCCCCGCGATGCACGCCGAAGCCTCCGTACGGGCGGCGGCCCGCGCGACCGCGCCGGAGGTATTCCACCTGGCCCCCGCGCCGGTCGTCGTGCCGGCCCCCGCCACCCCCGCGCCGGTCGTCGCCCCGGACCCGCATCCCGCGATCCTCGCCGCCGCCATGGCCGGCCGGCACGGCGAGGCCGCAGGCCTGGCGGCCGCCTGGGAGAGCGAGGCCCTGCGCCACCACGGCCCCCGGTCGGCCGAGGCCGTGCACTGGACGGAGGTACGGGCCGACCTCGCCCGCCTCGCCGGCGAACCGGCCCGCAGCTGCGAACTGTGGCTGGCCGCCGCCGAGTCCAGGCTCGCCCTGCGGCAGCGGGCGGACGACCCCGATGTCGAGGCGGCCGTCGACCGGGCCCACCACCAGTGGGAACAGATCAGCGACCGTACGAGGGCGGGCACCCTCGGCCCCGCGCTCGTCGCCCTGCGGGAGCGGGTTCCCGGCCGCAGCCCGGGCGCCCTCGCCGCACTGCGGCGCCGCATGGCCTGACCCCCCGGCTCGCCGCGCCACCCGGAGCCGCCCCTCCACCCCCACGAAAGGCCACAGCGTGACCCCGCCCGCCGCAGCGCAACGCTCGCTCGCCACCGCCCAGCGCTCACTCGCCGATCCCTCCGTACGCCACCCCCTCTGGCCGCCGCTCACCGCGGGCTGCCCCGTCACCTCCACCGACGAGGTCGCGTACCCCCTCGACATCGACTACGCCTACGACGAGGTCCCCGACGGCCTGTTCACGCGCCCGGCGGCCCACGGTCTCGACCGGTGGGCGCCGCTGCTCCCGCCCCTCGCCGCGCCCGGCCTCGGCGAGGGCAACACCCCGATGGTCGAGCTACCCGACGGCGTCTGGGTCAAGGACGAGTCCCGCAACCCCACATGGAGCCACAAGGACCGCCTCAACCGGGTGGCCGTCAGCGCGGCCGTCGCCTCGGGTGCGCGCGGCATCGTCGTCTCCTCCTCCGGCAACCACGGCGCGGCGGCCGCCGCCTACGCGGCCCGTGCAGGGCTGCCCTGCGCCGTCTTCACCTCCCCGCACGCCCCGCCCGCCGTGGCCTCCCACCTCCGCGCCTACGGGGCGACGGTCCTGACCGTCCCGTACGAGACGGTCCGCCCCCTGATGCGCCGGATCGTCGACGAACTCGGCTTCCAGGCCGTCAGTAGCGTCACGGACACCGCCCACACCGGGCACCCCTTCGGGCCCGAGGGCTACAAGACCCTCGCGTACGAGATCGCCCTCGACCTGGGGAGGGCTCCGGCGGCGGTCCATCTCCCCACGGGATACGGGGAGTTGCTCTTCGGTGTCGCCAAGGGATTCCAGGAACTCGCCCGGCTCGGCGTGACCGGCTCCGTCCCCCGGATGTACGCCACCGAACCCGCCGCGGCCGGCGCGCTCACCGAGGCCCTCCGCACCGGCAGGCCCGCCGCCCGGGTCCCTGTCGGGCCCACCCTCGCGTACGCCATCGACTGCGAGATCAACAGCTACCGAGGCGTCGTCGCCGTCCGGACGACCGGGGGAGCGGCACGCACGGTGACGGACGGTCAGATGACTGCGGCCCGAGCGGAGTTGGCGGCTCAGGGAATCTGGTGCGAGACCTCGGCGGCGGCCGGCCTCGCCGGACTGCGGGCCCACGGGCCGTGCGAGACCGACGGCCCGGTGGTGTGCGTGGTCACGTCCAGCGGCTACAAGGACGTGGCCACGGCGGGGGAGACGTACGAGCCGACGGTCCCGGACTGGCCGGCGATCAAGTCCGCCCTGACGGCTGCCAGGGCGGCCTGACCTACCGGGAACGGGTCGGGGCGTCACGCGGCCCCGGTGTTCGCTCCGTCCGTGACGGGCGGCACGAACCGGATGTTGAACCTGAAGTCGCCCGTCGCCAGGGCGATCCCCACGAACAGCAGGGCGAAGTGCTCCTGTCCCCGGGCGGTGACGATGCCGCCCAGGTCGAGCAGCGACTCGGCGGGCCAGCCGAGATCGGCCAGGAGGCCGCCCACGACGCGCTTGGCCTCGGCGTCCTCGCCGGAGAGGAAGACGGTGCTCGGGCCCACCAGGGAGTCCGGTGCGACCATCACCTCGCGGTCGATCGTGCAGAGGGTCTTCACCACGCGGGTGTCCGGGAACGCCCGCTGGATCTCCTCGCCGAGACTGACGACCTGGTGCGAGAGCGACTCGTCCTCCAGGAAGCCGACCGCGACGTCGAGGAGGACCTTCCCGGCGAGCGCCGGGGCCCCGATCGATTCGAGCAGAGCCACGGAGGCTGTGCCCGGGGTCGCGTTCACGAGGACCTCCGCGTGCGCGGCGGTCCCGGCGGGGTCGTCGACCCGTAACCCCACCTGGAGGAGTTCCTTGAGCCCCGTCAGGAGCTCTTCGTCGCCGGGCCGCCGTGACCCGAGGACGACGTCATGGCCTGCCCGCGACCACGCTGCGGCGAGTGCCCGTCCTACATTGCCTGTTCCGAGAATTCCGATGCGCATGGTGATCATCCTGGCGCGCGGGGAACCGCCCCCGCGTCGGCCGGGGGACCGTACCCGCGTCGGCCTATCGCCCTAGGCCTCTGTGTGAGCGTCACCGCGTCGGGAAGCGGATGCCTCAGGTCGGTCGTGGACGCACGGGGCGGCGGCACGCAGCGCCGCTTCGACCCGGCGGTTGCTGGTCATGGATGCCGTGATGGCCGTCATCGTCAGGAGGAGGGCGGCGGCGGCGTAGAGCGGGGTGCGGATGTCGTAGGTGGTGGCCAGCCAGCCGCCGAGGAAGGCCCCGATGGGGGCGGCGCACATGGCCAGCATGCGGGAGGTGGAGGCGACCCGGCCCATGAGGTGGGCCGGGACGATCGTCTGCCGGAGGGAGGGCGCGAGCACCATCGTGGCGCCCATGCCGGCCCCGCAGACGGCGAGCGCCAGCCCGGCCACGTACGGGTTCGGGGCAGCGGCAAGGCCCAGGATGGCAAGCCCTTCGACCGCGGCCGTGCAGGTCAGTGCGGTGCCGGTGCCGAGTCGTCGGCCAAGGTAGGAGGCGATGGCGGCCCCGAGCAGACCGCCGGTGGCTTCCGCCGTGAGGAGCAGGCCGAAGCCGAAGGTGCCGATGCCGAGGCGGTCGTGCGCGAAGAGGGCGAGGACGGTCTCCACGGCGAGGAAGGCGACGTTCCCGACCGCCGGGCGGAGCGCGAGCCCGAGCAGCAACCGGTCCCGGAAGACGTACGAGGCCCCGGCCCGCGCCTGCCGAAGCAGCGACTCGCGGACCTCCGGCACGGGCCGGGGCAGGGCGGGCAGCGTACGCACGAGCAGCGCGGAGAGCGTGAAGGACACCGCGTCGGCGAGCAGCGGAACCGCCCGCCCGAGCGCGAGCAGCGCACTGCCCGCAGGCGGCCCCGCGAAGCCGGACATGGCGGTCTGGGCGCCGCGCAAGCGAGAGTTGGCGCGCTCCAGGAGTGCGGGGTCGCGGCCGAGCAGGTCCGGCAGATAGGCCGTGGCGGCCGTATCGAAGAAGAGTCCGCCGAGGCCGAGCGCGAAGGCGACGGCCGCGAGCAGCGGAATGCTCAGCACGTCGAGCGCGGCCGCTGCCGCCGGTATCGCGAGCAGCACCGCACGCACCGCGTCCGTGACCCACATCGTGCGCCGGCGGTCCCAGCGGTCCACCAGCGCACCGCCGAGCACCCCGAAGAGCAGCCACGGCAGCGTCCCGGCGGCCGTGACGACGGCGAGCGCCATCGGATCCCGCGTCAACGTCAACGCGAGCAGCGGCAGCGCGGCATGCGACACCCCGTCACCGAGCGAGGACACCGTCTGCGCGGTCCACAGCCGTCCGAACCCGGTCGGCAACTTCTGAACGTCTGTGGTCACTTGGCGCCTCCCTCGGCCTGCTCGCGCGATGCCGGGTGGAACAGTGCGAAGACGAGTGACGCGTCCGGCAGCGACGGATCGGACAGCTCCCGGTACTCGTCCGCCAGTGCCTCCAGCCGCGCGCCCAGCTCCGCGAACTGCTCCTCGGTGAGCCGCAGATGCGCCATCCGTACGTGCCGCTCATCCACCGGCGACGCCTCCAGGTCCGCCACCGCGTGGCGCATCAGCAGATCCGGCCCTCCCTCGCCCGGATCCGGCAGCTCGATCGTCCGCGCGGCCATCGCGTAGTACCGCTCGGTGACACCCCGCACCTTCCGTGTCCGTACCACCTTCACGAGGCCGGCCCGCTCCAGCAGCCGTACGTGATAGCTGGAACTCCCCTTCGCAAGGCCCACCCGCTCGGCGATCTGCGTGATCGTCGCGGGCTCGAAGCGGAGCACGGCCATGATCCGGTGGCGCGTGAGACTGGAGACGGCGCGCAGCTGCTCGTCCGTGGTGACGTGAAACGTCTCTGGAAGATCATCGGTAGGCATGCGAGTAATGGTCAACGTTTCTTGACCATTGCGCAAGGGGATTTCGCGCGGACTTTCGGAATCGCGCGAGTCTCGACCGGAGGACAGAAGCTGGGACGCCAGCTCGACGCGCTCACCGCCGCCGGGTGTGCCGGGTCGAGGAGCCCGGAAGGAACGTGCTCTGCCCCGAACGGGGTGTCGGCAGCAACGAGCCCAGGCGGCCTGCCCGGCCTGCCCGTCTCCGTCGGCCAGGACCTGTCCGGCCGATCATGTTCGAAGCCGGATGACGAGTGCGAGGGCCGTCTCGACTGGACTACGGCGGGGGTGGACTCGACGGTCTGCTGGGCACATCAGCACGCGGCCGGTGCACGCAAGCCGATCGGCAGAACCGCGGTAGCAAGGGCGGGCGGCCCGCTGGCTTCGACCGGGCCCGGTATGCCCGTAGGAACGAGGTCGAGCGCACGATCAACGCCCTCAAGGGCTTCCGCGCCGTGGCCACTCGATTCGACAAGCGGGCTTACGTCATCCACGGCACGGACTTCCGATCCACCCTGGCCTACCGCAGGACGGGGCGGTTGGCGGATGTGTACTCGTCCGCGATGTGGAACACGCTGGCACAGTCCGGGCATTCGGCCTTGCCGAAGAGGTGGGCGATTCCGTCGGCGAGTGCCTCGTGCCCGTCGCGGACAGCAGTCTCGTGCATCCACCGGCCGGTGCCGGAGAGTTCCTCGGAGGACGCTGGCCGTAGGCCACGGCGGTCCACGTCGCCCAGGTTCCGGTCCCGGATCGCTGAGTAGCGCCCGTGGTCCCCGATGGCGATCGTCACGTCCACGGCGCAGTTGGGGCAGGCCAGGTGGTAGAAGTCGTCCGTGAAGTCCCCCAGGACGGCACTCCAGTGGAACTCCTCCATGGCCGCGAGCGAATCGAGGAAGGCCGCGAGGTAGTCGACCGGCCGCGATTGCAGGTGCCGGTCCAGCAGCTTGCGGAAATCAGAGATCTCGTCGGCGCAGTTCGCCAGCAGATCATCGCAGCCGTGGTGTCCTGCCGCGCATCGCAGGATCGTTCCCGCCAGTCCACGCGCCCGTGCGCTCCTGGAGGCAAGACACATCAGGCGCGGCAGGGCGGCAAAGCTGGCGGGCAAGACGAGGTCGTGTTCGAGGACCAGCGGGTATCCCAGCTCCTTCCATGTTTCGGCGTTGTCCTCGAGCTCCACCTGTTCCAGAAGCGCGGGCACGCGATCGACATCCCCGTAGCAGTCGTGCATCTGCGTCCAGTTCACCACCTGGGCATTGAAGCGCCTCATGGCAGCCGGGGTGGGCGCGCCTGTTCCCGACTCAGAAGACTAGGGCGTGTTTGAGATGTCGATCAAGGTCGTGAAACGATCTTGGGATGACTCGTGGCGATCTGACGGGCGAACAGTGGGCGCGACTGGAACAGCTGTTGCCGCCGATTCCGAAGATGGGCCGGCCTCCACGGAATCGGCGGCAGGTCTTCGACGGGATCTGGTGGCGTGCTCGCACTGGCTCGCCCTGGCGAGACATACCTGAGCGGTGCGGTCCGTGGGAGACGGCATACGCACTGTTCCGTCGCTGGCAGATCGACGGCGCATGGGCCAGAGTCTTGAAGAAGCTGCAGGTCAAGGCCGATACTGCCGGACATATCGAGTGGGAGGTGTCGGTCGAGTCCACGATCTACCGAGCCCGTCGGCACGCCGCCGGGGCTCGAAAAAGGGGGCTGCCGACACAGGCCGGACGAGTCCGGACGGCCTGGCGGCCGAGCCGGACGACCACGCACTCGGCCGCTCGCGCGGCGGCCTGACCACCAAGATTCACCTTGCCGTCGACGCCTCCTTTCACGTCCTGGCCGCCGTGGTCACCGCTGGACAGCGGGCCGATGCCCCGGTGTTCACCGAGGTCATGGACCGCATCCGCGTTCCGCGGATCGGCGGCGGACATCCGCGCACCCGACCCGCTCACGTCCTGGCCGACCACGCCTACTCCTCTCGAAAGATCCGCGAGTACCTGCGCCGCCGGCAGATCCCTCCCACCATTCCGGAGAAACGCGACCAGGCCGGACACCGCAGACGCCGAGGTTCGACCGGCGGCCGCCCACCCGGCTTCGACTGTGAGCGATACAAGGCCAGACACAAAGTCGAGTGCCGGATAGGGCTCCTCAAGCAGGCGCGAGGCGTCGCGACACGCTACGAGAAACTCGCCGTCCGCTACGAAGCCCCATCATCCAACTCACCTTGATACGCCAGGCGTTGTGACCACATCTCAATTGCACCCTGGGTGCCGTCCAGCGGCTGGACTACAGTTGACCCACCATGCCAGATCTCTTCGGTATCAACCATCTAACTCTTTCCACGAGCGACCTCGACCGGCTCGTGACGTACTACACGGAGTTGCTCGGAGCGGCGCTCGCATTCGAGCGCGCTGCAACCCCTTCTGATCCTCGGATCGCAGTCATCGATGTCGGTGGGGACGACCACCTAATGATCGTCGAAACCGCTACCGCCCCCACCACTGATCTCGATCCCCTCAACAAGGCCGGATGGGGGCTGCGCGTGGGAACATACGCGCAGCTGTGTGAGGTTCGCGAACAAATCCTGGGCGCCGGGTGGCCGGTCGGACAGATCGAGACACTGCCCACGCAGTGGACGATGACAGCTCGCGATCCCGATGGACGCCCTGTGGACGTTCGAGCCCATCGCCCACGCACCGCATCGCCGTCACGAACCCCTGGCTAACGGCTGCCCCGACTATCAAAACAGGCCCTACCGTGCACGAGCTCGTTAGTCTCCTGAGAATCCGAAGATTCCCAGGTGCGTCGGCCTATCGCCGGAGTAGAGGGCGATGTAGTAACCGGTCCACGGCATCTGACACTCGCCGAGCAGGCTTGGTTCGTGCTCCTCATGGCTCGCAGCCTCGTTGCCGGCAGCAGCGAGTTCCTCGTACTGCTCGACCGACGGGCGGTGTGTGCCGAAGTGGTGCATCACGCGATTGAGGGCCAGAGGGCGCAGGGTGCCGTAGTCAGCGATACCGGAGCGCGTCGGCGGGTCATCCGTGGCAACGACCCTGTCGATGTCGAGGACCGTATGGGTGCCCTCGGTCCCCATGAACTCTTCGTCCTCGTAGAGATCCTCCAGGCTTCGGTACCGGTCATCACTGCCGTACTCCTCCCGGAACACCATGGCCCGCAGTGTCGCCAAGGCCGCCTCGACATCGCCGTCGTACCTGGTGACGTAGTCCCATCCGCTGGCACCCACCGAGCCACCCCTCCCTGAAGATCGTGAACGGGCGAACGATAGCGGCGGGGACTGACAACGCCGCGGCCTGGCATCGGGCTCTGACCAACTCCCCGGACCGAGGTATCCAGGCGGTCGACCGCATCACAGAGATCGCCCGGACAGGCCCGCTCGGTGGTGGCCGTTCGGCCCCCACCATGCCCGGGTTCCCCGACCCCGGGCATCCACTCAACCGCGCGTTCCCCAGGGGCCGCGGGTTATGGATCCAGCCAGGCAGAGACGCCGAGTTCGGCATCATCGTGATGCTGCTGGTGGGCGACTCGGGCCTGAGCCACGCGGCGGCCGCGACGGTGCTCTGCGCCGTCATCATGGCGCGGGCGGTGCTTCGCCTGATGTACGCCACGCGTTACGCATACCTCTGCTACGCGATGGATCCCGGCGGCGGCATCGGCTTCGACACCGACGACCCGCCGTAGTACGGCGTTGAGGGGCTCGGGTCCACCGGTCGTCTGATCCCGTCGTGGGGGCGGCACGGCAAAGCTCTGCCTCCGCCGGTCGGACCAGGCCTTCTCACCCCGTGGGCGGCCGGTCGTGACCGGCCTTTCTCTCCACCTTGCGCTTCTTCCTGTCTCCTTCGACCTCCTTGACGTTCCAGGGGCCGGAGACGACCGAGGGGACCTCACCGGAGGCCACGGAGGACAGTGGTTGGCCGTCATCGTCGTAGACGGTGGCGACGTCCGTCAGTTGCCAGAAGAAGTTGAGCTCGGAGTGCTCGCCGAGATTCTGGTAGGTGCTGGAGACGAAGGACGTCGTCTGTGTGGACACGGTGAGTTGCTGGCTGGTGGTGGACGACTCGCTCAGGGAGGCGGAGACGGACGCGCTGAAGGGGCCCCATCCGGCGCCGGCACTCACGCCGACGGACGCGTTGGTGGTCTCGGTCTCCGAACTGCTCTCCTGCATGCCCTGGCTGACGGTGTAGTTGACGGTTCTGGTCTCGCCCGGCGCGAGGCTGTACGACTCCCCCGTGCAGTGCCAGAACTGTTCTCGGGTGACGGTCACACCGAGCCCGACCTGGTCGTCCGCCCACGTGGTCACCGGGGTGCGGGCCGTGGTGCCGTGCTGGACGAGACCGGTGGCCACCAGGACGCTCGGTCCGTCCTGCGGGATGAGCATGTCCGCGCTGGGCTCGGGGACCGGTCCGATGTCGTTGGGGTCCAGCAGGTCGAACCCCGAGAAGGTCATGGTGCTCTTGCCGCCGGGGTTCTGCAGGGCGGCGGCGAAGGCGCCGGAGTAGTGGGACTTGGCCAGCCAGTAGCTCTCGGCCCAGCAGTCGCCGGTGATCACGGCGTTGTCGCCGTCGGCCTGCATGACGAGTCCGGGCAGGCCCGCGATCCAGTTCCCTTTGGCGTCCGGCCCGCACAGGTCGCCGGACTGGTCGACGTAGAAGATGTCGAGGGGGATCGAGAGGTCGTTGATGACCAGGACCGCGGCCCTGGCCTCCTTGGGGGGTGAGAAGAGGGTCCCGGCGAGGGCCGCCAGGTAGGTTTCGTTCATTCGCATGGTGAGCTCCGATCACCTGCCGCGCATCCGCGCGTGAGGCAGAGCCACTCAGAATTCGGGCTCGTCGGTGAGGTAGTAGACGCGCGGGCCGCACTCGGTGTGGACGAGGGCCAGCGGCCCCTGCGCGGCCACCCCGGCAGCGGCCGGAAGCTTCAGATCGGCGGTCAGGTCCCACCACTGCCAGTCCGACTCCGGTCCCCTCCAGAGGGCGAGGTGGTTGTCCTCGTCCACGTAGGACACCCAGGGGTGGCGGTCGGTGCTCGCCGCGCATGCGACGGAGCTGTTGGCGGCCACCACCGGACGGGCTCCCTTCCGGTTCGTGTAGATCTCCTGGGTCCGCCAGCCGGACTCGTAGTTCGCCCAGAGCGGTTCGGATTCCCGGCCCCACAGGGCGACGCCCTGCACGAAGCGGTCGGTCGGCGCGGCCGCGAGCGGGCTTCCGTCCTTGAGCTGCCTGACACCCTTCCCGCCGAGGTTGTCCGACGACCAACTGCTCCTCTCGTCCCCGTAGCCCCTCAACTCGATGAGGCTGTCGTCGGTGTCCGAGTAGTAGATGCGCCGGCGGTCGTCGCCCCATCCCACGGCGGCCAGCCCACTGAGTGGGGAGGGTGAGGGCAGGTCCATCCACCTGTTGAGATCGGTGATCCTGCCTGTCGGCTTCCCGAAGCCCTCCACCTCCATGACGCGGTTGCTCTTGGTGATGAAGTAGACGAAACGGCCTCTGCCGTTCTGCATCGCGGCCAGCGGACTCTTCGCCGGGACCTTGGGGAGGTGGAAGTTGATGTCGATTCTCCAGCCGCTCCTGGAGGACTTCATGACGATGAGCGTGCCGTCCTCGGCCACGTAGTAGACCATCATCGTCCCGGATCTCATCCCGCCGGTGGCCAGCGGACTGTTCCACGCGGCCACGGGGACTCCGATGCTGCTGGTGAGGTTGTCGTGGTCCCAGCCGCCTTCGTTTCCGTCGGTCTTCAGTTCGATGACTGCGCCGTCGGTGTCCGCGTAGTAGACGCGCCGATTGTCCGATCCCCATCCGGTGGCGACGTAGCCGCTGGTCAGGGCCGGGAAGGGGGCGGGTCTGGGGATGCCGCGCGACCCGTCTTTGCTCGCGGCGATGTTGAGGTTGGTCCATTGGAACGAGCCGTCCGGCTTCTGGGCCACTTCGATGACCGCCGTGTAGCCTCCGCCCGGGGTCACGCCCATGGGGCGGGCGCGCGCTGTCGCCATGATCTCCTCCAGCTGTCGGTGGGTGTACCTCGCCCGGGGGTGTCTTGTCCCCTGGGGCCTGTCCGGCGGATCAGGGTCGGGGCCGAGGCGCCGGACAGGCCCTAGGCCGACCGGAGCTGCTCCGGCGCCGGCCGCACGGAGACGATCTCGGGCACGTCGTCCCGGATTTCGGCACGCAGAGCAGTCGGGTCCGGATCCTCCTCCAGATTGTCGATCTTCACGGGGCCCCAGACGACGGAGGGGCCCGTGGCGGAGACGACCGATGACAACGGGGTGCCTGTCTCGTCGAACACGGTGAGGGTGTCGGCCAGTTGCCAGTACAGGCACAGCCAGCCGTGGGCCGACTCGTTGGAGTAGCTGTTCGACGTGAAGCTGGTCGTCTGGGTGGACACGGTGACCTGCTGGGTCTTGGTCGACGACTTGCTCAGGGAGGCGTTGACGGAGGCGCTGAACGGGCCCCAGCCGGCGCTGGCACTGGTACTGACCGACCCTGTCACCGTCTTGGCGTCGGACGAGCTGTCCTGCATCCCCTGCGTCTGTGTGTAGTTGACGACCTTCTCCTCGCCCGCCGCGAGGCTGTAGGAGTTAGGCAGACGCTGCCAGAACTGCTCGCGGGTGACGAACCTGTCCTTCTGGAGCACTCCCGCCCCCACCAGGATCCTCGGCCCGTTCGGCGGGATGATCATGGAGCCGGTGGGCACGGGGGTCTCCCCGATGTCGTCCGGGTCCAGCAGGTCGCGGCCGGTGACCGTCACGGCGGCGTTGTCCCTGTCGGCTCGCCAGACCGCGGCGAAGGCGCCCGAGTACCCGACCTTGGCGACGAAGTAGTAGGAGCGGTCGATGTTGTTCCAGGTGATGGTCGCTCCGGGGTCCAGGACCTGGCCCGGGTAACCGGGGGCCAGCTTGCGCGTCCGCTTGTTGCGGCCGTACAGCAGACCGTCGAGCCCGACCCAGTACACCAGCAGGTGCACCGGCGTGCCGTTGGTGACCGTCATGTTCGTCCGGCTTCCGTTGTCCGTGGACTTGAGGGTCCCGCTCACGGCGTCCCGGTAGGTGTCGTTCATGCGCATGGGGGTGCTCCTCCTTCGGCCATGGAGCCGATTCGTCTACTCCTCGCTCGTGTAGTAGACGCGCGGGCCGCTGGTGTAGATGGCGGTGATCGGGCTGGGAACACCGGTGGCGACATCGGGGAGGTCCAGTTCGGCACCCAGGCGACGGGCGGTCCAGACGACCCCGGACCCCCGCAGTTCGATCAGGTGGTTGTCGCCCTCTCGCGGTCCGGCGCCCGCGTCGGCGGCGCCCAGGTAGTAGACCTGGGCGCCCCGGCTGCCGGTGCGGGCCACGGCGGCCAGTGAGCTGCCGTCAGCGGCCGCGGGGGCGCCCGCGCCGTCGTCGGCGTCCAGGCCGGCATGGTTGACGTCCCAGCCACGACCGTTGAACCCCACCTCGACCACCATCCGGTCGGTGTCCAGGTAGTAGAGCCGCGGATGGCCCTCGGCGGTGAGCACGACCGCCGGCCGGCTGCCGGCCGCCGCGGCCGGGGCCCCGTACGCGGACAGGCTCTGCACCCGCCACGCCACGCTGCCCTCGGGATTCTTCTTCGTACCCTCGATGACCGTGTGTTCCAACTGCACGGGTCTGTCGTTCTCGTCGAGAAAGTACACGAGCCGGGAATCGGCACCGCGACCGGCGGCGGTCAGCCGACTGAGCGGGGAAGGGGTCGGGCACCCCTCGACACCGGCCGTCAGATCGGCGAACGGCCGGCCCTCCGCCCCGAGCCACGACACCTCGACGACATGGCCCCGCGCGTCCAGGTAGTAGACGTACTCGCCCTGCCCGGTGGTGACGGCGGCCAGCGGACTGATCGGCGAACCGCGCGGGGCGTCGGCGCACACGGTGTACGTCCACTCCCGAGACCGCTCCTCCAGCCTCACCAGACGACGACCGCCGTCGAGCCGGCCGTCGTCGAGATAGTAGACCCGCAGGTCACCGATCTCTCCCGTCACCGCCAGCGCGCTTCCCGCATCGGCGCTGGGGGCACCGATCCCGGTGGTGAACACCCGGTACCCGGCCCACCGACCGTCCGGCAGCGAGGGCTTGTACGCCGTGCCGACCACGCTCCTGTCGAGGTCCTGGTAGTAGACCCGGCGGTCGTCCTCGGCCGATCCCACGGCCGCCAACCCGCTCCCCGCGACCGCCACCGGACTGACCTGTCGCCATACCGGCCCCTCGCCGGAGTCCGGAGAATCAGGCATCCGCCCTTCGGTGAAGTTGATGTCCGAATACCCCCACTTTCCGTCCTGCTCCGCCACCTCGATGATGCTGAAGACCTTCTCGGCCATGCCTCTCACGCCCCTGTCCCTTCGTCTGCCGGGCGCGGCCACCACAGCGACCCCACCGTCCCGCGCAGTCCCGCCCCGTCGGAGTCCGGACCGGTGGTACCACCGCAGTCCTCCCCTCCACGGTGAACCCTTGCGGCGGCCGTCGCATCCGGAGGGAGACCCGATTGGCAGGCCAGCAGGGGAAGTTGACGCGCACGCCGAGGACGGCGGCTCCGGAACGACGGTGCTTCCGCCGCAAGATGCGGGAGCCCGCGCATGGTGGGTAGATGGACTGAGGGGCCCGCAGCCGATCCGATCGGCTGACGACGACGGGCCACCGCCTGCCCCGGCAGCGCCGGTCGGGGTCTGAGCATGGCGGTAGGCGCACCACCCTCCGCGGTCGCCTCACTGAAGGACTCATCGTCATTCGGCGCAGTCTCGAAGGACGGGTGTTGTGAAAGCATTCCCGAGATGGCGCTTGCATGAGTCTGTGGCGCATTGGATGTACGATCCGAATGTCGTCGGGCTCGACATGAGATACAAGGTCGTTGGCGGTCGGGAAACGCGCGACTGGGCAATCTGTGTACAGGTGCTGGAAAAGAAGCCGATATCCGCCCTTTCTGTGGGAGAGCTGTACATCCCACCCGCCGTGGAGACCTTGACGGCCGATCCGGGAGTCTCCGCAGCGCGAGAGCTCACGCCTACGGATGTGATCGAAGTCGAACGACCCGTCCTTCATGAAGGATTCGTGGGTTGGTATAGCCGTCCGGCCTGGGGTGGGCTCGGAATAGGTATTTGGGACGATGACGGTGAGAAAATGCTGGAGGGGACGATGACTGTCGTAGATTGGGGAGGCCCGGCCAGGATTCTTTCCGCAGGCCACGTCCTTAATGTCAGACACGCAACCGATGGTTTCCCTGACAGAAACAAAGTGAAGCCTTTGGAGCCCATCTTCCAGCCCCCAGTAGGGGGTGAGCTGGACCCCCCGGGTCGGTGGAGAGAGAAAAAGATGGAGATCGGGGTGATGGAGAACGGTTACCCTCTCTTCCGCTACCCGGTAGGCCACTTGGGGCCCTATTACTTCAATACCTACGACCTCGCGTGGGCGCTTCCCCGGCTTCGCGCGACAAGCTATGCGATCGGACCGGGTGGCCTGTCTCCTATTTGGCCCCAGCCGAACCGGAGTATTGTCATTACAGACGTCGACAAGATACCGCAGATGGCGGATCTGGAAACACACGGAGGGCCTGCCTATGGGCTCCGCGTGGCTTTCGCGGGAGTGGCGACCGGAATGCATGAAGGGCGTATCAAAACTGTTCGTTCGCTCATGAAGACCTGGGGTCGCAATCGCCAATGGTGTTATCTTTTCAGGGATCTCATACGTGTAGAGCCGACTTTTGGCGGGGGTGCCAAGTCGGGGGATTCGGGTTCCATACTCATCGGGCTGGGCACCAGAAAGGGTGCGGGGCTGGGCAGCTTGGTCGGAGGTAACGCCCAGTCGGTATATTTCGCGAGGATTCCCACGGCCAATCCAGGAAGTGGGCCGCTGCGACAGCCGAATTACGCTCCTGGCCCGGATCCGCCCCCAGAAGGCGGAACTCAGTCGATGTGAGTTGATCAGCCGGCTCCACCCCCACCTCCTCGGACAGCGCCGCGGCGCGGCCCGTCAACCGGAGGGACGGGCTGCCGGATGGGGCGCGCACCACCTCGGTCTCGGTCAGGATTGAACCGGTGAGGCCCACTCCCAGCGCCTTCAGGACCGCCTCCTTGGCGGCGAAACGCACGGCGTACCGTTCGGCGCCGTCCGCCGGGATGTCGTAGGAGGCGCGCGCTCGCCGGGTGCGAACACCCGCGCCGAGAAACGTGGTTGGCGGGCCAGGACCGCCCGCATCTCGCCCGCCTCGACCAGATCCGTGCCCCCGTACAGGACGGGCCTGCCGACCAGTCCGTACGCCGTCGAGGCCGACGCCTCACCGAGGATGGAGCATGCGCGTGGTGAGCAGGCCATGGCCCACCGCGTGGTTGGGGCACACCCCACCGCAGCCGTCCCCGGTGATCGAGCGCCCCTCGGCGACCGGCAGGCAGGCCTCCGCCAGGTCCTCAGCTCCGTCTCGTCCGGTAGGGAGTCGGCGGTGTCCCGCGGCCCCAGGACGAAGAGGGTGATCGCCTTTCCCCATCAGGCCACCCTGCTAGGACTTGTCCGGCCGATCATGTGGCTGGTCCGTGCCGGAGCCGTTGATGTGGGCATGGGGCGGGGCGATCTGACGGATGCCCAGTGGGAACGGCTCCGGCCGTTCCTGCCGGTCAGCAATAGGCGTTGTGGCCGATGGCGGGCCCATGGTCAGGTGATCGACGGGATTCTGTACCGGGTTCGGACCGGGGTGCAGTGGCGTGATCCGCCCGAACGGTTCGGCCACAGGACCTGGCTAGGCCCGGTTCCGGGCCGTAGCCGTCGGCTGCCACAGGCAGAGGACGATCAGCAGGACGAACGCGGTGAGTGCCGTGAGCGTGCGCAGGTTGTTGAACAGCTCCCAGCGCCGCAGGATCTCCGCGTGATCGGCGGGGGCCGCGGTGAGCGCCCACTCCTTGATGCGGCCGTTGATCGGCACGTTGCCGAGCCGCGTGATCAGGAAGGACGCCAGCGTCAGCAGCGCCGCCGCACCCGCGATCAGCCGCGCGCGGCCGCGCGTGAGGAGAGCGAGTGCCAGGGAGCTCAGCGTCGACACCGCCATGGCCGCCTGCACGGTGATGCCGTTCATCTTCATCAGCTCGGCGTGGAACGAGAGCCGCATGTCGAGCGGTACGGCGTTGAAGGTGGGGACCAGGTTGGCCGCGCCGTATGCGAAGGCGCCCGTGAGGAGGCCGGTGGCGAGCAGGGCGAGTCCCTGGATCACGCGGATGTTCATGGTCGCAGGGCTCCCGTGGCTGAGGCGTGTGGGCCGGGGCGTGTCGGCGTCCTGGCGTAGAGGCGTCCGGGCGTCTGGTCGTACAGGCATCCGGACGTCTGTACGAGGGTGAAAGCTATCGCGTGACTGCTCCGGCCGCGGGCCGAGGTGGTCGTGCCACGCCCGGCGGCCCGCAGCCGGCGGACGTCACGTGAAAGCCGGGTCGGAGAGGTCGAGGCGCAGCTCGTTTCCCCAGTCGTTCGTGAAGACGGCCGTCGCTCCCTCGTAGCGCACGCCCACGAAAGGATTCGAGGCGTCCATGAAAGCCACCCAGCGCAAGGAGCCGTCGGCGTCCAGGCGGGCGAGATGGCCGGTGTTGCCCATGCCGCCGCCGCCTCCGCACATCCGTCCCGATCCGTCCGGCAGTGGGCTCTCGAAGAAGTGGTCCACCTCGGCTGTGCCGTCCTCCTCGACGGCCTGGAGCACGTCGAACGGCTTGCCCAGGCGGAAGGGGATCGGTTGCCGGGCGTCCGGGTGATACGCCCCCGGGCCCTCCACGTGCACGTCTCTGCCGGTGTCGTCCGGGCGGTACAGCCCGTCGCGGTACGGCGTCTCCCCGGTCGCCCACAGCCGTACGACAGTCCCCATGTCCCCACCCCTACGCACGCCGTTGCTCCGTTGACCCCAGGACGGAAACGCGCGGACCTCCCGTGTCGTTCCCGTGCGTGGCCTGAGAGGATCGGAGCCATGCCCGTCTCCCCGACCCCGACCCCGACCGCCACCACGGCGCCCCCCGCACCCCTCACCACCGACCGGCTGCTCCTCCGGGCCGTTCGCCGCGGTGACCTCGCGGCCGTGTCCCGGCTGTGGACCGACCCCCAGGTGCGGCTCCATCTCGGCGGCCCCGTCACCGAGCCCGTCATCCGTATCCGGCAGCGGCGGATCGTCGGGGCGCCCGGTTTCCATGCCGTGATCCGGGTCGAGGACGACGTCCTGCTGGGCCTCGTCACCGTGGAGCCGGGTGCGCGGAACGGGGAGACGGAGGTGTCGTACCAGTTCCTGCCCGAGCACTGGGGGCGGGGCTACGCCCGGGAGGCCGTCGGCGCGGTCGTCGCGCGGGTCCTGGAAGGCACGCCGAGCGTCGTCGCGGTCACCCAGGAGGCCAACGACCGCTCGCGCCGCCTCCTGGAGGCCGTCGGCCTTGAGCACGCCGAGTCCTTCGTGGAATGGGACGCCCGCCAGGTCCTGTACCGGAGGGTCGTCCCTTAGGACTCCTCACGAAATGATCTCCAAGGTGGTGGGACCACTCCGGGACTGATGATCCGGGGTGCGCGGCGGTTCGGCCGAAGCCCTGGCAAGGCGACGACGAGTTGTGGGGGTGCACGCTGAGCCGTGGAGAACTAAATGCGTCGACAGCGCCCCTCGGCACCCGGCACAGTGGCCACCCGTGACGAGCAGTGAACTGTGGACCCGCGCGACCGCCGACCGCTACGACGCCGAGGAAGCCGAAGCGTCCTCGGCTGCCGTTCTCGGACCAACCCTCGCCTTCCTCGCGGAGCTCGCCGGAGACGGCCGGGCGCTGGAGTTCGCCATCGGAACCGGACGGGTGGGAGTCCCGCTCCGGGAACGCGGCGTGCCGGTGGTGGGCATCGAACTGTCCGAGCACATGGCGGCGGTGCTGCGGCGCAAGATCGACGAGGGCACCCTCCCGGTAGTCATCGGGGACATGGCCACCACCGTCGTTCCCGGCGGGTTCACCCTGGTCTACCTCGTCTACAACACCATCACGAACCTGCTCACGCAGGACGAGCAGGTCGAGTGCTTCCGCAACGCCGCACGGCATCTGGAGCCCGGCGGCAGGTTCGTCATCGAGCTGGGTGTGCCGCCGCTGCGGCTCCTGCCGCCCGGCCAGGTCGCGGTGCCGTTCGATGTCTCCCAGCAGCATCTCGGCTTCGACACCTTCGACCTGGTCGAGCAGATGCTCGTCTCGCACCACTTCACCCGCGACGGCGACGACGGCCACTACCGCCGCGAAAACTCCCGGCACCGGTACGCCTGGCCGGCGGAGCTCGACCTGATGGCGCGGATCGCCGGGCTCGAGCTGGAACGTCGTGTTGCGGACTGGGACGGGTCTCCGTTCACCCAGGACTCCGCGAAGCACGTCTCCGTGTGGCGCAAGCCGGCCTGACGTTGGCCGTGCCTGTCTTGAACTCCTATTGGGAGTTCAGGCGTCGCCGGCAGATCAGTGCGCATCCGAGGGCGAGGAAGGCTTCGTGGTTGTCGTCGCGGATCTCCCAGCGGATCCGCAGGCGGCGGAACCAGCGCAGGCGGGCGAATGCTCGCTCCACGAACCAGCGTTGCGTGCCCAGGCCCGAGCAGTCCCCGGTGCCCCGGCGGGCGATCAGCGGCTTCACGCCGAGATCCCGGACGAGGCGGCGCCGACAGGTCATGCCCGAGCCGAAGCCGAGTTCCTGCGGCAGATGCTCCCAGAGGATTCCGGTGTGCAGGACGAAGGATGGCCGGGGGCGCGGGGTCTGGCACGGCACCTCGCCGCGTCGCCTTGCGACGCACCGCGCCAGACCCCGCGACCTGTCCGACCCTGATCCGCCGGACAAGGCTTAAGGAGCGCCGCCCTCCGCGAGCGCCGCGATCGCCCGTGCCAGGCGGGCCGCCCTCGTCTTCGCCGTACGCGCCTGCCACAGGCTCAGGATCACCAGGTAGCGGTCCGTCTTCCCCAGGGCCTCGAAGGCTTCCGAGGCCCGTGGGTCCGCCGCCAGCGCTGCCGCCAGGTCGTCCGGGACGGTCGCGTCCTTCTGGGAGGGGTACGCGGCCTCCCACCGCCCGTCCGCCCGCGCCGCCCGCACCTCCGCGAGGCCCGGCTCGCGCATCCGGCCGGCGGCGGTGAGCGCTTCGACCTGGCGTACGTTGACCTGGGACCAGAGACTGCGCTTCCGGCGCGGGGTGATCTTCTGCAGGTACGTGCGCTCGTCGCGCGTGATGCGCTTGCCGGTGATCCAGCCGTACATGAGCGTGCCGTCGAGGATCTCGTCCGCCGTCGGTGAGGGGAGGTCCGTGCCCTTCTTGGCGAGCAGCAGCCAGATGCCCGGGGTGTCCCCGTGGTGCTTTTCCAACCAGGCCTCCAGCTCCTTCCCGTCGTCGAACGCGATCACTGCGAGCCCCTCGACCGTTTCGACCGTCTCCACCGGTAAACCCTTCCCCCGTACCGCCGACGCCGCCGGCGAGTCCGCCGACGGTCCTTCGTGAACAAGATATTCACAGCGGCCGGAAGACGGTCGCAACTTGAGTGCAGCGTCGTACTAACGCGCGTTACTCAAGGGCGTAACCCGGAGATCGAACCGGGGCAGTGATCCAGGGGAGGGGGCGTCGTGGCAGCGAACAGCGCCCGCAACGTCACCATGAGCGATGTGGCCCGACGGGCGGGGGTCTCGCGCACGGCCGTCTCCTCCGTGCTGAACGACCGCCCCGGAGCCGCCATCCCGGACGAGACCAGGCGTCGAATTCAGGCCGCGATCGACGAGCTCGGCTACCGGGTCGAGGCCGGTCACGAGCGCATCGGCTTCATCAACCTGGACCCGGACATCCCCGCCGCCCTCGGACTGCGCGAGGGGTACGAGCGGGCCCTGCGCGAGGCCGGTCATCCCCTGGACCCGTCGCTGATCGTCTTCGGACACGCGACGGCCGACGGCGGCTGAACGGCCGCCTGCGAACCTCAACCCCTTCTCGTCGAAGGCCGCGCCGATGACCAAGGAGGCGGTCTACGAGCCGCTCCTGGTCCACAATCCGACCGACGGCAAGGACACGCCCTGGCGCGCCGCCTCCTGGGCCCAGCCACCGGACGGGAAGTCCGGCACCTTCACCCTCCGTGAGGGCGTGAAGTGGTCCGACGGCAAGCCCCTCGTCGCCGATGACGTCGTGTACACCTTCGAGCTCCTGCGACAGCGACGCCCTGTCCCCCCGCCGCTTTACCGACCTCGAAGTGACCACGCTGCTGCGGCACGGGGCGACGTACCATCTCCGGATCGTCCACCAGGGCGCCCGCGTCCAGGTCTTCCTCGACGGGAATCGGATCATCGACCGTACCGACCCGGCCGCCGCCCACACCGACGGCCATGTCGGACTGAACGTGTTCGGCGGCCGGGCCGGCTACCAGGACACCTACGCCAAGGAGCTCTGACCCATGTCCTTCCTGGTGATCGGCGAGTGCGTCGCCGACATCGTCCGCGCCCCCGCCGGGTCCGGCGCCGCCGACCGCGTCCACCCGGGCGGCAGCCCCGCCAACGTCGCCTACGGCCTCGCTCGCCTCGGCCGGGACGTCACCCTGCTCACCCAGCTCGCCGACGACCCCTCCGGACGGCTGATCGAGGCCCACCTGAAGGGCGCGGGGGTGCGGATCGCCCTCGGCGGCGCCCCCGCGCGCACCCCGTCGGCCGTCGTCGGCCTCGACGACCGGGGACAGGCCACGTACACCTTCGACATCGCCTGGACCCTGGAGGCCGGGGAACCGGCCGACGCGTCGCCCACCCATGTGCACATCGGCTCGATCGCCGCCGTCACTGCCCCCGGCGCGGACACCGTGCTCGCCGAGACCGAGCGGCTCCGCGACCGGGCCACGGTCAGTTACGACCCCAACGTCCGCCCGGAGTTGATGGGGGAGCGCGGCGAGGCCGTCGCCCGGGTCGAGCGCTGCGTCGCCCTGAGCGACCTCGTCAAGGCGAGCGACGAGGACCTGGAATGGCTCTATCCCGGCGAGGACCCGCACGCGGTCGCGGCCCGTTGGCTGGCCCTCGGCCCGGCCGTCGTCCTCGTCACCCGGGGCGCGGACGGCTCGCTCGCCCTCACCCGGCGCGACACCGTCGCCGTCGGCGCGCCGCCGGTCTCCGTCGTCGACACCGTAGGCGCGGGCGACTCCTTCATGTCCGCCGTCCTCGACACCCTCGCCGGTCAGGACAGGGCGGCGCTCGGCGCGCTCTCTGCGGAGGAGCTCACCGGACTGCTCGCCCGGGCCGGCGCGGCCGCGGCCGTCACCGTCTCCCGGGCCGGCGCCCAGCCGCCCGACCGGGCTGAACTGGACGCCGCGCGCGAGGTGTTCGCGCTCAGATCCGGGCGTGCGTCGTGATGTCCGAGGCGAACTGCTCGACCATCGCGGGGGTGACCGTCGGGCGGCACTGCCCGATGGCCTCCAGATAGTCCGCCGTGCTCGCCCCGGGCGCGGGACCGTCTGCGCCCCGGCCGCCGACCGCCACCAGGTCCCGCTCGAAGGAGGCCTGGGCGGCGATCCGGGCCGCGTGCTCGATGTCGGCGGGGGTGAACAGGTCGCTCGCCAGGACCAGTTCGTCGATGTCGACGTCCGTCCGGCCGTCCGTGTAGCGGGCCCAGATCGCCGCCCGCGCCACCTTGTCCGGCGTACCGATCGGGATGAGGTAGTCGAAGCGGCCCGGGCGCAGGAACGCCGGGTCGAGGGAGCGGATCGAGTTGGTGGCGCAGACGAGCAGCCGCTCGTCCCGCTCCCGGAAGCCCGGTATCAGCTTGAGGAGTTCGTTGGTGACGCCGTGCATGCCGCCCGGCTGCGCGGGCTCCGAGCGGACCGGGGCGATCTCCTCGACCTCGTCGATGAAGACGAGGACCCGCTCCAGCTCGGCGATCCGCGCGAACGCGGACCGCAGGGCGGCGGCGAGGTTCCCCTCGTCGGCGAGGCGGGACGGCAGGATCTCCACGAACGGCCAGCCAAGCCGGGAGGCGATGCCCCGCGCGAACGTCGTCTTCCCGGTGCCGGGCGGACCGAAGAGGCAGACCGCGCGCGGCGGCCGCACCCCGTGCCGGGTGGCCCGTTCCGGCTCGGCGAGCGGCAGGACGACCCGGCGCTCGATGAGGTCCTTCTCCCGCTCCATCCCGGCGACCTTCGCCCACAGGTCACCCGGGAGCAGCCGCCCGCCGAGGTCGTCGAGGAGCCCGGCGGCGGGCCCGTGCAGCGGCTCCACCTTCTCGAAGTACGCGACGGCCGGCTGCCGGGTGTACCCGGCGTTGAGGAGACCCTCGCCGAGGAGCTCCTCCTCCGGCAGTACGTACGCGATCCGCCCGACGCGGGCCGCCACCAGCCGCCGCTCCAGCTCCACGAGCAGGGCGCTGGCCAGGCCGCGGCCACGCCACACCGAGGAGATCGCGATCCGCATCACCCAGGCACGCTCGCCGGAGACGCAGGCGAGCGCGGCGCCGATGGGCGCGCCCTGGTGGACGGCGACCACGGCCGGCTGCCGCGAGGTGAGGGCCCCGATGCACTCGGCGAGCGAGAACACGGACTCCTGCCCGAGCGCGGCCGTGGTGTCGATCAGATGGACGACGGCCGCGAGATCGCTCTCGCGATAGTCGTGGATGTGCCAGTTCACCGGTGTACCGCCCCTCGTCAATACCGATGCGGCGAGGCTAGGCGCGGCCGTGGACACCGGTCGTGCGCCATCGTGCACAAGGCGGTGCGGACAAACGCTCCGTACCGGCTCTATGCGGCCGGCCCGGAGGACACGATGAACGGCGGCGCCTCCACGGGTGGGAGGTGCCGCCGTTCCGGGAGAGATCGGAATGTCACGTCCTTCTCTTGGTCATGAGCAGACCGCCGGCCGTGAGGGCGAACAGGCAGACGCACGCGCCGGTGATCACGTTGCTCAGGATCACGCCGGTGTCAGGGTTCGACGAGACCACCCACGGGGCGATGATCAGCCACGCGCCCAGGAGCAGGACGACGAAGTTCAGGTCCTGCGACCGCTCGGGGGCCATCGACATGCACAGGCCCAGGGCCGCGATCGTGATGCCGACGACCAGATTGCTGATGGCGAGCTCCGGTCGGGCGGCGGAGAAGTGAACCGTCCACGCGGAGATCGCGGCGTAGATTCCGGCGAGGATCACGAGTTCCTCGACCGCCGCGACACCTCGGGTCTGGAGCATGCGGGCGTAACGATCCCGCATTTCCGACGCATCGGGGTGCCCCGAGATATCACCAGGACGGTGAGAGACGTCGGCCATACGACTCGCCTCCTTCTGGCGTCATGCACGTCTGACCGCTTGTGTGGCAATCATGCCGCGGCTCCATTGTGCGCTTATCTGTCCTTTATGTGTAGGTCTGCCCCCTAGGGGAAGCGCACAGAATTCGAGCCGCGGATATGCCCGGAACCACCAAACGCGGGTGGGCCCGACCACCCCGGCGTAGCCTGGAAGAGGACTCGGGGCCAGGCCTTTACACCGCCGGGAGACGAGATGGCCGGCATCGTGCAGAAGAGCTTCGATTCAGCGGACGAGACCCGTCCCTTCGAGGACGGCAAGGGCAGGCTCGACCTGATCAACGCCGAGCGCGGAGCGGTCGGCCGCGCCGTGTTCGAGCCGGGTTGGCAGTGGTCCCAGCACGTGAAGCCGATCGCCGGCACCGACAGCTGTCAGGCGTCGCACGTCGGATACATCGTCAGTGGCCGGATGAAGGTCGTCATGGACGACGGCGAGTCGGTGGAGTTCGGCGCCGGCGACTTCATGCAGGTCACGCCCGGGCACGACGCCTGGGTCCTCGGCGACGAACCCTGCGTGGCCCTCGACTGGGTCGGCTTCGCCGACTACGCCCAGCCGTCCGGCTCCTGACGCCTTACCCGGCGCGGCCCACGAGGCGCGCGCCGGGGTGGCGGGCTCCGCTCACACGGTGACGGGCTCCGTCGTCGACGCGCCGGAGGCGATGCCGAACGCCGGGTCCGGGACGGACTCGGGGGCGAGGAGGACCGAGGTCGCACCGTCCACGCCGACCGGCACGTCTCCGTCGATGGTCACCCGGCGCAGCTTGCGCTCGTGGTCGTCGGAGTCGTCCACGCCGTAGTGCTGGGTGGCGCGGTTGTCCCAGATCGCCACGTCGCCGACCTGCCACTGCCAGCGCACGGTGTTCTCGGGGCGCTCGATGTGCGCCTGGAAGAGCGCGAGCAGGGCGCGGGAGTCGGCGCCCGTCAGGCCACTGATCCGCTGCACGAAGTTGCCGAGGAGGAGCGTGCGCTCGCCGGTCTCCGGGTGGACCCGTACGACCGGGTGCTCGGTGAGGTACTTCGTCGAGGCGAAGACCTCACGGAAGCGCGCGAGCTGCTCGGGCAGGACGCCCGGGCGCAGGGCCGCGTAGTCGTAGTCGTTGGAGTGCACGGCACGCAGACTGTCGGCGAGCACACGGAGCGGCTCGGGCAGCTTGGCGTACGCGGTCGCGGTGTTGGCCCAGAGGGTGTTGCCGCCGTACGGCGGAATGGTCACCGCGCGCAGGATCGAGAAGGCGGGGTACGCCGGCACGAAGGTGACGTCCGTGTGCCACTGGTTGGCCCGGGCGCCGTAGTCCGAGTCGATGGGGAAGGAGTAACGGCCGTCCGCGGAGGGGACGGTGGGGTGCGCGACGGGGGTGCCGAGGAGCTTGCCGAAGGCCTCGTGGGCCTCCTCGTCCAGGTGGTCCTGGCCGCGGAAGAAGACGACCTTGTGCGCGAGGAGCGCGGCGCGGATCTCGGCGACGGTCCCGGCGGTGAGGTCGCCTCCCAGGCGGACGCCGGAGATGACGGCGCCGAGGCGGCCGCCGACCTTCTGGACGGTGACGGGGGTAGCGGTAGTGGTGGCGGTAGCGGTCGACATGGTGGTCCTTTCGGAAGTGTGCGAACGGGCCCGGGAATTAATTCCGGAGCGGAAGCAATGACGTGACGACGAGGACCCGGCCCGGCCGGGGGAGTCGTACAGGGGAAATGGAGTACGGCGCACGAGCGCGGTGTACGGAGGCGGCGAGCTGCGCGCCGGGGGTACGGGTGCGGGCGGCGAGCCCGGCACGCGAGAGGGTCGCGAGGATCAGGCGCCGGAGCCGGCGGGACACGAGGAGGTCGCGAACATGTCCCGGAGCCTCGCAGCGGCCGTCGCGGGACGTCAAGCGACCGTCGGGGCCCCGAGCCGTGCTTTGTGATGGTTGAATCGGCGCCTGCCCGCCGCCCGCGCCCCCGCTCTCCGTACCCCGGCTCACCCGCGCTGACCAGCGGCGATGCCACGAACTCGGGAGGGAGTGGGCCGGAAGGGCGGAGCCGTGACGGCCCCGCCGCCGGTGGCGCCGGGAATTCACACCGCCGCAACAGTGACGCAGAGAGGCACCCATGACGACCACCTCCCACGGTTCCCGGATGGCGGGCGACGGCCGGCGCGAGGCCAACGCCGCCACCGTGCTGCGGACCGTGCTCGACCACGGTCCGGTCGCCCGCGGCGCCGTCGCCCGGCTCTCCGGTCTCAGCCCCGCCGCCGTCTCGCGCCAGGCCACCGACCTCACCCGGCTCGGCCTCCTGCGCGACCTGCCGGAACTGGCCGGCGGCGGGAGCGTGGGACGCCCGCAGATCCCCGTCGACCTGCACGTCGGCGCCTCCGGCGGACCGGTCGTCGGCGGCGTCCACCTCGGCGTCCCCAGCTCGACGTTCGGCCTGGTCGACCTGCGCGGCCGGGTCCTCGCCCGGCGCACCCACCCGCACGACGGCATCGCGCCGGACGGCGTGCCCACCGCCGTCGGCCGCGCGCTGCGCGGCTTCCTCGACGAGCACACCCAGGGGCGCCCGCTGCTCGGGGTCGGCGCCGCCGTCGGCGGCTGGGTGGACCCCGAGGCGGGGGTCGTCGTCCGTCACGACGCCTTCGGCTGGCGCCGCCGCCCGCTGGCCGCGGAGCTCGCCAAGGGCCTCGGCGGGCACACCGTACGGCTCGACAACCACGCCCGCTCCATCGCCCAGTCGGAGATCCTCTTCGGGCGGCCCGCGGCCCGGCGCAGCCTCGTCCACCTCTTCATCGGGAACGTCGTCGACGCGGCCGTCGGGCTGGCCGGGATCGTGCACCAGGGCCCCGGCTCGGCGGCCGGCGACGTGGCGCACCTGCCCGTACCGGACTCCACCGTCCCCTGCCCGTGCGGGCGTTCGGGCTGCCTGGAGGCGACCGCCTCGAACACCGCGCTCGGACTCACCGCCGTGCGACGCGGGATCGTCCCCGAGCCGGACACGTTCCTCGTCGTGGACGCGGCGGCGGCGGGGGACCGGCGCGCCGACCGGCTGCTGCGCGAGCGGGCGCGGGCGGTGGGCCGCGCCGTCGCGCTGCTCCTCGACGTCCTGAACCCGGATCTGGTCGTCGTGACCGAGCACTCCAGCGTCCTCGACCCGGACTACCTGGAGGAGATCCGCGGGGCGGCGATCGACCTCTCGCACGTCTGCGACGACCCCGAACGCATCGTCAGTCCACATGCCGGACCGGCCACACTGCCCGTCGCGGCGGGCACGGTTCTGCTGAATCCCCTGTTCAGAAGGCCTCTTCAGACGGTCGACGAGCTTCTCGCCGGGGGTGGTCAGAAGTGACGTCGTCTCAGAATGCGGGCATGGCCGGTTGACCGCCTCGCGGAGCCGCTGTCATATTGCTCCCGTGAATCCGGACATGCGCCTCATCTCCCGCAGGCACGTCGACCTCTGTCGACAGGCCAGTGCGGTCTGTGCCGTCCGCGTCTGAACCTTCGCGTCGGGCGTCGAACCGATCGCCCCGCCGGGTTCGCTGATGCCGCCCCGGACCCGCTGAACTTCCCGGGCTTCCCTGACCTTCCGGCTTCCCTGGCCTTCCGGCAATTCCGGCGCGCTCCTGGCGTCCGGGCTGCTCCGGCCCGTCGGCGGCCGGCCCATCGCCGTACCGCGTCGTACCGCCGTACCGCCGCACCCGTCCCGTACCGCCACCGCGCACCTCCGCGTACCCCGCACGCCCGGCGTGTCCATTTCTCCCGCTGCGGAAGGAATGGCCGCACCCCGCGCGCCTCCGACCTCTTTCACAGGCAGGCAACGATGACCGAGTCGTACCCCACCCAGCCCACCGCTCCCACCCGGCGCACCACCCTGCGCGCCGCTGGAGGCGGCGCCCTGCTCCTCGGGCTCGGTCTCGCGGGCTGCCGCTCGGCGGTCTCCGAAGCCGAAGCCCCGTCCGGCACGGCGGGCGAGGCCGGCGCGGCGGGCAAGACGAGTGCCGAGCCCCGGCGCGGCGGCACCCTCACCGTCGCCGTCAACGCGGACTTCACGCCCAGCCTGCTCTTCGCCCAGAGCGCCCAGTCGCTCCAGCAGCGGCTGATCTACAACACCCTCACCCGCTACGACGACGGGCTGAAGCCGCAGCCGGAACTCGCCACCTCCTGGGAGTACGCGAAGGACGGCCGCGCCGTCACCCTCGCGCTGCGCACCGGCGTCACCTTCCATGATGGCCGTCCCTTCACCGCCGACGACGTGATCTTCGCGGTGAAGAACCTTCAGAACCCGCTGCGCGCCGCCCAGTTGAGGGCCACGGCCGCCGCCGTCACCGGCTTCGAGAAGCGCGGCGACCACGAGCTGGTCCTGAAGCTCGCCCACCCGGTGAACAACCTCTTCGACCTCTTCGAGTTCATGATCATCACTGATCGGCGCAGCGTCGAGGACGCCGTCACCGGCAAGAAGCTCATCGGTACGGGACCCTTCCGGCTGACCAAGTGGAGCCCCGGCTCCGGGGTCAGCCTCACCCGCAACGAGACGTACTGGCAGCCCGGCCGCCCCTACCTCGACGGCGTCGAACTCCGGGTCGTGCCCCAGGCCGACGCGCTCCTCTCCTCCCTCAGGACCGGCCAGTCCCAGCTCTCCTTCAGCGTCCCCGGCAAGAACCTCGCCGTCGTCGCCGCCACCCCCGAGCTCGCCATCAGCGAGTACTCCACGGGCGGCGGAGCCGTGTACCTCGGCGTCAACACCACCGTGGCCCCGCTGAACGACAAGACCGTCCGGCAGGCCCTCGCCTGGAGCATCGACCGCGAACGAATCCTCAAGCAGGTCCTCGGCGGCTACGGACTCGCCTCCGCCACCCCCTGGCCCAAGTCCTCGCCCGCCTTCACCGAGACCGGTCGCACCCACTACACCCACAACCCCGGCAAGGCCCGCGAGCTCCTCAAGTCCGCCGGACACACCCGCCTCGACCTGCCCCTTCTCCACATCAATCTGCCCGGCGAGACGGCCGTCGCCGAGGCCGTCCAGTACGACCTCCGGCAGATCGGCGTCCATGTCACGCTCCAGCCCACCGACTCCGCCGCCGCCCAGAAGAACCTCATCTCCCAGAACATGCCCGGACTCTGGACGATGAGCCACAGCTTCGCCCAGGTCCAGCCGTCCACCCTCGCCGTCAGCGCCTACCCCTTCAACGAGGCCAAGAACACGTCCAAGTTCCGCTCCGCCGCCTACACGAAGGTCGTCCGCGAGGCCTGGACCACGCCCGCCGACGGCGCCCGCGCCAACACCCTCCGCCAGCAGATCACCGACACCCTCCTCGACGAGGCGTTCATCATCGACCTCGCCATCCGCGGCGCCGTCCAGGTGTCCGCCAAGAAGCTCCACGGCGTCACGCTCAACAAGTTCTCCTACCTCAACCTCGACAACGCCTACCTGGCGGGCTGAGATGCACGGCTATCTGCTGCGGAGACTCCCCTCCGCCCTCCTCGTCCTCCTCCTCGCCTCCTTCCTCGTCTTCGCCGTGCTCCGGCTGGTCCCCGGCGACCCCGCGGCCGTCCTCGCCGGACCCGACGCGAGCGCCGAGGCCGAGGCCGCAATCCGGGCCCACCTCGGCCTCGACGACCCCCTGCCCGCCCAGTACGCGCGATGGATCGGCGGCCTCCTCACCGGCGACCTCGGACCCTCCTACGCGATCGGCGGCCAGACCGCCGACCTGATCGCCGACGGCGTCGGCGCCACCGTCGAACTCACCCTCGGCGCACTGCTGTTCGTCGTCGTCCTCGGCGGCTTCTTCGGCATCGTCGGCGCGACCTCCCGCAACCGCTGGCTGCGCGGCGCCGTACGGATCCTCACCACCGGAGCCCTCGCCGTACCGCCCTTCGTCACCGGCGTCCTCCTCGTCCTCCTCTTCGCCGTCCTCCTCGGCGTCCTGCCCCCGGGCGGCCGCGTCCCGCTCCTCACCGCACCCGACCTCGGCGTCCAGTACCTGCTGCTGCCCGCGCTCTGCCTCGCCCTGCCCAGCGCCGCCGTCCTCGGCCGCTACCTGGAGGACAGCATCGGCCGCGCCCTCGCCGAGGACTACGTCCGCACCGCCACCGCGGCCGGCATCACGCCCCGGCGCCTGCTCTGGCGCCACGCCCTCCCGAACGCCCTCCCGCCCGTCGTCACCCTCCTCGGCATGCAGACCGGCCACCTCCTCGGCGGCGCCGTCCTCGTCGAGGCGATCTTCGCCTGGCCCGGCCTCGGCCAGCTCGCCGAACAGGCCCTGGTCCGCCGCGACTACCCCGTCGTCCAGGACCTCCTGCTCCTCCTCGTCACCGTCTTCGTCCTCGTCCAGCTCGTGACCGACCTCGTCCACGCCTGGCTCGACCCCCGGATCAGGTGGGAGTGACCGCCATGACCACCCTCGCAGCGGCCAAGCCGCCCCTCGCCCGCAAGTCCCGCAAGTCCCGCACGTCCCGCCACCCCTACCGGGCCGCCCTCGCCACCGCCCGCGGCCGTACCGGCCTCGCCCTCGTCGGCCTGGTCGTCCTCGCCGGGCTCCTCGCCCCGCTCCTTGCCGGCCACGGCCCCACCGACCAGAGCGCACTCGCGCTCGCCGGGCCCGGCACTTCGGGCCACCCGCTCGGCACCGACGACCTCGGCCGCGACCTCCTCGCCCGACTCCTGTACGGCATCCGCGCGGACCTCGGCATCATCGCCGTCGCCGTCCCGCTCGGCGCCGCCCTCGGCTGCCTCCTCGCCCTGGCGGCGGCCACCCACCCGGTCGCGGACACCGTCGTCCAGCGCGCCTTCGACCTGGTCCTCGCCTTCCCCGGACTGATCCTGGCGCTGGCCGTCACCGCGATCCTCGGCCCCGGCCGGACACCCGTGATCCTCGTCATCGCCCTCGCGGAGATCCCCGTCTTCGGGCGGCTCCTCCGCACCGGCATCCTCGTCCAGCGCGGCCGGGAGTACGTGACGGCCGCCCGCGTCGGCGGCACATCCGGCGGCCGGATCCTCACCCGGCACATCCTGCCCAACGCCGCCGACCCGCTCGTCGTCCAGCTGGCCGTCTCCCTCACCGTCGCCGTCTTCATCGAGGGCGCCATGAGCTTCCTCGGCGTCGGAGTCCGGCCACCCGAACCCACCCTGGGCGCCGTCCTCAGCCAGTCCATGCCCTATCTCGCCCAGGCCCCGCACTTCGCCGCGGGACCGCTCGTGACCGTGACCGCGCTCGTCCTCGGCCTCTCCCTGACCGCCGAGGCACTGAACCGGGAGATACGCCGATGACCAGCCCGCCGCTCCTCGAAGTCCAGGGCCTGGAGGTGGAGTTCACCACCCCCGACGGCGGGGCGCTGCACGCCGTCCGGGACGTGTCCTTCACGCTCCGCCGGGGCGAGACGCTCGCCGTCGTGGGCGAGTCGGGCTCCGGCAAGTCCACCACCGCCCTCGCCCTGCTCCGGATGCTCCCCGGCACCGGCCGGATCAGCGGCGGAGCCGTCCGGCTCGACGGGCAGGACCTCGCCACCGCCGACGAGTCCGCGCTGCGGGCCGTGCGCGGAGCCCGTATCGGCATGGTCTTCCAGGACCCGATGACGGCCCTCAACCCCGTCCTCACCGTCGGCCGCCACCTGGACGAGGTACTCCGCGCCCACGACGGCCGGGCCGGTGCCGGTGCCGGTGCCGGTGCCGGTGCCGGTGCCGGTGCCGGAGACCGCGGGGCCGGGTCCGGCCGCGGTGACACGTCACGCCGCCGCGACAAGGCCGCCCGGCGCGCCCGCGCCGTCGAGCTGCTCCGCCTCGTCGGCATCCCCGACGCCGAGCGCCGCCTCGACGACCACCCGCACCAGTTCTCCGGCGGCCAGCGCCAGCGCGTGCTCATCGCCATGGCCCTCGCCGGCGAACCCGACATCCTCCTCGCCGACGAACCCACCACCGCCCTCGACGCCACCGTCCAGGACCAGATCCTCACGCTCCTCGGCGAACTCACCCGCACCACCGGCACCGCGCTCGTCCTCATCACCCACAACATGGGCGTGGTCGCCCGCGCCTGCGACCGCGTCCTCGTCATGTACGGCGGCACCGTCGTCGAGGACGGCCCCACCGCCGAGGTCCTGTCCCGCCCCCGCCACCCCTACACCGCCGGCCTCCTCGCCGCCGTACCCCGCCTCTCCGCCCCCTCCGGCACCCGGCTCACCGGCATCCCCGGCACCCCGCCCGACCTCTCCCTGCCCGTAACCGGCTGCGCCTTCGCGGCCCGCTGCGCCCTCGCCGAGGACCGCTGCCACACCACCACCCCGCCGCTCACCGCCGTCACGGAGACCGTCCGCGCCGCCTGCCTGCCCGCCGCCGAGCGCACCGAGCCGCTGCCGCCGCCCCCGCCGCCCGTCCGGATCGACCGGCCCGCACCCGGCGCCGTCGTCCTCAGCGCCGAGGGCCTCCGCAAGACGTACAAGGGTCGTGGCCGACGTACCTTCACCGCCCTCGACGGCGTCTCCCTCACCCTCGCCGCGGGCGAGACCCTCGGCATCGTCGGCGAGTCCGGCTCCGGCAAGTCCACCCTCGCGCGCGTCCTCGCCCACGCCCATCCCGCCGACGGCGGCCGGATCCTCCTCGACGGCCGGGACGTCACCCGCCCCGGCCGGGCCGCCCTGCACTCCGTACGCCGCCGCGTCCAGATGGTGTTCCAAGACCCGTACGCCTCGCTCAACCCCCGCATGACCGTCGGGGAGATCGTCGCCGAACCGCTGCGCGCCTTCGGGACCGTCGCCCCGGGGGAGCGCGCCACGCGCGTCGCGGAACTCCTGCGGCTCGTCGGCCTCGACCCGGCCGCCGCCGGCCGGCACCCGCGCTCCTTCTCCGGCGGCCAGCGCCAGCGCGTCGGCATCGCCCGCGCCCTCGCCCCCGAACCCGCCGTCCTCATCTGCGACGAACCCGTCTCGGCGCTCGACGTCTCCGTCCAGGCCCAGATCGTCGGCCTCCTCACCGACCTCCAGCGCGACCTGGGCCTCGCCCTCGTCTTCATCGCCCACGACCTCGCCGTCGTGCGCCAGGTCAGCCACCGCATCGCCGTCATGCACGAGGGCCGGATCGTCGAGACGGGAGGCGCCGACGAGCTGTGCGAGCACCCCCGCGACCCGTACACCCGCGCGCTCCTCGCCGCCGCGCCCGAACCCGTACCCGTCCGGGTACCCGCCGGGGCGGTGTCCGCGTGAGCGCCTGCTGCACCCCGGGACGGGTCTGTACGGGGGACGCCGGCGCCGCCCGGGCCGTCGATCTGCTGCCCCTGCCGACCGTACGGACCGCTGCCCCGCCGCCCCGCCCCATGGTGGAACTGCCCGGCGGCACCTTCCGCATGGGCGACGCCTTCGGCGAGGGCTACCCGGCCGACCGCGAGGGACCCGTACGGGAGGTCACGGTCGACGCCTTCGCGATCGACGCCACCGCCGTCACCAACGCCCGGTACGCGGAGTTCGTCGAGGCCACCGGGTACCGCACCGACGCCGAACGCTTCGGCTCCTCCTTCGTCTTCCACCTCCTGCTCCACCCCGCCGCCGCGGGCCACGTCCTCGGCCGGGTGGAGCAGGCCCCCTGGTGGCTGGGGGTCGAAGGGGCCGCCTGGCACAGTCCCGAGGGCCCCGGCTCAGGCATCCACGACCGCGCCGACCACCCCGTCGTCCACATCTCGTACGACGACGCCCTCGCCTACTGCGCCTGGGCGGGCGTCCGGCTGCCCACGGAAGCCGAGTGGGAGTACGCGGCCCGCGGCGGCCTCGACGGCGCCCGCTACCCGTGGGGCGACGACTTCACCCCCGGCGGCACGGAGAAGTGCAACACCTGGACCGGCGACTTCCCACACCGCTCCGACCGGCCCGGCGGCCGCGTCGGCACCGTGCCCGTCACCGCGTACGAACCCAACGGTCACGGCCTGTACAACACCTCCGGCAACGTCTGGGAGTGGTGCCAGGACGCCTTCGGCCCGGGGGAGCGCGTCATCCGGGGCGGCTCCTACCTCTGCCACGCCTCCTACTGCAACCGCTACCGGGTCGCCGCCCGCTCCCGCAACACCCCCGACTCCTCGACCGGCCACGGCGGATTCCGCACCGCCCGCACGCTTCCCCCGCATCCGGAAGGACCCGCCCCCGCATGACCGCCGCCCCGCCCCGCCGCGACCCCTACGAAGGCTTCCCCGGCCGTGTCGGCCGCACCTTCGCCGAGTCCGAACCCGCCTGGCCCGGCCGTACGACCCCGCCCGCCAAGGCCCCCAACATCGTCGTGGTCCTCGTCGACGACATGGGCTTCAGCGACATCGGGCCGTTCGGCTCCGAGATCCCGACACCGGTCCTCGACGGCCTCGCCGACGACGGCGTACGGCTCACCAACTACCACACCATGCCGCTCTGCTCGCCCGCCCGCGCCGCCCTGCTCACCGGGCTCAACCCGCACCGCGTCGGCTACGCCATGGTCGCCAACGCGGACCCCGGATTCCCCGGCTACGGCATGGAGGTCGCCGACGACATCCCCACCCTCGCCGAACTCCTCCACGACGCCGGCTACGCCACCTACGCCGTCGGCAAATGGCACCTCGTCCGCGACTCCGCCTCCAACGCCGCCGACGACCGCGCCAACTGGCCGCTCCAGAAGGGATTCGACCAGTACTACGGCGTCCTGGAGGGCCTCACCAGCCTCTTCCACCCGCACCAGCTCGTCCGGGACAACAGCCCCCTCGACATCGACGAGTTCCCCGACGACTACTACTACACCGACGACATCACCGACCAGGCGATCTCCATGGTGAAGTCGCTGCGCGCCCACGACCCGGACAAGCCCTTCCTCCTCTACCTCGCCCACAACGCCGTCCACGGCCCCCTCCAGGCCAAGGCCGAGGACATCGCCCGCCACCGCGGCCGCTACGACGACGGCTGGGACACCCTGCGCGAGCGCCGCTTCGCCGCCCAGCTCGCCGCCGGACTCTTCCCGCCCGGCACCGAACTCCCCGAACGCAACAGCGAGGCCGGCCTCGACGTCCCCGCCTGGAACTCCCTGACGGATGATCAGCAGCGGCTCTACGCCCGCTACATGGAGGTCTACGCCGCCCTCGTCGACAACATCGATCAGAACCTCGGCCGGCTCACCGGCACCCTCGCCGCCCTCGGCGAACTCGACAACACCATCATCGTCTTCACCTCCGACAACGGCGGCACCGGCGAGGGCGGCGCGGAGGGCACCCGCTCCTACTTCAGCCGCTTCGTCCACCACCCCCGCCTCCCCGGCGACTGGGACCCCGACGTCGACCGTGACCCCGAACTCATCGGCGGCCCCCGCAGCCTCGTCCACTACCCCCGCGGCTGGGGCATGGCCTCCAACACCCCCTTCCGCCTCTACAAGGGCCACACCTACGCCGGCGGCGTCCGCGTCCCCTTCGTCCTCTCCTGGCCCGAAGGGGCACGGGACGGCAGACTCTCGACGGGGCTGCGCCCCCAGTACCAGTACGTCACCGACATCGCCCCCACCCTCCTCGAACTAGCGGGTCTGGCCCGGCCGGAGAGCCGCCGCGGCATCCCCCTCCAGGAGCCGGACGGCATCAGCTTCACCCCCGTCCTCGCCGACCCCGCCCACGACTCGACCCACCCCGAGCAGTACTGCGAGATGACCGGCAACCGCAGTCACTACCGCGACGGCCGCAAACTCGTCACCCTCCACCGGCCCGGCACGCCCTACGACGACTCCGAATGGGCCCTGTACGACATCCGCACCGACCCCACCGAGATCCACGACCTCGCAGCCGAACAGCCCGAACTGGTCAAGGAGTTGTCGGCGGCCTGGGAGGAGGCCGCCTGGCGCAACGGCGTCTTCCCGCTGCCCGACCACAGCGGCGCCCTCGCCCGCCGCAACCCCGCCGAGCAACGCCTCAGCCGCCCCGTCACCCTGCTCCCCGGCACCCCGGAGCTGGAGCGCTACCGCTCCTCCCGGCTCGTCTCCCTGCGGTCCTTCGAGATCGCCGTGGCCGTCGAGGAGACCGGCGACGGCGTCCTCGTCTCCCACGGCGACCAGGGCGGCGGCTACAGCCTCTACGTCGAGAACGGCCGGCTGGCCTTCGCGTACAACGAATACGGGCGCCTCCACGAGACCGACGCGGGCCCCCTCGCCCCGGGCCCGCACGAGATCTTCCTCGTCGCCACGGCCGAGGAGGGCCTCCGCTGGCGGTTCACCGTGCTCGTGGACGGCGAGCACCGAGCCGCCCCCGACAGCGTCCACCAACTCGTCGGCATGGCTCCCTTCCAGGGCATCAGCGTCGGCATCGACCGCAAGTCACCCGTCTCGTGGCCCCTCTTCGAACGCCACCGCTCCTTCCGCTTCACCGGCAGGCTCCGCTCCGTCACCTACCGGCCCGGAGCACCGGGCCCGGACGCGCCCGAGGCCGTCGCGGCGGCCCTCAAGGAGGCGGCGGCGGCCTTCGAGTAACGGCAGGCGGGAGGGGTGGGTCCCGGGAGAAAATCCCGTGACCCACCCCTCCCGACCAGCCACAATGGCCCCATGACCCAGGATCCCGACATCGCCGAGGCCATCGCGGGCGAACTGAGCCTGCTGGACCCGGCCGTCCGCGCCTCCCACGCTCTCTCCGTCGCCCTCTTCGACCCCGAGTTCGTCGAGGTCGGCGCCTCCGGCCGCCGCTGGACGTACGAGGAGATGCTCGCCGCGCTCCCCGAGCTGACCGGCAGCGCCGAGGACGGCCCGCACCACGAAGCCACGTCCTTCTCGGGCGCGGTGCTCGCCCCTGGAGTCGTCCACCTCACGTACGAGTGTGTGTACGACGGCCGTCTCGTCCGCCGCAGTTCCTTGTGGCGACGTGCCCCCGGGACGGCGGGCGGCGGGCCCCTGCGGATGTACTACCACCAGGGGACGCCCGTACCCGAACACCTCGCATGACGACCCGCCCCGCCCCGGGCTCCGGTGGCCTTCCCGGCGGGTCGCCGCCGCACTGGGCTTCGAGGAACTGGGCGCCCGACTCTCCGTCGAGCTCGCTCAGGACTGACGCGGGGTGACGTTGGCGCCGTCGTAGACGTTGTCCGGCGTGACGATCTGCGTGACCGCCCGGGCGAGCAGCGTCGACGGCTCCTGGTTGGCGACGCGGCGGGCGTCCGTGTTGAGCATGAGGACCAGGGTGGCCTTCTGCGAGGGCAGGTAGACGGTCACCGTCTCGTACCCCGGCAGCGAGCCGTTGTGCCCGATCCAGCCCTCGGTCTCGAAGATGCCGAGGCCGTACGTGGTTCCGGGGAAGCCGGTCGGGAGTGTCTTGAGCCGCTGTGCCTGGGTCTCCGGGCTGAGCAGCTTTCCGGTGGCGACGACCTCGGCCCAGTGGCGCAGGTCCTGCAGGTTCGAGATCATCGCCCCGGCGGCCCAGGCCCAGCTCGGGTTCCAGTCCGTGGCGTCCTCGATCTCGCCGCTCAGCGTCTGGTCGGTGTAGCCGTGCGAGTGAGGCTCGGGGAACTCGGCCCCCTTCGGGAACAGCGTGTGGAACAGGCCGGACGGGCGCAGCACCCGGTTGCGGATGACGTCCCGGAGCGGCTGGCCGGTCACCTTCTCGACCACCAGGCCGAGCAGGACGAGGTTGGAGTTGGAGTATTCGAACTGGGCGCCCGGCTTGAAGGTGTTCTTGTGCTTCATGCCGTACGCGAGCAGCTGCTCCGGCGTGTACGTCCGCTGGGGATTGCTCAGCAGGTCGTGGACGAACTGGTCGTCGGAGGTGTACGGGAACAGGCCGCTGCGCATCCCGGCGAGCTGGCGGAGCGTGATCCGGTGGCCGTTGCGCACGTGGGGGATGTACTTCGCGATCGGGTCGTCGAGACCGACCCGGCCGTCGTCGACGAGCTGGAGCAGCGCGGTCACCGTGAAGGTCTTGGTCTCGCTGCCGATCCGGATGTACGAGTCGGCGGACATCGGCTCGCGGGTCACCGTGTCGGCGACGCCGGTCGCGCGGACGTAGCTTCCCTTGCCCGGCATCCACACGCCGACGACGACGCCGGGGATGCCGGCCTGCTTGCGGACGTCCTCGATGGCCTTGTCCAGCCGGGCGTTCACCTCGGGGCCGAGACCGCCCGGCGGGCAGTCGTCCTTCTCGTACCGGTCGACGCCCGCGGCATGGACCGCCGGGGCCGGGGCCAAGGCCGTCGGGGCCAGCACGGACGCCACGAGCAGTGCTGCGGCGAACAGACGTCGGGTGGGGGTGCGTCGCATGTCGGGGGCGCCTCTTCCAGGTCGGGGAGCAGGCAGCCACATCACCACCCGGACCCCGGCCGGAGACCTCCTGTCCGAGGAGCGCCCCACCGAGTCCACTCGTTCGGCGCCGCGCGGATCGCTGAGACGGGCCCGCTCACCAGTCCCGGTCGGCGATCAGTTCCTCGACGTCCGCGTCCGTGAACCCGTACGCCGAAGCGATGGACCAGAAGTCCGCGGCGATCGACTCACGGGCAACCGTCTCGATCTCACTCCCCGCCGCCTCGAACTCCGCCTCCAGAAGGTTGAACTCCTCCGTCGCGGCCCGGGTCAGCACGTACAGCGCCGCCGGCTCCGAGGGCTGCTCGGCCTCGATCCGCTCGCACAGCCGCAACAGGATCGCCTTGCCCTGGTCGACGACGTGATCGGGGAAGTACGGGTCCGCGTAGAGCGGCCGCAGAAACGCGTGCCCTGTTACCTGCTGGTTGGTGATCGGCATGGCACTTCCCCGCCTCCGTAGAAGAACTGACGCGCCGATCATGCACGAGCGCACTGACAACGACGCCGCCCGTGGACGCCGGCCCGCTTGTGACCGGCCCCTTACGCGACTCGCGCCGACTCACCTGACCAGGACCTTCACCGAACCGAAGGGGTCGGGCCCCTTCTGCCCCGGCTCGTAGAAGGCCACGATCTCACCGTCGTGGCAGTCCGTCACCCGGAACAGAACGGCGAGGCGGTCGGTAGACCGCGCTCCGCGGTCCAGCGGTACAAGAAGGGCCTTGAGCGGATTGCAGTGGTGGGGACGGTACGGGAACAGGCGATCACGATCTGCAGGAGGAGCACGAGAGGAGTCGTCGGACGAACGGCGCCGTGCCCAGGACGAGTGCGGTGAAGACGACCAGCCGTTGGAGGCCGGGCTGAGCGGCGAGGCTGCTGTGCTGGATGCCGTAGGTGGCGTACCAGTTGGCGGCGAGGTCGGTCGTCACGATGGCGCAGGCGAGGTCAGTCCCTCGACGCTTGCCGCTGATGAGAAGCACAGCTGCGAGCGGGTCGAGGATCGCCAGCGAGGACCAGTAGAGGTTGAGCCACCTCGGAGCCCAGTCGTACGGATGAAGGCCGTGGCGAAGAAGGTCGGTCACATGCGCGACGGCGCCGACGAGGAGCAGGCCGGCTGCGATGGCGCACACCACGGCCACCACCCAGCGTGGGGTGCGGTGCATCCAAGTGATCACGCCACTGATGTTCTCAGCCGCTGGTCGCGCGCGGGCCGACAAGGCCTGTTCCTCCTGTGACCAGTAAGGAAATCGGTTTGCTTCAACGTGCCCCACAAGTGAGGCTCGCCCCATGGCCACAGATTTCCTGGTACGTCCGGCCCGGCCCTCCGATGCCCGGGCCTTGGCCGAACTGCGGTGGACGTTCAAGCAGGAGGACTACGAGGGGCAACCGCCGGTCCCTGCCCGGAACCTGGAAGGGGCCGAGCTCTGGATCCGCGACCGGCTCGGCGATGGCCGCTGGTCGGCCTGGGTCGCGGAGACCGGCAGCGAGATCTGCGGTCACGTCTTCCTCTGCCCGGTGGAGCGGATGCCGGAACCCTACGCGGACAACAACCCGGTCGGCTATGTCACGAACTTCTTCGTGATGCCGTCACGTCGGAACAAGGGATGTGGTTCGGCACTCCTCGAAGCACTGAAGCAGCACGCACGCAGCGTCGGCCTAGAAGGCCTGATCGTCTGGCCGTCGGAGCGCAGCACCCCGCTCTATCAGCGCTCCGGTTTCCAGCCTCCGGAGGAACTGTTGGAACTCCCACTCGACGCCTGAGGGGACCTGCCGTGAAGTGCACTGTCGGCGGCAGCTCGCCGCCGCAGCGGGGGCACACGGGCCATGGTGCCGGCGTGGCGGGTGGTCGCCCCCGGGCGAGCGTCGCCTGACACGGCAGTGGCTACACCTTGGACGGGATGGAGACAGCCGTCATCACGGCACGTTCCACCCGAGCACGACCGGTCTCCGGTGAGTTGCTCGATGTACAGGAACCGGGAGTCGGGAACCTCAAGCAGTCTCCCTCGCCGCTGGTCAGAGGCACTTCCCTTGTCTCTGAGCACGTGCGCGAGGCTAGGTGTACGCGTCCGTGACGCAGTCGACGGCGCACCGCCAGTGCTCGAACCGTCGCCGCAGTGCCGCCGCCGCGTGCTGCCGTTCCACCTCGGCGTACCCGTAGCGGTTCTCGGTCACGCGGACCACGGCCTCGACGGTGACGATGGCCGGTTCGCCGTCGCCGGCGGAGCTGCGGGCGGTCGCGATCACCTGATCGGCGGCCCGCTGGAGGTCGCGCGCGTACTCCCGCTGGGCGACGGACCGTGCCCGGGAAGCCGCGAACGGCCGTACGGCACGGCCCTTCCAGACGATGCCCGCCGTGATGAGTCCCAACCCGACGAGGGGGACGAGCAGCCCGATCACGGTATTGAGGTTCCAGGTCATCGCGTGCCGCCTTCCCCCAGGACCGCCGGTCCGGCTGCCGGTCGGTCCGATTCTAGAGCGCGGGGGGCCGCGTTCGCTGGCGTGCCCAGGAGGGTGTCCAGATGTCGGCCCCCGAGGCCTCGCTCCGGGGAGCGGCGAGGTGGTCGCGGAGGGCGAGGAGCCCCGGGTGCGGATTGTCCAGGGACCAGAGCAGCGAGTGCGGGTAGACCGGCGTCGGGCCGTGCACGGGGATGCGGCGCAGGTCGTGTGCCTCGGGCCAGACGAGGCGCGTTCCCGCGCCCACGAGGGTCGCGAGTTCGGGGGAGTCGGCGACGGTGTCGAGGAGCGGTTCGGTGCCGAAGTCGGGCCCGGTCACCTCGATCGTGAGCCCGAACTCGGCGGCGAGGTCGGCGTAGTAGGCGGCCCACTCGGTTCCGCTGACGATCCCGGGCACCCAGATCCGGTGCCCCGCGAGCCGCGCGGGTGAGACGGAGCGGGCGGACGCCAGCGCGTGGGCCGGCCCCGTGAGCAGTTGGAGGGGCTCGTCCAGGACCGGCAGGGCCCCGATGCCCTCGGGGAGTTGCCGGCCGGGCATGGTGACCGCGCGGAAGGACGCGTCGATCGTGCCGGACCGCAGGGCGGCGACGGCCGCGTCGGCGTCGAAGAGCGTGACGACGTCGAGCTCGATCTCCGGGTGCGTCCGGTGGAACGCGCGCAGCAGCGCCGCGGGCGCCAGCCGTCTGCCGATCACGTCCACGCGCAGCGCGCGGCTGCCGGGCCGTACGGAGGCGATCGCCCGGGCCTCGGCGTGGAGCAGGGCGCGGGCGTGCGGCAGGAAGGCCTGCCCGTCGATCGTGACCTCGGCGCCGTGCGCGGTCCGGGTGAGCAGCCGTACGCCCAGCTCCTTCTCCAGCGCGGCGACGCGCTTGGAGACGGCCTGCTGGGTGATCGACAGTTCGTCGGCGGCCTGCCGGAACCGGCCCGAGTCCAGGACGGCGAGGAAGGTGCGTACGGCTTCGAGATCCACGCTCCTCACGCTATCCCGACAACCGGTGGTTGTGCCCAGCCCGGCATCGGGTTGTTTGCTCCCGGTATCGGTGAGTCGCTTGGATGTCGGGGGCCGACGCGCGGTTGTTCGACGCGTCGCGGAGAGGAGTACGGACATGGCGGGCGGACGGCCGTCGCCGGGGCGCGACTTCGGATGGCTGTGGGCGGCCTACGCGGCGAGCGCACTCGGCACCGGGCTCGCGTTCAGCGCCTTCCCGCTGCTCGCGATCACCGTGCTCCACAAGGGTGCCGCCGAGGTCGCCTCGCTGGCCGCGGTGGGCGCCGCGGTGGGTGCGGCGGTCGCGGTCCCGCTCGGGCCGTGGGTGGAGTTCCGCCGCAAGCGGTCGGTGATGGTGGCGATGGACCTCGTCCGGTGCGCGGCACTGCTGAGCGTCCCCGTCGCGTACGCCCTCGGCCGGCTCGGCCTCGCCCAGCTCCTGCTCGTCTCGGTCGTCGTCGCCGCGGCCGACATCACCTTCGGCGCGGCGGCCGGCGCCTTCCTGAAGGCGCTGGTCAGGCCGGACGGCATGGTCGCCGCCCAGGCCCGTCTGGAGTCCACGACCTGGACCGCGACCGTCGTCGGGCCGCCGCTCGGCGGCGCCCTGATCGCGCTCCTCGGCCCGGTCGCCACCGTGGCGGCCGACGCCGTCAGCTACCTGCTCTCGGCGGCGGGCATCCGGGCGATCGCGCCACGGGAGCCCAGCCTCGGTGGGGAGAGCCAGGGGGGTAGTCGGCGGGAGAACCGGCAGGCGAAGCGGCGGGAGAACCGGCGGGAGACGCGGCGGGAAATCCGGTGGGAGACGCGGCCGCAGACGCGGTCCGGGGCACGCTTCGGCGATCTCGTCGAAGGCTGGCGCCACGTCCTCGCCCACCCGCTGCTGCGCCCGCTGTTCTTCCACACCGTCCTGGTCAACGGCCTGATCATGGCCACCGCACCGCTGCTCGCCGTCCTGATGCTCGGGCCGCTGGGGTTCACGCCCTGGCAGTACGGCCTCGCGTTCGCCGTCCCGTGCGTCGGCGGGCTCATCGGCGCACGCCTGGCACCCGGACTCGTCGACCGGTTCGGCCGCCACCGCGTCCTCCTCGTCTCGGGGGCGCTGCGCGTGTGCTGGCCGGTCGGTCTGGTCTTCGTCCATCCCGGCGTCATCGGACTCCTGCTCGTCATGGCCGTCGAGCTCGCGCTGATCACCTGCATCGGTGTCTTCAACCCGGTGCTCGCCGCCCACCGGCTCCGCCTGACGGAGACCGGCCGGGTGGCGCGCACCCTCACCGCCTGGTCGGTCACCGGCAAGGCCACCACCGCGACCCTGACCGCCCTGTGGGGCGTCCTGGCGGGACTCGTCGGCCCCCGGGCGGCGATCGCCCTCGCGGGCGTCCTCCTCCTGGCGACGCCGCTGCTGCTCCCGCGGCGCGAGGCCGTGGCAGGGGCGGAGCCGACATCGGAATTGACACGTGTAAGTGGACGGTGACACGCTCCTTGTCCGGCCCCGTGTCGCCCCCGCGCAGAAGGAGCAGCACCGCATGAGCACGACCGTCACCACCGCCCGAGGGCCCGTCCGCGGCGAACGCCGTGCCGACGGCAGCCTCCGCTTCCTGGGCATCCCGTACGCGCAGCCCCCCGTGGGCGACCTGCGGTTCGCCGCGCCCGTCCCGCCGGAGCCGTGGACGGAGCCGCTCGACGCCACCGCGTACGGCCCGACCGCGCAGCGCCGGCCCTTCGGCGAGGTCGTGATCATCCCCGAGCCCACCATCCCGGGCGAAGGCGTCCTCAACCTCAACGTCTTCACCCCCGACACCGTCCCGGAGGCAGGGCTGCCCGTCCTCGTCTGGATCCACGGCGGCGGCTACGTCGCCGGTTCGGCGGCCAGCCCCTGGTACGACGGCGCCGCCTTCAACCGCGACGGCGTCATCGTCGTCTCGCTCGGCTACCGGCTCGGCATCGAGGGCTTCCTCCACCTGGAGGACGCCCCCGACAACCGCGGCGTACGGGACTGGATAGCCGCCCTGGAATGGGTCCGCGACAACATCGCGGCCTTCGGCGGCGACCCGGCCAAGGTCACCATCGCCGGACAGTCCGCCGGCGGCGGCGCCGTCCAGACCCTCCTCGCCGTTCCGTCCGCCCGGGACCTGTTCCGCGGCGTGATCTCCGTCTCGGGCGCGGTCCTGCGCCCCGACGGCCCCGAGGTCGCCCGCGCCGCCGCCCGGCTCCTCACCTCCCGCACCGGCGTCCCCGCCACCGCGGCCGCGCTGCGGGACCTCGGCGACGACGAGATGCTCGCGCTCCAGGACCGGCTGGCCGAGGAGGGCCCGGACCGTGAGGGCCTGCCGCCACTGCTGGCCCTCGCCCCCTTCGCGGACGGCGAGCTGATCCCCGTACCCGCGCAGGAGGCGCTGACGACGGGCGGCGCGGGCGACGGCGTCCCGCTGATGCTCGGCTTCACCGAGCACGAGTTCACGATGGTCCCCGCGCCCGAGGGCGTCCCGCTGCCGCTCCTGCTCGGGGGCGTCGGCCTCGATGCTGCCCGGACCGATGCCTTCACCGAGGCGTACGCGAAGGGCGGCGAGGCCGCCCTCTTCGGCCAGGCGATGACGGACGCGGTCTTCCGCGCCCCGAACCTCGCCCTCGCCGACGCCCGCGCCGCGCGGGAACAGCCCACCTGGCTCTACGAGTTCGCGTGGCGCTCACCGGTCATGGGCATCGCCTTCCACTGCCTCGACCTGCCCTTCGCCTTCGACGTCCTCGACTCCGAAGGCGTCGCACCCGTCGCCGGGGCCACACCGCCGCGCGGCCTGGCAGACGCCATGCACCGGGCCTGGGTCGCCTTCGTGACGGACCAGGACCCGGGCGCCGACTGGCCGCGCTACACCACCGACCAGCGCGCCACGATGATCTGGGACACCGAGCCCCGGATCGCGGAGGACCCGCTGAGCGGGGTTCGCTCGATCTGGCTCGACTGAGCGGCCGGACACCCCTGACGGGGTGTCCGGCACGTCACCGTGCAGCTGCCGCCGGCGGATCCGTACGCATGCCGAGGAGACTCATCTCCACCGCGGTGGAGGGGGCGTCGGTACGGCCCGTGGCATCGGCGACGAGGGAGACCATGAGGGTGCGCAGCTCCGGTGCCGGCTCGGACAGGGCATACGTGCGCAGGACGAGTTCCAGCATCACCGCGTCGAACTCCGCCCCGAAATCCACGTACCGGTCCGGATCTCGCTCAGCCACGGCCCGGACGATGCGCCACCCACCGCCCTCGGACGCGTCCACCGGACCGAACTCGGCCCGGTAGACCTCGTGTCCCGTCCAGCTCCTCAGCAGCCGGACGGTGTCGCCCTCGGAGACCACATGCCACTTGCCCTCCATCGCACGGCTGACATGCCCGAGCCGCATCGCGTCCCGCTCGTCGTCGCTCCACACACAGGTGGGAAGGACGGCCAAGGGCTGTGGGCGCACCATGGAGGTCTCCATGGGCGAGATCGTAGTCCGGTGTCTCAAGGAGCGGCCGTGATCAGCACACGTCGCTACAGCTCGTAGTCCTGGGCCAGCTCTTCCCAGCGAATGCCGCGAAGCGCACGATCAGCGTCCTCGCCTGACGGGACATCCGGGCCGGATTGGAACCAGACCACGGTGAGAACGGAGCGGTGCAGCACCGGGTCGAGATCAGGAGCGACAGCTGTCGAGCCGAAAACACCGATGCAAGCCACGGAAGGCAGCACCTCGACGGGGCCGAAGGGGCCTGCGGTCCGGTCCGGGTACTCGCGGAGGGGCGGGACGAGATGGACCGGCGCGAAGGAGAACGCGGCCTCGGCCTCCCGCTGGACGCCACTGACCTTCAAGTCGTTGATGCGCTTGCACGGGTAGCCCTCCAGCATCCCCGCATAGGTCGACGACATCCGCAGCTCGCTGAGCTCGATCGAACGACCGGATGAGAGGACCAGACGACTAAGTGACATGCCGACACTCTAAGACGAGTCTGCGCCGTGGGAAGCGTGCTGCAAAATGCGATGTCCTGCGATGACGGGCCGTGGCACAGTCATCGGATGTCCGTCGACGTCGCCTATCCCGTCTTCCGTACCCCTGATCCAGCACTCGCCCTGCGCACGGCGCGCCGTCTCATGGAGTTCGGCCGCTGCGAGTGCTCCGACGTCTCCGCGTATGCGGAGTTTTCCTCCGTCGCCGAGGTGCGGCGGGTGGCGAACGCCATGCCCGGGGGACGGTTCCGCGGGGCGTCCGAGCTGGAGGAATTCCAGGGGGTGCCGTTCGAGGACCAGCCTCCTTTCGTCGTCGGTGTCCCGGCGAGCGGCCTGCCGGCCGAGGAGGCGGCGTTCGAGGGACGACTGCCGGTGGAGTGGGAGGCGTGGAATCTGCCGGTCGGCAGTATCGAGGACGGCTTCACCGCGACGATCGGCCCGAATGTGGGCTTGATCAACTGGCGGTCACTGCAATGGCCGGACGCGCCCGAAGCGGGATTCCACGGCGAGTCCAAGCACGCCGAAGTGACACTTCTCTTCCACACCCGTACCCGCGAGCTCGACGAGCCCACCGACGACCACACCGTCCTCGTCCACGTCCGCAGCGCCGTCTTCGACGGCCGTCAGAGAAGAGAGCCGTACGCCCACTGGCTCGCCGCACAGATGGGGCTCACGCTCATCGGGCCCGCGCAACGATGCTGACGGCGGCGCGCCGACCCTCGGGTGCCGCCGTACGAGCAACCTCGTGGGACACCGCCTCGTCGGAACCGTGGGGGGCGAACCTCGCCTGACGCGTGTCACACGTTCTTCATGCGCTGTGCATGGTCCGGCGGGGCGGGCGCGTCGATGATCGGCAGTGGCCCGGGAGCCGCACGACGAGCACCCGGGGCCTCCCCTGAAGCGTCGTCAGCCGCGCCCCACCGCCCTGCCTGAGGAGACCCTCCATGTCCAGCCGCCGTCGTTTCCTCGCCGGGTCCGCCGTCTCGCTGGGGCTCGGCGCGCTGCCCGTGACCGGCGCAGTCGGTGCCGCGGCGGGACCGGCCGCGGCCGCCGTGCCCGAGGACACCACCCGCCCGCCGAACCTGATCGTCGTGCTCGCCGACGACCTCGGTCACGGCGAGCTCGGCGCGTACGGGCAGAAGCTCATTTCCACCCCGCGCATCGACGGACTCGCCGCCGACGGACTGAGGTTCACGGACGCGTACTCGACGGCTGCCGTCTGCGCCCCCTCCCGCTGCTCCCTCCTCACCGGACTGCACACCGGGCACGCGACCGTACGCGCCAACCCGTCCGGTGCCCAGGGCTCCCTCACCGCCGCCGACACCACCTTCGCCCAGGTGCTCAGGGCCCGCGGCTACCGCACCGGCGTGATCGGCAAGTGGGGCTTCGGGCCGGAGAGCGCCGGCCAGGACAGCCATCCCAACGCCCGCGGCTTCGAGGAGTTCCACGGCTACATCGACCACGGCCACGCGCACCAGTACTACCCCGAGTACCTCTGGCACAACGGCGCGAAGGAGCCCGTCCCCGGGAACGCGGGCGGCGCCAAGGGCACCTACGCGCCCGACCTGCTGCGGCAGCGGGCCCTCGACTTCCTCGACCGCCATGCCGCCGAACCGTTCCTCCTCCTGCTCACCCCGACCGTGCCGCACGCTCCCAGCGACATCCCCGACACCGGCGCCTACGCCTCCCGCACCTGGACCGCCGCCAACAAGGGCCATGCCGCGCAGGTGAGCCTCTTCGACTCCCTCGTCGGCGACATCGTCGACCGGCTGCGCGCCCTCGGACTCGCGGACGACACCGTCCTCCTCGTCACCAGCGACAACGGGCCCCACGAGGAGGGCGGCGTCAACCCCGATCTGTTCGACGCCAACGGGCCGCTGCGCGGCTACAAGCGCAATCTGTACGAAGGTGGTGTACGGGTTCCCCTCATCGCCTGGGGCCCCGGCCGCGTCCTGCCCGGCACGAGCGACCGCCCCACCCCGCTCACCGACCTCCTCCCCACCCTCGCCGAACTCGGCGGCGCCCCCGCCCCCTCCGACGTCGACGGCCTCTCGGCCGCGCCCCTCCTCGCCGGCGGCGGGAGCGCCGCCCACCACGACCACCTCTACTGGTTCCGCGACGAGCGCGGCGTCACGAGCCGCGCCGACGCCCAGGACAAGAAGCGGTCCACCTGGCTCGCGGAGGCGCTCCGCAAGGACCGGTGGAAGGCCGTGCGCTTCGCTCCCGTCCGCGACCACGCCCTGCCCGACGACCAGTGGCAGGTGGAGCTGTACGACCTCGCCACCGACCTCGGCGAGACCTCCGACCTCGCGGCCCGGTACCCCGCCCGGGTCGCCGAACTCGTCGCGCTGATGCGTTCCTCCTGGCAGGACACCTACCCCCGCGCCGACTTCGGGACGACCCTGGCCGTCCCTCAACTCGCCGTACCAGGGCAGCCGTTCAGCGTCACCGCAACTCTCGCCAACGGCTCCGCGCGAGCCTGGAACTCGGCCGCCGTCACGCTGCGCGCCCCCGCGGGCTGGACCGTACGGGCCACCACGGCCACCGCGGCGACGCAGCTCGCCCCCGGTGCCCGGCTCGCCACCAGCTGGCAGGTCACCCCGCCCGCCGGCGCCCCCGCCGCCACCCCGTGGACGCTGACCGCCGAGGGCACCGCCCTCGCGCCCGGCGGCCCCGTGCGGTACGCCGACGACGGTGTCGTCACCACCCCGCCCCCGGCGCCCACCCGGGACGGCTACCTCTCGGACCTGCCCTGGATCCGCGCCGTCAACGGCTGGGGCCCGGTCGAGCGCGACAGCTCCAACGGCAAGAACGGGGCCGGCGACGGCACCCCGATCGCCTTCGGCGGCACCACGTACCCCAAGGGCCTCGGAGTCCACGCGTACAGCGACGTGTCGTTCCACCTCGGCGGCGCGGCACAGCGCTTCACCGCACTCGTCGGCATCGACGACTTCTCGGCGCGCCAGAGCTCCACGGGCGCGACCCGCGCCACCGTGTACGGCGACGACCGCGTCCTCCTCGCCACCCCCACCCTGACGGCCGCCACCGGCCCCGTACCGGTGGACGTGGACGTACGCGGGGTCCGCGTCCTGCGCCTGGAGGTGACGGACGCCAACGCCAGGACGTCCTTCGACCACACCTCCTGGGCCCTCGCCCACATCACGGTGGGCTAGGTGCGGCCGACGACCGCGCATGCGCCTCGCGGTGAAGCCGGGGTTCGTCGAGGCGGAGCGGTTCGAGGAGTACGGAGCCGAGCACTGGTTCGGCGTGTGGTCACCGGTCAGTCATGCCGAACGACTGAGCGTCTGCTGTGTCTCGTGCTGTCTCGTGCTGTCTAGTGTTCCGTCAGCCTTCGAAGCCGACAGTGCCGTCCGGCAGGATCGCCTCGACCCGTGCGCCGTGCTCCACGGTGCGGCTCACCGTGCAGAACTTCTCGTGCGTCAGCCGCACCGCCCGGGCGAACACCTCATCCGCCTTCGGGTTGTTGTCCGGCAGCTCGAACTCGTAGCTGACCCTGATCCGGCCCACCCGGCCGTCGTCCTCCGGGCCCGAGACGGACTCCACCACGATCCGCAGGTCGTCGTGGTCCACGGCGCGCGCGGTCCGGTCCACGACCAGGCCGCCGCAGCCGCCCATCGCCGCGAGCAGCAACTCGACCGGGGTGAACGAGGGCTGCGCGTCCGCGTCGTCGGCGGCGGCCATCCGGACCTCCGCCCCCCGGTCGTTGCGGGCGGTCCAGTTCCGGTACCCGGTGCGGACGGTTTCGATCCGGTAGTCGGCCATGGCGGCGGAGCTCCTTCGCTGTCGTGCGGTGGCGGTACGGTCGACCGCCACACAACCCCACGGTCACGGTCCCGCCAAGCGGACGCGCCCGTCGCGCACCCAACCCGGAGGCGAGTATCCGCACTCATGTGCCGTGTCCGCGAGTCCGGTGGAATGCCACCATGCCCGACCGCCCCGCCGCCGCCCCGCCCGCCCCCGCCGCCGACCGCGCTCCGCGCGCCTGGATCGCACCGGCCGTCGCCACCGTCGCCACCCTGCCCCTCGCCCCCACCGCCGTCGTCCTCCTCTCTCTCCTCTTCCTCGCCCTCGTCGACCGGCCCTGATCACGTCCGGGCGGTGCGCGCTCCGGAGTGAGCCCGCACGACCGCGCCCCATGCCTCGGACACCGCGCCCCAGACCGTACGGAGTTCCGGCTCCGCCTCCCGTACCGAGGCCACCACGGCCGCCGGGTCGCCGCCGTCCGCGCGGACCTGCGCGTCGTCGGCCTCCGCCCACAGCGCGACCGTGCCGGACCCCGCCTCCGGATGGAACTGGAGCCCCCAGCCCGCACGCCCCACCCGGAACGCCTGGTACGGGCAGTCGTCACCCGTCAGCAGCGGGACGGCGCCTGCCGGCAGCCGGCCCACCTCGTCCCAGTGCCACTGCGCCGCCGGCGCGCCCTCCGGTACCCCGCCTAGTACGGGATCCTCATCGGCCGCGGCAAGCCGCCGCAGCGGCACGGCGCCCAGTTCGGGCCCCCCGGTCCGGGCCACGACGGAACCGCCCAGGGCGTCGGCCACGAGCTGGCCGCCCAGACATATCCCGAGCAGCGGCACCTCGCCGGCGACCGCCTCGCGGACGAGCGTACGGACGCGGGGCAGCCACGGGGCGGACTCGTCGTCCCGGCAGCCGACGGACCCGCCGAGGACGAGGAGCCCCGCGTGGCCGCCCAGGTCGTCCGGGAGGGGCTCGCCCAGCCAGGCGCGCACCACGTCGAGGCGGAGGCCGGCCCGTACGAGACGGTCCCCGACGAGACCGGGGCCCGCGTCCTCCTCGTGCTGGACGACGAGAACGGCAGGGGCTGTGCCCGGTGCCGCAGGGTTCTCGGTATCCCCGTCCACTTCGCCGGTCACAGCCGTCTCGCTCATCTCGCTCGTCACGGCGGTCGCGCCTCCCCGCTCCGGCCCGGGGACGCCCGGGGTGTTCGATTCCCCGAGGATCTCCGAAGAAGTGTCCGAGCGGGAGCCCCTGGAGTCCCCCCGTGATCGGCTGGGCATCAGGTGAGTAGGCCGCGCCGCCCGGCTGAGTACGCCGACCGATACGCCGCGCGCCGCCCACCGCTGGAATAGGGGCATGACCTCCGACGCCGGGCGCCCCCGCCCCCTCCAGCACGTCACCGCCACCGGCACCGCCCTCGCGGTGGCCCTCGGCCCCGTGGTGCTCGGCGCCCTGCTCGTCCGGTCGGCGGGCGGCGACCCGATGGCCTCCGTGAACGCCCTCATCGCGGGCGGCGGCCAGCGCGCCCGGGTCTCCGGGGCGCAGCTCCGCTCCTGCGGCGGCCGGGTTCAGTCGCGCGGCGTACGGGCCGGCAGGAAGGCCTGGGGCGCGCTCTCCTCGGGGTCCGGCTCCCGCGCAGGACGGGCCGTCTCGACCAGGCTGGGGAGGTGTGGTGACGGGGGAGTCCCGCGGACCGAACCCTCCCCGGAAGGGCTCCAGATGAGCGATGATCATCGCATCTGAGTAGTTCCGGCGGCACAGGACCGGGACCCCTGTCGAAAGGCACACCGAATGGCGCGGCGGCACCCCGGGCGGGACGAGTACACGAGCGGCACCGGGGACGGAGGCGCGCCCTCCGCGGACCACGCCACGGACCCGGCCGCGACCCCCGCCGACGGCCGGCCGGCCGGCATGGGGCGGCGCCGATTCCTCGGGTACGTCCTGGCCGCCCCCACCCTCACCGTCGCCGCGCAGCTCGGCGCCGAGGCCCTCGTGACCCGGCAGGCCGCCGCCGCGGCCCCGGCGCTCATCCCCTCGCTGCCCGGCCCCGCGGAACTCCTCGACCTCAACGACCTGCTGACGCTCGCGGCCCTGCCGACCAGCAACCTCATCACCATCCGCATCGACAGCGACGGCACGGCCCACTTCGCCCTGCCCCGCGCCGAGGTCGGCCAGGGCGTCACCACCTCCAGCGCCATGATCGTCGCGGAGGAACTCGACCTGCCCCTGGACAAGGTGAAGGTCACCCTCGCCGACGCCCGGCCCGAGCTCCTCTTCAACCAGCTGACCGGCGGCTCCAACACCACCTACTCCACCTACACCCCCATCCGGGTCGCCGCCGCCGTCGCCCGCGGCCGCCTGCTGCGCGCCGCCGCCCTCGTCCTCGGCGACGCCGTCGAGACCCTCACGACGAAGCTCGGCGCCGTGGTCTCCCCGGCCGGAGCGGTCCTCCACTACGGCGAACTCGCCACGAAGGCCGCCGCCCTCACCGACACGGCGGTGGAGGTGGAGCTCAAGGACCGCGCCGACTTCCGCGTCATCGGCACCGCGCAGCGCAGGCTGGACGCCCTCGACGCCGTCACCGGCCGCAAGAAGTTCGCCATGGACCTCCAGGTCCCGGACGCCCTGCCCACGATGATCTGCCGCCCGCCCACCATCAACGGCACCGTCCGCTCCGTGGCCAACCTCGCCGTGGTCCGCGCCATGCCCGGCATCACCGACGTCGTCACCGTCTCCACCGGCGTCGCCGTCCGTGGCCGCACCTTCGGCCAGTGCGTCGACGCCGTCCGGGCCCTCGACGTCGACTGGGGTCCCGGAACCGCCGAGGGCGCCTCCGACGCCACCGTCCTGGCCAAGCTCCGCCGGGCCGAACTCCCCCTGGTGGTCCCCCCGCTGCCGCTGCTCACCAAGGCGGTCGACGCCCGCTTCACCTTCCACTTCTCCAGCAACGCCGCCGTGGAGACGAACTGCGCCATCGCGGACGTACGGGAGGACTCCGCGGAGATCTGGGCCTCGCTCAAGGCCCCGATCGTCGCCCAGGAACAGATCGCGCTCAAGCTCGGCCTGCCGCCCACGGCCGTCCGCGTCCACGTCACCGAGGGCGGCGGGTCCTTCGGCCGCAAGCTCTTCCACGACGCGGCCCACGAGGCCGCCGAGGTCTCCCGCGCCCTCGGCAAGCCCGTCAAGCTCATGTGGCACCGCACCGACGACTTCCGCCAGGGCCGTACGCACCCGATGTCCACCTCGCGGGTCCGCGCCACGTACTCGCTGGGCGAGGTCCTCACGTACGAGCAGCGCCACACCTCCGTGGCCACCGACTTCGGGCACGGCATCGGCGAGCTCCTCACCGCCGAGGTGGCCCGGCTCCCCGTCGCCGACCTCGCCTTCTCCGAGACGATGTTCCAGCTCACCCAGGTGAGCCCCTACCACCTCGGCGTCACCACCCAGCTGCTCTCCGAGACCGACAAGGGCTTCAACACCGGTTCCATGCGCGGCATCTACTCGCCCAACGTGCGCTGCGCCCAGGAACTCGTCATGGACGAGCTGGCCCGCCGCATGGGCAAGGACGCGTACGCGATGCGACGCGGGCTCATGAAGGACCCGAGGGCGCGCGCCGTCCTCGACAAGGTCGCCGCGGCGGGGGAGTGGGGCCGGACGATGGCGCCCGGTACGGCCCAGGGCATCGCGGTCCACACCGAGTACCACTCGCACGTCGCCGTCCTCGCCGAGATCGACTGCCGCCCCGAGACCAGCGGACGGAAGGTCCCCAACGCGTACACGGGACCGCGCGTCACCAAGGTCGTGTGTGCCGTCGACGTCGGTCTCGCCGTCAACCCGCGCGGTCTGGAAGCCCAGATGATGGGCGGCATCGCCGACGGCATCGCCATCACCCTCACGTCCGGACTCCACCTGCGCGACGGACACTTCCTCGAAGGCAGCTGGGACCAGTACTTCTACACCCGGCAGTGGAACACCCCGCCCGAGCTGGAGATCATCGTGATGCCGTCGAACGGCGAGAAGCCGGGCGGGGCGGGGGAGCTCGCGGTGGCCGGCGCCATGGCCGCCGTCGCCTGCGCCTACGGGCGGGCCACCGGCACGATGCCGACGGTCTTCCCCGTCAACCACGCCGAGCCGCTCGCCTTCACCCCCCTGCCGACCGTCCCGCCCGTCCCGGCCTCGCCCACCGACGGCCGCGACCGCACCATCTGAGAGCTGGAGTCCCCGTGCCGCAGCACACCTTCATCCTGAACGGCAAGGCCGTCACCGCCGACGTCGAGGGCGACGTCCGGCTCCTCTGGGTCCTCAGGGACGTCCTCGGCGTCACCGGCCCCAAGTACGGCTGCGGGGTCGGCGTCTGCCGGGCCTGTACGAGCCACCTCAACGGCAAGGCGTTCACGCCCTGCGCCGTGCCCGTCGACGACCTCGCCCCGACCGACGAGATCACCACGATCGAGGGGCTCCCGGACACCGTGGGCGCCGACCTCCATCCCATGCAGGAGGCCTGGCTCGACCTCGACGTCGCCCAGTGCGGCTTCTGCCAGCCGGGCCAGATCATGGCGGCGGTGGCGACGGTCCGCAGGGCGCGGGAGGCCGGGCGGGAGATCACCGAGGCCGACCTCGACACGATCCGCAACATCTGCCGGTGCGGCACCTACCACCGCATCCGGCAGGCGGTCCTGGAAGGCTCCCGCCGCATGGAGTGAGAGCACGTCGCACCGCCGGAGCGGCTCTACGCCGCCCCGGCCGCCAACTTCTCCCGTACGGCGTCCAGATACTCCGCCACCGCGTCCCGGTTCCGGGTGAGGCACCGGATCCGCTCGGTCATCCGGTCCCGCTCCTCCTCAAGGGTCGCCAGCATCTCCGGCGTGGCGTCCGGGAAGTGGATGATCCTCGGCTTGTTCAGGCACGGCAGGATCTGCTTGATGAGCCGGGTCGGCAGCCCGGCGTCGAGGAGCCCCCGGATCTGCGCGACCCGGTCCAGGTTCGACTCGTCGTAGACGCGGTAGCCGTTCGGCTGCCGGTCCGCGACGATGAGGCCCTGCTCCTCGTAGTAGCGCAGCAGCCTGCGCGGTGTGCCGGTGCGCTCCGACAGCTCCCCGATCCGCATGGGACGCTCCCTCCCGGGACTCGCTTGACCTTCACATCAATGTGAGGGTTCGAGCATAGGTCCATGAGCAACCACACGACAGTGGCGGCCGGTTCCGCCACGACCACTCCCGCCATGCCCACCCCTGCGAAGCCCGCCGGCCGACTGCCCCTCGCCGCGCTGCTCGCACTCGCCACCGCCGTCTTCGTCACCAGCCTCACCGAGACTCTCCCCGCCGGCGTCCTGCCCGGCATGAGCGCCGACCTGGGCGTCGGCGAGGCCGCCGCCGGCCAGTCGGTCACCGTTTACGCGCTCGGCACCGCCCTCACCGCCGTCCCCCTCGCCGCCCGCACCGCCGGCTGGCGCCGCAAGCGCCTGCTGCTCACCTCGGTCGCGGGATTCGCCGCCGCCAACACGGTCACCGCCGTCTCCTCGTCGTACGTCCTCACCATGGGCGCCCGCTTCCTCGCCGGGGTCGCCGCGGGCGTGGCCTGGGCCCTGCTCGCCGGTTACGCGCGCCGCCTCGCCCCGCCGCACCTCCAGGGCCGGGCCGTCGCCGTCGCCATGACCGGCATCCCGCTCGCGCTCTCGCTCGGCGTCCCGGCGGGCACCTTCCTCGGCGCCGCCGCCGGCTGGCGAACCGCCTTCACCGCCATGACCGTCATCGCCGTCGTGCTCCTCGGCTGGATCGCCCTCGCCGTCCCCGACCTGCCGGGCGAACAGCGCGGCGGGCGGGCCCCGGTCGCCCGGACGCTGAAGGTCCCCGGGGTCCTGCCGGTCCTCGCCGTCACCTTCGCCCTCGTCCTCGCCCACACCGTCCTCTACACCTACGTCGCCGCCTACCTCGGCCACCTCGGCCTGACCGGCTCCACCGGGCTCGTCCTGCTCGTGTTCGGCCTGGCCTCGCTGGCCGGGATCTGGATCACCGGGCGGTACATCGACCGCAGGCTCAGGACCCTGACCCTCGCCGGTACGGTCCTCGTCGCCGTCGGCGTCGCCGCCCTCGCCGTACCGGCAGGGAGCACCGCGCTCGTCCTGGTGGCCGCCGGGCTGTGGGGCCTGGGCTGGGGCGGTGCGCCGACGCTGCTCCAGACGGCCGTCGCCGACGCGGGCGGGGACGCCGCCGACACCGCCCAGACGATGCTGGTCAGCCTCTGGAACGCGGCCATGGCGGCCGGTGGCATGGCGGGCGGCCTCCTCCTCGGCGGCTTCGGCGCGGCGGCGCTCCCCTGGAGCGTCCTGCTCCTGCTGGTCCCCGTCGTCGCCGTCGTCACGGGAGCCCGCGCCCACGGCTTCCCCGCCCACCGGCACCCCTGACATGCCGGAGTGCACGAAGGCCCCCACCGCGCCAGGGCGGTGGGGGCCTTCTGCCGTACGAGCGGGGTGGCTCAGACGGCCGGCGGGACCCGGGGCGCGCGGCCCGCGCCACGCGTCAGCGCGTAACCGCCGACGCCCGCGAGCGCCGCGAGGACGCCGCCCGCCACCGTCCAGATCCAGCGGTCGGACCACCAGCCCGAGGACCAGCCGTCCTCCGGGGCCGCCGCCTCCACGGCGGAAGGCCGGCCCGCGTCGGCGTCCGCCTCCGCCTGGTCGGCGGTCGTCGCCCCCGGCACGAGCGGCGCGGCGAGCGAGCCGTCCGTGGCGTAGGCGCCGCCCTTGTCCAGGGTGGTCACCCCGATTCGGGCCGTGAACGGCTGGCCGAGGTCCTCGTCCGGCAGCCCGGTGACGGTCAGCCGGACGTAGTAGCTGCCGGGCAGCGGGTCGTTCGCCCAGGCGTCCGCAGAGGCGCGGACCGGCCGCAGCACACAGGCGAGCTCCACCGACGCGGTGTCCTTGGCCGCCGTACGGGACTGGGTCCCGTACATGCACGGCTGACGCCGCCGCAGCCCGTCGTACACGTCGACCCGCCAGGTGGTGGGCCCGTGCCGCAGCGCCGCGTCGGGGAGCGTGACCGTGGCGTTCACCGTCGGCCGCTGCCCGGCGTCCGCCGGGAACACCCAGTACAGGTAGTCACCCGTGGCGGCCTGCGCGGTGGCCTGCTGCCCCGGGAGGAACCTCGCGGCCGTACGGAACGTGGTCCCGGCCTCCGTCGGACCGGCACTCGCGCCCGGGTCCGCCGTGGGGGTGGGGGAATCGGCCGTCGCGCCCGGCGCCGCGAGCCCCAGAAGCGCGGCGCCCGCGAGGGCGGCCGTGGCGAGCATGCGTACGGTACGCATCAGTTGGTCCTCCAGACAGCGACGCGCCAGCGGGACACCCAGCCCCAGAGCAGACCGGCCAGGAAACCGGCGAGCACGAGCACGCCGAGCAGCCACCAGCCGCGCCCGAGACCGAAGGCGGCCACGTCCGACGCGGCCGACGGCCCGTCGACGACGTCCACCGTCAGCTCGATCGGCATGCCCGGCGTCGTCGCGACCGACGGGGGAGCGGAGAAGGAGTTGCTGACCTGGAGACAGACGGTCTCGGCGGCCGGCTTGGCGTCCCCCGGCTCGTCGTCGAGGTCCGGCTTCGGGTAGCGGAGGCCGGTCGATATCACGTCCGTACGCCCGTCGCCCGCCTCGGAGCCGCGGACGATCTCCCGGCCGTGGAGGGTGACCGCGCGCAGCAGCACGCCGTAGTCGTTGTTGACGGCCCGGTCGGCCGACACGCTGACGGAGGCGCGCAGTTCCTGGCCGGGCAGCAGGTCCACCCGGTACCAGCGGTGCTCGCCGAAGGTCTCGCGGTCGGTGTACAGGCCGGCCTTGAGCTGCGGAGCGTCGACGCACCGCGCGGCACCCTTCGTCCCCACGGGGGTGACGACCGGGTCGGCGGCGCGGTCGACCAACTGCTTCACGCGGCGCGAGAGTTCGTCGGTGCGGTGGACCGAGGTATACGTGCCTCCGGTCGCCTCCGCGATACAGGTGAGCTGCTGCCGCGTCTTGGCGTCCGGCACGAGGCCCAGCGTGTCGATGACGAGGTGGATGCCCTTCGCCGCGATCTTCCGGGCGACCTCGCAGGGGTCGAGCGGGGCGCAGGTGTCCTCGCCGTCGGTGATGAGCACGATCCTGCGGGTGGCGTCGCCGCCCTCCAGGTCCTCGGCCGCGCCGAGCAGCGCCGGACCGATCGGCGTCCAGCCGGTCGGGGCGAGGGTGGCCACGGCGGTCTTGGCCTCGGTCCGGTCGAGCGGGCCGACCGGGTAGAGCTGCCGGGTGTCCTTGCAGCCCCGCTTGCGGTCGGGACCGGGGTAGTCGGCGCCGAGCGTGCGGATGCCGAGCCGGACCTCCTCGGGCACCGCGTCGAGGACTTCGTTGAAGGCCTGCTTGGCGGCGGACATGCGGGACTTGCCGTCGATGTCCTTGGCCCGCATGGACCCGCTGACGTCGAGGACCAGCTCGACCTTGGGGGATTCCTTCGCCACCGGCTCGTCGGCGGCCGCGCTCGTCGGCAGGAGCGCGGCGGTCAGGGCGGCGAGCAGCGCGAACGCCCCGGTCGCCAGCCGTTTTCTCGTGATCATCGCCGGATCGTATTGATGATCCTCCGACAATCCAAAACGGGGGTGGCCGGTTCGCCCTCCAGGGCCCCGGACGTCCGGTCAGCGGTGCTCGGGGTTCGCGAACTCCGGCTTGCAGCCGGCCTCCCACGCCGAGCGCCGTGGTAGCCGGGCACGGGCTCCCGCGTCCTGTCTCCCTCGCTCGGGTCCTGGATGCCGGGGAAGACTGCCCGCTGGGCTGATGTGCAGCGCGCAGCTCGGCCCGCTGTCTCTCAGCCCGGGTCGGACGTGGGCGCGGTAGCGAGCGCGGTGTCCATCTGCCCTGTCGAAGTGGCTCGATGCTTCGGGTCGGGTACGCCGGTCCTGCCTTGCGAGGGTACGGATCCGGGCCCTGCCGCTTGCCGGGGTGCCGGCCGGTACAGGCCTGTCCGCCGCGCTGCGCGTCGGCACAGGTGAGGCAGGAACCTGTAGAAGCGGTCGGGCAGGAACACGGCGTCCGCAACGATCATCGCGCCGGAGAAGAGGGGCAGCCCCATGAGTACGGCGATACCGATGTGCATGCCGAGCAGGACGGTCAGAACGGGATACTTGAGCCTGCCGAAGAGCACGAACGGGAAGGCGACCTGCAGGAGCACCGTCACGTAGCCGGTGATCGCGATCACCATCGGGTACCCGTCGACGAGATGGGAGAGCGCGGGCCAGGGCTGGAAGAGTTCGAGGTTCAGCGCGTAGTGGAGAGCGGTGCCGCCGCCCCAGGTGAGGCCCTGGATCTTGTACAGGCCGGCTGATCCGTAGAGGAAGCAGACCTGTACCGCGATGACGAACATGGCGCAGTTGTGCACCACCGTGGTCAGGGTGACGCGCAGGTCCCGGAGTTGCTGCGCGTAGAAACTCCTCACCGGCTCCGGCGTGTCGCCCGCACGTGCCGCCCTGAGCCGGTCGCGGCGTGCGTCCAGGGACCAGCGGCGACCGCAGGCGGTGAGGACGAGGTACAGGGACATCAGCAGGACCAGGTTGTCGCCGCCGTCCGTCATGAAGATCGCTCGTGCATGGAACGAGGTGACCACGACGGCGAAGAGGACGGACATGGCCCGGGTCCGCCAGCCCAGCGTGAAGAGCGTGGACGTGACGAGAGCCAGCACGTAGCAGAGCTCGAAGTAGGCGCGGCTGTCGGACAGGATCAGGAAGCTGTTCCAGCCCGTCTGGTCGAAGAGCTGTGCTGCCAGCGCGGGGGTCCAGGGCGAGTCGGGGCCCCAGATCTCGGCACGGTGCGGGAATTCGCGGAGCAGAAAGACCAGGTAGAGCAGCCCGTAGCCGATGCGCAGAACCGAGGCGGCGTACAGCGACACCGGCCGGTCGGTGAGAAGTGCCCACAGGGCGCCGATCCGGTCGACAAGCCACCGGCGGGCCGTGCCGGCGAGCGAAGCCTCGTGGCCGGCGGGCCGGTGTGGTGTGGCTTCCGTGGGGGGGAGCTGGGGGATCTGCTCATTTCCCATGGGGGGTCACCTTCCACCAGGGCAGGAGTCGGTTCTCGGTGGGCGCCGGCGGGGGGCTCCCGACGGGTGTGCCGGGCGCGGCGATGGGCATCGTGATGACCCGGAGCTGAATGAATTCGAAAGTTCCGCCGTCGTTGTGGGCGGCGACGCGGTCCGTGGCGATGTTACTCAGATACTTCTGCAGCATTACGGCCCGCTCCGAGCGCGCCGTGTCGCTTCCTCCATGCGTTTCGACATAGGAGCTCCAGGCGCGGCGCAAGAGGTTCTGAGCCGTGTGGCTCGGAAATGCGTTGTGTTCGACCGCAGAATTATCCACGGCGGCGAGATCGAACCAGGGACTCACGCGCACCGATCCGTTGGAGTCGGTGTGTGCGGTTCTCGCCAGGACTTGCCGGTTGAAGGAGTCGGGGTCCGGGGCGAACAGCCGCCAATTCTGTTCGAAGAGTGGGTACACCCAGCCGTTGACCTGTGTGCTGTACCGCTTCGACACGGGGTTGGAGGGAGCCACGTGCAGGAACACCATGACGACATGGACCAGGGTGGTCATCAGACACAGGACTACGGCGGTGTACAGCCCCGCCTTCAGGGCACGGGTGCCCCTGGCCGACCCGTCCGGCGTGCCCGCTCCGTCAGGACATGGCGGGGAGACCGGATCAGAATCGGACTGCTGGAGTTCCTTCACGGCCGCTGATTCAATTCCGCTCGACACGGCCCACCCTGTCTTTCTCGTATGTGTTGCTCGCGCCTGAGGTCGCTGCGACTTTCACCGACGGCCTACGGCGCGCGGCGGATTCGGTGAGGATTCCGCCGCGGGCCGTCATCCGATGAACGGGCTTCGTGCAGGCTGCTGCCTAGCCCTCGTGGTTCTCGTGACTGTCGGGGCCCGCGGGCTTGTTGCCGTAGCCGTAGTGCCCGTCCGGCTTCTGACCGTGGCCGTCGTGGCCGTGGCCCGGCTTACCGGATCCTTCGTCGTGCCCGTGACCCGGCGCGCCGTTGTCCGGCTTGCCGTGGTCCGGTCCGCCGTGACCCGGTCCGCCGTTGTCCGGCTTGCCGTGGTCCGGTCCGCCGTGACCCGGTCCGCCGTTGTCCGGCTTGCCGCCGTTACCGCCGGTGACGGCTCCGGTCGTGTTCCCGGCGGTGATGCCCGACGTGTCTCCGCCCGTGGTGTTCCCGGCGGTGTTGCCCGCGGTGTTTCCGGAGGTGTTTCCGGAGATGTTCCCCGAGGTGCCGCCGCTCACGAGGCCGACGCTCGGTCCGCCGATGAGGCTGCCGCCGATGAGGCCCAGGGTCGTGCCCGTCGTCGCCCCGGTCGTGGTGCCGGTGGTCGTTCCTGCAGTCGCTCCGGTGGTCGTGCCGGTCGTCGTTCCACCGGTGGCGCAGCCGCCGAGGAAGATCCTGTTGTTGTTGAGCGTCACCTCGCCGTTACGGGCCAGCGCCCGGCCCTCGACGCTCGCCCCCTGGTTCGCGAAGATCGAGGTCAGAGCCATGATGGTGCCGATGAAGGTAGAAGTGGTGCCGAGCGTCGCCGAGCTCCCGATCTGCCAGTACACGTTGCACGGCGAGGCGCCGTTCGTGAGCAGGATCCGGCTGCTGGACGCCGTCGTCAGGGCCTCAGGGATCTGGAACACCCAGACCGCGTTGGGGTTTCCCCCGGCGTTCAGGACCAGATCACCGGTGAGCCCGACACCCGATGTGGCCGTGTGGACGCCCGGAAGCAGCTCCTGGCCCCCGCCGATTCCTGCCGGAAGCGCGAAGTCCTGGGCCTGGCCGGCTGCCTGGTTGTACGCCACGACCAGATCGCTCTTGGCCTGAAGGGCATGAGCGTCCGCAGGGTGCACGGCACCGAGCACCAGGCCGGGCGGGAATCCCGTGATGGCCGGGTTCGGGTGCGTCCCGAGGTCGTGGTCGATCACCGAGGGGCCGGTGTTGGTGACTCCCTGACCAGCCAGAACGGAGTAGCTGGCGGTGGTGCCGAGAGGTACGGGTGTCGCAATGGCCAATGCCTGCGTCGGCGTTACGGCGACCATCACAGTGGAAACCGTTACGGCGACGGCCGAGGCCAACCAGCCGGACAGAGTGCGATGCTGAGCCACTTGAAAGATTTTCAGCTTCATCGAGAGGCCAATTTCTGTGGGGGGCCATGGCGTACCGGGCTCTATCGATCGCCCGGAAGGGTTTCTTGCCCGCTGAATATTACGCAGAAAAATTACGCGCCCCGACAATGAGTCAGGGGCGGAGGTGGGAATGAATAGACGCTCGGCAATGCAAGGCGCGGTGAAGATATTGGATTCATATTGCCGATCATCCGACATGCCCCCGAATGGACACTGCTTGAGTCACCCAGATGAGGCATTCTGGCCCGCCTGCCGTGAGCCGTCCCCGCCGTTCTTGGAGAAGTGCTGTCAGTCAGGTGGTCTCACGAACTCGCCGCAGGGGATGGGCGTGCCGATCGGTGGTTGATTCATTTCGGAAACGGCTGCGCGGGTGAGTACGTGTACCCATCCGCACGTCGGGATGTCCGAAGGCGACCGCTGCGGATGCAAGGAGTGGTCTGGACCAGGGTTGGGCGCGTCGGATGCTACGACCCTGGAATCACCGCTAGGAGTTGGCCTTGTTTTGGGCCTACCTAGTACTCCAGCC